>NZ_JQFJ01000002.1:1787500-2387500 GCF_000763945.1 Sphingopyxis sp. MWB1
CGTCCGGTGAAAAGGCCTCTAAGCTGATCCCTGAGTCGGGTCAACAAGGATTTTGCAATTTTGTTTCATCGCCCCCTCATTTTCGCTCCCCCACCCCGCTGAACAGCCCGGAAAATCGCGAAAAATTCATCGACAAAATCTTTTGAGATTTTTTGGCCGGGCCGCACTTCGCGACAGGCCATTATGCAAGCCAATGGGGAAAAAGGGCGAATCTGCCCCAGAATCACGCCCGGGAATCGGAATCAGCAATTCGATTCCTCTCCAGAATCAGCGCAGCGACCGGGCCACACGCCAAAAAGAATCGTGAAAAAAGAGACGAGGCTGTCTTTTGGGGGGCGAATCCCCTCCGCAGCCGCTGGCGGAGAGGCGACGGCTGCGCGCCCGCCCTGTCCGCGCGGCGTCAGGAAGCGATATAGTCGCGCATTGCCGCTGCCTCGGCCTCGATCCGGTCGATCCGATATTTGACGAGATCACCGATGGAGATAAATCCGAGCAGCCGGCCATCATCAACCACGGGCAGATGACGGATTCGCTTTTGGGTCATTTGCGACAAGGCCGCCATGACAGCCGTGTCGGGGGCGCAGGTCACCGGGGACTGGGTCATCACATCGCCGAGCGGACGGTCGAGCGCCTCCGGCCCATAGGAGGACATGAGGCGCACCAGGTCGCGTTCGGAGAAAATGCCCACGATCTTGTCGTCGTCGAGCACGGGCACCGCGCCGATACGATGCTGGGCCAGCAAGTCGATCACCGCGCGGACATTGTCGGCGGGCCGGGCCGAAATGACGGGGCCGCTCCGCCCCTGAAGAATCGCCGCGATGGTCATTGCCTGCTCTCCCTATGGCTTGATCCACTTTTGCCCAGACTATCACGAAACGGCGGCGAGAGGAAAAGCTCCTTCTCTACGCGCGCGCGTGCGCGCGCAAGAGCGGGCGGTGGGGAGAGCAGCGGACAGGGAGAAAGACTGAAGACAGAAAGAGAGCAGAGTGGCCCGCCCTTCGCACTTGGGTTTGCGGCTTGCTTCGTCCATGGTGGCAGCCATGGTCAAACACTCCCCGCTCGACAATCGCGACACCGCCCAAATCGCCTGGGCGCGTTACCGCCGACTGATGCGGGGCATGGCGCTGGTATCGCTGGGCGCGGTCATCCTCGCATTGGGCTGGCTGCGCTTCACCATGGGTGAGGCGCTAACGGTGCATATGATGATCGCGACGGCAGCGGGGGTGGGCCTGTCGGTGCTGCTGGGCGCGGCGCTGA
Source organism: Sphingopyxis sp. MWB1 (assembly GCF_000763945.1). Lineage (NCBI taxonomy): Bacteria > Pseudomonadati > Pseudomonadota > Alphaproteobacteria > Sphingomonadales > Sphingopyxidaceae > Sphingopyxis > Sphingopyxis sp. MWB1. Next base: position 1,788,758 of record NZ_JQFJ01000002.1, read on the forward strand.
TGGGGCTGGTCTTTCTGTCGAGCGGCAGCGGCCACGACGAATCAATTGAAGACCCCTTTGAGGACGATCCGGAGATGAACCATGACCGATAAGATTCGTGATCCGATTCTTCGCGTCGTGCCGCGACCGGCCGACATCAATGCCAATGGCCATATTTTCGGTGGCTGGGTGCTAAGCCAGATGGATATTGCCGGCGGGATCGTCGCCGCCGAGGTCGCGCAAGGCGCAGTCGCGACCGTCGCCATCGAGTCGATGGAATTTATCGCGCCGATCCTGCTGCGCGATGTGATTTCGGTTTACGCCCATCTGGAGAAGCGCGGGCGCACATCCATGGGGATTCGCATCGAGGTGGTCGCGACGCGCGATGGCGGCAAGACGCAGGAAAAGGTGACCGAAGGATTGTTCACCTTTGTCGCGCTGGACGAGAATCACCGGCCGCGCCCCTTGCCTGAACCCGCTGCCTAGGGCGAAAAGCCGGTCGCGGGATCAGCGGCCGTCGATCCGTTCGCGCAATTCGGCTTCGATCTTGCCATGGGCGGGGACGCGCAAGCCCCATACCCAGGCATTGCCGCGCCTCTCCCAATTGCGCGGCGCGCGGTGGATCCGCATCGACACCAGCATTTCGACATCGGCATCGACCGGACGGGCGTTGGTAATCTCCACCTGCCAATGGCGATATTTCGTCCCGCCGCCGGGACGCTCGCGCAGCCGGTAGCGGACCGCAGGGCTGGCGCCGATATCATAATCGACGCGCTCGCCCTTTGCCTTGTCGCCTATTTCGGCCTCGCCCAGCAACAGGCGCTGACCGCCAACCGTTTCGAAAACCGCCGCGCTGCCGCCCGGAAGCGGGAGGCCAAGGCCATCTTCCTCGCGATTCTGCATGCGAAGGCGGATGGTGGCCGCCAGCGGCGCATCGCCATTGTGGGCAGAGAGAGTGCCGACATAGAGCGGCTCGACCGCCACCCCTTCCCTGGCGAGCAACGCTATCTGCTTTTGCCCCTGCGCTGCGACATCAACGCGGAACGGGATGCGGTAAAATTTAAGATCGCCGAGATCTTCCGCTGCCGGAGGCGGTGGAGGGGGCGGGGGCGCAGGTGGCGCGGGGGCTATGAAGCGACTGCCCGTCACGACAATATTTTCGCGCGCCATATCGGCCATGGCTTCGGGAGCGCCGCCCTCGACCGCGGGCAATTCCCACAAGGGATGGGTGCTGGTGATATCCATCGGCCAGCATTGGAGGTGCAGCGCCCCCGGCGTGCTGCGCGGCAGGGGCGGGCTATATTGTTTGTTGAGCCGCCCGGCGATGACATTGAGCTGCGCCTGGTCAAAGCTGGTCACCCCGCCATTGGCCAGGGTGATCCAGCCCTGAAGCGCGAGCGTTTCGCCATCGCTCGCGCGGTCGGCGACATAATGGGCGGCCCAGTCAAAGCCTTCGGCAAGATAGAGAAGCTGGACCGTCACGCTGCGCGGGGCGTCGCTTTCGACCAGCACCGACAGGGTGGGCTTGGCCGACAGATCGGCGGGCGCGCGGGGATAGATCATGCGTTCGGGAAGGCCCGAACAGCCGAGCGCTTCATAGCCCTGATCGGTTTCGAGCAGGACGCCGCCATTGGGTCCGGCCTGAATCACCGCTTCCTGTTCGCGTACCGCGCCGGTTTCGCGATTCGTCCGCTGCAAGGTGACGCGTCGTTTCAGATAAGCATCGACCAGCCCGGCGGGCGACAGGAGGCGCGCGTCGCGGTTTTTCTCGATCACGCCGTTTGGCAAGCCGCTGACCACGGCGGTTTCGGGAAGCAGGCCTTCGGCGACGCCTTCGAAGCGCAAGGTCGAAAGCCCGGCAGGAAGCGTGACGCGGCGCGTTTCGGTGATGAAGGCAAAGCCGCGCGGCCAGCGCGGATTGATTGCGCCGCTACCCCGCCCCGGCGCGCGATAGACGGTGACCGCCACATCCTCGATCCCCGAGGAGGTGATCACGGCCCCCGGCTGTGCTTGCTCCTGCGCTTGCGCAGGAAGAGCGAGTGCGGCCAGCAAGAGCGGAGCCAAAAGCGGTGCGACGGCCCGCATCCCCGCCCCCTTAATAACGTGTGTCGAAAGTGGCGGTCACATCGACTTTGCCATTGGCGGGCACGGGCACCTGCCATTCGATGCGGTCGGCGGAGACGCGATTGCCCTTCAGGCTTTCCTGCTCGACCCGCACATCGCCCCACAAACCGTCCTGCACCAGATGGACAGTCACCGGCTCGCTGCACGCATTGCTGAGCGTGTAGCGCATCGCCGTCTGCCAGCGCGCGGAGCCCTTGCGCGTGCGCGAAACCACCGTCGGCTGCACCTTTACATCAAATGCCTCGCCCGTGAGGAGGGACATGGCCGAGCCCATCGGCGTATGGTCGATGCGATTTTCGCCAATGAATTGCGGGTCGCCGCGCGCATCGCGCATATAGACGCGGATCGTTCCGGCGGGGAGCTGGTCGCCGAGCCCACCCTGGCGCGAGGTAGAAAAGCGCAGCACGCTCGCCGCGCTGACCGGTTCGTCGCTGCTGGCCAGCCAGCGATTGACATATTCATAGGTGGAAGTCGCGGGCGCGCCCTTGATATCGAGAAAGCTGACCTGTTTCTGCTGGGCGTTGGCAATCGTCGTGCGCCGTTCGAGCGGATAGAGATAAAAGTCGCCAAGCCGTTCGCGATCGTTCGATTCGGTGCCCGCGCTGTCCATCACCGCCTCCATCCCGCCGCCCGGAAAGCGGACCGGCCGCGCGCCCGACCGCCGCCCGCCGCCATTGGGGTTGCCCGCGACGAGCAGGGTGCGGGCATTGTCGAAGGTCGTACCGGTACTGTTGGTCAGCGTCACCCAGCCCTGAATATCCATCGCCTGCTTCCCCGCATCGAAGAGGGCGACATAATCGGCGGTCCAGCCCAAATTGGGGGTGAGATAGGAAAGGCGCGCGGGGATGGTCCCGGCGCGCGCCGCATCGACGGTCACCGACAGGGTGGGACGCGCGCGCAAATTGGGCGGCAGCCGGTCGAACACCGCGCGCACCGGCAGGCCGTCGTCGCGCAGCACCTCGATCCGGTCGCCGATCTGGAGAACGATGCCACCATTGGCGGCGAGCACCTTGGCCCGCTCGGTGCGTTCGGCGCCCGTTGCGGGATTGGTGCGGACGAGCGTGATCACCTGCCCCACCGCCTTGTCCATCAGCTTGTCGGGGGTGAGCAGGTCGAAGTCGAAATTCTGTTCGATGATCGACAGGCCTTCGCCCGCCAACGTCACCGTTTCGGGACGGATACGCGCCGACACATCGGGGAATTCGATGCGGTTACGCCCGCGCGTCACGCGAAGCTGGCGATCATCCTGCACCAGCGACTGGCCATTATTGTAAATGGTAACCGCCACATCGCCCTGCGCATTGGGACCCGGCACGCTCGCCGCATCGCCTGACTGGGCCAAAGCCGGAGAGGCCGCCGCCGTAATCAGCAGGCCGCATGACATGGCAAAGCGCATAAAAAACTCCCCTCGGCAAAACCGAGGGGAGGCTATGGCATGGGACAGCCAAAAACCACCCCGAATATCGATATTTGACGCGGTTATTCCGCCGCTTCCTCGACCCCGTCATCGCCGGCATCGCTGGCGGGCGCGGCAAGCGTACGGCGGGTGCGGCGCGGCTTGGCGGCGGGCTTGGCTTCGGCCTCGCCGCTGTCCGCCTCGTCACGGCTTTCACTCCGCCCGATGGCGGGGGGCAGCGCGGCGCTGTCGATGCCCGAACTGCCGGTGTCGCTGTCCGCGGCCTCAGCGGCGCGGGTCCGGCGCGGACGCCGCGCACGCGGGGCAGGAGCGGCATCGTCGCCATCCTCGTCTGCGGCCTTGCTGCTCCGCCGGCCCTTGCCTTCGCTGTCCTGATCAGCGCTTTCGCTATCACGATCCTGATCACGGTCGCGGCGAGCGCGGCCACGCGGCTGACGCGCCGGGCGATCCTCTTCGTCCTCACGGCGTCCGCGGCCCCGACGGCTGTCATCGTCGTTATCGCTGTCGCCGCGATCATTTTCATTCTCGGTTTCGACGTCGCTGTCGTCCTGACCGTCGAAATCCTCAACCCCGCGCACTTCGCGCTGGCGGTCGTGCCCGCGATCATGACCGTTCTGTGCCTGCTTTTCTTCCTGACGCGCGCGAAAATCGCTGTGTACGCGGAAATAATGATCGGCGAATTGCAGATAATATTCGGTCTGGACCCGGTCGCCGGCAAGCTGCGCGTCGCGCGCCATATTCCGGTATTTCTCGATCATCTGGACCGCGTTGCCGCGTGCCCGGCTGTCGATGCGGTTCGCCTGATCGACGCCGCCGCGGCCGCCCGATTGCGAGCGGTTATTATTATTGCTGTTGTTACGACCGCGACGACGGCCGTTTTGCCGGTTGTTCATGTTCAACTGAGACATCCTGTCGAAAAGCTAATTAAGCTATGGCAACCTCATTCATGCCGGACGCGCTGTTCATCCTGTTGCGCGTCGCGCCCGCGCTTCAAGCGCGGCCCTTGCCCTTATCGTTCGAGCGGGCGACAGCCCGACGCGAACATATAAATGGGAAACAGACCCGCCGGACCAGTATCGATGCGTCCGCACCGCCAAAGGGACCCTGATCAGGCCTGTAAGCCGCCCCCTATCGTGCTTTGCGCGTGAAACCAAGCAATTTCTTACAAACAGCCTAGCGCCGCGTCAGACAAAGCGCCCGGTCGCGGCCGCCGAGGTCCTGGCGACAAGAGACCGAAAAGCCCGCCGATTCGGCAAGCCTTGTTACCGACATGGCCTGTGCCGCGCCAATTTCAAGGATAGCGGCCCCTCTTTCGGCCAAAAGAACAGGCAATGCAGGGATAATCCGCCGATAATCATCGAGACCGTCCTCCCCCGCAAACAGGGCGGCGGCGGGTTCATGGCGCGCCACCTGCGGCATCAATGCTTCGTCCGCGCCAATATAGGGGGGATTGCACAAGATGAGGTCAAAGCGCTCTGTGATCCCCGCCGCCCAGTCGCCCTGACGGAAAGACGCGCGCGCATCGAGCCCCAGCGCGGCGGCGTTGCGGCGTGCATAGTCGAGCGCGGCCTCGCTCGCGTCGATGCCAAGGCCGGTCGCCTGGGGCCATTCGCTGAGCGCGGCGAGCAGCAAGGTCCCGGGCCCGGTGCCAAGGTCGAGGATATGGCGCGGCCAGCCGGCGCGGCCCGCTCCGCGCGAAAAGGTGAGCGCGGCCTCGATCAAGGTTTCGCTGTCCGGGCGCGGGATAAGGACGCCGGGGCCGACCGCGAGGCGGATCGTCCAGAAATCGCGGTAGCCCAGAATATAAGCGACGGGTTCGTGCGCGAGCCGCCGCGCAACAAGCGCTTCGAAAGCGGCGGGAACGGTGAAACGCGCGGGGTCGAGCAAAAGCGACGCGCGTTCGGTGCCGAGCGCGTGTGCCATCAGCAATTCGGCATCGAGGCGCGGCGTGTCGGAGACGTCGGCGAGGCGGGCGGCGGCGGCGCGGATGCTCCGCGCGACATCATCCACGTGTGATTCCGTTCGTGCCGAGCGAGGTTGAGACGCCCATCAAATTTGCGCCACGCCGAGGGGCATCTCGACTTCGCTCGATGCAAACGGGGGACAGGGGGTGCAGGGGGCGACTGGGCTCCCGCCTTCGCGGGAGGACACGACTATTTTCCGCACGAGATGGGCTTGTGCCGGACACCCCATATGGGCGGCCATCCTGGCCTTAGTCATCGCTCAGCCCGGCGAGGCGCTGGGCCTGGTCTTCGGCGATCAGCGCGTCGATCAGCTCGCCCATTTCGCCTTCCAATATTTCGGGCAGGCGGTGGAGGGTCAGGTTGATGCGGTGGTCGGTGACGCGCCCTTGCGGGAAATTATAGGTGCGAATGCGTTCGGAGCGGTCGCCCGATCCGACCATCGCCTTGCGCGCCGAGGCTTCGGCATTGTGGCGCTTGGTGCGTTCAAGGTCGAAGAGGCGCGAGCGCAGCACCTGCATCGCCTTGGCGCGATTCTTGTGCTGACTGCGCTCATCCTGCTGGATAACGACAAGCCCGGTCGGAATATGGGTGATGCGGATCGCGCTGTCGGTCGTGTTGACATGCTGCCCGCCCGCACCGCTCGCCCGGTAAATGTCGATCTTGAGGTCATTGTCGTTGATCGCGACATCGACCTCTTCGGCCTCGGGCAGCACGGCGACGGTCGCGGCGCTCGTGTGGATGCGCCCGCCGCTTTCGGTGACGGGGACGCGCTGGACGCGGTGGACGCCGCTTTCAAACTTCAGCTTGGCAAAGACGCCCTGCCCCTTCACCGAGGCGACGACTTCTTTATAACCGCCGACCTCGGCCTCGTTGGCAGAGATGATTTCGACCTTCCACCCCTCAGTATCGGCAAAGCGGCTGTACATGCGGAGAAGATCGCCCGCGAACAGCGCCGCCTCGTCGCCGCCGGTGCCCGCGCGGATTTCGAGCATCGCGGCGCGTTCGTCGGCGACGTCCTTGGGCAAGAGCTTGATCGCAAGGTCATGCTCGGCGGCGGGCAGCGCCGCCTCGATCGCGGCCATTTCCTCTTCGGCCATCGCCTTCATTTCAGGGTCGGCGAGCATATCCCGGAGCGAGACCAGTTCGGCGCGCAACCGGGTGACTTCGCTCGCCGCCCTGGCGACGGGTTCCAGCTCGGCAAATTCCTTCGACGCGGCGACGAAATCGGCGGGCGCCATATCGCCCGTCGCCATCCGCGCCTGAAGCGCGGCATGGCGTTCGATGATGGCGTCGATCTGCTTTTCGGAGACGTGGGTCATCTGCTCGCTGTCACTTCATTGCTTCGTCATCCCGGACCTGATCCGGGATCCATGGCCGCCCGCATCGTCTGGACCCCGGATCAAGTCCGGGGTGACGATTGAAGATGGCCCTCGACCTCTTTTGCCCGCGCGCTGTCGCCGCGCACATTGATGTGCGGCGCGCCGTCACGCAGACCGACCGAGATCAGCGCATGGGCGGGAATTTTCGCGGCCTTGTCGAACCGCTTGCGCGGCGAGCCGGTGGCGACAATCTCGCTGGCAAAGCCCCCGCTGCGAAGCCACGCAAGCTTTTGCATGGCGAGCGCCAGCTGGCTGTCATCCTCAACCGCGATCACCGCGTCGAGCCGTGGGTCGATACCATCGTCGGCAAGCAGCATCGCCAGCCGCTCAATCCCTGCGGCCCATCCGACCGCTGGAGTGGCGGGGCCGCCCAGATTTTCGATCAGCCCGTCATAGCGCCCCCCGCCGAGCACCGTGCCCTGCGCGCCCAGCCGGTCGGTGATAAATTCAAAGGCGGTGTGGCGATAATAGTCGAGCCCGCGCACCAGCCGCGCATTGCGTTCCCACGCGACGCCCGCCGCGTCCAACCCCGACGTGACCGCGCCAAAGAAATCCTGCGCTTCGCTGGTCAGGAACGCGTCGATGTCGGGCGCGCTGTCGGCGACGGGGCGGTCGCGCGGATCCTTGCTGTCGAGGATGCGCAGGGGATTCTTGTCGAGCCGCGCAAGGCTGTCCTCGCTGAGTTCGCCCTTGTGCGCTTCAAAATGTTCGACGAGCGCCGCGCGCCACGCATCGCGGCTGGCCGCATCGCCAAGCGTGTTGAGCGTCAGGGTCACGCCCTCGGCGATCCCCAGCTCCTTCAAAAGCTGGTCGGCGAACACCAGCAGCTCGGCGTCGGCGAGCGGGCTGTCGCTGCCCAGCACTTCGGCGTCGAGCTGGTGGAACTGGCGATAGCGCCCCTTTTGCGGGCGTTCATAGCGGAACAGCGGCCCGTGCGTCGCGACCTTCAGCGGCGCGAACTGCTGCCAGCCATTGCTGATATAGGCGCGCGCGATCCCGGCGGTAAATTCGGGGCGCAAGGTGATCGATTCGCCGCCGCGATCCTCGAACGAATACATTTCCTTCGACACGACATCGGTGGTCTCGCCAAGGCTGCGCGCGAAGACGGCGGTGGGCTCGATCACCGGTACCTCGACGCGCTTGAAACCATAAAGGCGGCGCACGCGGTCGAATGTGTCGACCACATGCTGAAAACGGTCGGCGAAATCGCCGAGCATATCCTGGGTGCCGCGCACCGGCTGCGGCGCCTTTATCTTCGCCTTTTTATCCTTGCTCATGCGCGGCGCGTCTAAAGCTTTTTGGACGAAAGGCAAAGCGTCCATGCGCGCAGGGCGGCTGGACGCGGCGGCCATTTCGCGGCAGAGACGCGGTCCATGAAAAAAGCAGCTCTTGTCGCGGCGGCCCTGACGGCCGCGCCCATCGCCCTTTTGCCCGCCCTCGCCGCCGCGCAGCCGGGCAACAGCCGTCCGCAGCCGGTGGTCGAGCCCTATGTCATTCCGCTGCCCGCCGATGAGCCCTATCCCGGCCTGATGCAGCTTCGCGTCGATGCGAGCGACGTGGCGCGCGGGATTTTCCGCGTGCGCCAGACGATCCCGGTGGCAAAGGCGGGCAAGCTGACTTTGCTTTATCCCGAATGGCTGCCCGGTAAACATGCTCCGCGCGGGGCGATTTCGGGGGTTTCGGGTTTCAAGCCAAGCGCCAATGGCAAGCCGCTGAGCTGGACGCGCCAGCCGACCGATGTCTATGCCTTTGACGTCGATGTGCCCGAGGGCGTGAAAAACATCGACGTCCAGTTCGAATTTCTGTCGCCCGTGCGCGAAAGCGAAGGGCGGATCGTCGTCGCCCCGGCGATGATGAACCTGCAGTGGGAACAGGTGAGCTTTTACCCCGCGGGCTATTTCACCCGCAATATTCCGGTGCAGCTGGAGGTGACGCTGCCGCAAGGCTGGACGGGGGCGGCGGCGCTCGACGGGCTGAAAGTCTCCGGCAATCGTTACAGCTATGCGCCGACCAATTATGAAGTGCTGATCGACAGCCCGATGTTTGCGGGCGCGCATTTCCAGAAATGGGATCTGGGACAGAATGTCACGCTGAACGTTGTGGCCGACGAGCCGCAATATCTGGCCGCCAGCCCCGACCATATCGCGCGCCACGCGGCGCTGGTGTCCGAAGCGGTGGCGCTGTTCGGGGTGCGCCATTTCGACCGCTATGAATTTCTGCTCGCGCTGACCGAGGAAATGGGCGGCATCGGACTGGAGCATCATCGGTCGAGCGAAAACAGCCGCAAGCCCGATTATTTCACCAAATGGGACGAGCATGGCGCCGACCGCGGGCTGTTGCCGCACGAGCTGGTGCATAGCTGGAACGGCAAATATCGCCGCCCGGCGAAGCTGTGGACCCCCGATTATCGCACGCCGATGCAGGATAATCTTTTGTGGGTTTATGAAGGACAGACGAGTTTCTGGGACCTCGTGCTGGGCGCGCGGTCGGGGATGCAGTCAAAGGAGCTGGTGCTGGGCGAACTTGCCAGCAATGCGGCCTTTTACAGCATCCAGCCGGGCCGCGCTTGGCGCTCGGTCGAGGATACGACGCTCGACCCGATTATCGCCGCGCGCAAGCCGCGCCCCTTTGCCAGCGCCACGCGCACCGAGGATTATTATAACGAAGGCGCGCTGATGTGGCTGGAGGCGGACATGCTGATCCGCCGCGCGACCAACAATAAAAAGTCGCTCGACGATTTTGCGCGCAGCTTCTTTGGCGGAAAGGAAGGCGACTGGGGGCAGGTCGGATATGAATTTGACGATGTCGTCGCTGCGCTGAACGCTGTTCACGCCTATGACTGGGCGAGCTTTATGAGCGAGCGCATGCAGGATGCGGGACGCCCCGCGCCCGTGGGCGGGATCGAAGGCGCGGGCTATCGCCTCGTCTGGCGCGACAAGCCCAATGTGTCCGACCGCGAGAAAATGGCGAGCGCCAAAAATGCCAATCTGGTCCATTCGCTGGGACTGGTGATCGACAAAAATGGCGTCGCGGGCAGCATCCTGTGGGATGGCCCTGCCTTTCGCGCCGATATCGTCAACGGCACCAAGATATTGGCGGTCGATGGCATGAGCTATAGCCGCGAGCGGATCGAGGCAGCGATCAAGGCCGCCGCCGACGGCAAAACCCCGATCAAGCTGCTGGTCGAACGCGACGGCCGCTATCGCGAGGTCGCCATTCCCTATCATGGCGGGCTGCGCTGGCCGCACCTTGAAAAAGTGGGGAGTGGCCCCGACTGGTTCGATCGGCTATTGGCGCCGCGCCGCAAATTATAGAATCACAAATCAAGGATATTCTCCCATGCGCATCGACCTGATTCCTGCCGGCGACAGTCCGCCGGACAGCCTCAACGTGCTGATCGAAGTTCCGATCGGCGGCGAGCCGGTGAAATATGAATTCGACAAGGCGTCAGGGGCGCTGTTCGTCGACCGTTTCCTGCACACGCCGATGCGTTATCCCGCCAATTACGGCTTTATCCCGCACACGCTGGGCGATGATGGCGATCCGCTCGACGCGCTCGTCGTCGCGCGCTCACCCGTGGTCGCGGGCGCGGTGGTCAAATGCCGCCCGATCGGCGTCTTGAAGATGGAGGATGACGGCGGCGGCGATGAAAAGCTGCTCTGCGTCCCCGTCAACAAGACCTTCCCTTATTACAAGGATGTCGCGAGCTATCAGGACATGCCGCCGATCGTGTTGCAGCAGATCGAGCATTTCTTTGCCCATTACAAGGATCTGGAACCCGGCAAATGGGTGAAGCTGGGCGGCTGGGGCGATGTCGACGAGGCGAAGCAGATCATCCTCGAAGGCATTGAGCGCGCGCAGACCAAGGGCTTTTAATCCGCAAAGGCGCCCATCCCCGAATCAGGGGAAGCGGCTATCCTCCATTATCCGGCGCCCGTTCCGCATCCTGCGGGGCGGGCGCTTTTTCATCGCGCGCGGCGCCGATCGCGTCGAGCGCCTCCGGCGACAGGCTGCGCAGATGAAGGTCGCGCTGCGGATAGGGAAGCTCGATCCCCGCTTCCTTGAACCGGTCCCATATCCCCATGAAGACATGGCCCTTGATATTGCCAAGCCCGCTTTCGGGATCGCGAATCCAGAAGCGCAGTTCATGGTCGACGCTGCTGTTGCCGAAACCAGTGATCCAGCAGACGGGCGCCGGATCGGTGAGCACGCGCGGGGCGGCGGCCGCGGCCTCTATCATCAATTTCTGCGCAAGATGCAGGTCGGCGTCATAGCTGACCCCGACCTTGATCCGCACGCGCACTTCGCGGTTCGAATAGCTCCAGTTTTCGACCCTTTCGGTCATCATCAATTCATTGGGGACAAGATGCTCCATTCCGTCGCGGGTGATGACCGAAACCGCGCGCACGCCAATCTTGTTCACCCGCCCCACCGAATCGGCGATGACGACGACATCGCCGGGCTTGATCGAACGATCCATCAGCAGGATGATGCCGGCGATCAGATTGCCAAAGGTTTTCTGAAGGCCGAAACCCACCGCCAGCCCCAGCGCCCCCGAAAAAACCGCAAAGGCAGTAAGGTCGATTCCCAGAAGGTCGATGCCGATAAAAAAGGCCGCGACTAGAATGACCACCCCGGCGATTTTCTCGATCAGCAATTGCTGGGTCGCATCCAGTTCGCGCGCGCCATTGCCGCGCACCAGCCGGTGCACAACCCGGTTGCCGATTCGCACCAGCAGGAACAGAATCAGCAAGGTGAGCAGGATATGGACCGCCGCGAGCAGCGAGAAATGAAAGCGCCCGATGGTGAAGCCGATGGCGTCGAGCCGGTGCTGCAACGACGTAAGCCCGCCCATGCTGTGCGACAGAAGGGCGACGAAGGTCACGGCCGCCGCCACCAGCGCAGGCCCCCGCCCGACCCCCACGCCGACGACAAGATTGCGAACGGTCGCCGCCGCGGCAAAAGCAACGACGCAGTCGAGCAGGAGCGCGGCGTAAGGATCCCACGCGTGCAGCCCCCGCGCCGTCGCCACCAGCAGCAATGCCGAGAGCCAGCCGAAAAAGGGTGGCGCGCGATTGGCCAGCGGCCCCTGCCCCGGCAGATCGCGCCCGTCGAGCCAGTCGCTGAGGCGCGGCCCCAGATAGCGCCGCACCAGCCAGCCCCCGAACAGGGCGAGCCCCGCCAACGCACCGGCAAAGCCGATTTCGGCAATCTGCGCCTCGGCCAGTCGCGGCAGTCCCAGGCGCTCGAGCAGGGGGGCGATCATATTGCCCCCTCCATCGCTGCAAAGCCGCGCGACAGATCGTCGATCAGGTCGGCGGGATCTTCGAGCCCGATCGACAGGCGGACGAGCGGGTCGGGGTCGCTCCACTCGGTTGCGGTGCGCAGCCCCGCAGGATCGCAGGGAACGGCAAGGCTTTCAAAACCGCCCCAGCTATAGCCGATTCCGAAATGGGCAAGCGCGTCGACAAATTGTGCGCGCGTCGCATCATCGGCGCCTTTGAGCGTGAAGCCGAACAGGCCGCTCGCGCCCGCAAAATCGCGCCGCCACAGCGCATGGCCCGGATCATCGGGAAGTGCGGGATGGAGCACCCGCCCGACCTGCGACTGTTCGGCCAGCCAGCGGGCGACGGCGAGGCCATTTTCGCCATGCCGCTGCAAACGCACATCGAGCGTGCGCAGCCCGCGGAGCATCAGCGCGCATTCATCGGGCGAGACCGACTGGCCAAGCTGATAGGCCGCCTGTCGCAGCCGCGGCCACGGCGCGCGCGTGGCGGTGAGGCTGCCCATCATCGCATCGCTGTGGCCGCCGACATATTTGGTGAGGCTCATCATCGTCACATCGACGCCGTGGCGCATCGCCGGAAACAACAGCGGCGTCGCCCATGTATTGTCGAGCATCGTCACAATGTCGCGTTCGCGGGCGATGGCGGTGATGGCGGGAATATCCTGAACCTCAAAGGTCAGGCTGCCCGGCGATTCGAGGAAGATCAGCCTTGTTTCGGGGCGGATCAGGTCGGCGATACCCGCGCCGATGCACGGATCATAATAGCTGGTCGTCACGCCATAGCGGGCGAGCATGCCGTCACAAAAGGCCCGGGTCGGCTCATAGACGCTGTCGACCATCAACAGATGGTCGCCGGGCGCGAGCAACGCGAGAAGCCCCGCCGAAATGGCCGCGACGCCGGACGGGTAAAGCAAAGTGCCTTCGGCCCCCGGCTCCAGCCCGGTCAGGGCATCAGCCAGCGCCCAGACGGTGGGCGTGCCGCGCCGGCCATAGAAAAGCCGGTCGTGGGTCGCATGACCCCGCGCTTTCAGATCGGCGACATTGTCATAGAGAATCGTCGAAGCGCGCCAGACCGGCGGATTGACGATCCCGCCGCCAAGCCGGGGGTCGCCGGTCCATTCGGGGCGGCGCCCGCCCTGAACCAATTGGGTGGCGGGGCGAAGCGCATCTTTCGGGCGATCAGTCATGCCCCTCTTGTGAACCGAGGCTCAGCCAAAATCCAGTAGCGGGGCCAAAAGGGTCCAGAGAATCCCGCCGACGGCGCAGCAAGCCAGCAGCGTGAGGACATTGAAGCGCCATCGGAAAAGCAGCAGAAAGGCCAGCGCCGCGAGTGCCGCGGCCGCCCCGTCGAGGCTTGATAACATCGGCAACTGCGCCTTCACCGGTCCGGCGCTAACGACGGTGAGGCGCTCGAAAAGCGTATGCAGCGCAAACCACAAGGACAGATTGGCGATGACCCCGACCACCGCCGCCGTCACCGCCGCCAGCGCCCCGCGCACCGCGGGCGCACGTTCGAGCCGGTCGATCCATGGCGCAAAGGTAAAAATCCACAAGAAACAGGGCGCAAAGGTCGCCCAGAGCGTTACCCCCGCACCGAGCAATCCGGCGATCCAGGGAGTGAAGGGCGCGGCATCGCGCCACGCGGCGATAAAACCGACAAATTGGGTGACGAGGATCAGCGGCCCGGGCGTCGTTTCGGCAAGGCCGAGGCCATCGGCCATTTCAGCGGGGCGCAGCCAGCCGAGGCCGGACACCCCCTCCTGCGCCATATAGGCGAGCGCGGCATAGGCGCCGCCGAAACTGACCACGGCAAGTTGCGAGAAAAAGGCCCCAATGTCCCACAGCACATGATCACGGCCGAGCAGCAGGAGGATGAGCAGCAGCGGAGCGGCCCAGATCATGCCCCACAGCATCAGCGCCGACAGGCTCTGCCGCCATGGCTGCCCTGCGTCTTTCCCGCCCGCTTTGGCCCCGAGCGGGGCGAGGCCCAGCATCGCCGGACGCCAGCGCGCCGCCGCCGCGCCAGTCGCCAGCGCCGCGAGGATCACGACCGGAAAGGGCAAGGCAAAGATAGCCAGCGCGGCAAAGGCCGAAACCGCAATGGCGCGGCGCAGCGGTGTCGTCAGCGCACGCGCCGAAATACGAATCAGCGCCTGAACGACAATGGCGAGCACCGCCGCCTTGATCCCCAGAAACAGCGCCTCGAACCAGCCGACCCCCGCCGCCGCCACATAGAGCGCCGACAGAAGCAGCATGAGCAAGGCGCCGGGCAGGATGAAAAGCATTCCGGCGACCAGCCCGCCCGCCAGCCCATGCAGCCGCCAGCCGATCCATGTCGCAAGCTGCTGCGCCTCTGGCCCCGGAAGCAGGCTGCAGAAATTAAGCGCGTGGAGAAAGGCGCCTTCGTCGATCCATTGACGGTCATCGACGATTTCGCGGTGCATCAGCGCGATCTGCCCCGCCGGGCCGCCGAAGCTGAGAAAGCCGATCCGCGTGAAACAGCGGACCAGCGCCCCGAAATCGGGGGAAGGCGGGGCGTCGGTAGCGGTCGTCACCGACGCCCCGGCTATGTCAGGCGGCGCCGGTCGCCTTGGGCGTCGCGGGATCGGCGCCCCATTCGGTCCAGCTGCCATCATAGACGGCAACATCTTCCTTGCCGAGCAGATGCGCCCCAAAGGCAATCACGGCGGCAGTCATGCCGCTGCCGCAGGTTGCGACGAGCGGCTTGGCCAGATCGATACCCGCGGCGCCGAAAGCGGCCTTCAATTCGTCGCCCTGTTTCCACGTGCCATCGGCGTTGAACAATTCACTGTGCGGCAGGCTGCGCGATCCGGGGATATGGCCGGGGGCCATGCCGGGACGGGGGTCGCGTTCCTCGCCGGTGAAGCGCGCCGCAGGGCGGGCATCGACCACCTGTTCGGCGGCGCTTTCGGTGTTGGCGAGCATCTCTTCCTTGGTCCGCACCGCCTTGGCATCGCGCCACACGGTGAAATGGCGATGGCGCAGCGTCTGCTTGCCCATTTCGAGCGCGCGTCCCTCGGCCTTCCATTTGGCGAGACCGCCGTCGAGCAGCGCGACATCATGCGCGCCGAACAATTTGAGCAGCCACCAGGCGCGCGCCGCACTTTTCAGCGGGCTGTCGTCATAGATGACAATGCGGCTGCCATCGCCAAGGCCGAGCGACTGCATACGGCTGGCGAATTTTTCCGGCGGGGGCGCCATATTTTCAATATCGCTGGAGCTGTCGGTCAATTCCTCCAGATCCATGAACACCGCACCGGGAATGTGGCCAGCCTCATATTCGGCGCGCGCGTCGCGGTCACTGCCGCCCATAAATTTCGTCGCATCGACGACCCGCAGGTCCGATGCCCCCAGTTCGCGTTCCAGCCATTCGGTTGAGACCAAGGCGTCCATGTCATGCTCCTATTGCGACCCGCGGCGGAACGTCTGCGTGTTCCTTCCGTCGGCCATCCTGCGTCATCTTTGCTGGGGAAGGCCGAGCAGCCTATGCCCCACGTCATGCTTTTTCAAGCATGCAACTGATGTGCCCCAGCCGATGGTGCGCCGCAACAGAAAAGCGAGAAAAAAGGCGTAGCGTCCCCGCCGCGCGGTGCGCCCTATTGGCGGCGCTGGATCGCGGTGGCGCGCGCACCGGGGCGGTCGACGGCGTGGGCGACGCGGTCGAGCGGCAGCGGCCCGAGCTTGTCCCCCGCCCCCGCGATCGGCGCGCGGCCCAGTACGAAGCTGCCCGCAATCTGGCCGAAAGCCTCGCCGGGCCCATCCCAATGATAGGTCACGTCAAAGGCAAGCACGGGGACCAGCATGGGCCGCCCGCCGATCATCAGCGGCTCAACCGTGGCGCGCGGCAGGCTGACGTCGGTGGACAGGCGCTCGCTCGCGCCGGGGGCGAGCAGAATATCGTCGCGCACCACGCTGCCCCCCGCCCCGTCGAAGAAGCGCGCGAGCACGGGTTCGGACATCGCCGATCCCTGACCAAAGGCCACGCGAACCATCAGCCCGGTCGCCGCCAGCGGTCCTGTATTGGTGACGGTGAGCACCAGCCCGACCGCGACATGATCGGCCTCGATCCGGATCGAGCGGACGTCGAGCGCCATGGTGACCTGCGCGCGATGCGCGGCCATGTGTTCGTCGGGAACGCGGGTGACGAGCGGACTGCCGCTGCGCGCCGGAGTCGGCGCCGCCGGGGCCGCGCGGCGCGGCGCGGCGACCGGGGCGGGCGGTGCATCCGGTGCGGGCGGCGTGGCGGCTTGCGGTGCGGTGGGCACGGCGGGACGCGCGGGCGTCTCCGGCTCTGACGGCGGCGGCGGAGGCGGTAGCGGTGACGCCTGCTCTTCGGCGCTGTCCTCGGCCGGGGGCGCTACCGGGCGGCGGCGCCAATACCAGACCCCCGCGCCAAGCGCGGCGAGCCCCGCGAGGAGCCAGCCCCATAGCGGCACATCCTGTCCGTCCGAGGGCCGTGAAGGTGCAGGGGTCGCCGCTGATTCGCTCCCCCCTTGCTCGGCGGAAGGCAGGAAGGGTTCCGCGCTGTCGTCGGTGGTCGCAGGCGAATCTATGCTCTCCCCGGCCGGCGCCGTCGCTTCATCGGGCGCGGGTTGCGGTGCGGGCGCGGAAGGCAGCGGCGCGGCGACCGGGCGCGCGGCGGATGGCGCGGGCGTCGGGGTCGGCGTGGCGCGCGGAGCAGGCGCAGGCGTCGCACGCGGTTCGGGGGCGGGCCGCGGGGCGGGCTGCGTCGGTGCGGGACGCGGCGCCGACGGGGTCGGCGCAGGGGTCGGCACGCCGGGCCGCTCGCCGGGGGCAAGCGGCGGCAGGCCATTGTTGCTCGGCCCCTGAACCCCGGACGCACGCCCGTCATTGGCCGGGGGAAGGGTGATTTCAATGGGGCGCGTCGGCGGCGGGGAGAGCGTGGGTGCGGGCGCCGCTGCCCCGCTGCTCCCATCCTGCTGGGCGTGGAGCGGGACCGGCGCTGCCGCCCCTGCCACCAGTGCCATCGCCGTGAGCGTAGCGGTCGAAGCGGCCCGTCCGCTGATTTTATCGGCCCGAATTTTCTTCATCTGTCCTTCGCGTTCCCGCCCTTGCTGTGCCAGCTTCACCCCGTCATACGCACCGTCCGCTCCGCGAAGCGGCCGACGACGGCGGATGACAAGCGCCGCGCGGGGCAGTAGACGGTTTCCATGACTGATTCCAGCCGTCCGCCGCTCAATCCGGTGCATCTTGGCCGCACCAGCGACCTGCCTGCCTCACCCGAGGCCGCGGTGCTCGATTATGTGCCCAATCCGCGCGCGCAAGAACTTTATCTGGTGCGCTTTGCCGCGCCCGAATTCACCTCGCTTTGCCCGGTCACCGGCCAGCCCGATTTCGCGCATCTGGTGATCGACTATGCGCCCGGCGACACGATTGTCGAATCGAAATCGCTGAAGCTGTTTCTGGGCAGCTTCCGCAACCATGCGGGTTTTCACGAAGATTGCACCGTCGGCATCGGACGCCGCCTGTGCGACGAGATGCAGCCGCGCTGGCTGCGAATCGGCGGCTATTGGTATCCGCGCGGCGGCATTCCCATCGATGTTTTCTGGCAATCGGGGCCGCCGCCCGAGGGGCTGTGGCTGCCCGACCAGGGCGTCGCCCCCTATCGCGGGCGCGGCTGAGGCGCGCCGATCAGCGTGCGCCAGATCCACAGGATCACGAACAGCTGCACCGGCGCGCGCACCAGCAGATAGACCGGCCCCAGCGCATGCCCGCCGACCGGCGCCTGAATGAAGGCGGCATAGATATTGGCGGGAAAGAAGAGGCAGAGCGCGGCAATTGCCGCCCAGGCCCCCATGCGCCGCGTGGCAGGGATCAGCAGCGCCAGCGCAATGGCAAGCTCCATCACCCCCGTCGCCCACACGAGCAGCAAGGGGGCGGGCACCCAGGGCGGCAGCATCTGGACCATTTCATCGTCGATCAGCCAGTGGCCCGACGCGGTGAACAGGAAGCATAGCGCCGCGCCCAGAGCGGCAGCATGCGGCCAGACTTCTCCGCCGCGGGCGGCGAGTCGCGCGAGCAGCACCGGCCCTGTCAGCAGCAGGATCATGATGATCAAATTGGTCCACATGCTCGCCCCCCAATGTCAACAACGTAAACATTGTAAGGGCGAATCTGGTGTCGTCAAGTCGGCACATGTCGGCAATATTTTACCGGCCTGGGTGCATTTCACCTTTTCGTTATATGTTGCTGGCACTATTGTCAGTGGCATGAACCACACAGCACAGCCTCACGATTACGGCATTCAGGTCGGTCCCGAAGCCATCGACTTCATGGGGCATGTCAACAATGCCCATTATCTGAGCTGGGTGCAGGAAGCGGTGCTGGCCCATTGGCGTAAAATTGCGCCTCCCGAAGCGGTGGCGCAGCATCTGTGGGTCGCATTGAAGCATGAGATTACCTATCGCCGCCCCGCCTTTCTGGACGATGAGGTGATCGCGACGGTCATTTTGGAAAAAGTGCAGGGCGCGCGCGCCTTTTACGAAACGATCATCAAGCGCGGCGAAGACGTGCTGGCCGAGGTGAAATCGAGCTGGTGCTGCGTCGATGCCGAAACGCTGCGCCCCGCACGGCTGGCCAGCGATGTGATCGAGCGCTTTTTTCCCGGCGAGAAGGGCTGAAACGCCTCCCAATCACGAGGATCGCATCGCCATTCAGGCGACGCCGTGATACCACCAGACGCCGTCCCGGTCCTCGCGCTTGACCCGCCCTTCAACCTCCAGCCGCTTGAGATGCGCGAGCGCCTCGCCCGTTGCGAGCCCCTGATTATGCGGACCGATGGGCCGGTTGAAGAGCATCGGGAAGGTATCGACCGCGCGTAGCGGCTGTTTCGCAATCGCCTCAGCCAATGTGTAAAGCCGCATCCGATGTTCGTCGCGCAGCGCCATCAGCCGGACGTGCAGGCCGCGAAACGGCTCGCCATGCGCCGGGCAGGTGACGACGTCGGCGGGAATGGTGGCGAGAAGCTTGTCGATAGAGGCCAGCCATTCACCCAGCGGGTCAGCATCGGGTTCAGTAATATTGACCGACACATTGGAACTGATACGCGGCAATACCTGATCGCCAGCGATCAGCACCCCCGCTTTCTCGTTCCACAAACAGGCATGTTCGGGGCTGTGGCCCGAGCCGGTGACGACGCGCCAGCGATGCGCGCCCATGTCGAGAATATCGCCATCCTCGATCCGCACATAGCTGCGCGGCAGGGGAAAGATCATGCGCTGGAACATGTTCCAGCCGCGCGCCTTCTGCGCCTCGATCGCTTCCTCGTCCCAGCCCGCCGCGCGCGACTGGGCCAGTGCTTCGTCGGGCACAGTGTCGCTCGAATCGGCGACAATGGCGCGCGCGGTCAGCATTTCGCCGCGGGTCATCCACAGCTTCACCCCATGTTTTTTGGCGATCCATCCGGCAAGGCCGATATGATCGGGGTGAAGATGGGTGCCGATAACGCGGCTGATTCGCGTACCGGATAGCGCGCCCGCATAAAGCGCCTTCCACGCATCCGAACAGATGGTCATGCAAATGCCGGTATCGACAATCGCGACGCCATCGCCGTCATCGAGCAGCCAGCTGTTGATGTGGCCAAGCGAGCCGGGCATCGGAATGCGCGCCCAGCGAACGCCATCGGCAATACCGATGGTTTCCCCCTCCCCCGGCGCAGCTTCGCCCCAGGGGTAGGTCAGGCCCGCATGGCTGGTCGCGGTGAAGCTGTCATCCTGCGTCAGCGAAGCATCGGGCGAGCCGCCGGTCGCCGCAATCCGTTCCTCGTCATCGCGGTCCGCCACGCCTATCGTTCCCGGATCGCCAGGGGCCAGACGGCGCCGGCGGGGCCGACGACCTTACCCGTCCTCTGCTGCCCAGGAAGCGCAGCCACGCGATCAATCCTCGTCGTTGGCGGCATCCTCCGCCGCGCGCGCTTCGGCGGCGGCGCTGCGTTCGGCGCGCAATTCTTCGAGCAGGGCTTCGCGGTCGCCTTCAAAACGGCTGTCCTCGGGCGCCTTGATTCCCGCCTTCTTCGCCGCCTTGGCAACGATGGCGTCAAGCTCGCGCTGCGAGCAAAGCCCCAGCGTAACCGGGTCCTTGGCGACGATATTGGCGCTGTTCCAATGGCTGCGTTCGCGAATGGCGCTGATCGTGTTGCGGGTGGTGCCGATCAGCTTGCTGATCGCGCCGTCCGACACTTCGGGATGATTCTTCAAAATCCAGGCGATGCCATCGGGCTTGTCCTGCCGCTTGCTGACCGGCGTGTAGCGCGGCCCGCGCGTGCGGCGGATCGTATCCTGCGCCTGCGTATTCATCTTGAGCTTGTAATCGGGGTCCTTCTGACCCTTTTCAATTTCTTCCATCGACAGTTCATGCGCGCGCACCGGATCGCGGCCGGTATATTTGGTCGCGGCGGTTTCATCGGCAATCGCCTGCACTTCCAATACGTGAACGCCGCAGAATTCGGCGATCTGCGCGAAAGTGAGACCCGTATTATCGACCAGCCACGCAGCGGTCGCGTGGGGCATCAGCGGAGTCGGATTGGCATTGGCCATGACGGAAAGTCTCCAAAGCGGAAATAATAAGGGCCGCCCCTCGCGGGGCGGCCGTTCGGCCCCGGATGTAGAGCCTAATTGCGCCATGCGCAAGCGCGCGGCGCACAAGCCGCCAACGAGATGGGGGCATATAGCTTACGCAACATGATCCAGCAACCATTGGCGCACCGCCATCAACGCGGGGTCGTGCGCTCGTTCGGGCAGCGTGAGCAGATGATATTCCTCCCCCTCCATGACGGGGCCAAAGGGATGGATGAGCAGCCCCGCATCCATTGCTGGCCGCGCGAGGGCGAGACTGGACAAGACGATACCGTCGCCCGCCGCCGCCGCCTGCAATGCATGATCGTCCGCGCTGAAGCGCGGGCCCTGATCGAACGCCCTTGCGGCCAGCGACACGCCTTCGGCCTGCGCAAGCTGCGCCCAGCGCGGCCAGCTGGGCGCCTTTCCCGCGCGGCGCCATTCGACATGAAGCAATGTCGCGCCCTGCAAATCCTCGGGCGACGTCACTCCCAGCCGGGGGCTGCACAGCGGGCCGAAGCGGTCGGCGAACAGCGGCGTCGCAACCAGCCCGGCAAAGGGCGCACGTCCATAGCGGACAGCGACATCGGCAACCCCGGCCGCCAGATCGACCGGTTCGTCGGAGGCGTGGAGGCGCAGATCATATTCGGGGAAGGCCGCCTGAAAATGCGCGAGCGCGGGGAGGATGCGGCGCGCGGTAAACAGCGTCGTCGCGCTCAGCGTGATGGCGGTGCGCCCCTTGCGGCGGGGGAGAATTTCGCGAATCGCCCGCTCAAACGCATCGAAACCGTCGCTGAGCGTCGGGAACAATCGCTGTCCGGCATCGGTCAGCGCGACGCCGCGTGCCCGGCGGGTAAAGAGCGGCAAACCCAGCCTTTCCTCCAATTGGCGGATCTGATGGCTGATTGCGGTGGGCGTCACCGCCAGTTCCTCGGCCGCAAGGCGGAAACTTTCGTGCCGCGCCGCCGCCTCGAAAGCGCGCAAAGATGCGAGCGGGGGCAGGTTGCGCCGCGCGGCCATAGATGAATCATATTCAGTCATAGGATGAGATATTGGCGTTCGACGGGAGGTAAAGGCAAGTTCTATTCATGCCATATCGCCCCAATGATGAGGACAAGCAACCATGGACCACCACGCGCTGAATATTCTCCATATCGATTCGAGCGCCCGTTCCGGCCTGTCCGGCCGCGACCGGCACGGATCACACAGCCGCCGACTGACCGCGCGCTTTCTGGACCGCTGGCGCACCGCACGGCCACAGGACAGGATCATTTATCGCGATGTCGGTGCCGAACCGCCCGCGCCGGTCGATGAGGCCTGGGTCGCCGCTGCTTTCACGCCGCCGCAGCGGCGTACGCCCGAACAGCAGGCGCGCCTGGCCGAAAGCGATCGGTTGACCGCCGAACTGGTCGCCGCCGATCTGTTGGTGGTCGGCGCGCCCATGTATAATTTCGGGATTCCTGCCCCGCTGAAAGCCTGGATCGACAATATTGTCCGTGTCGGGGTGACCTTTGGTTTCGACCGATCGCGCGATGGCGAGCCCTATTGGCCGATGCTGCCGGGCGGAAAGCGGCTCGTCATCCTCTCCTCGCGCGGCGATTATGGCTATGACCCGGGGCAGCGGCTGGCCGCGCGCAACCTGGTGGAGGCGGGACTGACGGTGCCGCTTTCCTATATCGGCCTGTATGATTGGGACGGGGTCGCCATCGAATATGATGAATTTGCCGACGACCGGCTCGCTGCCTCGATTGCCGCTGCCGAGCAGGGTGTCGATGCGCTGGCCGACCAGCTGATGCACATAAATTGGCGCGAACGCGCCGCGGCTTGAGAATCAGGCAGAAAAACGCAGATGGATCAGGGGATATGGACGCCCCTGGCCATCGCATTCCGACCGGCCCGTCGGAACGAAACCCAGACGCCGATAGAAGGCCATCGCTGGTTCATTCTGTTCGTTGACGTCGGTGGTGAGGGCAGGCTGCAACGCCAGTGCATGCGCGACGAGGGCGCGCCCGACGCCTTGACCGCGAACCGCCGGGTCGATGAACAAGGCCTCCATATGCCCCTTGTCGAGCAGCATGAAGCCCAGCGGGCGATCCCGGGCATCGACCGCCAGCCACAGCGGTGCGGAGGGGAGAAAACCCGCCACTTCCGCACCGATTGCCACGCGGTCGGCGGGAGCCAGGAAATCATGCGTCGCATCGACGGCCGCCGCCCAGATTTCGACCGCGCGCGGGCCGTCGTCGGGGCGCGAGGGACGGATGCGGACCGCGGTCAAAGCTGGTGGCCGCGAAGGGGCATCTGGATAAGGTTGAGGAAAGACATGGCGACCTCTCCATCCTGATTGGTGACGGTCATCCGCATCGTCAGCACACCGCGGTCGGGCTTGCTGCGCGACACACGCACATCCACAACCTCGCGGACAATCGACAGTCGATCCCCCGCACGCACCGGATGGCGCCATTCCAGATCATCGACCTTCAAACCCAAAAGGGGCGTGTCGCCAAAGGCGCCGGCATCGACAAAATCGCGCATGACAAGCGCGGCCACATGCCAGCCGCTGGCAATCAGGCCCCCGAACCGCCCCTCGGCTGCGGCCTTGGGGTCGATATGCATCGGCTGGGGATCATATTCGGTTGCGAAACGGATCATGTCCGCTTCGTTCATGATGATGGGCCCGCCCTCCCATGTCTGGCCAATTGTCAGATCGTCGAGGAACAGCGAAGGCTTCACCACTATATCTCCTTAAGCGGACAAATATTCCGTCCGCCGGGTGATGGCCCATGCCCCGCTTGTCAACCGCAGCGCAGCTTATTCAATGGCGAGCACAATCTTTCCGACATGATCGCCTGCCTCCATCCGCGCATGGGCCGCGGCGGCTTCTGCCAGCGGGAAGATACGATCTATGGCGGGTTTCCAAGCCCCTTCGTCGAGGCGCGGCCAGAGCGTGCCGTGAATTTCATCCGCGAGCGCCGCCTTGAAATCCTGACTGCGCGCCCGCAGCGTCGATCCGGTCATTGTGAGGCGGCGGCGCATCAGATCGGCAACATTCACCTCGGCCTTCATGCCGCGCTGAAAGGCAATGCTGACATGGCGCCCGTCCTCGGCCAGACAAGCGAGATTGCGGGGCACATAATCGCCGCCCACCATGTCCAGCACGACATGAACCCCGACGCCCTGGGTGAATTTCCCGACCGCCTCGACAAAATCTTCGGCCTTATAATCGATAGCCAGATCCGCACCGAGCGCGCGCGCCGCTTCGCATTTCGCCGCGCTGCCGCAAGTTACGATCACCTGTATGTCGAACAGCTTGGCAAGGCCGATGGCCGTGGTGCCGATGCCGCTGGTGCCGCCATGGACCAGCACGGTCTCGCCCTCCTGAATCCAGCCACGCTCGAACAGATTATGCCAGACGGTGAAGACGGTTTCGGGCAGGGCCGCCGCCTCGGCAAAACTGTACCCCTTGGGAACGGGCAGGCAGCTTCCGGCGGGCGCCACGCAATATTCGGCATAGCCGCCCCCCGCGACAAGCGCGCAAACGCTTTGCCCCAGCATTTCGGGATCGCCGCCGGGGCCGATGGCCGCCACCACGCCCGCAATTTCGAGGCCGGGCAAGTCCGACGCGCCCGGCGGCGGCGGATAATGGCCCATGCGTTGCAGCACGTCCGGGCGGTTGACCCCCGCGGCGGCGACACGGATCAGCACTTCGCCCGGCCCCAGCTGCGGAACGGGCCGGGTTTCGGCTTTCAGAACCTCGGGTCCGCCCGCCTCGGTTATGGCGATAGCGGTCATGCTGCTCGGCACGCTGGTCACGTTGATTTCCCCCACATTTCGGCAAAGCACCGTCATCGCTGCCCCAAGGATCCGCAGAACCCATGGACAGCAGCGCGACGGGCGCCCCCGGCGCGTCTTATTGACAGCCAGCGGCCATGGGTCAACAGTTGCGCGCGAGGAAATGCAAGGGGATCAAGGCGATCCCCATGAGAAGGGAGTCCGGCCGATGGATGATGAGGAGCTTCCCCGGCGGCGCGACGATGTGCTGGAGGCTTTGATCCGGCAGCCGCTGGACCCGCTGTCGATCACCGAACTGGATGCGCGGATCGTCGCGCTGGAGCGAGAGATAGAGCGCGTCAAAGCGCATCGTTCCAAAGCGGCAAGTCACAAGGCGAGCGCCGAGGCGCTTTTCCGGAAAGGCTGACCCGACCCAGTCTCCGGCCCGCAGCGCCCGGCTCCCCGACAACCGGCGCGCTGGCCGGGGCATCGGCGCGTCCTCAGGCTTCAGACATACATGCCCTCGCGCAGGTTGATGCCATGCTCAAGCCAGGCCTTCAACGCGCAGAGCATCTGCGCCCATCCCTGGCAATTGCCATAGCTGGCATCGAGCGCCCCCTGATTTTCGCGCCATCCTTCCTCGCGGATTTCGACCAGGGTGCGCCCATCCTCCAGCGCGGTGAAAACCATGGTGACGCGCGTGCGATAATCGCTGGCGGTCAAACCGCCGCCCTCGACATTGGGCGCCTCGCCTTCATTCGCATCCCATTCGAGAATGATTTTCTCGTTCGCCACCACCTCCTGCACATATACCGGAAAAGCGCCCGGAAAATCGTGGAAGTCCCAGCTTACCACCGCTCCGCTTTCCAACCGCCCTTTCGCGCCGCCCGTGGTGAAATAGGAAGAAAGCTTCGCAGGATCGACGACCGCCTCGAACACCTCTTCCACGGGTTTGGCAATGCGCGCCGCCACTCTGAATTTCAAATCCATCGCATCTCTCCTCTTGAGTCGCGGCTGAATATGTTATAAATTTATAACATGTCAATTCATGAGAGCTATGACCTTGTTTTCAAAGCGCTGGCGCACCGTGTGCGGCGGCAGATATTGGATGATCTGAAAGATCAGCCGCTGACGACGGGCGCGCTATGCACGCATTTTCCCGACATCGACCGCTGCACCGTGATGCAGCACCTCAAACAGTTGGAAGGGGCCGGGCTGATCATCGCCGAACGGCGCGGGCGCGAGCGCTGGAACCATCTGAACGCCATGCCGATCCAGGATATTCATGATCGCTGGATCGGGCCGCACGCCGCCGCTGCTTCGGCGCAGCTGGCGCGCTTCAAGCAAAGGGTCGAGGCTGATTAGGCGCCGGCGCTGTTAAGCCATTCAGGGATTTTTGCAGCGCTGAATATCGTCGGGGGCGGGGCGCTTCCCTTCGGGAACGAAGCGCGCCAGATAGCCGCCGGCATGTTGCTTGTCGTCATAGGAAAGCAGCTTGTAGCCCACCGCCTCAAATTCGCAGACGAGCAGCCGAAAGGGCGTGCCATGCTGGGCGATGGGGCGGTCGCCATCGACGACAATCACCTGTCCGCCCTCGCGCAGCGCGGGGCGCAGCCGCCAGAGAAAGGCGTAGGGCTCCTCAATCTCATGATACATATGGACCATGAAGACGCGGTCGAAACTGTCGATGGGCAAGCGCGGATCATCAACCGCGCCCAATTTGATCGACACATTGTCGAGCCGGTCGCGGGCGACCCGGTCGGCAAGGCGTTCGATCGCCTCGGGCAATATGTCCTGCGCCAGCACCCGTCCGCCGGGGCCGACGCGCGTCGCAAGGCGCACCGTATAATAGCCGTCGCCCGCACCGATATCGGCGACGGTCATGCCTTTGCGGACGTCGGCAGAGTCCATCACATCCTCCGCCTCATTCACCCGGTCGCGCGCTTCCTCGGTCGACCATTTGGTCGAAACGGTCGGCGCCACCGGGCGGTCGGCAGGGGGAAATTCGCGCGCGGTGCGGACACGCTCGCCGTCGCCGTCCCAGGGCATATCACAGCCGCCGAGCAGCGGCAGGAGCGCCAGTACAGCCAAAGCCGACCGGACGCCCGCCCCGACCATCAGTCGATATCCTCGACTTCGACCTTCTCGCCGGTGACTTTTTGCGACAAGGCCGCCGCCATGAAGGGATCGAGCGCGCCGTCGAGCACATCCTGCGGCGCGGTCGAGGTGACCCCGGTGCGCAGATCCTTCACCAGCTGATAGGGTTGAAGCACATAGGAACGGATCTGGTGACCCCAGCCGATTTCGGTCTTGGCCTGATATTCGCCCGACGCCTCGGCCTCACGCTTTTGCAGTTCAGCTTCGTAAAGCCGCGCCTTCAGCATGCTCATCGCGGTCGCGCGATTCTTGTGCTGCGACCGGTCATTCTGGCTCGCCACGACAATGCCCGTCGGGATGTGGGTGATGCGCACCGCCGAATCGGTCGTGTTCACATGCTGCCCGCCCGCGCCCGAGGCGCGATAGGTGTCGATCTTGAGGTCGCCTTCATTGACGTCGATCTGGATATCATCGTCGATCACCGG
This sequence comes from Sphingopyxis sp. MWB1, assembly GCF_000763945.1. Lineage (NCBI taxonomy): Bacteria > Pseudomonadati > Pseudomonadota > Alphaproteobacteria > Sphingomonadales > Sphingopyxidaceae > Sphingopyxis > Sphingopyxis sp. MWB1. The sequence continues at coordinate 1,815,852 of NZ_JQFJ01000002.1, forward strand.
ATAGACCCAGACGCTCGAGAAGCTGGTGTGGCGGCGCGCCGAGCTGTCATAAGGCGAAATGCGGACGAGGCGGTGCACCCCGCTTTCGGTCTTGGCATAGCCATAGGCATTTTCGCCCTTCACCAGCATCGTCGCCGATTTGATCCCCGCCTGCTCGCCCGCCTGATATTCGACCAGCTCGACCTTCATCCCGCGCTTTTCAGCCCAGCGCATATACATGCGCTGCAGCATCTCGGCCCAGTCCTGGCTTTCGGTGCCGCCCGCGCCGGCATGAACCTCGATATAGCAATCATTGCCGTCGGCTTCACCCGCGAGCAGCGCCTTGACCTTATCCTCTTCCGCCCGCGCGGCGAGCGCGGCGAGGCTGGCGACGGCGTCGTCGACCAAGGCGTCATCGCCCTCCATCTCGGCAAGCTCGATCAGCTCGGCGGTATCGGCGGTTTCCTGTTCGATTGCGCGAGTCGCGGTAATCGCTTCATCGAGACGGCGGCGTTCGCGCATGACATCCTGCGCCGCCTTGGGATTGTCCCACAGGGTTGGGTCTTCTACCTTGGCATTCAATTCATCAAGGCGCCGCACCGCGCGGTCCCAGTCGAGAAAGCGGCGCAGCAGCGCCAAAGCGGCGCCAATTTTGTCGATATGATCCTGCGCTTCGGCGCGCATCCCGTTGCTCCTGAATATATTTGGCTACGCCCATAGGCTTTCATGGCGCGCAGGAAAAGGTGGATGGCGTCAGATGATGCCACCGCGATCTTCGAGGAAGTCGCTGTCGGAACGGCGCCGATTTTCCTGGCGCACCGGCGCATCCTGTCGGCGCGCGGGCCGCGTCGGCCGGATTTCCTCTTCACGAATCGTGCGGCGCGGCTCGCTTTCGGGCTTGAAAGCCTCCCAGATGATCGACGATTTGGGGTCCGAGCCCGGCCAGCTTCCATAAACGCGCCGCCCCGTCCGCCGGTCGATGCGGACCATGCGAATCCCCTTGGGCGCTGCAAAGGGAATGGGCTGGGGATCAGACACTGCCTCTTCGTAAAATTGCTTGAAGATCGGCGCCGCGAGGCTGCCACCCTGAGCATAGCCGCCCATGTTGCGCGGCTGGTCGAACCCCAGATAGACACCTGCTACCACTTCGGGAGTGCCGCCGACGAACCAGACATCCTTGGGGCCGGAGGTCGTTCCCGTCTTGCCGAACATCGGAACCCCGATGTCGCGCAGCCGCGTGGCAGTGCCGCGCTGCACCACGCCTTCGAGCATGTGCACGGTCTGATAGGCGGTCATCGGATCCATTACCTGTTTGCCCGTGGGGGCAAAGCGCGGCATCGGGCGACCGTCCCAATCCTTCATGTTACAGCCGTCGCACGCTTTCCAGTTGCGCGGAAAAATCACTTTCCCCCGCCGGTCCTGCACATAGTCGATCAGACGCGGCTTAAGCTGGCGGCCATGGTTCACCAGCATGGCATAGGCATTGACGAGCTTTTCCACCGTCGTCGATCCCGCACCGAGCGCGGTCGAAAGATAGGGTTCATGCTCCCCGATCCCCATGTTGCGAATCGTTTCGACGATCGGTTCCATGCCGACCTGGCTTGCGGTCTTGACCGTCATCAGGTTGCGCGACTGTTCAAGGCCCCAACGCATCGTATGCTGGCCCGCGCCGGCGGCCCCGCCGAAGTTCCGGAAACATTTGTTGCCGAAGCGCGCGCCCTGATAAACGCAGAAGGGCCCGTCGACGATCAGCGTCGCCGGGGTCATGCCATTGTCGAGCGCGGTGGCATAAACGAAAGGCTTGATCGTCGAACCCGGCTGGCGTTCGGCCTGCGTCGCGCGGTTGAAGGGTGACAGATGAACGTCGAACCCGCCCTGCATCGCGAAAATCCGTCCCGACACGGGGCTTTCGGCCAGAAAGCCGCCCGACACTTCGGGAATATTGCGCAGCGCATAACGATCGTTGCCCGTGGCCTTCACCGCGATCATGTCGCCGGGACGCATGGCGGAAAAGGCGCTGCCGCCGGTTTTGCGGTAAATCATCCCCGCTGCACTCGACGGCAAAATGCCGGTGGAGCCATCGGAAAAACCGAGACGCGCTTCATTGCCGCTTTTCGACAGCACCGCCGCGATCCGCCAATCGTCATAATCGATGCTGATGAAAGTGGAGGCCAGGCGGCTCGCCCATTGATCGTCCGCCTCGATCTTTGCGACCGGCCCCGACCAGCCTTTGCCAGCGTCATAACGAATCAGTCCCCGGCGCAGCGCCTTGGCCGCCGCCGCCTGCATCTGGGCATTATAGGGGGTGCGCACCCACAGCCCGCCCGCATAAACGCTGTAGGGGCTATCTTCGGCGGTTTCGCCAAATTCGGCGATCAACTGCCGCCGCACTTCCTCCATATAATATCCGCCGACCTGCTCGACGGCGCGGTTGCCGCTGCCGGTGAGGCCAAGCGGCATGGCCCGCGCCGCATCCCGTTGCGCCGTCGTGATCCAGCCATTTTTCTCCATCGAGCTGAGCACGAAATTGCGCCGACCCAGCGCATCCTGTTCAAAACGCGCCCGCCCATATTTTTCCGGCGCCTTTGGCAAGATCGCCAGAAACACCATTTCGTGCAGCGCGAGCTGGTCGATATCCTTGTCGAAATAGGCGCGCGCGGCGGCCTGAACGCCAAAGCTGCGCCGCCCCAACGGAATCTCGTTGAGATAGAGTTCGAGAATCCGTTCCTTCGACAGCGCGCTTTCAATGCGCATCGCGAGGATGGCTTCGCGAATCTTGCGGCGATAGCTAAGCTCGTTGGTCAAAAGCAGGTTCTTGGCCACCTGCTGGGTGATGGTTGACGCGCCAACCGGACGACCGCTGTTGGTCAAATTGGTCAGGATCGCGGAGGCGATGCCGGGGTAATCAATGCCCCCATGTTCGAAGAAAGTCTTGTCCTCGGCCGCCAGAAAAGCCCGGATCAGGAGCGGCGGAAACTCATCATAATCGAGCTGAACCCGCCGTTCGCGCGCATAGCTGTGAACCGGCCGCCCTTCCCCGTCACGGACCATCGTGGGTAGCGGCGGTTCATAGTCGCGAAGCTGATCGACCGAAGGCAAATCGCGCGCAAAAATCGCCCAGATCAAAAACAGGCCCAGAAACCCCGCAAGGATCAGCGCCAACAGCCAGCGAAACCAGCGCCGCGTCCATTTGTCGCGAAACCAGGCGATAAGGGCATTGCCATCGCGGCGCAGGCGAAGGCGGAAATCTTGCGGACTATCGGCGGCCATAGATTTCAGCCTCTAAAGCCTGCTTTGCCGAAAGGGAAGTATGGTTGCGGTGGGCGGACAGCAAGAAACTGTCGCGTCATCAGGGCGCTACCGCCGCAATTTGCCGGGCGAAGTGCAATTGCACCGCTTCGCGGACCCCGCGGGCAATTTTTTTCTGACCGCCGGGCGAGGCCAGAAAGGCGGCATCCTCTTTGTTCGAGATAAAGCCCGTTTCGAACAGGACCGAGGGGGTGTCGGGCGCTTTCAATACGACAAAAGAAGCGAAACGATGCGCACTTGTACGGAATTTTACCTCATCCGAAGCCTCGCGCTGCAAAAGCCGCGCAAAGTCGGACGCGACATTCATCGTCTCGCGCTGCGCCAGATCGAGCAGGATCGAAGACACATCGCCGTCATGACCGCTGAGGTCTACGCCATTGATAATATTCGCTTTATTTTCCCGCGCAGCGAGCCGGGCCGCCTCACGATCCGAAGCAACTTCGGACAATGTATAGATGGACGCGCCGCGCGCTTCCTGATTTTCCGCCGCATCGGCGTGAATCGAAATGAAAAGATCCGCCTTCAACCGCCGCGCAACCCCATAGCGCTCCTCCAGCACCAGATAGCGATCATCGGAGCGCGTCAAAGCCACTCGTACGCGCCCGCTGCCCACAAGTTCGTCGCGAATCGCGCGCGCAAGCGCAAGGGTGATGTCCTTTTCATAGCGGCCATTATGGGGTGAAATGGCGCCCGGATCATGGCCCCCATGGCCCGCGTCGATTACCACCAGCGGCAAACGCTCATTGGATCCGCCATGGATGCGCGGCAGCGGCAACGCGGGTTTGGGCGTACCGATCGGCACGCTGACGCTGTAGCGCTTTTCAGGCGGCTTGGCGCGGAAGTTCGCAGGGGGCTGGAGCTCGACGCGGGGCGCGCGTGCGGCCTGGCGGAAGGCTTCGGCAGAGACAGGCTGCAAACGAAAGGACAGGCTGCGCCCGTCGGCAGCGAAATGCGCCTCTTTCACCAATGCCGGCTGCGCAAGATCGAGCACGACGCGCGCCGAGCCATCGCTTTGCTGTCCCTGACGCACCGCCCGCACCACGCCCCCGCTGCCCGGCGACTGGCCCGGCTGCGCCCCGGCAATATCGAGGGCGATACGGTCGGGGCCCGCCAGCAAAAAAGCGCTCGCCCCCGCAACCAGATCGTCAAAATGCACGGTGACCGCGCTGTCGCCGATTTCGACCGCGCCGATCTGCCCCGCCAGAGCAGCAGAGGGGCTGAATGCCATGGCCAGCAAAAATAGGCTCACACCCATTGCATGATTATGCCGCCCTCGCGGCGCATTGGTCCAGCGCTTATTCGACAAGTGAGGCCCCTAGCCGCTCTTCAAGATGAAGATTGCATTAGCCATCAGGGGTCAAACGGGCGTGAAGCAGCAAGGTTAACCGTGCGTTTAGCATGATTTCATAAAAGGACAGGCGACGACCAAGGCGTTGGATTGCGTCTTTGTTCGGCAGCGGAGGTTGCCGTGGACCGATGCCGATGCTAGCAGGGCCGTCACCGACGGTGCCGTTTTCGGTCTCGTCCGGCCTTTTGAGGGGGAAGTGCCGATCCTGCGGACAGGCGGGAGTCGGCCGCCCTGGTGCCGGATGGGCGGAAAATAGCGACTGGCCGTTGGCCCACCCGGTTGACCGGACGTTGGGGCGAAAGCCGAAAGCCCGCCCTCGCCGCCCGATCACCTCAACAGGTTGATGCCGCATGAGGCTTGCCATGCCCTCTTATTTCCGCAGCGACGCGGGCGCTTTCGCCCCAGCCGTCGCCCGGAGCCAAGACCGCATGTGCGTCCAACACCGGACGCGGCCCTTTTGCGACAATAACATCTCTATATCTGCCACCCATATCCGCCGCGGCCGCTTTGCCGGCGCGTTTGCGGAATTTTTGATTGGCGCGCCGCGGCGCGCCTGGAGTGATAATAATGACCACGCGCATGTTGATCGACGCGCGGCACCGGGAAGAAACCCGGGTCGCCGTCACCAAGGGAAACCGCATCGAGGAGTTTGATTTCGAGTCCGCTGAGCACAAGCAGCTCAAGGGCAATATCTATCTGGCCAAGGTAACCCGCGTCGAACCGTCGCTGCAGGCGGCGTTCGTCGAATATGGCGGCAACCGCCACGGCTTTCTGGCCTTTAGTGAAATCCACCCCGACTATTATCAGATCCCCAAGGAAGATCGCGAGGCGCTGCTGCGCGAAGAGGCGGAACATGCCGCCGAAGCAGCAATGCGCGCCGAAGAGGATCTTGACGAGCTGGAAGGCGATGTCGCCGAAGTCGAAGGCCATGACGAGGACGATAATGGGGACGCGCCCCCTCCTCCCGAAACAGTAGGGGAGGAAAATGACGGCGATTCGGACGGTGAAACCGACCAAGCTGAAACCGGCGATGGCGAGGACGCATCGGAAGAAGGCCGGGATGAGCGCGGCGGACGCCGACGGCGCGGGCGCAATGGCGGCCGCAAGGGCCGTGGACGGAGCCGTCGGGGCGATGATGACGATGGCGAAAATCGCATGTCGCTGCGCCGCCGTTACAAAATTCAGGACGTTATTCGCCGCCGCCAGGTGATGCTGGTTCAGGTGGTCAAGGAAGAGCGTGGCAACAAGGGCGCCGCGCTGACCACCTATCTCAGCCTGGCGGGTCGCTATTGCGTATTGATGCCAAACACGATGCACGGCGGCGGGATCAGCCGCAAGATTTCGAACGGGGCCGATCGCCGCAAGCTCAAGGCGATTATCGACGAAATGAATTTGCCCCCGTCGATGGGGTGCATCGTCCGCACGGCTGGCATGAGCCGCACCAAGACCGAGATCAAACGCGATTTCGACTATCTGGCCCGCCTGTGGGACGAGATTCGTGAAAAGACGCTGCAATCCAGCGCTCCGGCGCTTGTCCATTCGGACAGCGACCTGATCAAGCGCGCGATACGCGACATATATCATCGCGACATCGAGGAAGTGCTGGTTGAAGGCGAAGAGGGTTACAAGGCCGCCAAACAGTTTATGAAGCTGTTGATGCCCAGCCATGCGCGGCGGGTGAAACAATATGCCGACCCCGTCTCGCTCTATCAGCGTTATGGCGTCGAAGACCAGCTTGCGGGGATGCTCAACCCCGTCGTCCAGCTGAAATCGGGCGGCTATCTGGTGATCAACCCGACCGAGGCGCTGGTGTCGATTGACATCAACTCCGGCCGCTCGACACGCGAACATAATATTGAGCAGACCGCGCTCAGCACCAATTTGGAAGCCGCGGCAGAAATTGCCCGCCAACTGCGCCTGCGCGACATGGCGGGGCTGGTCGTCATCGACTTCATCGACATGGATCACGGCTCGAACGTCCGCAAGGTCGAGCGCGCGATGAAGGAAGCGCTGAAGAACGATCGGGCACGCATCCAGATCGGGCGGATCTCGGGCTTTGGCCTGATGGAAATGAGCCGGCAGCGCCTGCGCACCGGTGTGCTGGAAGCATCGACACGTCCCTGTCCCCATTGCGAAGGCACCGGACTGGTCCGCACCGCTTCGTCGGCAGGTCTCAGTGCGCTGCGTCTGATCGAGGAAGAGGCGGCACGCGGCAAGGGCAGCAAAATCACCCTGCGCGCCAGCCAGGAAGCGACCTTCTACCTCCTCAACGAAAAGCGCCGCGAACTGCGGGAGATCGAGGAGCTTTACGGAGTCGAGGTCGAAATCCTGCCCGACGGCGAAACCGAAGGCGCGCGTATGGCAATTGAAGTCGGTGGCCCGCCGCCGACCCAACGCCGTAATTTCGCACCCATCGCGCCGATCGAAGAGGAAGAGGAAGACGAAAATCTCGTCGAAAGCGACGAGGAAGATACCGACACTCAGGAAAGCGAACGCCGCGAGCGTGACGATGGCGAAAACCGCAAGCGTCGCCGCCGTCGCCGCCGGGGACGGCGTGGCCGCCGCGACGAGGAAGGCGCTGAATCCTTTGACGGCGATGGCCGCGAAAGGACGCCGGACGATGGCGATGCTGACGATAGCCGCGACACGCAGGAAGAAGGTGGCGCCGACGCGGACGAAACGGCCGTGGCCGAGACGACAGCGGGCGGCAGCCCTGAAAGCGAGACAAACGAGGAAGCGAACGCAAAGCCGAAGCGCCGCCGTGGCGGACGCGGACGCAAACCCAAGGCAAGCGAAACCGAAGCCGAGGCAGCGAGCGAAGCCGGATCGCCGGAAACCGAGCAGGCCAGCACCGAGCAGACAAGCGAAGCCCCAGTCGATGTGGCGGACGAGCCGACAGCAGAAGCCGCAGCGACCGACGAGAATGTCGTCGACGAAGCGCCGGTGAAGCCCAAGCGCAAGCGCGCGCCCCGCAAGACCAAGGCGGTCCTTGCCGCTGAGGCAGAGGCCGAAACGGCAGACGCATCGCCCGACAAGGATGGCTCGCCAACCGAAAGCGATGCGACGACTGCGGCGCCGCAAGAGCAAGAGGAAGCCCCCAAGCCCACCCCGCGCAAGCGGGCGAGCCGGGCCCGGAAAAAGGTAGCGGAAGAGGCGGCTCCTGCCCCAGAAGCGGCGCCAGCCGAAGCGGCCGCGCCCACTCCCCTCGCCGAACCGGCACCCGCGCCGTCTGAACCGCAAACCGTCGCCGCCAATGGCGACAATGAAGGGGCCGACGAATCGGCTACGCCGCGACGGGGATGGTGGCAGCGCACCTTCGGCAACTGACGCTATGGCCGCCATGCTTTGGCATGGCGGCCATATGCGATACTTGCGTCTCCTCAACCGACCCCCCACAACGCCGATATGGCTTCAGTGAAGGTTCAGGCACATGAGGCAAGGCAGGCGGCGATGACGCCCTTTGCCTTTTCCCCCGGTCGACGCACTTCTATGGCGCGAGCCGGATTGCGCTTTTTCTTGCTGTTATTGGCCGTGCTGATGCTCAGTGCGCGCCCCGTGCTCGCCCAATCCATATTGCGGGATGCCGAGACGGAGGCATTGCTGCAGGATATGATGGACCCGCTGAGCGTGGCGGCGGGGTTGCAGCCCGGGCAGGTGCGCGTGCACCTGTTGGGCGATCCCAGTATCAATGCCTTTGTCGCGGGTAGTCAGGATGTCTATGTTTTCAGCGGCCTGATCGAGACCGCCGATAGCGCCGAAGAGGTGCAGGGCGTGCTGGCGCACGAGCTGGGCCATATCATGGGCGGCCATGCGATTCGCGTGAATGACGGCGCCAAGACCGCGTCCAACATCTCGCTGCTCAGCCTGCTTCTGGGCGCCGCCGCCATTGCTGCAGGCGGGGGCGAAGCGGGCATGGGGATCATGATGGCGGGCCAGCAGGCGGCGCTGGGAAAATTCCTGGCCTTTACGCGCGTACAGGAATCGACCGCCGATGCCGCAGGCGTCCAATATCTGTCCACCGCCGGGATCAGCGGGCGCGGCAGCCTCGCCTTTTTCAAGAAGCTTCAGAATCTGGAGTTTCGCTATGGCATCAAGCAGGATGATGATCAGGCCTATGGCCGCACCCATCCCATGTCGGGCGACCGGATCCAGGCGCTGCGCGACGATTATATGGTTGATCCTGCGTGGGACAAACCCGCCGACCCTGATATCGAGCGCCGTTTCCAGCGGGTGAAAGCGAAATTGTCGGGTTTTGTATCCGAACCCGAACGCACGCTGCGCAAATATCCCGCCAGCGACACCAGCATTCCCGCCCGCTATGCCCGCGCTTATGCGTGGCACAAAAGCGCTTACCCCGCCAAGGCGCTGGCCGAGGTCGAAGGGCTGCTCGCCATCGATTCGCAGGACCCTTATTTTCTGGAACTGGAAGGGCAGATATTGCTCGAATCAGGGCGCCCCGCCGAGGCGATTCCGCCGCTGCGCAAGGCGGTCGCCAATTCGCGGTCGCAGCCGCTTATCAGCGCGCTGCTGGGCCATGCGCTGATCGCCACCGAAGATCCCGCCAATTTTGCCGAGGCCGAAAAGGTACTGAAAACGGCGGTGGCGCTCGATAATCAGAATCCCTTCGCCTGGTATCAGCTGGGCATTGTTTATGCGAACAAGGGCGATCAGGCCCGCGCCGCGCTGGCGTCGGCGGAACGCTATCAGTTGCAGGGCGGACAGGCGGCGCTGGCGCTGCGCAATGCCGAAGTGGCGATGCAGGGGCTGCCCGAAGGGTCGCCCGACTGGATCCGCGCGCAGGATATTTCGCTGGTTGCGCGCGCCGAGGTGGAACGGACGCGCAAACGGCGCTAGATTCGGGATCAAATCCCCAAAGTCGAACCGCACCCGCATCCCGGGGATGCACAAGAGCATGATGTGACAGACCAAAAAGACGATTATTACCAGCCCTGGCTCCGCGACCCTGTGCCGCCGCGCGAGGAGCCGCCTGCCGCGCCCGCAGCGCGCCCCGACGAAGGACTTGCAAAGCCGCAAGATGTGCCGCCGGTCGGGCTCGACCTGTCCGGCTATTCGCGGCCTGATCAGCCGCAACGCCCCCCGATAATCGAGCGCGAGCGGGTGAAAGCGGGTGCGATCGGCGCAGCGCGTGCGATCCGCCGCGGCGCCGAAGCCTTTGCCGCCTGGACGATCGACGTGGGCGAACGCGCCGATATTCCGGCCCGGATCGAAGCCCTGGAAATTCCGCGCCGTTCGCGCGTCGCCGCAGCCCGCAGCGCAGCGCTCACCAAGGCCGCGGCCGCAGCCACCGCCCGCGGAACGGCGAAGGCGGCGCGCGCCAGCGGGGCCGCCAGCCGGAGCCTTTGGACGCGGATGGCGCTGCCCGAACACGTCGCCCGACTGTCCGAAAAGGCCGGCGTCAAAATCGGCAGTGCGGCCGAGAAAACACGCAGCGGATTGGGACAGGTCGCGCGCGATGCCCGTGAGGGATTGGGCGAAGCCGCCACCAAGCTGCGCCCCGCTGCGCCCGAAGAGCCCGTGCCACCGCCGTCGGGGCTGGAACAATTGCTCGCGCGCGAGGCCGCCGAGGCGCGTGAGGCCGAATTGGCGCGGGCGCCCGACCTGCCGCTTTTCGCGAGCGACCTTCCCCCCGCTGCCCCTGCCACGCCTGCCACCCCGGCGGGCGGCGCGGAAAATGGGGCAGGCGGAGCCGAAAGCTTCGCGCACAACGCAGGCAGCGAAAGCGCCGCGGCCTCTTCCGCCGCCTCCCACCCCTCACCGGCCAAGCCCGCCCCCATGGTGCCGCCCTATCGCCGCACAACCAATGAAGGAATTTCCATGCCCGCATTTTCGACGCGCACATGGGCGCTGGGTGGTGGGGCGCTGTTATTACTGCTCATCTTCGCTTTCTGGATGGGCGGGCGTTTTGGCGGGGGCATGAGCCGCGGCGAGGTGGAGACCATCGTCAGCGAATATATCACCGCCAATCCCGAGATTATCCCGGCAGCGCTCGAAGCCCAGCGCGACAAGGAGATGGCGCGCGCCATCGACGCGATTCGCCCGGCGCTGGAGAAACCCTATGCCGGGGCCTGGGCAGGCAATGCCGATGGCGATGTCACGCTGGTCGTCTTTACCGATTATGCCTGCGGTTTTTGCCGTGCGAGCGTTCCCGACGTCGACCGGCTGGTGCGCGAGGACAAAAGGCTGAAAGTCGTCTTCCGCGAACTGCCGATCATTTCGCCGCAAAGCCGCGATGCTGCGCTGATGGCGCTCGCCGCCGCGCGGCAGGGCAAATATGATGCCTTCCACCATGCGATGTTCGCAGCGGGGTCGCTCGACAAAAGCGCCATCGCCGCCGCCGCCAAGCGCGCCGGGGTGGTCACCGACGGCAGCGGCGATGCCACAGCCAATGAAGCGCTGTTCCAGCGCGAACTCGACAGCAATCTGGCGATTGCCACCCAGTTGCAATTGAATGCCACCCCCACCTGGGTCGTCGGCGGCCAGATATTGCAGGGACAGGTTGGCTATGACGCGCTGCGCCGCGCGGTGGCGGAGGCGCGCGCCGACGGCTGATCAGCGCCAGCGCGGCGCGAACAGGCCGCGGTCGCGCAGGATCACCGCGGCGGCATTATGCCCCGGCGCGCCGGTGACGCCGCCGCCGGGGTGGGTGCCCGCGCCGCACATGTAAAGCCCCTTCACCGGCCCGCGATAGCTGCCATGTCCAAGGATCGGCCGCGCCGACCAGAGCTGATCGAGCGTCATATGCCCATGCATGATGTCGCCCCCGATCAGGCCGAATTTGCGTTCCAGCCCCTTGGGGCTGAGGCATGACCGGCCGATGATGCTCGCGCGAAAGCCGGGGGCATAATGTTCGACCGTGTCAATGATGGTATCGGCGGCGGCCTCCTCTTCCTTGTCCCAGTCCCGGCCATCGGGCAGTTCGGGGGCGAATTGCTGGCAGAAAAGGCTCGCGACATGAGCGCCCGGCGGAGCAAGGCTGTCGTCGACGGTCGAGGGGATGAGCATTTCGACGATTGGCGCCCGCGACCAGCCATGGCGCTTTGCATCGAGAAAGGCGCGGTCCATATAGGCGAGCGTTGGCGCGATGATGATCCCCGACTGATGATGTTCGCCCGGCTCGGGCAGGCACGTGAAGCGCGGCAGGTCGCTGAGCGCGACATTCATGCGGAAGGTGCCGCTACCGGCCCTGTATCCCTTCATCCGCCGCACAAAATCGTCGGGCAAGTCGGCGGGGTCCATCAACCGGTCGTAGAGCAGCCGGGGACCGACATTGGCGACGATGTGCTTTGCTGCAATTTCCTCACCACCGACAAGCTTTACTCCGACCGCCTTCCCATCATCGACGAGCACGCTGGAAACCGGGCTTTCAAGGCTGATCTCGACGCCATGGTCGTAGCAGACCCGCGCCATGATTTCGGTGATGCGTCCCATGCCGCCGACACTGTGGCCCCAGGCGCCCTTCTTGCCATTCACTTCGCCAAAGACATGGTGGAGGAGGACATAGGCGCTGCCGGGCGTGTCGGGACTCGCATAATTGCCGACCACCGCGTCAAAACCGAAAGCGGCCTTGACCGCCTCGCTTTCGAACCAGCCGTCCAGCATCGCGCTCGCCGATTTGGTGAAGAGATCGAGCACATCGCGCTGCCCCTCGACGCTTAGCCGCGCAAAGCGCCGCCCCTGCCGCGTCCCGTCGAACAGGGTGTGCAGCCCCTCGCCGACATTGGGGGGCGCGCGAAGGGCCAGATCGCGCAGCAGGTCGGCGACATTTTCGAGCGCATCATAATAGGCAGGCAGCGCATCGGCATCCCGCGCGCTGAATTTGCGAAATTCCGCCTGCGTGCGCTCGACCCCGCCGCCGAGTTTCAGATAGCGGCCATCCGGCTGGGGCAGGAAATTGCTGATCGGCCGTTCGATCACGCGATAGCCATGATCGGCAAGCCGCATGTCGGCGATGACCTTTGGCTGCAGCAGGCTGACGGTATAGCTGGCGGTCGAATTGCGGAAGCCGGGCGCAAATTCCTCGGTCACCGCGGCCCCGCCGACGACGTCGCGCGCCTCGACAATGCGGACCTTCAACCCGGCGCGCGCGAGATAAAAGGCGCAGACGAGGCCATTATGCCCCGCCCCGATGATCAGTGCATCATAGCGGCGCGTCACGCCGGCGGCCCGGCGCGCGGCGATTCGACATGCTGGCGCCCGAAGCCTAGCCCGATGATCCGGCCGGGCACGCGGCGCAGCAGCGGCAGCCGGTCGAGCAGCCGCAGCGCGAACGGCGCGCGCGTCACCTCGCCGCGCAGCATCGGCTCGATCACGCGGCGGTGCGCGGCGCGTTGCAGCGCCTGAATCCGCACCGTCGGCGTCCAGCGGCGCGCCTGAACATCGGCGAGCAGCGGATCGGGATTGTGCCCCTCGGCCAGCGGCGCAGCGAGGATATTGGCGGCGGCCACCGCATCCTGCACCGCCAGATTGACGCCGACCCCGGCCACGGGCGACATGGCATGGGCGGCATCGCCAATCGCCAGCAGGCCGGGCCGGTGCCACTTGGTCAACCGGTCGAGCGCGACCGACAGGAGTTTGACTTCATCAAAGCTCTGGATCGCACCGATACTGTCTGCCAGCGCGGGCGTGATCGCTGCCACCTCGCGGCGGAACAGGTCGATGCCGCGTGCGCGCACGGCTTCGATCGTCCCTTTTTCAATGAGCTTGGCACATTGCCAATAATCGCCGCGCGGAATGGCGATGACCATGCCGTCGGGCCCGATGGAACCCAGCGGAACTTCCTGAAGCGCCTTGCCCGCGGGGCGGGGAATACGGAACCACAGCACGTCCATTGGCGCGCCCAGATCTTCAAGCGGCAACGCCGCCGCTTCACGAATCACCGATCGCCGCCCATCAGCCGCAATCACCAGCCGCGCCTCCAGCGCCTCTCCGCTCGCCAGCCGGACGCCGCTGACGCGGCCTTGTTCATCGAAAAGCGGCGCACTTGCCTCCGTCTCCATCCGCAGGTCGAAACCGGGAAAGGCGCGCGCCTGCTGCGCGACGAAATCGAGAAAATCCCATTGCGGCATCATCGCGATAAAGGGGGCGGCAACGGGCAGGTGGCGCAGGCTCGCGACGCGATAGGATCGCCCCATGACATCGACCGACGCCATGTCGATCCGGGCGTGGGGCCGGGTCAGAAATTCATCGAGCAGCCCCAGTTCGTGGAACAGCTCCATGGTTGCGGGATGAATGGTGTCGCCGCGAAAGTCGCGCAGAAAGTCGCGATGCTTTTCAAGCACAGTCACGCGCAGCCCGGCGCGCGCGAGAAGAAAGCCGCAAACCATCCCGGCGGGCCCGCCGCCCACAATGATAACAGGGCGGCGATCGGTCATGCAGCGATGCTCCTTTTGTTTTTGGACGCCCGCGGTTTCGGGGCCTCGGTCTTGGGCTTGAAGCGGCAGAGGTCCGCCACGGGACAGCGCCAGCATTCAGGCGTGCGCGCCTTGCAGATATAGCGGCCGTGGAGGATCAGCCAATGATGCGCGCCGACGCGAAAAGGCGCGGGCGTGTCCTTTTCGAGGCGTTTCTCGACCGCGAGCACCGTCTTGCCGGGCGCGAGACCCGTGCGGTTTCCGACGCGGAAAATATGGGTGTCGACCGCGAAGGTCTCGGCGCCAAAGGCGCAGTTCATCACGACATTGGCGGTCTTGCGCCCGACCCCCGGCAGTTCGACCAGTGCGTCGCGGTCGGCGGGCACTTCGCCGCCATGGTCGCACACCAATATTTGGGACAAGGCGATCACATTCTTTGCCTTGGCATTGAAGAGGCCGATGGTCTTGATATGCTCCTTGAGCCCCGCCTCGCCGAGGTCGAGCATCTGCTGCGGCGTCTTGACGCTTTCGAACAGGCGGCGCGTCGCCTTGTTCACCCCGACATCGGTCGCCTGCGCCGACAGCACGACGGCGACGAGAAGCTGATAATGATTGCCAAAGGCCAGTTCGGTCTCCGGCGCCGGGTTCAATTCGGCAAGGCGCCGGTAAAATTCGAAAATATCGGCTTTTTTCACGCTTCACCCAGGCCGAGAACCTGCGGCATGGTGTAGCGCCCCGGCTTCTGGTGGAGCAACCACAGCGCCGCGCGGACGGCGCCGCGCGCGAAAATCATGCGATTTTCGGCGCGGTGCGACAGGGTGAGAATTTCCTCTGGTCCGGCGAAAATCACGTCATGGTCGCCCGCAACCGTGCCGCCGCGCAGGCTGGCAAAGCCGATTTTCCCATGACCGCGCGCGCCGGTCACCCCGTCGCGGCCCCGCTCCGAACAATCGCCAAGGTCGATACCGCGTCCCTCTGCCGCCGCCTGTCCCAAGAGCAAGGCGGTGCCGCTGGGCGCATCGACTTTCATCCGGTGGTGCATTTCGACAATTTCGATATCGAAAGCCGGGTCGAGCCGCGCCGCCGCCTCGCGCACCAGATGCGCGAGCAGGGTCACCCCCAGCGAGGTATTGCCGGTTTGCAGCACGGCGATATCGGCGGCGGCATCGTCGATCAGATAATGGTGGCGCTCCTCCAGCCCGGTGGTGCCGATGACAATGGGGCGCCCCTGCGCGACGCAGGCGTCGAGCGTTTGCTCCAGCGCGGCTGGTGAGGAGAAATCCACGAGGACATTGGCTTCTTTTGCCAGTGCGCCGACATCGCCGTCCTTGTCGACGCCGCAATGGCCGTGACCCGCCTCTGCGGCTGCCGCGGCCAGCGCAACGCCCATCCGCCCCTGGCTGCCGACAATTCCGATGCTGGTCATAATGGATCCCCTGTGCTTTCGCTTTCCCCTTAGCGCCCCCGGCCACGCGAAGTCGAGACGCCAACCCCCGGAAAATCGCGGGGCGCTCGACTCTGCACCGGCACCTATCTATCTGGCCTTCATGAGCGTCTTTCAGAATATTGTTGTCCTGACCGGTGCGGGCATATCGGCGGAAAGCGGAATCGATACGTTTCGCGGCGGCGGCGGTTTATGGGAACAGCACCGCGTCGAGGATGTCGCGACCCCCGAGGCCTTTGCCCGCGACCCCGATCTGGTGCTGCGCTTTTACGACGAACGACGCGCCGCCATTCAGACCAAGGCGCCCAATGCCGCGCATGAAGCGCTCGCCCGGCTCGATGCCCGATGGGCGGGCGAATTGCTGATCGTTACCCAAAATGTCGATGATCTGCACGAACGCGCGGGGACCAAGCGGCTTGTCCATATGCATGGCGAGCAATTAAGCGCCTGGTGCACCGCCTGCGACCAGCGCAGCCGCTGGACAGGATCGCTCATCGACCGGCCCGCCTGCCCGGCGTGCGGCATGGTCGGATATTTGCGCCCCGACATCGTCTGGTTCGGTGAGATGCCCTATCATATGGATGATATTTACCGGGCGCTGAACCGCGCCGACCTGTTCGTGTCGATCGGAACCTCCGGCGCCGTATACCCCGCCGCAGGCTTTGTTCGCGAAGCGCGGCAGGCGGGCGCGCGCACGCTGGAACTGAATCTGGAGCCCAGCGAAGGCAGCTATTGGTTTGCCGAAAGCCGGCACGGGCGCGCGACCACCCTGGTTCCGCAATGGGTTGACCAGATGCTGGGCGACTGACGCGGCTGGGGTGGCAGGGGGGGGATCCTTTCGCGGCCTTCACCTACAGCCTCTCGTCATCCCGGACTTGATCCGGGATCCACGACTTCGGCGCGGCTATGGATCCCGGATCAAGTCCGGGATGACGATTATATGGGAAGGACCGATTGTGGGGGCACGGGATTAGCGCCGCGCGGCAAAAAAATCCTTCAGCAGCGCCGCCGCCTCGCGCGCGCCGATGCCGTCGAAAATCTCCGGACGGTGATGAATGGTCGGCTGCGAAAAAAGGCGCGGGCCATGTGTGACGCCGCCACCCTTGGGATCGTCCGCGCCATAATAGAGCCGCGCAATGCGGGCATGGGCGATGGCACCCGCGCACATGGCACAGGGTTCAAGCGTCACATAAAGGTCGCAGCCGTCGAGCCGCTCATTGCCCATTTTCGCTGCTGCCGCGCGAATCGCGACCAGTTCGGCATGGGCGGTTGGATCATGTGATTCGCGGGGGCGATTATGTCCCTCGGCGATAATCTGCCCATCCTTGACCACCACAGCGCCCACCGGAACCTCGCCCCATTCGGCAGCGATTCGAGCGAGATCGAGCGCGCGGCGCATCGGTTCGGGAAGCGGAAAACCAGCCATGCCTTCCCCGCTAGTCCCTTGACGAATCCTCGGCAAGCCGATAAGCGCGCGCCTTTCCCGGCCCATCCGGACCAGCCTCCTCCTGATTCACGGGGAGCACTCGGACGCCGAACCGAATTTTTGAACGAGGAAGAGCATCATGTCGCGCATTTGCGAACTGACCGGCAAGGGCCGCCAGGTGGGCAATAATGTCAGCCACGCCAACAACAAGACGAAGCGCACCTTTCTGCCCAACCTGCAGAATGTGACGCTACTGTCCGATGCGCTGGGCAAGGGCGTGAAGCTGCGCGTTTCGACGCACGGCCTGCGTTCGGTCGAACATAATGGCGGCCTCGACAACTGGCTGATGAAAACCAGCGACACCCAGCTGTCGACGAATGCGCGCAAGGTAAAGAAGGAAGTGGCGAAGAAGCTGGCCGAAAACGCCGCTTAAGCCTCTTTTTTTCGACGATCAAAAAAGGCGGCCCGTTTACGGCGCCGCCTTTTTTCTGTGCTCGCGCGGCGGAAGCTTGAGGGCGAACTGAACAAGCAGGCTGCGCTGCCAGCTTTGAAAATTATTGTCCGAGACCAGCCATAAATCGAGGCGCGTGCCGTCTCCCGTAACCGCCGCGCCCTCGTAATTTTCGGCAAGTGCGCGGGGGACACGCCCTATCCCGCGCGAACGCACTACGGCATCGGGCGCGATATCGGCAGGATCGAGCAAGGCGACATAGGTGGTGAAAATCGGGTGGAAGCCGAGCCGGCGGTGAATAAGAAGCACTCGTCCGTCGGGGAGAGCCGCCGCGTCGCTGACCGCTCCCTTGCCCCGGGCATCATAGAAGAAGCGAATGGCCTTGCTTGTCTTTTCCGCCGGGTCGCCTTGAAAGAGCAAGGCTTCGACCCCGCGCGGATCCTTGTCCGCGCCTTCCGAAATGACGACCGTGCGGCCATCCGTCAGACGCGCCAGTGCTTCGGGACCGCGATTGCCCGGCCAGCGCGCGCCGGGTAACTTGCGGCGTGCCTCGATACGCGACAAGGCAGGGTTGAGCCGCCAGATTTCATTGCGCCCCTCCAGCGCGACCCAGCTTCGCTTGCTATTTGCGTCAAGGGCGACGGCCTCGACATCAGCCTGCGATTTCCGGTACGCCGGCCCGTCAGGAGAGGGGAGCGGGGCGATATGAAAGCCGGAGATTTGTCCGTTCGGCGCAAAGGAGAAACGAACGCGGTGGCCATTATCGCTGACGAGCAGGAAGTGTGCATCTTTTTCCACGGCCAATCCTGAAAAACCGCCGAAGCGGCTGTGCGGACTGATCAGTTCCCACCCTTTGACGAAATGAAGACCGCCCCCTTCCTCTTCGGCGGCCTTGTCGAGCGCACCCAAGGAGCGCAGCGTCATCGCCTGAACAAAATTATCCTGGGGGAAGCGATAAGCCCGCAACGGCCCAGGGCCAAGGATCAGCCATATCGCCAGAGCCAGAAAAATACGTCGCATTCGCACGGCGATAGGCGGGAAGCGCGCGCACAGGCAAGCCTAAGCCTTCCACCAATATTAACCACAGCCAACCGGCGCGTTCAGCAAAGGCTCAATCCGAATCGCTCACAACACCCCTATCGCGCCGATGCCCAGCTCAAAGGCGGACGACGCAAAGGAGAATGATGATGCCGAAGACCGTAACTCTCTCACTTGCCGCCCTGATGTCGAGTGCGACATTGGGACTGGCTGCCCCCGCTGCCGCCCACGACCGCTATGACAGCCGCGACAGCTATTCGACCTATTATGCCGGATATGATGATCGTGACGATCGCCGTTACGACCGGTATGACCGCCGCTATGATCGGCGTGATAATCGCCGGGATCGCCGAAGCGACCGCCGCTATTATCGCAATGACTATCGGCAATGCGACAAGGGAACCGGCGGCACGGTGATCGGCGCGATTGCCGGCGGCCTCGCTGGCCATGAAATTGCCGGTCGCGGCGACAAGACGGTCGGCACCATTATTGGCGGTGCAGTGGGGGCCGTGGCAGGCCGCGCCATCGACAGGGGCAATGACGGCTGCCGCTGATAACAGCCGGTCGCTAAAACAGCCCATTACTCCATGGGATTTCCTTTCCCGCCCGGCCCGACCAGCCGGGCGGTTTTGTGTCCGGGGGTTCCGCCTTGCCATTGGCGGCCACCAAGCCTAGGCTTGATCCAAGTGCTCGTTCGTTTTTCTCGAACGCGTGTATATGGACAGGTTATAATAGCCATGCGGCAAATGGCAGCGCCAACAGGGCGACCGCCGCGGCCCGGACCGACGGCGGCAAGACGAAGCGGGTCTGTCAGCGCTTTTCGCGCGCGGCCCGCACAGCGAACACGCAATTATGGAGCCATCGACCTTGGCACCAACAATTGCAGATTGCTCATCGCGCGCGCCGAGGGCGCCGAATTAATTGTAATCGACGCCTTTTCTCGCATCGTCCGCCTGGGCGAAGGCTTGCACGGCAGCGGGCGGATCAGCGAAGCAGCGATGGATCGCACCGTGGCCGCGCTGGCGATATGTGCCGACAAATTGCGTCGGCGCCACGTCACCCTGTCGCGCGCGGTGGCGACCGAAGCCTGCCGCCGCGCCGCCAACAGCGCCGAACTGGCAGAGCGGGTGCGGCAGGAAACGGGCATTGCCCTCGACATCATTTCAGCTGCGGAAGAGGCGCGCCTCGCGGTGCTGGGCTGTCACAATCTGATGGAGCCCGGCGACGGCCCGGCTCTGATCTTCGACATCGGCGGCGGATCGACCGAATTGATGCATGTCGACATCAGCGAACAAAATGTCGATATCCGCGACTGGATCAGCGTGCCCTGGGGCGTGGTCTCGCTGACCGAACATGCCGCGCCAAGCGAGGACAGTCTGGATGCGCGGCGCGCCAGCTATGCGCATATGCGGGAAGTAACACGCGCTGCCTTCGCCGAATTCGCCGGCCGCGTTGCGCGCTTTTCCGGCGACGGATTGCGCCTTCTGGGGACAAGCGGAACCGTGACCACCCTGGCCAGCGTGTTCCTGGACCTGCCGCGATATGACCGACGCGCTGTCGATGGGCTGATCGTTCCCGCCCCCGCCATGCGCGATATCAGCCGCCGTCTGGCAGAGGCCAGCCTGATCGATCGCGCCGGAATCGCCTGTATCGGGCGCGAACGCGCCGATCTGGTCGTGGCGGGCTGCGCCATTCTTGAAACCATCATCGACCTGTGGCCGGCCGCTCGGGTCGGCGTCGCGGATCGCGGCATCCGCGAGGGGATTTTGCGCTCCCTCGCCATGGCCGGACGCGACATTCCCATCACGCGGCGCAATTTTCGGATATGAGTGGAAACAAGAAAAAGGGCGGCAGCACCCCGCGCGGCGGGCTGCATGTCCGCGTCAAAACCGCCAAGAAGCGTTCGATATCGTCGACCCGTTGGCTCCAACGGCAGCTCAACGATCCCTATGTGCGCCGGGCGCAGGCCGAAGGATATCGTTCGCGCGCGGCTTATAAGCTGATCGAGCTCGACGAAAAATTCTCCTTCCTAAAAAAAGCGCGCGCGGTGGTCGATTTGGGCATCACCCCTGGGGGCTGGTCGCAAGTGGTCCGAAAAACCAACCCTCGCGCGCAGGTCGCGGGCATCGACCTGCTGGCCTGCGAACCGATCGACGGGGTGACCATATTGGAAATGGATTTCATGGACGATACTGCCCCCGATGCGCTGATCGAAGCGCTGGGGACGCGGCCCGACCTTGTCCTGTCCGATATGGCGGCAAACACCGTCGGCCATCCGCAAACCGACCATCTGCGTACCATTGCCCTCGCCGAAACCGCCGCCGATTTTGCGGTGCAGAATCTCCAGCCCGGCGGAAGTTTTGTCGCCAAGGTTTTTGCAGGCGGCGCGGACCGTGAACTGTTGACGCTGCTCAAGCGGCACTTCACAACCGTCAAACATGCCAAGCCCCCGGCCAGCCGAAAAGGGTCGCCCGAACTTTATGTGATCGCACAGGGGTTCAAGGAAGCGGTAGCCAAGGGCGATTGATGAAATACGCACGGGGAGCGTTATGACCAGTCAATCGAAGTCCGCCGTTGCCGCCGTCACTCTTGCCGCCCTGCTGCTCGCGTCGTGCGGAGGAGGCGGAGGCGAAGCCAGCGCAGGTCCCCCCATCGGGGGAACGCCAACGCCATCACCTACGCCGACGCCTACTCCCACACCGACCTGCTCGCTCGCCGCGCGCCAGGCCTTTGCCAAGGCGGTGATCGACGAATGGTATCTCTTTCCGGCCGACGTCACCAATGGCGTCAATGGCGCGCAATATAGCGATGTCCAATCCTATATCGACGCCTTGGTCGCGCCCGCGCGCTTGCAGGGCAAGGATCGTGATTTCACCTACATCACCTCGATCGCCGAGGAAAATGCCTATTATAGCCGCGGATCGAGCGCGGGTTTCGGGGTCCGCATGGCCTATGACCCCGGCGAGCAGGTGATCGTCATCGCCGAGGCTTATGAAAGCGCGCCAGGCCTCGCTGCGGGCATTGATCGCGGCACACGGATCGAGGCGATCGGCACGAACAGCGGCAATATGCGCAGCGTCGCCGATATTGTCGCGAGCGAAGGAACCGCGGGGCTGACTGCGGCGCTCGGCCCCAGCGAAGCGGGAGTCAGCCGGATGCTGCGTATCCGCGATGCCGCGGGCACCCGCAATGTCAGCGTTACCAAGGCCGAATATAGCCTCGACCCGATATCGGATCGCTATGGCGCCAAGGTGATCAGCGAAGGCGGGCGCGACTATGGCTATATCAACCTGCGCAGCTTCATCTCCTCCGCCAATGACCAGCTGCGCGCCGCTTTCCTCGATTTTCACAACCGGGGCATCACCGAGATCATCGTCGATTTCCGCTATAATGGTGGGGGGCTGGTTTCGACGGCCGAGTTGATGGGCGATTTGCTGGGCCGCAACCGGCATGGCAGCGATCTTTTCTCGCAAACCAATTTCCGCCCGTCGAAGGCGGCAGAGAACAGCCGCCACTTCTTCAACCCGCAACCCGAATCCATCGCCCCGACGCGCATCGCCTTTATCGGCACCGGATCGACCGCCTCGGCAAGCGAGCTGGTGATCAATTCGATGCTGCCCTATCTCGGCACCAATATGACGCTGGTCGGCAGCAACACCTTTGGCAAACCCGTCGGTCAGGTGGCGCTCGACAAGGCATCGTGCGACGACCGGATGCGGGTGGTGGCCTTTGCCACGGGAAATTCCGCAGGGCAGAGCGATTATTATAAGGGCCTGGCGCCGAAAATTTCCAACAGCTGCGCCGCCAGCGACGATCTGGGCCTGCCGCTCGGCGATCCGCGCGAAGCATCGGTCCGCACCGCCATTGATTTCCTTGCCGGTCGAAGCTGCGTCGCGCGCATTTCGGAAGCGGGAACCCGGACCGCTTCGACACGGGGCGCGGCCTCGGCCGGGCCAGCCGTGCCCGCGCTGTTAAGCGTCGCCAATCCGACCACCGCCCAGCGCGAGCTTCCGGGGTTGTTTTAAGGGCGAGGGGGCGGCAGGCGCTGCGATACCCAGGTAAATGCCTCGTCGAAGCTTTCCGGTACGGTCAATTGGTGAACGGTATGCGGATATACATCCTCCAAACCCTCAATAAGCTGCCAATCTACAGCGCGTCCTTCGGCCCGGAATTTGTCGACCATGCGTCGGCTATACCTCTCTAGCGTGGCTTGGTCATTCGGGGCCTGAATCACGATGAGGGGCACATTGGGCTCGCGATTTTCTGGGTCCTGGTAGCGAATCATCGCGTCGATCATGGGACGAAAATCCTCAACATCGGCATCGATCAGATCCCCAAGATTACCCGACCACCCATCGGCTTGTCGTAAGCCACTGACACAGCGCTCATCTACCAACGCATATCGTTTCTTTCCTTCTTCCGATAAGAGAGGAGGAATATCGACCGTAGGGTCGACGACTTCCACGCCCTTCATCATCAAGGCGCCAAAAGCGCTCACCTGACTTTCTGGATTGGCCAAAGCTTCTTCGGTTTGCTCACTAAGATAGGCAGCCGGAGCAATTGCAACCGCGCCCACCAAATCATATTCGGGCGCATAGTCTTGGGCCATTTCCGCAACATAGACGCTGGTCTGGCCGCCCTGTGAATGCCCCATAACAAGCCATTGCTGAGTGTAACGATGTGGGGATAAGCGACGCGTTGCACGTACCGCGTCAATCACGTTTTTGGCCGCCACTTCGCCGATCAGATAAGGATGAAGATCGCTCGCCTTCTGCTCTTGAGGTGCAATACCCAACCCTTGGTAGTCGCTCTGAACAACCGCATATCCGCGCTCCACCCAGCGGTTGAGGGTATCACGCATAAGGGAGACATATCGACGCTCGCTATATCGGATACCGTTCAGCGAAGGCGCGCAGTGGGGAGCCGCCCCAACGGTGCCATGAGCCCAGGCTATAATGGGGACCGCCGCTGCCCGTTGCGGAACCGCAAGGGTGGCCGTGACGGCTATTTTCTGGCGGTTCACGTCTTCCGAAACATATTGAATAAGATAATTATAGTCAGCCTTGGTCAGGCGCGCTTCGCTGTTCCGAGGCAAGAACTCAGCGCATAAAATCTGACCCACGCTTGCCTGAGGTGGAATGTCGCGCTTAACAGAGCAATCAGCCTTCTCCTCGGTGGGGGTTGAAACAGAAGCAGGCACTTCCCGCGCCTGTAGCATCTCAACACCCCCCAACACTATAACGGCACAAATGCCCAACCCCGTGGCACACCGATACAACATCGCGTCACCTTCCCTGTTCTCAGCAATCCGTCACGTGAAAAACCTTTCCCGACAACCGATGTCGGCGACCGTTTTCCTTGGTTTCAGGCCCTATTTAACCGAAACATAGAGGGAGATCGGTGTTTGATTCATCTATTATGGAGCGTCTTCCTCACAGCGCGGATTTGTCACCTTCCAAAGCAGCGGTTGCGGACATATGAGCGCTCTACAAGCCGAGCGGTCGGAAGGCCTATGGACTTTCCGGTAACGACGCATATCGGATCAAGAAAACTGGAGCGGGCGAAGGGATTCGAACCCTCGACCCCAACCTTGGCAAGGTTGTGCTCTACCCCTGAGCTACGCCCGCTCTGGCGGCTGGCAACCTGTGGTGCCAGCGGGTGAGGCGGGCGATTAGCACCGGCTTTGCGCCTCGGCAAGCCCCTTCATGCTTTTCCTGTGCGATATTGTCGAAGGGTTGGCATATCGCACATAATTCCCACATAGACGGGTAAGCCAATAACCGCGCGCCGCCGCGGCTCATCAGATAGCAAGGAGCAATTCCCCGTGGCTACATTGGGTCTGAACCCCGCCGAAAAGGAAGCCGTCGAAGCCTTTCGTCGCGACGTCGTCGAACCATCTATGTCGAAACTGGTGATATTGGATTTCTGGGCGGAATGGTGCGGACCGTGCAAGCAATTGGCCCCGGTGCTCGAAAAAGTCGCAGCCGAATATGCCGACAAGGGCGTCGTGCTGGCCAAGGTCGACGTCGACGCCAATGGTTTTATCGCCAGCCAGTTTCAGGTCCAGTCGATCCCGACCGTCTATGCCATTTTCCAGGGGCAGCCGGTTGCGAACCTGACCAATGCACGCAGCGAAAGCCAGTTGAAGTCGATGCTCGACCAATTGCTGGCTCAGCTTCCGGTGGAAAGCGAAGCGAAAGATCTGGCTGTCGAGATTGCCCCGCTGATCGAAATGGGCGAATCGGTTTTGGCCGAAGACGACGGACCGCGTGCGGCGGGCATTTTCCAACAAATATTGCAGATGGCCCCCGATAATGCGGCGGCGCACAGCGGCCTGATTCGTGCTCTGCTGATCGCCGGGGAAACAGAAGCCGCTCAGGCCGCGCTGGATGCGGTCCCGGCCGAACTTGCCGATGATGCCGCTATCGCGCAGGCAAAGAGCGCGCTGGCCCTTGCCGCAGACCGCCCTGATGACGGCGCTCTGGCCGAACTGGAAGCAGCCCTTGCCGCTGCGCCCGAGGATCATCAGCGCCGTTATGACTTGGCGGTCGCGCAAATCGGGGCGGGGCAGCGCGATGTCGCGGCCGATAATCTGCTCCACATCATTGCGGCAGATCGCGAGTGGAATGAGGGGGCTGCGCGCACGAAACTGCTCGAATTATTCGAAGCGGTAGGTTTGGAAGACGCGTGGGTCGCGGCACAGCGTCGCCGCCTGTCGCTCATTTTGTTCGGCTGATGCGAGAGACCGCGCGCCTGACCATTCAGCGAATCGCGATTTTCCCGCTGCCCGGCGCCTTGCTGTTTCCGGGCTTGCACCTGCCGCTGCATATTTTTGAACCGCGCTATTCGGCGATGGTGCAGGAAGTGCTGGCCCGCGACAGGCAGATCGGGATGATCCAGCCCCGCCAACTGCCAGGTGAGGAAGATCGCGAGCCCCCGGCTCTCTATGATGTTGGTTCGCTGGGCCGAATTGTCGATGTCGAAGCGTTGGACGAAGGCCGGTTTAATCTGGTGCTGGAAGGCGTCGCGCGGTTCCGCGTGCGCCGCGAACTGGATGTGACAACATCTTTCCGGCAGATTGAAGCGGAGATCGAAACGGACGAGGAAGAGAATGCGGTCCTAGCCAGCATCGAGCGCGCTAGCCTGGAGCGAGAAGCAAAGCGCTTTGCCGCGCGCCAAGGCTATATCGTGGATTGGGACTCGGTCGGCCAGTTGGACGATGCCACCCTGGTCAATGGAATAGCCCAGATCGCACCCTTTGACGCAGCAGCCAAACAGGCGCTGCTGGAAGCCAGTCCCCTGCACGCACGCGCGGAGTTGGTCGTGCAGATGATGCAGTTTTTCGGGCGCTTTGACACGGATGATGGACGCGCGACGCTACAATAGCGTCCCTGCCAAGAATCAGATCTCAGCCCCGGCAAGGAGGCGCGGCAGATCGCCAGATTCCCCACGCGCTTCGTCCATGAAAAAACGCTTGAGCGGCGGCATCTTCTGAACGGCGGTGAGCCCCGCGCGCCGCACGGCCGCTGCGCCGCGTCCGGGGATACCGAACAGGCGGGTGAGGCCATCGGTCGCGAGGCTGACCATCAGATTATCGAGCCCGCGCCAGCGTTGGTAGCGCGCCAGCAAAGCTGCATCACCCAGGTCAAGTCCATGGCGCGCGCCCTCAACCAGAACTTCGGTCAGGGCCGCCACGTCTCGCAGACCAAGGTTGAGTCCCTGCCCTGCGATAGGATGGATGCCGTGCGCCGCATCTCCTACCAATACGGCCCGATCCCCAACGATTCGCGCGCTGTGATGAAAGCCGAGTGGATAAGTCATGCGCGGGGCCGCCAATTGCATCGCCCCCAGCGCGCCGCCCGCGCGGCGTTCAAGCTCCGCGGTAAAACCGCGCTCACCCAGCTTGGCAAAACCCGGCCCATCTTTTTCGGACACCGTCCAGACAAAGGCCGAGCGATGGCGCCCCGCAGTATCATCGACGAGTGGCAACAAGGCGAACGGCCCGGAGGGGAAAAATATCTCATGCGCAATATGTTCATGCGGGCGGCTGTGCGTCACCGCACCGATCATCGCATGGTGATGATAGGACCAGTTGGCGATGGGAAAGCCCAGTTCCTCACGCGTTACCGATCGTCTTCCTTCGGCCACGATCAACAGAGGCGCGGCAAGCTGCGTCCCATCGGCCAACGACAGGTTGACACCATGCGCGTCGATCTGGCGCTCGATCACCCGGGCCGGCGCGAAAAGCCGGGCATGAGAAGCATCGGCGAGCGCGGCAGCGAGCGCGTGGCGAAGCTGGCGATTCTCCACCATCCTACCCAGCGCCGGCGCTTCTTCCGGTGCAATGAAATCCAAATCGCCGCCCTGGCCGGCATCGCTGACTTTGATCGCACGGATCGGACAAGCATAAGGTGCCAGACGTTCGGCCAGACCCAAAACGTCGAACATGCGCCACACGGCGCTGGCAATGGCCGAAGCCCGGCCATCGAAGTCGGGCGCGATGGTCGCGACGGGGTCAGCGGGATCGACAATATGCGCCGACAAACCATGGCGGGAAAGCGCGATAGCCAACGCCTGGCCGACAAGGCCGCCGCCGGAAATGAGGACATCGCTGCGAAGGGGCTGGGTCATGGCTCCGCTCTACTGTCCTGCGCCGCGCTTGGAAAGGCCGAGAGCAGGCGGCACCATTCGGCCCCTGCTTGACGGCGAGTCCACCCCATGCGCATATCCGCGCTGGTTAATAAAGGGGAATGCATCCAGCATGGCTAGCCGCAAAGCCGCCAAGGCAAAGGCTGATTGGCGCATCGTTTTTCGCCAAAGCATCACCCGGTCACTTGTGATCGGAGGCGCGATTGTGCTTGGGTTATTTTCGCTCTTTCTGACGCTCGCCTTATTGACCCATGATGGCAATGACGCCGCCATTCATACCGCCGCGGGCGGGTCGCCCAGCAACTGGATGGGCCATGCGGGCGCCTGGGCGGCGGATTTGATGCTGTTTATAGGGGGCGCTGCCGCTGCGCTTTTTCTGCCGCTGTTTGCGATCATGGCGTGGCGGCTGTGGCGCGCAACGCCGCAGCCTTATTGGAAACGCCAGCTTGCCTTGGCCTTTCTGGCCATGTTGCTTGTCGGCCTGGCCGCCCAGCTTTGGTCCCCCGACACCGAAACATCGCTTCCCGCTGGCTGGGGGGGCATATTGGCGCTCGTGCTGGGTCGGGGGATTGCGCCCTGGTTCACCCAGATGGGCGATCCGGGCGCCGCCCTTGCGCGCATGGGGACCATCGCCTTTTTCGCGGCCCTGGGCCTTTGGCTAGGCTGGCGCGCCCTGCGGCTGGAAAAAGGCTGGGCGTCACGCCTTCGCCTTCCCACGGCAGAGGGTCGCCGCACTGCCGAACCTGCCGGCGCTTCCGCCCCTGAAGCCGACTCGCAAATTGCTCCGCCCACCGAACGCCCTGCCCGTCCCCGCCCGCGCGCCGAGCCTATGGAGCGCGCGCCACCCGAAATCACCGATCCGGCCGCACGGGCGGCACCTTCGCGGCCGCAGCCCAAGCCGCAGCCCGAACTGTTCACCAATTATGAATTGCCGTCGATCGAACTGCTGTCGCCCGCGCCCGAAGGGCCGGGCGGACAGATCGACAAGGCCGGGCTGGAGCGCAATGCCCGCTTGCTCGAATCGGTTCTGGAGGATTTTCAGGTCAAGGGCGTCATCACCGCCGTCCGGCCCGGCCCGGTCGTTACCATGTACGAGCTGGAGCCAGCCCCCGGAACCAAGGCGAGCCGGGTCACCAATCTGGCCGATGATATCGCGCGGAACATGTCGGCCATGTCGGCCCGCATCGCCCCCATACCGGGGCGCACGGTCATCGGCATCGAACTGCCCAATGCCAAGCGCGAGGCAGTGGTCCTGTCCGAAATGATCGGCAGCGCCCTGTTTCAGGAGCAGACGGGTGCGCTGCCCATTATTCTGGGCAAGAATATCAGCGGCGACCCTGTCATCGCCGACCTTGCCCCCATGCCCCACCTGCTGATCGCGGGGACCACGGGGTCGGGCAAGTCGGTCGGGCTGAATGCGATGATTCTTTCGCTTCTTTATCGCCTGGGTCCTGATCAGGTGAAGATGATCATGATCGACCCCAAGATGCTGGAACTCAGCGTCTATGACGGCATTCCGCATTTGCTCGCGCCGGTGGTGACCGAACCCAAGAAGGCGGTGCGCTCGCTCAAATGGGCGGTTGAACAGATGGAGGACCGCTATCGGATGATGTCGTCGCTGTCGGTCCGCAATCTCGCGGGTTATAATGACAAGGTGCGCGCGGCGCTTGCCAAGGGCAAGTCGCTCGGCCGGCGCGTCCAGACCGGCTATGATCCCGAGACGGGCCAGCCGATCTATGAAGAAGAAACGCTCGATTATCAGCCGCTGCCACAGATTGTTGTCGTCGTTGACGAGCTTGCCGATCTGATGATGACCGCGGGCAAGGAGGTGGAATTTCTGATCCAGCGGCTCGCGCAAAAGGCGCGCGCGGCGGGCATCCACCTGATCTTGGCGACCCAGCGCCCCTCGGTCGACGTCATCACCGGCGTCATCAAGGCGAATTTGCCGACCCGCATCAGCTTTCACGTCACGTCCAAGATCGACAGTCGCACGATCCTGGGCGAAGCGGGCGCCGAACAGCTGCTGGGCAAGGGCGACATGCTCTATGTTCCCGGCGGCAAGCAGCTTACGCGTATTCATGGCCCCTTTGTGTCTGACGACGAAGTGCGCAAGGTCGCCGATCATTGGCGCGCGCAGGGTCGCCCCGACTATATCGAAAGCGTTACCGAAGACCCCGAGGATGGCGGCTTTGCCATGGAAGGCGCGCCCGCGGGCGGTGACAGCGCCGAAGACCGCATGTATGCCAAGGCGTGCCAGATCGTGATCGACAGCCAAAAGGCCTCGACAAGCTGGCTGCAGCGCCAGCTTCGCATCGGCTATAACAGCGCGGCGCGCCTGATCGAGCGGATGGAGGAGGAAGGGCTGGTCAGCCCGCCCAACCATGTCGGCCGCCGCGAAGTTCTGACCGATCAATATGGGCAGTCACAATAAGGGAACGGAACCTTCGGCAGGTTCCGCGACTTGAACAGCATCCGACCGTCAGGTTCAGCGCATGTTCAATGGCTTGCGACACAATGACCGACAATATTTTTTCAAGGATGACAGATTCCATGAAAGCAACATCGTTTCGTCCCCTGCTGACGCGCGCAGCCGCCTGGTCGCTGGCGCCGGTTACTGCCGCCGCGCTGGCCGCCAGCCTTCCCGCCACGGCGCAATCGTCGAGCGCCTTGTCCTCGGTTCAGGCACATCTGAAACAGACCAATTCGATGACCGCCGATTTTGTCCAGACCGATCGCAACGGACAAAGGTTGAACGGCACTTTGACGCTGAAGCGTCCGGGCAAGATCCGTTTCCAATATCAGAAGGGCATCCCCCTGCTGATTGTGGGCGACGGCAGCCGGCTGACGATGATCGATTATGAAGTGAAGCAGGTGCAAAGCTGGCCGGTGAAAAATTCGCCGCTCGGCGCGCTGCTCGATCCCGACCGCGACCTTTCCAAATATGCGAAAATCATTCCCACCGGAAATGACGCGGTGGTCAGCGTCGAGGTGAAAGACCCCAAACGCCCCGAATATGGCACGATCACCATGGTCTTCGTGCGCGACGGGTCTGCCCCGGCGGGGCTGCGGCTGCGTGGCTGGGTGGCGCTCGATTCGCAGAATAATCGCACGCGAATCGACCTTTCGAACCAGAAGTTCAACGTGCCGGTCGCCGATTCCGCCTTTCGCTGGACCGATCCCCGCCCCAACCGGCGCGGGCGTCCCGGCTGAAGCCCCTCATATCGTCAAGAAACAGGGCGCTCCCGCAGGAATCGGGGCGCCCTTTTTTCGGTGAGCCGACCCACGCCATCGACAAAGTGCAAACTGAGGGAAAGAGGGCCTGTTTCGTTCAGCTTTGCGACAGGGAAAAAGGTCTATTCCCACATTCGAAGGCACCGATATGGCTTTTCCGGATTTGGGTTTCCCCCTGTTGCCCCACCGGATACCGGCCCGGAGCCTTCTTTCAAGAGCGTGACGAACGCTGACCTTGAACCCCCGTTCCACCGCCCCTGGGACGGGGGTTTATGATTCGTCCCCTGCGCCCATCCGCCAATGCTTGTTTTGTCGCGTAACGCCGGTAAGGCAGGGACATGAGCGATCAACGCATCTGGACCGCCGCCATATTGGTCATCGGGGATGAAATCCTTTCCGGCCGTACCCAGGACAAGAATGTCGCCCAGATAGCGACCTGGCTCGATGTCCAGGGAATCCGCCTTCGCGAAGCGCGTATCGTTCCCGATGTGGAGGAAGAAATTGTCGCGGCGCTGAACGCGCTGCGCGCCCGCTATGATTATATCTTCACCACCGGCGGGATCGGTCCGACCCATGATGACATCACCGTCGATGCTGTCGCGCGGGCGCTGGGCGTCGAAGTGATTGTTCATCCCGATGCACGCGCGATTCTGGAACGCTATTATGAAAGCCGCGGGGGCCTGACGGACGCCCGGCTCCGCATGGCGCGCACGCCTGCGGGAGCCGAACTGATCCCCAATCGCATGTCCGGCGCCCCCGGCATTCGCCTTGGCAATCTGTTCATCATGGCGGGGGTGCCGCATATCACCGCCGGAATGCTCGACGCACTCACCGGCGAGCTGGAGGGTGGCGCCCCGCTGGTCGCCCGCACCATTGGCGCCTGGGCCCCCGAAAGCGAGGTTGCCGATATATTGCGCAAGGCCGAGCGCGACCATGCCGGTATTGCCATCGGCAGCTATCCCTTTTTCCGTGAAGGCCGGACGGGCGCCAATTTCGTCGTGCGCGGAACGGACGGCACAGCGGTCCATGCCTGTGTCACCGCCTTGGGCGCTGCGATTGAAGGTGCCGGCTATGCGGTGACGGACGGCGGCATCTGATCGCCGGGCGGGGGGCCATCTTCATGGCCGCGCGTCACACGCGGCAGGCGGCGCAACATGGCAACCGCGGCCAATCCGAACAGCGCAGCCACGATGAAGGCGGCACCCGGAAAATGAACCGGCGCCCCTTCGGCCGTGAAATAGGCCATGGTCCCGGTGAGCAGCATCGGCGCCGCAATTTGCCCCAAGCCCATGGCCATCGCCGAAATGCCCTGCACCTCGCCCTGCGTGTCCGCGCTGGCGCGGCGCGACATCAGCGCCATCAGCGAGGGTTGTACCGGTGACTGAAAGGCAATGGGAAGCAGCAACAGAAAGGCACCCAGCGTCGATTTGACAAAGGCATAACCGATGAAGATGCCTACCGCGACCATCAGGCCCAGAGTCGCCGCATCGCGCTCGCCAAACCGCCGGACCATCGGCCCGACGAGGAATATCTGCCCCAGCGCGATCATCACCCCGACGACGGCGAGGCTGGCGCCAATCATTCCCGGCGTCCAGCCCAGCTGCGCCATGCAGTAAAAGCTCCACGTCATCGGATAGACCAGGCTGGCAATCTGCCACAGCACCAGCACCGACGCGACGCCCCCCATTCCAGGCAACGCCCGCATCGAACGCCAGGCGCCCAGCGGATTGGCACGCCGCCAGTCGAAACGCCGCCGCCGGGAGACCGGCAAGGTTTCGGGAAAGATGAAATAGCCGTAGAACATATTCGCCGCCGCAAGGAGGGCCGCCACGACAAAGGGCGCGCGTGGGCTCATTTCCCCCAGAAAGCCGCCGATCACCGGCCCGGCGACGAAGCCCACACCAAAGGCCGCGCCCACAAAGCTGAAATTGCGCGCGCGCTCTTCGGGGGCCGTGATGTCGGCGATGGCCGCCTGCGCCGCGGCATAGCTGCCCCCAAATATGCCCGACAGCGCCCGTGCCACGAAAAGCCAGGGCAAGGTTTCGACGATGGTCAGCAAGGCATAGTCGATGGCAAGCCCCGCGAGCGACAGCAGCAAAATCCGCCGCCGCCCGAAATGATCGGACAAATTGCCGAGCAGCGGGGAAGCAATAAAGGTCGCAACCGCCATCACCAGCCCGATCCACGCGCCCACTTCTATGGCGCGCGGCAGGTCCAGCTCGCCCACCTCCATGACGAGTTGCGGAAGGACCGGCATGATGATGCCGAAACCGACCGCATCGAGGAAGATGGTCGCGATGATAAAGGGAATGGTGCGCGCTGCGGTCACACGGCCGCTCCGTTCGATCAGGAAAAGAAACGCAAATCTATCGGCAATGGAGCGGGTGAAGGGAATCGAACCCTCGTCGTAAGCTTGGGAAGCTTCTGCTCTACCATTGAGCTACACCCGCATTTCAAGCCCATGCGCTACGCCATCGAATCCGGCGCAGATCATGCGTTGGAATAGCTGCGGCTCTATCCACGGAATGCAGCCGCGCATCAAGCGTTTTTCTGATATGTCAGCAGGGGCGCCAGCGAATTTCGCTGAACGCCGGAGGAGGACAAGATCGTCCGGGCCGAGGTGGCGAAGCGTTACGTGCGGGCACCCCGGATGGGCGCCCGCTGCCGCACGACGGCCTCAGTAAATTTCGACCCAATTGTTCGTGGCAACAAATTCATCTGGCGCGCCCCGGCACAGGAGTCCTTCCCGCTCGGCGCTTGCTCCCCCTTTTCTGAGCGTCCAGATATAGACTTTGCAGTCAAATCCATAGCGCTGTTCGAGGCCTTGCATCGTGATTGTGCCCGTGGATACGGTTCCCTCCCAAGTCACGGCATCGCCTGCTTCCATCGCGGCCAGCTTCTTGACCCAGGCATGGGGGTTGCCCTGCAGTTCGGAATAGAAAAACAGCTTTGCCCAACTGTCATAGGAATAGCTTCCCTCGCAGTCAGAGCAGAAAACCTTGCCAAATTCGTTGAAGGCCGCTTTTTGCGCTTTGATCTCTGCCGGCACGGGAATTTGATCGGGGCGCGCATAGCGTCCCGCTCGGCGCGCGACACCCGAGCCCTTTTTGACATCGCCCCCTTCGGGCGACGAGGCATCGTCCTGCTCCCCCTGACGGCAGGCGGCAGCAGAGGCTTCAGCCACCGCATTTTCGCGGGCGCTGTCGCCGACATCGCGCACGGCCGCATCAGCCGCAGCCCGCGCCGCAGCCTTTTTCCCGGTAATGGCAGCGACGCCAGCCGCCCCCAGCAATTTGCCAAAGCGCTTGCCGAAGACCTTTCCATTGGGGGACGCCGCGACGCACGCCTCCTCCTTCGCAAAGGCGGGCGCGGCCCCGGCGGGCAGAAAGAGAAAGCCGAGCACGGCCATGCTTGTCAACGGCCGCAGCCGCAGCGAGATCGAAAGGAGGGACATCGGATTTCTCCATCGCCAGATTGCGGGCTGCCCCTGACAGCGGTGCGACGCGGTGGCTTGCCCCATGCGGCAAAGCGCGACGCAGCGACGGCCGATGCGCCGCCGCTGCGACAAAAGCTGACAGGGGCACGACGGAGATTCGGCGTCAGTCGGCCTCGGTCGTCAATCCCAGTTCGGGGATACCGATGGAGCGGCGCCCGCCGAAATCGGCGCGGACGACAACCGCCCCCTGTTTTTCCATATATTCGACGAGTCGGCGTACCCGTCCCGGCGAGCGGGTGCCATAGGCGCGGCCCAGCGCATCGTCATCGGGGCATGGCGCGCCCTCGATCGCCGCCCGGGCGATGAGGATGAAGGGCGCCAGCATATCATCCGGGAGGCGCGCGGCGGCGGCGAGCAAATCCGACCAGCGCGGATCGGCGGGATCGAAGACGCCGCCCTTGGCAAGGGCAAAGCGGCGCCGGAACGCGGGAAGATCCAGCGGAACGCGGCCCAGTCGCTGCATCCGGCAGCGCACCGAGAAATCCTGATAGAGAAAGGATTCGGGGTGAAAGGCGCAGTCGGGATCGGCGAGCATATCACGAAGCGCTGCCGCAATCACCGCTTCGGTTTCAGCGGCATCAGCCTCCGCCTGGGCTTCATCGACTTGATGCGCCGCTGCAGCTTCTCTTCCCTCTTCTCCGTCCTCCTGACGCGCGGCGATTTGTTCGATCAACGCTTCGGCGGCGACGGGCGGGGGTGCCGGTGCGGGGCGCGGTGGCGGTTCGGCCGCATCCATTTCAGCAAAAAGCATCGCATGAAGATCTTCGGGTTCAGCCTGCGGGAGAGGAAGAAGATCATGCGTGCCGCTGCGCGCGCTGGTCCGGGTCGCGCCGATGCGGATCGATACAGGGCGCCGCGCAATGGCCGGCCCCAGCCCCAGAAAGGAACCGCGTTCCAGATCGCGGATCATTTCCGCCTGCCGCCGCTCCATGCCCAGCAAATCCGCCGCGCGCGCCATGTCGATATCGAGGAAGGTGCGCCCCATCAGGAAATTGCTCGCCTCTGCCGCGACATTTTTGGCGAGCTTGGCAAGCCGCTGCGTCGCGATTGCGCCAGCAAGGCCGCGCTTGCGCCCACGGCACATCAAATTGGTCATCGCCGACAGGCTGGCGCGGCGCACCGTGTCGCTGACATCGCCCGAGGCGCTGGGAGCGAACATCTGCGCCTCGTCGACGACCACCAGCGCGGGATACCAATGTGCGCGGGGGGCATCGAACAGGGCGTTCAGAAAGGCCGCTGCGCAGGTCATTTGTGCCTCGACCTCCAGCGTGTCGAGCGTCAGGATGACCGAGACGCGATGCTCGCGAACCCGTGCAGCGACGGTCGCAATCTCACGCTCATTATAATCCCCGCCGTTGACGACGACATGGTCATAGGCATCGGCGAGGGTGACAAAATCGCCTTCGGGATCGATCACCAATTGCTGGACCAGCCCCGCGCTTTCCTCGAGCATGCGGCGCAAAAGATGCGATTTTCCCGAACCCGAATTGCCCTGGACGAGCAGGCGGGTGGCCAGCAGTTCCTGCATATCCATGCGCACGGGCTGTCCCGCCGCGTCGCTTCCGATTTCAATGCTGGTGCTCACCCCCCTGCCCCTATCGTCGCACCCTGCCATTGACAACCAGCACCGCTCGCTGTCGGATGACAGGGATGAACTTCGACGATCAACTGCACCGCTATTTCGGCACCAGCGATCTTGACGCGCTGCATCCCGACGCTCTGGCAGCCGGGGTGGAGCATATGCGTGTCGACCTGGGGCTCGAGCAATCGCGCGAGCGGCGCTTTGCGCTGTGGGCGCTGCTCTATACGCTGGGCGAAGCGCCCGACCTTGACGCTGTGTTCAAGGACCCAGCGGAGCGCGATGTGGCGCGCGACCTGATGGACATGCTCGACCAGCAAATGCCGGATTGATCAGCGCGCCGATTCGCGCACCGTTTCCATCGCCACAAAGGTCGATGTGCTGGCGACGAAGGGCAGGGTCGAAATTTTTTCGCCCATGATGATCCGGTATCGGCGAATGTCGGCGGTGCGGACCTTGAGCAGATAGTCAAAGCCGCTCGCGATCATGTGGCATTCCTCGACCTCGGGAATGGTGCGCACCGCCTTGTTGAATTCCGCCAGCGCGGCTTCGCGGGTGTCGGACAATTTCACCTCGACAAAGGCGACATGATCGAGGCCCAGCTTGACCGGATCGACGATCGCGCGGAAACCGACGATCAGCCCCGACTGGACGAGCCGCTTAACCCGTTGCTGACAGGGGGTTTTCGACAAGCCCACGCGCTGCGCGAGGTCGGTGAAAGTGACCCGCCCGTCCTTTCGCAGAATCGCAAGGATTTTGCGGTCAAAGTCATCCAGTTCGACTGTTTCACCCCTGTTCACCATGCCAGCCGCCTAGCAGGGGCCTGAAATTTGGTCAAAACAACTGTTGGATGCTAGAAATAAAGTCGGACCGCCCGATGATCATCGGTTAGACATCAAGCCCTCATTTCATCGAAAGGCGCCTGCCATGACCGACACCGCCACCGACCGGGCCGCCCTGCGCGCGCTGGCCCGCCGTTCCGAAACCGCCATCATTGCCGATCTGCGCAAGGAACTTGCCCATTCGCCAGCAAGCGTTGAAGCGGTCACGGCGCGCGGCCTTGAAATCATCCGGCGCGCGAAGGATGAAGGCGAACGCGAAACGCTGGTCGCCCAGTTGATGAACCGATATCGCCTGTCGACCGAGGAAGGCGTGGTGCTGATGTGCCTGGCCGAAGCCCTGCTGCGGGTGCCCGATAATGCCACCGCCAATGCACTGATCCGCGACAAGATTGCCGGACGCCACTGGAGCGAAGGCGATGATGGCGACAGCCCGCTGATCGTCGCCCTGTCGGCGCGCGGCCTGTCGCTGGGGTCGGCGACCTTGATGCTGAGCGAAATGGGCAGCAAGTCGAGCCCGCTCAGCCTGCTGAAATCGATGATCCGCCGGTCGGGCGAACCCGTTATCCGGCAGGCCGCGCTCGCGGCGATGAAGCTCCTCGGCCAGCAATTTGTCATGGGCGAAACGATCGACGCGGCGGTCAAGCGCGCCGACAAGGAGAAGAATGAGCTCGCCAGTTTCGACATGCTGGGCGAAGCCGCGCGCACGGCAGGGGACGCCAAACGCTATTATGACGCTTATGCCGCTGCCATCACTCGCATCGGCGCCAACGCGAAGCCGGGCGACCCACATGCCAATCATGGCATTTCGATCAAATTGTCGGCGCTGCATCCACGCTATGAATATCTGCAGGGCGCGCGCATTCGCGACGAATTGGTCCCTGATGTGATTCAGCTCGCCCAGGCGGCGCGCGCAGTGAATATCCCGCTGATGATCGATGCCGAGGAAAGCGACCGGCTGGAGCCGCATATGGATGTGTATGCTGCGCTGATCGACGCGGGCATTGCCGATGGCTGGACCGGTCTGGGCATCGTTGTTCAAGCTTATCAGAAGCGCGCGCCCGAGGTGATCCGCTGGGTGGCCGCCCAGGCGCGTGCGCGCGGCGTGACCCTGTCGATGCGGCTGGTCAAGGGCGCCTATTGGGACACCGAGATCAAGCGGGCGCAAACATTGGGGATCGACGATTTTCCGGTCTTTACGGCCAAGAATCACACGGACCTCAACTATCTTTATTGCGCGCAGATATTGCGCGATTGTCAGGATTGCATCTTCCCGGCCTTTGCCAGCCATAATGCCATGACGCTCGCCTTCATTGCCGAGCTGTTCGAAGGTGCCGATTATGAGCTGCAACGGCTGCATGGCATGGGCGAGGGCGCGCATGACGCCATCCTCGCCCTTTCCCCGCCGCCGCGCCCGGTGCGCGTTTATGCGCCAGTCGGCACCCACCGCGACCTGCTGGCCTATCTCGTCCGCCGCTTGCTCGAGAATGGTGCCAACTCCAGCTTTGTGCATCAGTTCTCTGACCCGGATGTGACCGCCGAGGAATTGGCGGTCGACCCGCGCAGCATTCCCAGCCACCCATCCCGAATTCCAACCGGCGCGGCGCTTTACGACCCCGTCCGTCGCAATTCGCGTGGCTATGATCTGGGTGAACCCGGCGTGCCCGAAGCCTTGATGCAGGCGATTGATGCCGCGCAGGTCGAAGGGCGGGTTGCGGCCCCCCTTGTCGGAGGCGCGACATTGGCCGGCAAAAAGGAAGCCGTTCGCAACCCCGCCACCGCTGCGGTCGTCGGACATGTCATCGAGGCGGATAGCACGGCCGTCGAAGCCGCCATAGCCGCGGCCCGTGCCGCGCAGGATGACTGGAGCCTTGCCGGGGGTGCCTTTCGCGCCGAGAGGCTCGAACGCGCCGCCGATCTGATCGAAGAGCGCGACGCGCTTTTCCTGGGGCTTGCCATGCGCGAAGCGGGCAAGACGCTGGTCGATGCCGTGGCCGAGGTGCGCGAAGCGGTCGATTTCCTGCGCTATTATGCGGCGCAGGCACGCGCCGAATTCACCGCGCCCATCAGCCTTCCAGGGCCGACGGGCGAGCGCAACGAACTGATCTTGGAAGGAAAAGGCATTTTCGCCTGCATTAGCCCGTGGAATTTCCCGCTCGCTATCTTCCTGGGACAGGTGACCGCGGCGCTGGCGGCAGGCAATGCCGTGCTGGCCAAGCCCGCCGAACAAACGCCGCTGATCGCGCATGCCGCGGTCGAAATATTGCTCGAAGCCGGCATTCCGGGAGAAGTACTCCATTATCTGCCCGGACGCGGCGAGACGGTCGGCGCAGCCCTGACTGGCCATGATGCGATTATCGGCGTTGCCTTTACCGGCTCGACCGAAGTGGCGCGCGCCATCAACCGCGGCCTTGCCAATCGCGACGGCCCGATCGCCACGCTGATCGCCGAAACCGGCGGCGCCAATGCGATGATCGTCGATTCGACGGCGCTGCCCGAGCAGGTGGCGCGCGATGCCGTCGCCTCCGCTTTCCAATCGGCGGGGCAGCGCTGCTCGGCGCTGCGCCTGCTGTGTGTGCAGGAAGATGTCGCCGATACGATGATCGAAATAGTTGCAGGTGCCATGGCCGAAATGAATGTCGGCGATCCGGCATATCTGGCGACCGATGTGGGACCGATCATCGACGAGGAAGCGCGCGCCAATATTGCCGCCTATATCGAGGAAGCGCGCGCGGCAGGCCGCCTGATTGCCGAAGCAAAGCGGACACAGCTCCCGGGCGGCGGCACATTTGTTGCTCCCGCGATTATCCGACTGGATCATGTTACCGACTTGAAGCGGGAAATCTTTGGTCCCGTGCTTCACGTCGCGACGTGGAAGGGCGGCGAACTCGACGCGCTGATCGATGCGATCAACATGTCAGGCTATGGGCTGACACTGGGCGTCCATACCCGCATCGACGATGTCGCAGCCCATGTCGCGGCGCGCGCGCAGGTGGGCAATGTCTATGTCAACCGCAACCAGATTGGCGCCATCGTCGGATCGCAGCCTTTCGGAGGACGCGGGCTGTCGGGGACCGGTCCCAAGGCGGGAGGCCCGCATTATCTGCACCGCTTTGCCGAAGAAAAGACGATCAGTACCGACATCACCGCCGCCGGCGGCAATGCCGCGCTGATGGCGGGTTAAAGCGCAAAAGATCTGCAGAAGCGGGAGACCACGAGGCCCGATACAGAGTGGACGGCTGTCCCGGGCGAATACGTCCGAACACGTCTCGCGGCAGAAATGCCACGGCGACCCTTATCTATTGCCCCCCGCAGCTGCCTTTTTATAGACAGGTCAGATCATCTCGCCAATGCAGTTTCTGCACCGCAATGGCCCCGAGGCCGACCTCGCAGTACCACGCGATTTTGGGTCAGTTTGCAAATATTACAGACGTTCTGCCTGCACCACCATGTCCGAAGCGCGCAAGGCGGAGAGGATGCGCATGACGTGCTGAACGTCGCGCACCTCGACGACGATATCATAGGTGTGAAAACCACCCTCGCGATTCGATAGGCGCAAATTGGTGATGTTCGCCATATTGGCAGCCAATATGCCCGACATTTCGGCAAGCGCGCCGGGCTCATCACGGATCACCACGCACAGGGCGGCGCTGCCTCCTTCGCTATTCTCCTGCCAGCGCAGGTCGATCCAGTCGGCATCGACGCCATCGGCCAGGCTGGGACAGTCGATGACATGCACCTCTATCCCTTCGCCTTCGCGCGACAGGCCGACAATCCGATCGCCCGGAACTGGATGGCAGCAATCGGCGAGCTTGTAAGCGACGCCGGGGGTCAGTCCCTCGATCGACACGGCCGCCCCCTGGCGCAACTTGCCGGGTTTCAGCTTCATGTCGGCCGTGATGCCCGGCACCAGCGCTTCGAGCACCGCATCGTCGGAAAGGCGGCGTTTGGCGATGGCGACATAAAGGGCGGTATCGTCTTCCAATTTCAGCCGTTCGCGCGCGGCGGCCCGGGCCTTGTCGCCGATCTTGTTCGGCAGCCGGGTGATAATCTCGTCATACATTTTGCGGCCCAGCGCCGCGAGCTCGATCTTTTCCTTTGAACGGACATGGCGGCGGATCGCCGCACGCGCCTTGCCGGTGACCGCAAAGCCCAGCCAGGCTGGCTGGGGCGTCTGTTTCTCCGACGACAATATCTCGACCGTGTCGCCGTTGACGAGCTGGGTACGCAACGGGACAAGGCGCCCGTTGACCTTGGCTCCCACCGTGCGGTCGCCGAGCCCCGTATGCACCGCATAAGCAAAATCAATCGGCGTCGCTCCCTTGGGAAGCTGAAACAGGCTGCCCTTGGGGGTGAAGGCAAAAATACGATCCTGATACATGGCGATGCGCGTATTTTCGAGCAGCTCTTCAGGATCGTGCGTCTGTTCCAATATTTCGAGCAGGTCGCGAATCCACCCCGCTTGACCGTCGGGGCCGCTGCCGCCTTGTTTATAGGCCCAATGGGCCGCGAAGCCGAATTCGGATTGCTGGTGCATTTCAACACTGCGGATCTGAATTTCGATCCGCATATTTTGCTGATGCATGATGGTTGTGTGGAGCGATTTATATCCGTTGCGTTTGGGGGTCGAAATATAATCCTTGAAGCGGCCGGGAACCATTTTCCAGCGTCGGTGGATCAGGCCCAGCGCGGTGTAGCAATCGGCATCGGTCGGCGTGACGATGCGAAAGGCGATGATGTCGGTGACCTGCTCGAAGCTGACGTGACGCTCCTGCATTTTCCGCCAGATCGAATAGGGATGTTTTTCCCGCCCTGAAACCTCCGCCTTGATCCCCGCTTCCCCAAGCAGCTCTTCAAATTCGCGGGTGATAGCGCTTACCTTGTCCTTGCCGCCCGCGGTCAGCTTGGCAAGCCGCCCGGTAATCGTCGCATAGGCCTCCGGCTCCAACTCGCGGAAGGAGAGAAGCTGCATTTCGCGCATGAATTCATACATGCCGATCCGCTCTGCCAGCGGCGCATATATATCCATCGTCTCCTTGGCGATGCGGCGCCTCTTGTCGGGATTTTTGATGAAATGCAGCGTCCGCATATTGTGCAGTCGGTCAGCGAGCTTGACGAGCAGCACCCGGATGTCATCCGACATGGCGAGAAGAAATTTGCGCAGATTTTCCGCCGCGCGCTCATTTTCCGTCTGCGCCTCGATCTTCGACAGTTTCGTGACGCCATCGACCAGCCGCCCGACATCGCGCCCGAACAGGCGCTCAATCTCCTCGGGCGTCGTCAGCGTATCTTCCAACGTGTCGTGAAGCAGAGCGGTCACGATGGTTTCGCTGTCGAGATGAAGGTCGGTCAAAATACCGGCAACCTCGACCGGGTGGCTGAAATAGGGATCGCCCGATGCGCGTTTCTGGCTGCCATGTTTCTGGACGGTAAAGACATAGGCGCGGTTGAGCAGCGCCTCATCTACCTCGGGATCATAAGCGCGGACGCGCTCGACAAGTTCATATTGCCTCAACATCACATCCAATGTCGCGTCTGCCCCGGTAAATGCAATGCGAAATTTATGTGCGCCGATCGGAAGAGGTCGGTAATTTTGATGAAAGTCGATGAAAGCATCATTCGCCTCACGCGCAGAAAACAGGGGCCCCCTCGAGCAAATGTCTGCATATGATGCGTTGCGCTATGCAACGGACGGCCTATATTCTTTGGCGCAAAAGGGGATTTTACGTTAGGGCAAGGCGGATGAGCAAATTACGCGAAAAGCTGAACGATCTGGACGGTGAACAATGCGCCCTGCCTCTCGCGCTCGAGGCGATGGGAGAACGCTGGTCCTTCATGATATTGCGCGCCGCTTTTAACGGCGTCCACCATTTCGAGGAGTTTCAGCAGGAGCTGAATATTGCCCGAAATATTCTGTCGAACCGACTATCAAAGCTGGTCGAACATGGCATTATGGCGCGCGAGGTGATGGTCGAGGATCGGCGCAAGGTTCAATATCAGTTGACCGAAAAAGGCATAGCGCTGCTTCCAGTGATGATTGCGCTACGTCAATGGGGTGAAAAATGGGGCGCGGGCGTTCCTTCGACCCCCGTTCTGGTCGACAAGCGCGATGAGCAGCCCATTGGGCCGGTGACGATCACCGCGCATGACGGACGCCCGTTAAGCTATAAGGAGCTGGTGTGGAAGCATCGCTCTGAATTGCAGCCTCTGGGGCAGGCGCGGGCGCGCAATGACGCGCTTTCCTCCGTCGCCGCCGAATGACAGATTTTTCCTTTCGCCGGTTCTACTGACTTGCAACCTCCCCCCACGGCCGCGCCCTTGTTCGGCATTTCCTCTCCCGGTCCTTTTTTCGGCAACAAGGTCCGTGCCTTTTGGCAGCTTCAGATTCTGGGCTGGGTCGCCTGGCTGGGCTTGCGCGGGGTGTCGAGTCTGGCGAATGGCCAGTCCTTCGCCTTTCTTGTCCCGATCGTCGTATCGGCCATCACCGGCTTTTCGCTGACGCTGATACTCTCCGTCTGCTACCGCGCGCTGATCAACCAGCGGCCGATATTGATGTGGAGCGTCAGCTTCGGCCTGGCGAGCCTTGCGACCGCCCTGTGGGCCTTTATCGACGCCTGGGTCATTCAGATCGTCAACCCGTCCAGCGAATCGGGGCTGACAGGGCTTCTGCTCGGCCTCGTCTATATCGACGGAACATCGCTTGGCGCCTGGTCGGCGCTCTATTTTGCGATCAATTATTTTCTGCAACTCGAAGAGCAAAATGACCGCATGCTGCGGCTGGAAGCCCAGGCAGCATCGGCCCAGCTTGCGATGCTGCGCTATCAGCTTAATCCGCATTTTCTGTTCAATACGCTCAACAGCATTTCGACGCTGGTGCTGCTCAAGCAAGCCGAGCCGGCCAACGCGATGCTATCCCGCCTGTCGGCCTTTTTGCGCTATACGCTGGCCAATGAACCGACCGCGCAGGTGACGCTGGCGCAGGAAGTCGAAACGCTCAAACTCTATCTCGAGATTGAGAAGATGCGCTTTGAGGACCGGCTGCGGCCCCATTTCGCCATCGACCCCGCTGTTGCACGCGCGCGCCTGCCCTCGCTCTTGCTGCAACCGCTTGTGGAAAATGCGATCAAATATGCGGTGACGCCGCAGGAAGAAGGCGCTGATATCACCATCAGCGCGCAGCTTGCCGGTCAAAATGTTCGCATCACCGTGTCCGACACGGGCGCGGGATTGTCAGCAGGCGACACCGACCCCACGACAGGGACTGCAACGGAATCGACCGGTGTGGGTTTAGCCAATATCAGAGACCGGCTGGCCCAGGCTTTTGGCGACCTGCAGCGGTTCGACGTGCATGCGGGGGCAGAAGGCGGATTTACGGTAACGATCGAATTTCCGTTTCAACCCGATGGACAAGCAAGGATTGGAACCCAAGGATCATGACGATCAGAACCATTCTGGTGGATGATGAAAAATTGGCGACCCAAGGGCTGCAATTGCGGCTTGAAGCGCATAATGATGTCGAAGTCGTCGACACGGCGCAAAATGGGCGTGAGGCGATACGCAAGATCAAGACGCACAAACCCGATCTCGTCTTTCTGGATATTCAAATGCCGGGATTTGACGGCTTTTCCGTCATTCAGGGGTTGATGGAAGTCGAACCGCCGCTGGTCGTGTTCGTGACCGCCTATTCCGATCACGCCATTCGCGCCTTTGAAGCGGAGGCGATTGATTATCTGGTGAAGCCGGTGGAACCGCAGCGACTGGCGGATGCGCTGGACCGTGTGCGGCAGCGTTTGACCGAGAAGCGGGGCGTTGCGGAGGTGGAACGGCTGAAAAATGTGCTAGCCGAAGTCGCACCCGACGCGGTGGACGAATATAGCGCGGATACGGCCGATGAGGCGCCGCCCGCCGACCGTTATGAAAAGATGATCAACATCAAGGATCGCGGGCAGATTTTCCGTGTCGATGTCGACAGCATCGAGCGGATTGATGCCGCGGGCGATTATATGTGCATCTATACCGCCGATAACAGCCTGATCCTGCGCGAGACGATGAAGGATCTGGAAAAGCGGCTCGACCCGCGCAATTTCCAGCGCGTCCATCGCTCCACGATCGTCAATCTGAGCCAGGTCAAGCAGGTGAAACCGCACACCAATGGCGAATGCTTTCTGGTGCTGGGATCGGGGACGCAGGTGAAGGTCAGCCGTAGCTATCGTGACGTGGTGGCGCGTTTCGTCCACTAGGCCGATCAGGCGGTTTTGGGCATGGAAATTAGCGAAAGTGCGCGCAGCGATGATTAGGGACGGGTGATGCGCTGCCCCCTGCAGGGCATGCCGGTGGACAACGCCCCGCAGTTTCGCGGAGACGATGACGTCAGAGCTGGTGCCCTGTCTTGTCCCTTTTGGTCGCAAGATAATGTTCATTATGCGGGTTGGTGGGGAGCGCGAGCGGCAGGCGTTCGACCACCTCGACCCCTTCGGCGCCGAGGCGCGCGACTTTTTCGGGATTGTTGGTCATCAACCGGATTCGCGGCACGTTGAGCAGATCGAGCATCCGCGCGGCGATGGCGAAATCGCGCGCCTCGACCG
This sequence comes from Sphingopyxis sp. MWB1, assembly GCF_000763945.1. Taxonomy (NCBI): domain Bacteria; kingdom Pseudomonadati; phylum Pseudomonadota; class Alphaproteobacteria; order Sphingomonadales; family Sphingopyxidaceae; genus Sphingopyxis; species Sphingopyxis sp. MWB1. The sequence continues at coordinate 1,860,597 of NZ_JQFJ01000002.1, forward strand.
GAAAACCCAGCCGCAAATTGGCATCGACTGTATCATAGCCCTGATCCTGCAGCGCATAGGCGCGCAGTTTGTTGACGAGGCCGATCCCCCGCCCTTCCTGCCGCAGATAGAGGAGCACGCCCCAGGGCGCATCGGCCATGGCGTGAAGCGCGGCGTGAAGTTGCGGCCCGCAATCGCATTTGAGGCTGCCGAGCACATCGCCCGTCAGACATTCGCTGTGGAGCCGCACCACGGGCGGATTGCCGTCGCGCCGTCCGATGACGAGCGCGACATGGTCCGATGCTTCCTCGGGCGTGCGAAAGGCAATGATTTCCGCCGTCTCGCTTGCCGCAACGGGAAGCCGCGCGCGCGCCGCCACTTCGAGCCGCGCGGGGTCGAGCATTTTTTCAACATCGCCCGCGTCGCAGCATGTTTCCACCTCTCCTGCGGGCTCGCGGACGAGAAAGGCGGGAAGCAGCCCCGCATGGCGCGCCAGCACCAGCGCGGCGGCGGCGGCGTGATCGGCGCCGCTCGCCCGCGTCTGAAACGGGCCTTTGAGCGGATGGGCAAGGTCGAGCGCGGGATCGGCGATGGCGAGCGCCGCCGCGACATCAGCGGCGGCTGCGACCAGCCGCACCGGCCCCGGCGTTGCCGCCGCGCGCTGGTTGGTAAGCTTGAGCGTTACCGCTCTTTCCCCCGACAACAGAATATCCGCCGCCGCCGCGCCGCTAAAGTCGGCGAGCGCGGCATCGCTGGCACTTTCGATCGCCAACAGGTCGAGCGCGCCGTCGGCGGCCGCGATCCGCACCGGCCAGCCCCGCCGCAGGGCATCGAGCGCCCGCGCCGCGCGGCGCGCGCTTTCCCCATCGGGGGGGACGCTCAAAAGTCGAACTCCGTGATCAGCGGAATATGGTCCGAAGGCCGCTCCCAGCTTCGCGCCGGCTGAACGATGCGGTGTGCGACCGCCTTGTCGATGAGATCGGGGGTCACCCACATATGGTCGAGCCGCCGCCCACGATTGGAGGCCGCCCAATCCTTCGCGCGGTAACTCCACCAGGTAAAGAGCGGGGTCGGCGGGGCGATGAAATGACGGCCAAGATCGACCCACCCTGACGCCGCCTGGAGCCGCGCCAGCGTTTCGACCTCGATCGGGGTGTGGCTGACCACATCGAGTAGCGCCTTGTGATTCCACACATCTTCGGCCAGCGGAGCAATGTTGAAATCGCCGGTGAGGATTGTCGCATCGGCGAGTTCGCCCGACCACTGCGTCATGCGCCCCAGAAAATCGAGCTTTTGCCCGAATTTGGGGTTGAGATTGCGGTCGGGAATATCGCCGCCCGCCGGAATATAGACATTATCGACGCGGATGCCGGTGGGCAGGGTGGCGCCGACGTGGCGCGCCTCTCCATTCGCCTGCCAGTCATATTTGCGAATATCGGTCAGGGGCACTTTGCTGATCGTCGCAACGCCATGATGCATGCGCTGCCCATGGGTGACGATGTGCGTATAGCCCAATTGCCGGAACATATCGGCGGGGAAGAGATGGCATTCGACCTTTGTTTCCTGAAGGCAGAGCACATCGGGCGCCTCTTCGCGCAGAAATTTTTCGACGATGCCGATACGGGCGCGGACGCTGTTGATGTTCCACGAAGCGATACTGATGCGTGTCATGGCAATGGCTCTATCGAGCGTATTCCCGCTTCGCAATGGCCGGGACTTCCCCAAAGCAAAAGGCCCGGCGGATCGCTCCACCGGGCCTTCCCTGTTTTGGTCTGCGAGGCTTTGGCTTATTCGCGGTTGCCAAGCAGATTGAGCAGGAAGGTGAACATGTTGACGAAGTCGAGGTAGAGCGCGAGCGCACCCATCACCACCGACTTGCCCATGAAATCCGTCCCGCGGACATAGAAGTACATGCTTTTGATCTTTTGCGTGTCATACGCCGTCAGGCCCGCAAAAAGCAGCACACCGATCACGCTGATCGCCAGGCTGAGCGCACTCGACTGAACGAACATGTTGATCAGCATCGCGACCAAAATGCCGACAACGCCCATGATCAAAAAGGTGCCGAAGCCCGACAGATCCTTCTTCGTGGTATAGCCATAGAGGCTGAGACCAAGGAAGGCGGCCGCCGTCGCAAAGAAGGTCGTCGCGATCGACGTGGCTGTAAAGGCCAGGAAGATCGTCGACATCGACAGGCCCATCACGCCGGCATAGGCCCAGAAAATTCCCTGCGCCGCCGTCGTCGACAGCTTGTTTATGCCAAAGCTGAGCACCAGCACAAAGGCCAGCGGCGACAGCATGACCACCCACATCAGCGGACTGCCGACCAGCGAGGCGGTGAAGCCCGACTGATAAGCGAGCATCGCGACGATGCCCGTCAGCAGGACGCCCGAGCCCATATAGTTATAAACCGACAGCATGTACGACCGCAGGCCCGCATCGACGGCCTGGTCCATCGCACCCGCGTTGGCCTGATAGCCGGACGCCGCCATTTTGGGGTCGTTCCAATTAGCCATTCTCGTTTCTCCATCACCGGTCAGCCCATACCGACCGTGGAGACAATATCGGGATTTCTGGTCCCTGATTCAAGCGAAACCGATATGGGCGCCGGGGCGAGAGAAAAATGGGACCGTTTCGGGCGGGAAAAAGGCCCTTTAGTGGTTGCCCAGAGAGGGCGGATCCCGGATCAACTGTCGGGAAAGAGCCGGTGGGTGCAGGGCGGAAGCAGGGGAAGATGGCTCCCCTCCGAATGCCGTTCCCGCTGCCCCCGCCCTTATTTTCCCGGTTTTTCCGGCGCACCCAAAAAAACTATAGAGGCACTTATGTCGAGCCACCGCCTGTTCGTCGCCCTGCGTCCCCCGCGCCCGATTCGCCAGCTTCTCATTCGGGCAATGCACGGTATTTCCGCCGCGCGCTGGCAGGATGACGAGCAGCTTCACCTGACCTTGCGCTTTATCGGCGAAGTCGATCGCCATCAGGCCGAGGATATCGCCGCCGCGCTGGGGGCGCTGCACGCCCCCGCGATCTGCGCGCGCATCGCCGGGGTCAGCCTGTTCGAGCGGCAGGGGCGCCCGCATATGATGTGGGCGGTGGTCGAGCCTGCCGATCCGATCGCCGCGTTGCACCGCAAGGTCGACCAGCTTCTGAGCCGGGTCCGCATCGCCGCAGAAACCCGCGCCTTTGTGCCGCATATCACCCTTGCCCGGCTCAACCGCGCATCGGGACCCGTTGCCGCCTTTCTGGCGCAGAACAGCGACCTGTCGAGCCCTGCCTTCGCCTTTGAGCATGTCACCTTGTATGAAAGCGAGCTGGGGCATGGCGGGTCGCGCTATCACCCCGTCGCGCGCTATCCGCTGGCGCTTTCGGCCACCAGCGCCGCCGCGACCGCCGACACATCGGCCCAGGTTTCGGAAAAGCCGTCATCCTCGCCATAATAGGGATCGGTCACGCTTTCGCCCGCGCGCCCCGGCACAAGATCGAGCATCAGGCGCAGCCGCGCCGTTGCATCCGCAGGTGCAAGCGCGCGGGCATTTTTCAGATTTTCGCTATCGGCGGCGAGAATCAGGTCGAAACGGCGAAAATCGTCCGGCGCGATCTGACGCGCGCGAAGGTCGCTGATGTCGACCCCGTGGCGCAGCGCCTCCGCCTGCGCGCGCGGATCGGGCGGGCGGCCGACATGCCAGTCGCCCGTCCCCGCCGAATCGAGCGTTGCGGGCCGCCCCGCCTTGGCAAAGGCGGCGCGCGCCGCGGCTTCGGCCAGCGGTGAGCGGCAAATATTGCCTAGGCACAGAAATAGAATCGACGGCGCTGCCGTAACGTCCTTGGTCATATCTCTCTCAGTGAAACAAAGGTGAACCGACTTTCAACTTGCGCGCGAGGCGCGCTCTGCTAGCCATTGGGCAACGATAGAAGAAGCGGGAGACAGAAGCCAGATGGCCGACAGCATCAATGGGACAGCCCCCGACACCGCACAGGCGGCGCCGACCGAACAAAAGGCCAGCCCCTATGCATGGTATGCGCTGGGGATTTTGTTCCTTGTTTATGTGCTCAATTTCATCGACCGGCAGATTATCACTATCCTGGCGCCCGACATCAAACGCGACCTGGGGCTGGATGACGCCGATATCGGCTTTCTTTACGGGACGGCGTTCGCGGTCTTTTATGCCTTGTTCGGCATTCCGCTCGGGCGGCTGGCCGATAGTTGGCACCGCGTCCGCCTGCTGACCATCGGCTTGTCGCTCTGGTCGGCGATGACGGCGGTTTCGGGGCTTGCCAAAAATGGCACCCATCTGGCGCTCGCCCGCATGGGGGTGGGGATTGGCGAGGCAACCGCGTCGCCTTCGGCCTATTCGCTGATTTCCGATCTTTTTCCCAAGAATATGCGCGCCACCGCGCTCGCCATCTATTCCGCCGGGCTTTATTTTGGCGGCGGCATTTCGCTGATGATCGGCGGGCTGATCGTTCAGGGGTGGAATGACGCCTATCCGGGCGGCGGCCCCTTTGGCCTGGTCGGATGGCAGGCCGCTTTCATGGCGGTCGGCATTCCCGGCATTTTGCTCGCCATCTGGGTGGCGACCCTGCGCGAGCCCGTGCGCGGGCTGGTCGACGGCGTTCCGACCGAACCCTCGCCGACGCCGTTCAAGGGCTTTTTCGAAGAGCTTTATGCGGTGATCCCGCCCTTCACCATCTTGTCGGCGGCGTCGCGCGGGATGAAAGCGCTGGCGGTGAATCTGGGCGCCGCAGTCCTGCTTGCGCTCGGCGCCCTCATCATGATCGAGCTCACCGGGGCGACCTTGCAATGGAGCTGTATCGCCTTTGGCTATTATGCCGTCTTTTCCTGGGCCACCTCGCTGCGAAACCGCGATGCGCCGACCTTTCAGCTGATCTGGGGGTCCCGCGCCTTTCTGGCGACCATTTTGGGTTATGGCACCGTCGCCTTCCTTTCCTATGCGTCCACCGCCTTTGCGCCAGTTTACGCACAGGAAGTGCTGGGCGAAAATGCGGGGTCGGTGGGCTTCTGGGTCGGCGGTTCGGCCGCGATGGGCGGATTTCTGGGAGTGATTCTGGGGGGCCGCATGTCCGACGCCCTGCGCTTGCGGAATGAAGGGGGACGAATCCTGGTGGTGGCCTTTGGCCTGTTGGCACCGGTTGTCCCCATTATCCTCGCCTATACCACCACCCCGGAGGCGGGGAGCGGAGACTTTGTCCGCTTCACCGTCTTTGCCGCGCTCGCCAACATGCTGGCCTCAAGCGCGCTGGGGGCGGCGGCGGCAACGACGCAGGATCTGGTGCTGCCGCGGATGCGCGGAACGGCGACCGCGACCTTCTTTCTGGCGACGACGCTGATCGGGCTGGCGCTTGGCCCCTATATGGCGGGGCAGGTTTCGGCCATGACGGGAAGCCTTGCGACCGGCGTGCTCTCGACGCTGCTGATCGTGCCACCGGGTGTAATTGCGCTGATCTTTGCCTATCGGCTCGTGCCGCAGGCGGCCGCCTCGGTTGTCGAGCGAGCCCGCGGCGCCGGAGAGGCTATCTAGGACAAAGCCTTGTCGGGCGGGCACCGGGATTGAACCGGGTCCGCCCGCAGGGAGGCTTCAGCAGAAGTTAGCGGGGCTGGGGCAGGCGGATGACGCCGCAGGCGATGCGCGCGCCGCTGTTTCCGCTGGGATCGCTGCGCATGTCGTCGGGACCGGCATGAATGACGAACGCCGCCCCATCGGCATCGAGCATCGCGCCTTCGCCTTCGAACCGCGTTCCGACCAGCCGCACCGTAGCGCGGCCGATCATATCAGGCTCCACGACGAGATTCGGGAGGTCGCCATGATGCGCCCCTTGCGGATTATCGCGGCCATGCTGGGCGCCGGTGGGGTTCCAGTGCGGGCCCGCGCTTGTGAAATCAGGCGCGGTGCATTGGCCAACGGCATGAACATGCATTCCATAAGTGCCTGCTTCAAAGCCGCGCGCCACGATTTCAAGGCGCAGCCCATCGGCATCGCGATAAATATCGACCCGGCCGCGATCCGCGCCCCTGCCATCGAGCAGATTGGCATGGGCGTCCGATGGCGGAAGGGTCACGGCGTCGCGGCCTTGCCCGCCAAAACCGGTGCAGCCTGCAAGCGCAAGAAGCGAAAGCATCGCGAACCCAATCCCGTGCCGATGATATGGCATCCTCTTCTTTGACATATGCGCTCCCTTTTTCGGACCAGTTCCGCCGGGCGTCGGCGGCTTCCTTGTTCACAAAATGCGGCTAAACGGGGCTGGTTCCAATGGCGATATAGTCGAAACCATGCCGAGTGACTTCGTCCCGGCGATAAATATTGCGCAGATCGACGAGCAAATTTCCCGCCATCGTGTCGCCCAGCCGGGCAAGGTCGAGCGCGCGGAAGGCGTCCCATTCGGTGACAATGGCAAGCGCGTCGGCCCCCTGTGCCGCCGCATAGGCGCTATCCTTCATCTCGACATCCGGCATCATCGCAGCAGCCACCTTCATCCCTTCGGGATCATAAGCGGTCACATGGGCGCCCGCGTCGAGCAAGGTCTGAACAATGGCCAGGCTGGGCGAATCGCGCATGTCGTCGGTGTTGGGTTTGAAGGTCAGCCCCAGCAGCGCCACCGTCTTGCCGCGCGCACTGCCGCCCATCGCCTGAATGATCTTGCGCCCCATGGCGCGCTTTCGAAGGTCATTGGCCTGCACCGTCGCCTCGACAAGGCGGAGCGGCACGTCATTATCCTGCGCGGTCTTGAGGAGCGCGAGCGTATCCTTGGGAAAACAGCTTCCGCCATAGCCGGGGCCGGCGTGGAGAAATTTGCTGCCGATGCGGTTGTCGAGCCCGATACCCCGGGCGACGTCCTGCACCTCCGCCCCCACCGCTTCGCACAGATCGGCGATTTCGTTGATGAAAGTGATCTTCGTCGCGAGGAAAGCGTTCGCGGCATATTTGATCATTTCGGCCGTCCGGCGGCGCGTGACGAGAATGGGCGCTTCATTGAGGAACAGGGGCCGGTAAATTTCGCGCAGCACCGCTTCGCCCTGTTCATCCTCGGCGCCAATCACGATCCGGTCGGGGCGTTTAAAATCGCCGATTGCCGCGCCTTCGCGCAGAAATTCGGGGTTGGAGGCGACACTGTGCTTTCGGCCCGGCGCGCCCTCACGCAGAATACGCTCCACCTCATCGCCTGTGCCCACGGGGACGGTCGATTTGGTCACGATCACACAATCATGGTCGAGGGTCGCCGCCAATTCTTCTGCGGCGCCATAGACATAAGACAGATCAGCATGGCCGTCGCCGCGCCGCGAGGGCGTGCCGACGGCGATAAAGACCGCATCGACATCCGCGACCGCGGGGGCGAGGTCGGTGGTGAAGGACAGCCGGCCAGCCGCGACATTGGCGGCGACAAGTGCGTCGAGCCCGGGCTCAAAAATGGGCATGCGCCCCGCATGGAGCGCGTCGATTTTCGACGCATCCTTGTCCACACAGACGACATCATGTCCGAAATCGGAAAAACAGGCCCCAGAAACCAGCCCGACATAACCGGTTCCTATCATCGCGATCTTCATCTTCTACCCTTTGATCCGGTGGGTGAGGAAGGCCGCGACAGCGCCCCTCCCGCAATATGCGGCGTGTCTAAGGCCTAAGCGTCAAAAGGAAAAGGGCCGCGAATCGCTTCGCAGCCCCTTCCTTCAAATGCATTTTCCAAAATCTAAAGATCAGAAAACGCGCGCATATTGTTCGTTGCCGACAAAGCCGAGCTTGCCAACACCGCTGCGCTTTACCACCGCCATCACATTATCGACGACAAGATAGCGCGCAAACGGATCCGGCTGCACCTGCAATTCAGGCTCGACCGGAAGCGCCTTGGTCTGTTCCAGATATTGCGCAAGCTGCGCAAGATCGACCGGCGTGCCGTTCCACGTGATCGTTCCGGCGCGGTCGATCATCACCTTATTCTTTTCCGGATCGACATTGCTTTGAGCGTCGTTCGGAACGGGGAGGTCGATTTTCACCGCGTGAGTCTGAACCGGGATGGTGATGATGAACATGATGAGGAGCACGAGCATGACGTCGATAAGCGGCGTCGTGTTCATTTCCATCATGGGTTCATTATCGTCCCGATCGCCAACTGCCATGGCCATAGGATTATTCCTTCATTCTGGATGCAAGGCCGATCAGATGCGGCCCAGCGTGGCCGAACCAGCAGCCGGTTCAGAAATGAACCCGATCTTCTGGAAACCGGCGAATTGCATCGTGTAAATCACCCCGCCAATGCACTGATAGGGCGTGTTGACGTCGCCGCGAATATGCACTTCAGGGAAATTTTCCTCGGTGATATTCTGTGGCCCGCCAATATCTTCGAGCAACTGTTCCAGTTTATTCTGACCGCGCTCGAGCAATTGGCGCGAATCCACCGGGGTTTGGCCCCAGTAAACCTCGCAAACACTGCTTTCGCCGTCACCGCCGCCCGCGCCCTTGATGGAAATATTGACATTTTCCGGCTTGGTCGTCGTCGGCTCAAAGGCCACGTCTGGCAGCTCAAGCTCCACCGTTTCCAGCACCACGGGAACCGCGATGAGGAAGATGATGAGCAGCACCAGCATAATGTCCACGAGCGGTGTCGTGTTGATCTCGGACATCGGGGCATCTTCGCCCTTGTCCCCTACACTCATGCCCATAGGATTAGCATCCTGTCACAAAATTATTGTCGATGGACGAGCGGTGACCCATTTCGAACCACCGCTGCCCAGAAGCACCTTCTTCCTTCACCACAAGGATGAAGGAAGAAAGCCGGCCCGATAAATCAGGCCTTTTTCGGTGCAGCCGCAGGTGCAGCAGCGGTCTTGGCGGGCGCTGCCGCCGGAACCGGCTTCACCTGACCGCCCGACATGATCGAACCCAGAACGTCGTTCGAGAAAGTCGAGAGGCTGCGAGCAATCGCCTTGTTGCGGCTCTGCAGCCAGTTGAAGGCGAGAACCGCGGGAACAGCCACGATCAGACCGACGGCGGTCATGATCAGCGCCTCACCGACCGGACCGGCGACGGTGTCGATCGACGCCTGACCCGAAGCACCGATCTTCACCAGCGCGCGGAGAATACCGATAACCGTACCGAACAGCCCGACGAACGGAGCGGTCGAACCCACGGTCGCAAGGAATGCCAGACCCGAGTTGAGCTTCGAGTTGATGTGGCCCTGCGAACGTTCCAGCGTGCCGTGCATCCAGTCATGCGCTTCGACGGGGTCGGTCAGCTTGGTGTGCTCTTCATTGGCGCGCAGGCCATCTTCGACCACCTGACGATAAGCGCTGTTCTTTTCGAGCTTTGCAGCGCCTTCGGCGAGGGTCGGCGCACGCCAGAAATTCGCGTCGACATGCTTGCCCTGGCTGATAACCTTATTCTGCTCGAACAATTTGGTGAACAGAATGTAAAGCGTACCAACAAACATGATGAGCAGCACAAGGAACGTCAGCTGGCCGACGATTCCGCCGTCGCACAGCGCGGGGATCATGCCGTAGGGGTTTTCGCCCTCTTTCTTGACGCACATCGCCGCCGGCATCAGGGACAGACCGCCACCGTGGCTCTCTGCCGCAGCCGCGGCACTTGCGATGAGATTAAACATACTCGAATTTCCCTCTCAAAAAATTTCGTAAGATCAAAAGCCTTGAATATGAACCGTAACCGACAGGCCGCTTACTGCGGAATCTGCCAACGGATCCGGTTGCTATAGCTTCCGGTCGTCGGGTTCCCCGCTCTGTCCTTTGCCGGATCAAAACGGGCTCGGCGTGTGATGAGCTTGCAGGTTTCCGCATCCAGGTCAGGGTGTCCGCTCGACGATGTAATATCGCACGACGTTACGCGACCATCGGTCCCGATCGTGACGCGGAAGCCGGTTGTACCTTCGCGCTCTTCACGCATGGCACGCGCCGGATAATCGTCATTTGTTGCCCAGCGGCCCGGATTGCCGCGCGGCGATGCCCCGGCGGTGAGATCAGGCGCCGGCGGAGCCGGCGGAGCCGGGGGGGCCGGCGGAGCAGCCGGAATAAAAACCGGCGGCGGCGGCGCAGGCGGAGCCTTTGGCACCGACTGGACCGTATTTGTCCGCACCGGCGGCGGAATCGGGGAAGGAGGCGTCACAACCGGCGGCGGCGGCGGCAAAATATTGTCCGGCGGCGGCGGCGGCGGCGGCTCTTCAGGTGGCGGCGGCTCTTCGACCTCCACCACATCCAATTTTTCAGCGATCTTCTTGACGATGCTGATGTTCAGTCCGTTAACCAGGCCATAGCCCAGCATCGCGGTGAACACACCGACCAAGACGATCGCAATGACCCTGTTTTTAGGGTCTGTCGTATCACCATAAGCCATTCAGGGACGACGCTCCTTGCTAGATCATCCTGACACCAAATCCGTACCGACAGGCCCGAATGCCAAATGCCCGGATGATTTCCGATGCGCTGAGCAGACCCGACGGCTTCACCCCTGGCTATATCTGTTTTTGCCAGACGCTTCGTCGCCCGTCCTATCGCGGTGGCGACAAGTTCGCAAACCCTTTATCAGCGGTTAATGTGGACTCTTTCATGATGATGGTCCGCCCCCTATCTTGGGGTTCAAATCACGGGAATATCGACGGAAAGAGAGTTGATCATGCGCGCGCTTGCCTCCGCCACCCTGGCCATCCTCCTCCTTTCCGGGGGAGAAATATCACCTGTTCCGCCTGCGCAAGCGGCCTCCGCCGCGACTTTGGCGGCCGATGCAGAGGTGATTCGCTATAGTTATGCCGATCTTGCCGACCTCGCCTCGGCCGCACCGCTGGTGATCAAGGCGCAGATACGAAAAAGCGCCCAGGTGGAAGCAGCACGGGCGCCGGGCCTCGCCCCGGGACACGCCCGCCTTTATGTTGAAGCCGATGTCGACAGCCTGATTCGCGGCGGGGGGCCGCTGGCGTCGCGGGTGAGCTATCTTGTCGATCTGCCCCTTGAAAATGGCCGCACGCCCAAGCTGCGAAAGAAAATGCCGATGCTGTTGTTCGCCCGGTCCGTGTCTGGTGGAACGCCGGGGAGCACGGACACGGGCAGCGTTCGCCTGGTAGCCCCTGACGCACAAATTGCTTCGGATCCTGCAACCGAAGCGCGGCTGCGCGCCATTCTTTCTGAGCTGGTCAAACCGGGTGCGCCGCCCGCCATCACGGGAATCGCCAATGGTTTCCATGTGCCCGGCACGCTGCCGGGTGAAGGCGAGACGCAATTATTCCTGGACACCGAGACCGGCGAGCCGGTTTCCATCACCATATTGACCGCCGCCGATGGGTCGCGGCGCTGGGCCGCCGCCTTTGGCGAAATTGTCGATGGATCGGCCGCCGCTCCCAAACGGGATACGCTGGCCTGGTATCGCCTCGCCTGCGGATTGCCGCGCACGCTGCCGCTCACCAAGCTGCGCGGAACCTTGCCCGAGGACCGGCGCAAGGCGACCGCGGATTATGCCGTCGTGCTGGGGGCGCTGGGTGAATGCACACGCACCCGCACGCCGCCACCCGCGCGATAAAAGAAGGCCGAATAGGTTGGCGAACATACAGACCCGGGGTTGTTTCGACATGAAAAGCCGATAGGGGAGCGCAGGAAATGGGGGATATCCCCATCATTTACGCCCCTCAACCCATGGAGTTGCCGCATGTCGCCTCACCCCGCCCCTAACGCCCCCCGCCCCCCGCTGCGCGTGGCGCTGGCGGGTATTGGCGTAGTGGGCGGCGGCGTCGTTCGCCTGCTCGAGACCAATCGCGAGCTGATCGAGCGGCGCGCAGGCCGCGCCATTGAGATTGTCGCGGTTTCCGCGCGCGACCGGCAAAAGGATCGCGGGGTCGACCTGTCCCCCTATCGCTGGGAAGATGATATGGGGGCGCTGGTCGCGGCCGATGACGTCGATGTCGTCGTCGAAATGGTCGGGGGCGCCGACGGCCCCGCGCTGACCTTTGCGCGTCAGGCGCTGGGCGCGGGCAAGGCGCTTGTCACCGCAAACAAGGCGATGATCGCGCATCACGGCCTCGATCTTGCGCGCCTGGCCGAGGAAAAGGACACGCCGCTGAAATATGAAGCCGCGGTCGCGGGCGGCATTCCGGTGATCAAGGCGATTCGCGAAGGCGCATCGGCCAATCGGATCGCGCGCGTCTATGGCATACTCAACGGCACCTGCAATTATATCCTCACGCTGATGGAGCGCGACGGCGCGAGCTTTGACGATGCGCTGGCCGCCGCCCAAGCCGAAGGATTCGCCGAGGCCGACCCAACCTTTGACGTCGAAGGCGTCGATGCGGCGCACAAGCTCGCCATCCTGGCCGCGCTCTGCTTTGGCGCGCGACTCGACATTGATGCCGTGACCACCAGCGGGATCCGCGACATCATCGCCGCCGATATTCGCGAGGCCGAGGCGCTGGGCCACCGCGTCCGCCTGATCGGCATGGCAGAGCGCGATGAGACGGGGCTGTTCCAGCGCGTCCAGCCCTGTCTCGTCCCCGCCGACCATCCGCTGGCTTATGTTCCCGGCGCGCTCAACGCCGTCGTGGCCGAGGGCAATTTCGTCGGGCGACTGTTTTTCGAAGGCGCGGGCGCGGGTGCGGGGCCGACGGCGTCGGCGATTGTGGCCGACATCATCGACATTGCGCGCGACGAATATGGTCCCGCCTTTGCCATGCCGGTTGAGGCGCTCGACCACGCGCCCGCGGCCGATGCGGGGGCGCGGGTCGGCAAACATTATATCCGCCTGATCGTCGAAGACCGCATCGGCGTGCTTGCCGAAATCGCAACCGCGATGCGCGATGCGGAGGTTTCTATCGAAAGCTTTATCCAGCGCGGCAATGATGAGGAGGATGGCGTGGTTATCGCGCTCGTCACCCACGAAGGCCCCGCGCGCGCCATCCATGCGGCGCTCGCCACCCTGTCGGCATCGGACCATGTCGTCGGGACGCCGATGCATATGCCCATCCTCGCCCTTTAGGGTCAGGACCTAGGGTGGCGGAGCGTCCCGGTCCGGGTCGGTGCGCTCCTTCATCATTTCATAGAGCGGATTATATTCGGGACCCGGCGGATAGCCGCCGCCGATGGACGTCCAATTATAGGGCAGCTTGTCGAGGCTCATCGCCTGCGCTTCGGCGCGCGGCAGTCTGGGCGGCGCTTCGCGCCCCACGCCCGCTATCGCACGCAATTCGGGCGGCAGGCGGTAAAGCTCGGTATCGGTGCCGCAGACGGTGATCGAGCCGTCATCGGCGGGCTTGCAGCGCTTGATCGGATCGACCAGTTCTTTTGCCCTCGCCATCGCCCCTTCCGCATCGGGAGCGGGCGGGCCCTGCACCTGTGCGCCCGCCTGCGTCATCGCCATGACATGCGCTGCGGCGATGAGGCCAGCGAATCGGGACAAGTATTCTCGACAAGCGGGGCGACGGGACATATGGCGCGCATCATGGCCCGGCTGGGCAAAGAAACAAGCGAAATAGGGAAGGTGATCGGCATGACGAAGAGCGGCAGCAATCTCGACCGGGTCCTCGTGCTCGAAATGGTGCGCGTGACCGAAGCTGCGGCAATCGCCGCCGCCGGGCTGATCGGACGCGGCGATGAAAAGGCCGCCGATGCCGCCGCCGTCGAGGCGATGCGCGATGCCTTCAACACTCTTTATATGGACGGCACCATCGTCATCGGCGAAGGCGAACGCGACGAAGCGCCCATGCTCTATATCGGGGAGAAGGTCGGCAGCGCTCCGGGCAAGGGGCCGAAGATCGACATTGCCGTCGATCCGCTGGAAGGCACGACGATCACGGCCAAGGCCGGCCCCAATGCGCTGGCGGTGCTGGCCATTGCCGAGGAAGGCTGCCTGCTCAACGCCCCCGATGTCTATATGGACAAGCTGGCGGTCGGCCCCGGCTATTCGCCCGATATCGTCAATTTCGACAAGAGCGTGCGCGAAAATGTCGAAGCGGTGGCACGCGAAAAAGGCTGTGCGCCCGCCGATATCATCGTATGCGTGCTCGACCGCCCGCGCCATGAAAAGATTATCGCCGAGCTGCGCTCGATCGGCTGCGGCGTTGCGCTGATCCCCGATGGCGATGTGGCGGGGGTGATCGCGACGACCAACCCCGAAACCAATGTCGATATCTATATGGGATCGGGCGGTGCTCCCGAAGGCGTGCTCGCCGCCGCTGCGCTGCGCTGTGTCGGCGGGCAGTTCAAGGGCCGCCTCTTGTTCCGCAACGATGACGAACGCCGCCGCGCGAAGAAATGGGGAATCGAAGATCTCGACCGCGTCTATGACCTTAGCGATCTTGCCAAGGGCGATGTGATCTTTGCCGCCACCGGCGTGACGGACGGGTCGCTGCTGCGTGGGGTCAAGCGGCGTCGCGGCGGCACCATGACCACCGAAAGCGTCGTGATGCGCGCTTCGTCAGGCACGGTGCGCTGGGTAAAGGGCGAGCACCGCCTCGACTGAAGCGAGCCTACAGCCCCTAGAAAATTCCCGCCGCCAGCCCTTCAGCAAGCGCGGCGCCCATGTCCTGCGCCTCGGTCCGGCGGTCGTCGGGAATCCTTTTGGGCGCCAAAATAGCTTCGGGTGTTTGAGCGTCGGTGTTGACGATGACGGGATCGGCGACACGCTTCAGCCGCCAACCGGTCGCGATGCGGTCTAGCTGGCGCTGGGCATTTTCGCCGTCCGACCCGGCGCAGATGATCGTCGCATAGGGGCGCCCCTCGATCTGGCCGAGGCAGGGGTAATAGCAGCGGTCGAACATCTCTTTCATCGCACCCGACAGCGCGGCGAGATTTTCAGGACCGACGAACAAATAGCCCGCCGCCGCAAGGAAATGGTCGGGCGTGACTTCTTCGGCGGCGATACATTGCCCGCTTGCACCCGCCCCCTGTGCCGCCGCATCGGCCAGCTGGCGGCTGCCCCCGGTACGGCTGTGCCAAATGATAAGCAGTTTGCAGTCTTTCACCGCAGCCCCTCCTATGCTCTCGCTGTTAGAGAACAGCGAGAGCCCCGGCTTGGCAACCCCCGGACGAGGGCGCAATAGCGCTAAGGGAGAGAAGAATGAAATCGGCATGGATCTGGGCGACGGCCCTGTTGTTGCCCCTGCCCGCGATGGCGCAGGATGCGGCGAGCGAAGCGACGCGCGAGGCCCAGGCCAAGGTCGCCGCCCGGCTCGCGCTGAGCGATCCCGGCGATTTCACCAATGCCATGCGCGGCAAAATTGCCGAAATTCCCGACGGACTGATCACCGCCAGCGATGGCCGCATCGTCTGGGACCGGCGCCTCTATGCCTTTCTGGATGCGGAACAGGCGCCCGAAACGGTGAACCCATCGCTGTGGCGGCAAGCGCGGCTCAACGCCATCCATGGCCTGTTCGAGGTTGTGCCCGATAAGATCTGGCAGGTGCGCGGTTATGATTTGTCGGTGATGACGATCATTCGCGGAAACAGCGGCTGGATCATCGTCGATCCGCTGCTGACCGAAGAAGCGGCAGCGGCAAGCTGGGACTTGTTCAAACGCCATGTCGAAGCGGGTGGCAAAGCACGGCCCATCCGCGCCATTCTCTTTTCGCACAGCCATAGCGACCATTTCGGCGGGGTCGGCGGCATCGTCACCCCCGAGGAAGTGGCGGCGCAGCAAATTCGCATCATCGCCCCGCACGGCTTTTCCGAGGAAGCCACTTCGGAGAATATATTGGCGGGCAATGCGATGAGCCGCCGCGCCGCCTATATGTTCGGTGCGGCGCTGGCGCCGGGGCCGCGCGGGCAGGTCGATACCGGGCTGGGACCGAAATTATCGGCGGGAACCATCGGCTATATGGAGCCAACCGAGACAGTTCCGGCGAGCGGCGGCAGCTGGACGATCGACGGGCTGGCGTTCGAGTTCCTGGACGCGGGCGGGACGGAGGCGCCCTCCGAATTTCTCTTTTACATCCCCGCCTATCGGGCGCTGCACACGACCGAGGTTGTGACGCGCAATCTGCACAATGTGCTGACGCTGCGCGGGGCACAGGTGCGTGATGCGCTGCGCTGGTCCAAGTCCATCGACGCAGCGCTTTTGAAATGGGGCGACAAGGCCGAGGTGGCGATGGCGTCGCATCATTGGCCGACCTGGGGAAATCAGGCGATTGCAAACTGGCTTGCGGGCCAGCGCGACGCCTATCGCTATGTGCATGATCGCACGCTGTTCCACGCCAATCGCGGGGCGACCCTGCACGAGCTGGCGGAACTGACCGCCGAAGCGCCGGTGCAGGGCCGCGATTTTGCGACGCGCGATTATTATGGGACGCTCAATCACAATATGAAGGCGACCTATCAGCGCTATTTTGGCTGGTGGGACGGCAACCCCGCCACTTTCAATCCCCTGCCCCCCGCCGAAAGCGCCGCCAAATATGTCGCGCTTGCCGGCGGAAGTGACAAGCTGCTCGCGGCTGGAAAAGCTGCGATTGCGGCGGGCGATTATCGCTGGGCGGCCGAACTGCTGAACAAGCTGGTTTTTGCCGAGCCGGAGAATGAGGCAGCGCGGGCGACGCTCGCTTCGGCTTACGACCAGCTTGGCTATCAGGCCGAATCGGGGGCATGGCGCAACTATTATCTCGCCGCCGCCGCCAGCTTGCGCGGAACGGAAGGCGCCAGTCACGGCAGCAACGGGCAGGGCCGCAGCTTTATCCGCGCCATTCCCACGCCGGTCTTTTTCGATGCGCTGGCAACGCGCTTTGACGCCGATAAAGGCGCAGCGCTGTCCGGCACTTTTCAGTTCATCCTGCCCGACAGCGAGGAACACATCGCGGTCGTTGTGCGCGGCGGGGGCGAAGTGCCCCGCTATGGCGTGACCGATGCCGCCCCGACGGCGACGATCACGGTCGATCGGGCAACGCTGGATGATGTGATGCTGCGCAAGGCCGATTTCCCGGCCCTGCTGCAATCGGGCGCGATCAAGGTTGCGGGTGACCGCGCCGCCTTCCTCCGCTGGTTCGCGCTGCATCCGCCCGCCGATCCCACCTTCAATATTGTTGTCCCTTAGCCGCGATAGCGACTATCGAGAGGGGATGACCGACAGCCCTCCCGCGCATCCCCTCGACCCCTTTGACCCACGGGCAATTCTTGCCTCCGAAGGACTGGAGCCGGTCGCGCCCGCCTTTACCCATGTTCTGCGGATCACCGCCCTGTTCAACATGGTGCCGCTGGCCATTGCGCTGAGCGTCGCTGATTATTTCCTGATACGGCATCTGGGCGGTCCCTATGGGCTGCTGAGCGCGCTCGCGTGGATCGCCGCGCTGGCCGTCATCACTTTGTTTCCCGCGCGCCGCGCCCAGCGTTGGGGCTTTCATATGGGCGAGGGTCAGCTGCGCGTCGCGCGCGGTTGGTTGTTTCGCACCGACACCATCGTCCCCTTTGTCCGGGTGCAGCATATCGATATCGGTCAGGGGCCGGTCGAGCGCTGGTTCGGCCTGTCGCACCTGATCGTCCACACTTCGGGGACACATAACAGCACGGTAACGCTGCCGGGGCTGCACGCCGAACTGGCCGCGGCAATGCGCGAGACGATCCGCCGCCATATCCAGACCGATTTTGCATGAATGATATGTCGCCCTCTGAAGCGGTCCGGGCAGAGCAAGGCGAGGCAGCGGGACGCGAGGCGCTTCCCGGCCCCGAATGGCAGCGTCTGCACCCCGCGACGCTGCTGATTGCGGTTCTGGCCATTGGTCCGCGCCTGATCAATTTCCTGCCTGCCATCGCCGCGCTCGGCTTTACCGGCAATTGGCAATATATTGTTCCCGCGCTGCTCGCCTTTCTGCTGCTTTCGCTGCTTGCAGCCTGGTTTCACTGGCTGCGCTTTCGCTTTGCCGTCGGCAGCGATGAAGTGGTGATCGAAAGCGGGGTGCTCGCCCGCCAGCATCGCACCATCCCCTTTGACCGGATTCAGGATGTCAGCATCGAACAGGGCTTGCTCGCGCGCGCGCTGGGCATTGCCAAGGTCGGTTTCGAAACCGGCGCGAGCGCGAGCGATGACGGCGCGCAGCTCGATGCCATCGCGCTGGAAAGCGCCGAGGCGCTGCGCGCGACAATCCGCGCGCACCGCAGCAGCGCGGGGACGGCCAGCACCGCTGCCGAGGGCGCCGCCCTATCCGATGCTGACGAGCAGCAAGCGGACGACCGGCTGCTGTTCGCGATGACGCCCCGCCAGCTGGTCGTTGCGGGATTGTTCAACTTCTCGCTCGCCGCGCTCGCCGTTTTCGGCGCCGCGACGCAATTGTTCGACAATGTCCTGCCCTTTGACTTCAATGTCTTCAACCCGTTCGACTGGTTCGATCTGGCCGATCAATATGGGCTGGACGACTGGCTGTTCGCGCATCGCTGGATGGCGGGTGTCGGAGCACTTTTGTCGCTGCTGCTGATCGGCTTTGCGTCGGGCGTCGCGCTGATGATCTTTGCCAATTGGGATTTCCGCCTGACGCGCGAGCCGCGCGGGCTGCGCCGGACGCGCGGGCTGACAACGCGGACCGATGTTGCGCTGCCGATCCGGCGTATTCAGGCGGCAATTATCGTCACCGGCTGGTTTCGCCGCCGTTTTGGCTGGCACGAACTGCGCGTGCAGAGCCTGGCGAGCGATGGTGGCAAGGAAGCCGACCACCAGATCATCCCCTTTGCGCGCTTTGACGCTATCGACCCGGTGCTCGGCGAAATCGGCATTGCCCGCCCCGCCTCCGATACGGCTTGGCAAAAAAGCCATGTCATCGTCGCCCTGCCCGGCCTGATCGGCGCGCTGGTGGCGCTGGGCGGGGGTGGCATCGCGCTGGCACTGGGGCATATGCCGGGATGGTTTGCGATTGCCGCGGCCCTCCTGATCGCCCTCCTCGCCCTTTTTGGCGCGCGATTCTATCGATGGGCCGATCTGGGCGACCGGGTGGCGATCCGCCGGGGCTTTTCGAAACCGCGCCTGACGCTCCTTCCCGATGCGTCAGTGCAGAGCATCGACCTGAAAACCGACTTCATCCTGCGCCCCATGGGCCTCGCCACGCTGGTCTTCGGCGTGCCGGGGGCCAGTTCGCTGGGCGCCCATGATATTCCCGCCATCCCCCGCCCTGTGGCCGAAGCGCTGCGCCAGCGGATATTGGCGGGCGGAGAGAAGATATGACCGCAAACAGGACGGCCGACACCGCGCTGGGCATCGAACGCTCGATCCTCGGCCAGCCATGGCGCTGGCGCGCGACCAGCGCCGATATGGGCAGCGACACGCTGGCGCCCGACGATCTGGTCACGCAATTGCTGCTGGCGCGCGGGGTGACGCGTGACGAACTGGATCGGCATCGCAGCCCGACCTTGCGCGGCTTCATGCCCGACCCCTCCATCTTTCGCGATATGGACGCCGCCGCCGCGCGGATTGCCGATGCGGTCGAGGCGAAGGAAGCGATCACCATCTTTGGCGATTATGACGTCGATGGCGCGACCTCTGCCGCGCTGCTCGTTCGCCTGCTCCGCGCGCTCGACGTGCCCGTTGGCGCCTATATCCCCGATCGGCTGATGGAAGGCTATGGCCCCTCGGGCGCGGCGCTGGTTAAGATTGGCGAGGCGGGGTCGCGACTGGTCGTCACCGTCGATTGCGGGGCCCAGGCCTTTGACGCCATCGCCGAGGCCAAGGCAGCGGGGGTGGAGGTGATCATCGTGGATCACCACCAATGCGCGACGACGCTGCCGCAGGCGCTGGCTGTGGTGAACCCCAACCGGCTCGACGAGGCGCCCGACGCCGCTGGCCATGGCAATCTGGCCGCGGTTGGCGTGGCTTTCCTGCTGGGCGCCGCGCTGCTTCGTACCTTGCGCGCGCGCGGTTTTTTCAGCAGGCGCGCCGAGCCTGCATTGATCGATCTGCTCGATCTGGTCGCGCTCGGCACCGTCGCCGATGTTGCGCAGTTGACCGGCTTTAACCGCGCGCTGGTGACGCAGGGGCTGAAGATCATGGCGCGGCGCGGCAATATCGGCCTGTCGGCGCTGATGGACGCAGCGCGGCTGACGAAACCGCCAAGCGCGAGCGACATGGGCTTTGCTCTGGGACCGCGCATCAATGCAGGCGGACGCGTCGGAAAATCCGACCTTGGCGTGCGGTTGCTCACCACGAGCGACCCGCAAGAGGCTGCCGATATCGCCGCCGAGCTCAACCGGCTGAATGAGGAACGCCGCGCGATCGAGGCCGCCGTGCTCGACGAGGCGCTGGCGGCGAGCGCCGCCTGCGCTAATGCCCCGGTCGCGCTGGTATCGGGCGCGGGCTGGCATCCCGGCGTCATCGGCATTGTCGCCGGGCGCCTCAAGGAAAAGCTCCACCGCCCCGCCATCGTCATCGCAGTGGATGAGGAAGGCGTGGGCAAGGGGTCGGGCCGCTCTATTTCCGGCGTCGATCTGGGCGCCGCGATCCTTGCAGCGAAGGAAAGCGGATTGCTCGTCGCCGGGGGGGGCCATGCGATGGCAGCGGGGCTGACAGTTGACGCGGCCAAGCTTGACGCGCTCGGCGCCTTTCTGAATGAACGGCTGGCGCGCGATGTCGAGCGGGCGAGCGGCGAAAAGTCGCTGCTGATCGACGCGGTGCTGGCCCCGCGCGGCATCAGCCCCGACTGGTGCGCGGCGATCGAGAGCGCCGGGCCCTATGGTGCGGGCTGGCCTGCCCCGCGCGTTGCCACCGGGCCAGTGCGAATCATCGAATCGGGCGTCGTTGGCACCGATCATCTCCGCCTGATCGTCGCGGGCGAGGATGGCGGACGCTTCAAGGCCATCGCCTTTCGCAGCGCTGAAAGCGAATTGGGCCAGACACTGCTCCATACACGGGGCAATCGCAAATTATGGCTCGCGGGCCGCGCAAAACGGGATGATTGGGGCAGCCGCCCCGCTGCTGAACTCCATCTCGAGGATGCAGCATGGGCCGATTGAGGGGGCGCTGCGTAATATTTTTGCGCAAGCTGTCCGCCAGCGCTTGACCGCGCCGACCAGCCCGTCTAATGCGCCGCTTCCGGTTGACGGCCCCTTCGTCTAGCGGTCTAGGACGTCGCCCTTTCACGGCGAAAACACGGGTTCGAGTCCCGTAGGGGTCACCACCGCCGCAGCTTGCGGCCCAGCACCGGATTTCCTCCGCATTTGCTTTATTGGCCCGTCGCTGGACCGGCCTGCCTGCGCCATTTGCTTTGGGACGAGCGCCCCCGCCGAAGCGGGGCACGTTCGCACCGACGGCTATTTCAGCCGGCGATAGTGGCGGAAACGCGCATAGCGGTTCAGCACTTCGTTGATCAGCTGCGCCTCGCTATAGCCCGTCACGTCGGTCGGGCCATCCCCGTCGGAGCTGGAAGCCATGGCGCGATAATGTTGTCGTTCCTTGGCATGGGCTTTTTGCGATTCGGCGTAAGCGAAGCTGGGCGCGCGGAAAGACCGCACACGCACCATATAATGGAACACACCGAGGTCGCCGTGCGGCACCGTCAGTTCGAGAAGATCCGGCCGCTTCACCAGTTCGGGCTCAAGCTCGGTCTGGCGAAGCTGGGTTGCGATGGCGTCGAGCGCCGATCGCACGGTGGACGCGAGAAAGGCCTCGCTTTCCGCCTGCGAATAATAATGGGTGATGTTGGTCAGGCGCTGTTGCCACCCCGGACCCGCCGCCGGGATGCGCGGCGCGTCGGCCGTCAGCGACAGGTCCAGCGGCATGCCCCGATTTTCCGTCTGCAAGGCGCGCAGCAGGCCAAAACAGATAAAGAGCATGACCACGGCAAAAGGCAGCGCACTGGCGATGGCCGCCGTCTGCAACGCCTCCAGCCCGCCAGCGACGAGCAGCACTGACGCCACGACCCCTGCGCACAGCGCCCAGAATACGCGCTGCCACACGGGCGGGTCTTCGGCATCGCCCGACGTAATGGTGTCGATCACCAGCGCGCCCGAATCCGCCGAGGTCACGAAGAAAGTGATGACGAGCAAGGTCGCCAGCGCCGATGCGACATAGGATAGCGGCAGATTTTCAAACATCTGGAACAAGGCAACGGGCATGTCATTGACCACCGTGGCGGCGATGTCGGCGGTACCCTTCATATCCATGTCGATGGCGGTGTTGCCAAAAACTGTCATCCACAAAAAGGTAAAGAGCGAGGGTACGAGCAACACCCCCATGATAAATTCGCGAATGGTGCGCCCCTGCGAGATCCGGGCGATAAACATGCCGACAAAGGGCGACCAGCTGATCCACCACCCCCAATAAAAGAGCGTCCAGTCGCCGAACCAGGGATTGGGTTCATAGGCATACATGCGGAAACTGCGCTGAATGAGCGTCCCCAGATAGGCGCCGATATTCTGGACATAGGCCTGGAGCAGGAAAATGGTCGATCCCGCCAACAGCACGAAAATGAGCAGCGACACGGCGAGGATGATGTTCAGTTCCGACAGCCGCTTGATCCCCCTGTCGAGCCCCGCCATCGCCGAAGCGGTCGCCAAGAGCGTGATGCCGGCAATCAGGAAGATCTGCACCGTTGTATTGGTGGGCAAACCAAAGAGGTGATGGAAGCCCGCATTCACCTGAAGCACGCCAAAGCCGAGCGAGGTGGCGACGCCAAACATGGTGCCGAGCACGGCGAAAATGTCGATCGCATGACCGATCGGCCCATGAATGCGCCGCCCAATCAGTGGATAGAGCGCCGAGCGAATGGTGAGCGGCAAGCCGCGCCGAAAGGAAAAATAGGCAAGCGCCAGTCCGACGATGATGTAAATCGACCAGGCGTGGAGACCCCAATGGAAGAAGGTCAGCACCATCGCCTGGCGCGCCGCCTCGACCGTATGGCCTTCGCCCACCGGCGGCGCGGCATAATGTTGTATAGGCTCAGCAACGCCGAAAAAGAGCAGGCCAATCCCCATGCCCGCGCTGAACAACATCGCGAACCAGGAGAGATAGCTGTATTCGGCCTCGCTATCGTCTGCGCCCAGCTTGATGTCGCCATAGCGGCTGAGCATCAAAAAGATCACGAACACCAGAAAGCCCACCACCGCGAGCACATAGAACCAGCCGAAGTCGACTGTGATCGTGCGCTGAAGCGCGGCGAGCATCGGCCCGGCGCGTTCCGCAAAAAGCGACCCGAAGAGCACGAAGATCAGGATCAATGCCGCTGAACTATAGAATACCGGCGGGTTGACGCGCATCCGCACCCCGGTCGAAGACGAATCCTGCGTGTCGGTTTGCGCCATGATGAGGCTCCCTTATTTTCGTTCGGGCTCTCAAGGGTGGCCCAAAGCGCCCATGATGAAAAGCCATCCGCGCTGATTTTCCGTTAACAAGACGGGCGAGCGGCGGCCCCAGCGGAGCGATGGTGAGCGGCGGCGGCCGAGGAGAAGCCCAAAAAAGGCGCGATGCCACAGGGGCTGAAACCCCCGAGAAGCCCATGACGGGAGGGCTGCCGACGCACGAAAGCGACGCCCTGAGGACGCCGCCTATGCTATAAATCTGTGCTGGAAAAGTTGCGCCTCAGAAAGGCACATCGTCATCCAGATCATCGTCAAAGGGCGGGCGTCCGCCGCCGCCGCCGCTGCTGCCACCGCCCTGGTTCCAGCCGCCGCCCGACGATCCGCCGCCGCCCGCAGAGCCGCCACCCCAGCTGTCGCCGCCGGAGGAACCGCCGCCCCAACTGTCGCCGCCGCCAGCGCGCGCGCCACCGCCGCCCGGTGCCCCGTCGAGCATCGTCAGCGATCCGCCCACGCCCGCGATGACCACTTCGGTGGTGTAGCGATCATTGCCGTCGCGGTCCTGCCATTTGCGGGTCCGCAGACTGCCCTCGACATAGACTTTGCTGCCTTTTTTCAGATAGCGTTCGACGACGCCGACCAGGCCGTCACCATTGATGACGACATTATGCCATTCGGTGCGCTCCTTACGCTCGCCGGTCATCCGGTCCTTCCAGCTTTCGGAAGTGGCGATACGGATATTCGCGATCCGTCCGCCATTTTGAAACGACTTGATTTCGGGGTCAGCCCCCAGATTGCCGATCAAAATTACCTTGTTGACGCTGCCAGCCATCGTCGCTCCGTTCCGCGCTTGATAGAAAGGGTCAGCCTAGCCCGAAGGCGACGGCCGTCCAATAAGTGATACCAGCAGCGGCATAGGCCAGCGCGAACAAATAGCCAACCATGAACAGCGGCCATTTCCACCCATTGGTCTCTCGCCGCGTGATCGCGATGGTCGAAATACATTGCGGCGCGAACACGAACCAGGCGAGAAAAGCGAGCGCGGTCGCGAGGCTCCAGCGCCCCTGCAGCCGCTCGCCGAGCGTTTGGGCCAGCGCTTCTTCGTCATCGCCCGCGTCGATGGCATTGGCGGTCGCCATCGCCGAGACGGCGACTTCGCGCGCCGCCATGGCGGGGATGAGGGCGAGGGCAATATCGTGGTTGAAACCGATGGGGCGGACGACCACTTCCAGCCCGCTGGCGATACGCCCGGCAACGCTGTAATCGACCTGGCTTTCGCTGCTGCCATCAGGAAGCTTGGGATAGGAAAGCAGCAGCCACAGCGCGATGGTGGTCACGAAAATGATCGTGCCGGCGCGGCGGAGGAAAATCCAGGCGCGCTGCCAAAGCGAGATAAGCACATCGCGCAGCCGCGGCCATTGATAGCGCGGCATTTCCATCATGAAACTGGCGCTGCTGCCCTTTGCCAGCGTACGCCGCAGGACAAGGGCGACGACCAGCGCGCCGACGATCCCCGACACATAGAGGCCAAAGAGGACGAGCCCCTGCAACCCCACGGGCGAGTTGCCGACATTGCGATTGGGAATGAAGGCGCCGATGATCAGCGTATAGACAGGCAGGCGCGCCGAACAGGTCATCAGCGGCGCGATCAAAATGGTGGTCAGCCGGTCCTTTGCATCAGGAATAGCGCGCGTCGCCATGATCCCTGGCACCGCGCAGGCAAAGCTTGACAAAAGCGGGATGAAACCGCGCCCCGACAGGCCGACCCGTGCCATGATCCCGTCCATCAAAAAGGCCGCGCGGGTCATATAGCCCGATGCTTCCAAAAGCAGGATGAAGAGGAAGAGGATCAGAATCTGCGGCAGAAAGACGATGACCGAGCCGACGCCGCCCAAAATTCCCTCGACGATCAGCCCGCGCAGGAAACTGTCGGGCATGGCGCCGATGACCATTTCCTGCATCGTGGCAATCGCGCCCTCGATCCAGCCAATCGGCGCCTCCGACCAAGCATAGACCGCCTGGAACATGATGAACATCAGCGCGAGCAGAATCAAAAAGCCCGCGACGGGGTGAAGCGCAATCGCATCGACCCGCTGCGTCCAACGGCGCACTGGCCTTTCCGCCACCGTGGCGGCGCGAGCGATAACGCGGGCGCGGCGATGAATATCACCTTCCTGGGCCGCTACGCCGCCGCGTTCCGCGCCGCTTTCGCCATGCGAGAGAAGGGCGCCGTCGACGGCCGAAAGCAGATCGACGAGACCGCGCCGCCGCACGGCCACGGTCGGCACCACCGGAACCCCGAGTTCACGCGAAAGCGCTTCGACATCGAGCGTCAGCCCGTCGCGCGTCGCCAGGTCGAGCATGTTGAGCGCCACGACCGTGGGCCGACCAAGCGCGATCAGTTCGAGCGCGAAACAGAGATGATTGTCGAGATTGGCGGCATCGACGACAACAATCAGCGCGTCGGGAAGCGCTTCCCCCGCCTGTTTGCCAAGAATGACGTCGCGCGTCACCTGTTCATCGGGGCTGGAAGGCGTGAGGCTATAGCTGCCCGGAAGATCGATCAGCGACAGCGGCCGCCCGTCGGCAAAGCTGGCATGCCCCGCCTTTCGTTCAACGGTGACGCCCGGATAATTGGCGATTTTCTGTCGCGCGCCGGTCAGCGCGTTGAACAGGCTCGACTTGCCCGCATTGGGATTACCGACCAGCGCGATGGTGGGCATGGCGGCGGTCATGCCGCGGCCACCGCGGCTTCAACCTCAATTTTCGCGGCCTGTGCGGCGCGGATCACCACTTTCATCCGACCCACGGCGAGCGCCAGCGGATCGCGCGAGAACAGACTGCCGCGATGAAGCGGTGTGACCTCCACCCCCTCCATCAGACCGAATTCACGCAGCCGCCGCCCTTCGCCGGGCGACAAATGGTCCCAGGCGATGTGCGAAATGCGGACGGGGAGGCCCAATGCGGCGGAATCGAGACTGTCATTCATTTGCGAGCGATTATCAATAACAGTCGCCACGCACCAGCCCCAATATGGAATAATCGCCGGTCAGCGTCCCGGATAGCGCAGCCGTCCGATGAAGCGGGCAAGGCTGGGCCGTTCCCCCTGGCGTGCGGCGCGGCGATGCTTCCAGCTTTCAAAACGCATCACCCCGTCGATACGCCGCGCCAGAAAGGCGCGGGTTTCCGTGTGCTCATCGCTTTCATCATTAAGAAAAACAGCGAGCGTCGCGGCATAGACCGAACCCAGAATCGCGCGCTTGCTATAATGATTATAATCGGTCGCGGTATCGCCTGCGAGCCGCCACATGACGTCGGCGGCGCGCCAGCCGAGCCGCGCGGCAAAAGGGGCATTGACCGGAAGAGCAAGCAAGGCGAGCGCGCGGCGTAGCGCTTCGCGATCAGCCGCCAGAAGCGCGAGCCGGGTTTCCACCAGCGTCGTGATACGTTCGCGAATCTTGAGCGTGGCGAGCCGGTCGGCAGGCCAGCGGTCGGCCATGCGGGCATCAATATCGGCAAACCAGGCGTCGATCATATCGCGCCCACCGCCGGGAAAGGCGAGCCGCGCAACATCGGGATCAATCCCGGCGCGGCGCGCGGCATCGGCCAGCGCGGCCTCCCCAAAGCCATCAAAAGCAGCCGCGGATGGAATCAGCGGCGCCAGGGCGACGCGGATTTCATCGAGCGTCGGGTCAGCGGGAAGGATCGAAGCCATAGAAGTCAGATAGGCGCTGCGCGGCGACTCGGCAACCGAATGAGCACAAGCGCGGCGCCGACCATCAATCCCCCCGCCACATCGACCAGGCTGATACCCTCGTCGAAAATCAGCCAGCCGCTGAGCGCGGCGACCGCGGGCTGGGTCAACAGCGTCAGCCCGATTACCAGGGAGGGGAAGCGCGGAAGCGACCAGATGAGCAGCCCCTGCCCGATCACCTGGCTGGTCAGCGCCAGCAGCAGGATGGGAGTCCAGTCGGTCGGGAGAATTTTTTCGCCGAACAGCAAGGCGGTGCTGAGCAGGATCGGCACACACATGGCCGAGGAAAAGCTGAGCGCGCTCCATGGCTGTAGGGCGCCGCGCGCGCGCTGCATCATCAGCACATAGCCGGTATAGAGTATCCCGGCGAGCAGGCTGAGCAAGTCGCCGGCCAGATAGGCGGGCGACATTTCATAGCTTTGCCCCATCAAAAGCGCTGCGCCCGCAAAGGCGAGCAATATCGCCACCGCTTGCCACCCGCGCGGCAGGGTGCGGCTGAACATGATGCCCCACAGGACGAGCAGCAGGCTGGCGCAATTGGCGAATAGCGTGGCATTCGCGACTTTTGTGCGCATGATGCCCAAATGCCAGGATAAAAGATCGAGCGCGAAAAACACCCCGGCCCCCATGGCAATGAGAATGGCGTGGCGCGACGGCAGCCGCCCGCCCGTTTCACGCCAGGCGAACAATGCCAGAAAAGGCAAAGCGATCAGCATGCGCCAAAAGGCCGTCGCGGTCGGCCCCGTATCAGACAGGCGCACAAACATCGCCCCCAGCGACAAGGCGACATTGCCGCCCAGCAAAGCCGCGAAGGCCCAACGTCCCCCGCCAGAAGACGGGTCAACAGCGGGGGAAAGGGGGATGTCCTTGGCAGTCATTTAGATTTTCTTTTACAACTGAACCCTTGTCCGGCAGGGAGGATGGCATAGCTTGGGCCCATAGCGATGCGCCGACGGGGCGTCGCCTGCAAAAAGTGAAAGGCAAGGCATATATGAGCATTTCCCCCTTCGACCCGATCAAATTGGGAGCGATCGACGCCCCGAACCGCATCATCATGGCGCCGCTGACGCGCGGACGCGCCGGACCGGGATTTGTCCCCACCGATCTCGCCGTCGAATATTATCGCCAGCGCGCATCGGCGGGACTGATCATTTCGGAGGCGACGGGAATTTCGCAGGAAGGGCTGGGCTGGCCCAATGCCCCGGGCCTGTGGACCGACGCACAGGTCGAAGGGTGGAAGCCGGTGACCGAAGCCGTGCATCAAGCCGGCGGACGCATTGTCGCACAGCTTTGGCATATGGGGCGGCTCGTCCATCCGGTGTTCAACGATGGGAAGCCCGCCGTATCCGCCTCCGCCACCTTGTATGAAGACCGTGCGCACACACCGCAGGGGCGCATGCCGCTGGAACGCGCGCGCGCGCTGGAACTGAATGAAATTCCCCGCGTCATTGCTGATTATGTGAAGGCGGCTGAAAATGCCAAGCGCGCGGGATTCGACGGGGTGCAGCTGCATGGCGCCAATGGCTATCTGATCGACCAGTTTCTGCGCGACAACAGCAATTTGCGTGACGATGACTATGGCGGGTCGATTGAAAATCGCATCCGCCTGCTGCGCGAAGTAACCGAAGCGCTGATCAGCGTGTGGGGCGCGGATCGCGTGTCAGTGCGCCTATCGCCCAATGGTGAGACGCAGGGCGTCGACGACAGCGCGCCCGAAACGCTGTTCCCCGCCGCCGCCGCCGCGCTGGACGGGCTGGGCATCGGCTTTCTGGAACTGCGCGAACCCGGCCCGGACGGCACTTTTGGCCGGACCGATGTGCCCAAGCAATCACCCGCGATTCGCGAAGCCTTTAACGGGCCACTGATCCTCAACAGCGATTATGACCTTGCGAAGGCGGAGGCCGCACTGGCGGGCGGCTTGGCCGATGCCATCAGCTTTGGCCGCCCCTTCATCGCCAATCCCGATCTGGTCGAGCGCATTCGCACCGGCGCGGCCTGGGCTGCCGACAATTACAAGACATGGTATTCGCCGGGGCCGGAGGGATATATCGACTATCCCGCGCTTCAGCCGGCCTGACCCCCGAACGTCGCCGCTGTTCCGTCCGGTTCAGCGGCGACGATCTTTTCCCTTGGCTTCTGCCTTGTCGATGATCGCCGCCCCGAGCGGTCCCACGACATGGCCCCCGAAACGCAGCAGCAAAAAGGCGGCGGCGAAGAAAAGCGCCGGGGAAACCCACAGCGCGACAGCAGCCGCGACGATCATTGCCAGGATCACCGCCACAACGCCGCTCGTCAGTTCAGCCTGCACCCCCCGGGTAAGCGTTATCGTGCGCGGTCCCTTTGCATCCCACCATTTGTTCGTAACCAACGTTTTTGAGCCATAGGTCGACGACGCCATCGACGGATTGGCCGGGCGCATATGCGTTGATGGGGCGGTGGACGCGACATGGGCCCACGGCTTTGCCGCCGCCGCATCTCCGCCAGCGCGCGCCTTGACGGGAGCGAGAGGCTCCAATGTCTTTTTGCCGGGGAGGCCCACCAGGCGCGGCGGCGTCGCAGGGATGATGTCGGCTTTACTGTTCGGCGCAGGCAGTTCTGGCCGGATGGCGTCGACGCCCATACGCCGATCATGCTCAGCCATGCGTTCGGCCGCCGTCGGGGGTGTCGCACCCGTAATCCGGTCGACCACCATCAGCCGCCCGTCACGCTCGACAATTAGAAGGCGGCTGAGAGGCGCGCGATCAACCAATACCGAATTGCTCCTTCAGCGCCAGCATGGCGAGCGCGGCGCGCGCCGCTTCGCCGCCCTTGTCCTTGCGCGTCTTGTCGGCGCGTGCAAGCGCCTGCTCCTCATTCTCAACGGTCAAAATGCCATTGCCGATGGCCAGCCCGTCCAGCGTCAGCGCCATGATGCCGCGCGCGCTTTCGTTCGACACCACTTCAAAATGATAGGTTTCGCCGCGAATAACGACGCCCAGCGCGACATAGGCGTCGAAACGTCCGCTGTCGGCGGCAAGCGAAATCGCCGCAGGCACTTCGAGCGCGCCGGGCACGGTCACCGTTTCATGGCTATGCCCTTCGGCCTCCAGCGCGCTGCGCACGCCGTCCAGCAGCATGTCGTTAAGCTGACTGTAGAAACGCGCTTCGACGATCAGAACATGGGCCATTATTCGCTCTCTCCGGGAATGGGGCGTTCGCCGACGACCGAGAGGCCATAGCCTTCGAGGCCGACGAGATTATTGTGCGAAGGCGTCAGCAACTCCATCGCATGCACGCCAAGATCGGCGAGGATTTGCGCGCCAATGCCATAGGTACGAAAATCCATGCCGCCCGCAGGCGGCGGCGCACTATCGGCCGCAGCCGAGCCTGGAAGCGGGCGCATAAGCATGACGATGATCCCCGCCCCCGCTTCGCCAATAGCATCCATGGAACGTTGCAGACGGCGTTTTTTCGGCCCCGGACGGCCCATAATATCGTCGAACAAGGACACGGGGTGCATGCGTACCAAGGTCACGCCTGCGGGGTCCACCGTTCCCTTTTGCAGCACCATATTGACGCTACCGTCAATTTTGTTGCGATAGGATTTCAGCCGCCATTCGCCGCCATAGTCGGATTCGAACGGTTCATCCGCGACGCATTCAACCAGCCGGTCGCTGCGGCTGCGATAGGCGATGAGATCGGCGATCGTCCCGATCTTGAGCCCGTGGCGCCGCGCGAAGGGGATGAGGTCGTCGAGCCGTGCCATCGACCCATCGTCATTCATGATTTCGCAGATTACGCCCGAGGGATTCAGTCCCGCGAGACGCGAAATATCGACCGAAGCCTCGGTATGGCCGGCGCGGACGAGCACTCCGCCGTCGCGGGCGATCAAGGGAAAGACGTGGCCGGGGGTGACGATATCCTCGCGCCCCTTGGACGCATCGATAGCAACCGAAATGGTGCGCGCGCGGTCGGCGGCGGAAATGCCCGTGGTCACGCCTTCGCGCGCCTCGATAGAGGTGGTGAAGGCGGTTTCGTGCCTTGTGCCATTTTGGCGGCTCATCAATTCGAGGCCCAGCATCTCCACGCGCTGGCGCGTCAAGGTCAGGCAGACAAGGCCGCGGCCATGGGTGACCATGAAATTGATGGCATCAGGCGTGGCCATTTGCGCCGGAATGACCAGATCGCCCTCATTTTCCCGATCTTCATCATCGACCAGAATGAACATGCGCCCGTTACGCGCCTCGGCGATAATTTCTTCGGGAGTCGCGATGGGCGACAGGTCACTGCCATTCGCTAGCCAGTCTTCCAGCTTGCGGAGCGTTTCGGCGGTAGGATTCCAGCCGGGCGAATCCAGTTCGCGCAAGCTGTTGGCGTGAAGCCCCGCGGCCCGTGCCAGCCCCGACCGCGACATGGTGCCGTCTTGGACAATGGCGCGGATACGGTCGATCAATGCAATAGACATGATCGGCGTGTCTCACATTATAATGTGACTGTCAAACCATTCATCACATTGAACCGCACACGCGCTGCATGCCCTATGTTATTTCGGCCCGAATACCGGCCCATATTGCCGGTCCGTTCCCGCGTCGGCCTTGGCATCGAGCAAGGGGAGCAAGCTGCCTGTCCGGTCATCGCGTTTCGCATAGTCGCGTGCCGACATGCCCGCGATATGATCAGCTTTGTCGGGGTTGGCGCCGTGCCGCATGAGCAACCGCACCATGGCCGGGTTACGCGCCTGCACTGCGAGGATCAGCGCCGTTTCACCGCGCCGGTTCGTCTGATCCACAGGGGCCTCGCGCTTCAACAATTCATCCGCGCCCTCGGTAAAGTTCAAAAGCGCGGTATGCATCAGCGGGGTCACGCCTTGGCGGTCGGCGATTGACGGATCCGCTCCCTTGCCGAGCAGAAAACGAAGCCAGGTCGCGTCCCGGCGCTTCGTCACTATGGTCAACGCAGTTTCACCGTTATCAGGATGGCGGGTATTGATCAGCGCCGGATCTTCCTTCAGTGCGTCGCTCGCCTTGGTACCATCGCGGCTTTCGACTGCCATCAAAAAGGCATAACCGCCCCGGAACTGCGCCGATGCGGGTGATGAAAAGCCGGCCAGCGCCAGAAGGGCGACGGCGAGCAGGGCGGTGGCAAGGCAGCGTTCCGCGCGAGCGAACATAAGCGGGTGGTCCCCAGATAATGCGCCGTTGATGCAACGACAAAGGTTGATTTTCGGCGGCAGGCCGACCATGGCTTGCCGCATGATGACGACCGCAATTATGGGCCAAAAGCGCCTGCGTTCAAGCCTGATCCTCGCCGCCGCCGCGCTGCTGGCCGCTTGCGGTGGGCCGGGGGGCGAGGCAAAGGATGCGCGTCCGCCGCTTGAGGGCGCACGCATTGGCGGCCCCTTCACCCTGGTCGATCAAAATGGCCGCACCGTCACCGACGCGGATTTCGCCGGAAATTACCGGCTCGTCTATTTTGGTTACAGCTTTTGCCCCGACATCTGTCCGGTCGATTTGCAAAAGCTGATGCGCGGCCTCGCCCAGTTTGAAAAGGCTGATGCGGAACGCGGCGCCAGGGTTCAGCCGATTTTCATCAGCATCGACCCCGCGCGCGACACGCCCGAAGCGCTCAAACCCTTTGTCGAACGCTATCACCCGCGCCTGCTGGGCCTCACCGGAACGCCTGCCCAGGTGGCGGCGGCCGCCAAGGCCTATGTAGTCACTTATCACAAGGTCGACGGGTCGGCGCCCGACCGCTATTTGATGGCGCACAGCCAACTCGCTTTTCTGATGGACCCGGACGGCAAGCCGCTCGCGCTGCTGCCGCTTGATGATCCAACCACCGATGCGGATGAAGGGCGCCCGGAACTGGTGGCGGCCGAACTGGCGAAATGGGTAAAATAGGAACGGATGAGGCCCCCGGCGCCACCCCCTTTTGGGAGGCTCCGCTGGCCAGTCTCGATGCGGGGCAGTGGGAGGCCCTGTGTGACGGATGCGGCAAATGCTGTCTCCACAAGCTGGAGGATGCCGACACGGGGCGCATTTATCCCACCAATGCCGCCTGCCGGATGCTCGACCTCGAAACCGCGCGGTGCCGCGATTATCCCAATCGCCGCCGCCATGTGCCCGACTGCCTGACCCTTACAAAAGCCACGGTGGACGATATCGCCTGGCTTCCCCAAAGCTGTGCCTATCGCCTGCGCGCCGAGGGGCTGCCGCTGCCCGATTGGCATTATCTGGTCTGCGGCGACCGCGATGCGGTGCACCGCGCGGGCGAGTCCATCGCTGGATGGACGGTGAGCGAGGATGATGCCGGGCCTTTGGAAGAACATCTTGTCGAGCGCATTGTTTAAAGCTGTCGTTGATCCGGACGCGCGCGACAGCATCCGGGTCGGTGACATCAGCCTGCCTGTGCGGCTGGTTCCGCATGCGCGCGCGCGTCGCTATCGCCTGGTGTTCGACAATGCGCGCGGCGAACTCCGCCTGACCCTGCCGCGCCGCGCGAGCCGCGCCGGCGCGCTGAACTGGGCGCGCGAGCAACAAGGCTGGATTGCCGACCAATTGGCCAAATCCGCTGCCCCGATCCGCGTGGAGCCGGGCACCCAGCTACCACTGTTCGGAACGGCGCGGACCATCATCTGGGACGCCGCCGTCCCGCGCGCGGTCCGGCTGGAGGCCGACGCGCTGTATGTCGGCGGCCCGGCCGAAACCGTGGGGCGCCGCCTTGAACGCTGGCTGAAACAAGAAGCGCGCACGCTGATGGACGAGGAAAGCCGCACCATCGCCGCGCGCGCCGGGCTGCACGTCGGCCGCGTCGGCGTCGGCGACCCGCGCAGCCGATGGGGCAGTTGCACCGCATCGGGCGACCTGCGCTATAGCTGGCGGCTGATCATGGCCCCGCACCATGTTCGCCGGGCGACCGTCGCGCATGAAGTCGCCCATTTGCGCCATATGGACCATGGCGCGGATTTCCACGCACTGGTCGCCGCGCTTCATGATGGCGACGTCGATGCCGCGCGGCAGTGGCTGCGCCGCGAGGGACGAAGCCTGCATCGCTATCGCTTTGACGACTAGGCTTTCAAGCGCCGCGCCAGCTACGCTATTCGCCAGCGCCCATGGCAGCAGGTCGAGCAGGTCCAGTGGCCTGCGGCGGCGGCGCGCCCTGCGGCGGGGCGGCCTTGGGCGGCGCGGCGGGGCGCGGCGGCGGGGGTGAACGCCGCCCCGTCTGTTCCTCTATCCATTGCTGGTTGAGCACGGGACCATTCACCGGCGGCGGCGGTTCTCCGGGATAAGGCTCCTCGACCGGCAATTCGATCGGCATGCCATTTTCATCCACCAGCCCATCGGCCTCAGGCTCGCCGAAATAGGCTTCGCCCTCTTCCTCAAGCTGCCATTCGGGAAGAACGACTTCGGTATCGAAATCCTCGACCGGACGCCGGGCCACCGCGACGCGCATATAATCGGCAAACGCCTTGGCCGGCGCACGCCCGCCTTGCAGGCCGCCCACCGGCTTTGCATCATCGCGTCCCATCCAGACGCCGGTCGTAAGGCCGCTGGAAAAGCCGAGGAACCAACCGTCCTTGTTGCTGGATGTCGTTCCCGTCTTGCCCGCGACTGGACGCCCGATCTGTGCCGCGCGCGCGGTGCCGGTGTTGACCGCCGTTTGCATCAGGTCGGTAATTCCGGCCGCAACCCACGGGTCCACCAGCACCTGCCCCGGCTCAGCCGGGCGCTGATACAAAAGCTCGCCATCCGCGGTCGTCACCTTGGTAATGCCATAGGGCTGGACCGAAGCCCCTTTGCGATTGATGGCTGCAAAGGCCGTCGTCATATCGATGACGCGGGTTTCCGCCGTGCCGAGCACCATCGAAGGATGGGTGTTGATCGGCGTCGTTATGCCAAAGCGCCGCGCCATATTGGCGACGGCTGAAAAACCGACCTCGTCCCCCAGCTTTGCCGCTACGGTGTTCACCGAATAAGCAAAAGCGGTTCGAAGGCTCATCGGCCCGGAATAGCGGCGCGAATAGTTGCGGGGGCTCCACCCGTTGATCGTCACCGGTTCATCAACTACCTGATCGTCGACGCGGTAGCCCGCCTCAAGCGCGGCCATATAGACGAACACTTTCCACGCCGATCCCGGCTGGCGCACCGCCTGTGTCGCGCGATTGTAGTTGGAGGTCACATAATCGAGCCCCCCGACCAGCGCGCGCACCGCGCCGTCGCGGTCGAGCGACACCAGCGCGCCCTGCACTCCGCCCGGCGTATTCGCCTGCAAGGCGGCAGTCGCGGCGCGCTGCATGCCAAGGTCGATCGTTGTATAGACGTCGATCGGCGCATTGCCTTCGTCGATCAGCATGTCGAGCTGGGGCAAGGCCCAATCGGTGAAATAGCGGGCGCTATTCTGCCCCGTTTCCTGTGCCAGCTCGACCTCGGCGGGCTTGGCCGCGTCAGCCTGCGCCCGGCTGATAACACCGGCATCGACCATGACATTGAGAACGACGCTCGCGCGACCCAGCGCCGCTTCGGCATCGGCGGTCGGTGAATAGCGCGACGGCGCCTTGACCAGTCCCGCCACCACCGCGGCTTCGGACAGCGACATCTGGGTGGCGCTATGGCCAAAGAAGCGCCGCGAGGCGGCGTCGATGCCATAGCTGCCGCCGCCAAAATAGACTTTGTTCAGATAAAGCTCGAGGATCTCATCCTTCGAGAATTTCCATTCGAGCGCCAGCGCCAGCACCATCTCGCGCAGCTTGCGCGACCAGGTATAGCTGTTCGACAGAAAGACATTGCGCGCCAGCTGCTGGGTGATCGTCGAGGCGCCCTGCATCCGCCGCCCGCTGCCATAATGTTCGACCGCGAAAATGGCGGCGCGCGTCATGCCAACGGGATCGACCCCGGGATGATAGCGAAAGCGACGATCCTCAACCGCGACCATCGCATCCTGCATCACCTCCGGCGTTTCGCGCAGCGTCAGCCAGCGGCCGTAATTGGGGCCGAGCGACAGGAAAACCGTGCCGTCCGCAGCGCGCACGCGGATCGTCTGGCCCGCCGGGGATTTCTTGAGCTCCTCAAAGCTCGGCATACGCTGAACTGCGATGCCGATCGCCACGCCCAGCGCGATGGCGCCGACGAGGGCAAGCGTTAAACCCCAGCGGACGAAACGACCGAACCACAGCCGCAGAGGCGAAGGTCGGCTGCTGCTTTTCTTGCCCAAGGCTCCGGTGTCTCCTGTCGATCGTCGCCGCCATTTCCGGCGCAAATATGATTGTTACGGCGCGCTTATGCCCGGAAAAAGGCCAAGCTTCAGCCCGCGATCATCCCTCGGGCTTTCCTGTGTCATCCGGTGCGCGCTCTTCGAAGTCAAGCGCCGCACTATTGATGCAATAACGAAGCCCCGTCGGCCCCGGCCCGTCGGGGAACACATGCCCCAAATGCCCTTCGCATGCCGCGCAGCGCACCTCGGTCCGGACCATGCCATGGCTCATGTCGACATGTTCCAACACCACGTCATCGGCGGCGGGCGCGGTATAGCTCGGCCAGCCCGATCCGCTGTCATATTTGGCATGGCTGTCGAACAGCGGCGCGCCGCACCCGGCACAGCGATAAAGGCCATTGCCCTTATGATCGGTGTAACGGCCCGTGAAGGCCCGCTCTGTCCCGCCTTCGCGCAGGACATGGTAAGCCATGGGATCAAGGTCGCCATTCTTCGGGGCTGCGCTCATCTCGGTCTCCGTTTCTTGTCGCCCGCGATTAGGCGCATGGGCATTTCATCATGCTTAACGAAATGCGGAAAGCCGCGCCATAGATGCCCTGCGTCCCGAATAATCAGTTTCGCGTCCCGAAAAGCGCGGTACCGACGCGGATATGAGTCGCCCCCAGCACCACAGCTTTTTCATAATCGCCGCTCATCCCCATCGAGCGCAGGGGCAGGCCATGGCGTTCGGCCAGTTCATCAAGCAGCGCAAAATAGGGAGCCGCATCCACTCCGACGGGGGGAATGGCCATCAGCCCTTCGATCTTCAGCCCCGCTTCGCCCGCCATCTTGAGCAAGGCGGGCAGATCGGCGACTGCACAGCCGCCCTTTTGCTCCTCATCGCCGATATTCACCTGCACAAAAAACTGCGGCCATTTGCCCAGCTTCGCACAGGCCTTGGCGAGCGCGGTGACGAGCGAGGGGCGGTCGACCGCGTGAATCGCATCGAAAAGCTGCACCGCATCCTCAGCCTTGTTCGATTGCAACTGCCCGATCAAATGCAGGGTCAGGCCAGGGGTTTGGGTACGCAGACCGGGCCATTTCTCTGCTGCCTCTTGTACGCGATTCTCGCCAAAATGGCGCTGGCCCGCCGCGATGAGTGGACGAATTGCATCGGCGTCATGGGTTTTCGATACCGCGATCAGGCACAGCTCCGCCGCCTTGCGCCCGGCGCGGTGCGCGGCTTCTTCGACCCGCATCCTTACCATGTCCAGACGTTCTGCTGCTTCGCTCATCGCTTCATCCATATGTCGTCTATCGCGCGCGCGTTGCACGCCCGCCCCGCGCGCCTATAGAAAGGGCAATGGTCCGACGCCACCCCCTGCCGCCCGCCAGCCGCCATGCCCCGCCGCGCCGCTGGCTGATCAGCGATCCGCGCTTGGACCCCGGGGTCGAGCGGCTGCTTGCCTTTGTGCCGCCGGGAAGCGCCATTTTGGTGCGTCACGATGCCTTGCCACCTCGCGCCCGCTGGCGGCTTTTCCGCCGGCTGGCCGCCTGTGCGCGGCTGCGGCGCCTGACGCTCTGGCTCGCTGGAACCGCGCATCAGGCCGCGCGCTGGGGGGCCGACGGCGTTTATCTGCGCCAACATGATGCCGGACAAGCGGTCCAGGCCCGGCGACTGGGGTTAAAGATCGCGATGCCGGTACATGATCAGGCCGAGGCCCGCCGCGCCGCGCGCGCGCAGGCCGATGTCCTTTTTATCTCGCCCCTTTATCCCACACGCTCGCACCCCGGCATCGCCCCTTTGAGCACCGCAGGGTGGCTGCGCCTTGCCCGGCTGGCTGGCGGCCAGCCCATCGCACTCGGCGGCATGACGGCGGCGCGGGCGCATAGGCTGATGCGCCAAGCCGCAAGCCAAGGCACTAGCCCGGGCTGGGCGGCCATCGACGCCTGGTCCGTTATGGCGAAGGAAAAATATGCGCAGCGCGCCGCCTATCAGAAGCGGAAGGCTGTCCCGACATAGACCGCCTGGCTGTCGCGCCTTGTGTCGGTCAACGGCTCGACCGGCGCATCGCTGCGATAGCGCACGCCTGCCGTGACATCGAGATTCTTCGTCAGGCGATAGCTGCTGACGACGTCAACCGCCTGGTCATTGCCGGGCGAGGTCACGCGATCAGTCGCACCTGCGGGCTCGCTTGGCCGGCTGATCATGCGCGTGGCAAAGCGCGATTTCTTTTCTTCCTGGTCGGGCGCCTTGGCTACCGGCAGATTCTTGATGTCCATGCCGCGCGGAATCGAGGGCGTCACAAATTTCTCAAAGCCCACCGAGGCGCCCAGATCATAAGCGATGGGAGCGATGGCCACCGAGGGCTTGGCCCGCACAGCAGCGAGGCCGGTTGACCGGGCTGCATCTTCACGCGCGCGAATCACGACGGTAATTGCGCGATTCTTCCGCTCTTGATCCGTCACAGCCGGCGTGAAGCTGAAACTTTCGCGCGCTTCCGCTGACATGCGCTTGTAGCGGGCGATCAGACGCGGGTCGCCCGAAGCCGGGGTGAACTGGCTGAGCAAGGTTTCGGAAAGCTGGGTATCGCGAATGCGTTCAGCGCGGCTCATCGACGCGAGCGCAGGCGGCAAGGCAACCGCCAAGGCAGCCGCCGCAGCCAATCCCATCTTTCCATAATGTCGCGATTTCCGCGCCATTTCACTCATTACTCCAACCCCAACCGAGTCCCAGATAGGCATGAAGAGTTAATCAATCCAGTCATTCCGGACAGAATTATAGCCTTCAAGCCCCTTTTTCGCCCAAATTGTTGCGCCAAGTCCACAGTCGCCTTGGCTTGGACGCGCGCTAGGGCGTTTATATGACTCCTATGTGAACGGCCCCTTGCCAATGATGGGCGCGCTTGCCCGATGCCCACAAGGGCGATAGAGACGCAGCAAATCCACGATGCGCGCGCCGGATAAATGCGGTGGCGCGCCCAGTCAAAGGTGTTTCGGCATGTCCCAGTTTCCCGTCATCGCGTCGATCCGCCGTCGCCCGGTCCAGCTCGCGCTCACCGGCCTCACCGCCTTAAGCCTCGCGGCATGCGGCGGACAGGAACGACCACGCGCCGACCTTGCCGCATCGCAGGTTACGAGCATTGGCGTAAACAGCTATTTGTGGCGCGCCTCGCTCGATGCGCTGTCCTTCATGCCCTTGCTGCAGGCCGATTCGGCGGGCGGGGTGATCATCACCGACTGGTACGCCAACCCCAGCAATCCCAATGAGCGGATGAAAGTCACCGTTTCGATCCTCGACCGCGACCTGCGCGCCGATGCGCTGCGCGTCGCCGCGTCACGCCAGGTGGCGCAGGGCGGCGCCTGGGTCGACGCCCCGGTTCAGGCCGCCACGGTGCAAAAACTGGAAGAAATCGTCCTCACCCGCGCGCGCGACCTGCGCCGCAGCGCCTTCAAGGGCTGAATGGCGGGCGGGCCGCTTCCCGCCCATTCTTTACTCGGAATAATACGGGAAACTGCATATGACCCGCGAAACGCGCTTTGGCGCTCTGGCTGCTGACGCCCGCTGGCAGGCGGCGTGGGAAAAAGCGAATTCTTTTGCGACGCCAACCGGCGGCGATCGGCCCAAAGCCTATATTTTGGAAATGTTCCCCTATCCCTCGGGGCGCATCCATATGGGGCATGTGCGCAATTATGCGATGGGCGATGTTCTCGCGCGCTTCAAGCGCATGACGGGGCATGATGTGCTCCACCCCATGGGCTGGGACGCCTTTGGCATGCCGGCGGAAAATGCCGCGATGGAAAAGGGCGTCCACCCGGGCGGCTGGACCCGCGACAATATCGCCGCGATGCGCGCGCAGTTGAAGCGCCTCGGCCTCGCGATCGACTGGGACCGCGAACTCGCCACCTGCGATGCCGATTATTATGGGCAGGAACAGGCGCTGTTCCTAGACCTTCATGCCGCAGGCCTCGTCTATCGCAAGGAAAGCTACGTCAATTGGGACCCGGTCGACATGACCGTGCTCGCCAATGAACAGGTAATCGACGGACGCGGCTGGCGCTCGGGCGCGCTCGTCGAAAAGAAGAAACTGTCGCAGTGGTTCCTAAAAATCACCGACTTTGCCGACGAGTTGCTCGACGGGTTGGGGCGCCTCGACCAGTGGCCCGACAAGGTGCGGCTGATGCAGGAAAACTGGATCGGAAAATCGCAGGGGCTGGAATTTTCGTTCAAGCTCGTCGGCGGAAAGCCGGGCTTCGACGTTTTCACCACGCGTCCCGACACCCTCTATGGCGCCAGCTTTGCAGCCATTTCGCCCGACCATCCGCTCGCCGAGAAAATGGCGAAGGATTCGCCGCGCCTTGCCGCGTTCATCGAGGAATGCCGCCGTCAGGGCACCTCGGCTGAACAGCTTGAAACGGGCGAGAAGCTGGGCTTCGACACCGGGCTGTCGGTCGAGCATCCGCTTGATCTCGATTGGCATCTGCCCGTCTGGGTCGTCAATTATGTGCTGATGGATTATGGCACCGGCGCCATCTTCGGCTGTCCGGCGCATGACCAGCGCGACCTTGATTTTGCTCGCAAATATGAATTGCCCGTCCACCGCGTCATCGCCGACGGGGAAGAGACGCACCAGCGTTTCAAGGGCGATGAAGCCTATACCGGTCCCGGCCGGGTGGTGAACAGCCATTTCCTCGATGGCATGAGCATCGACGAGGCGAAAGCCGCCGTCATCGCCCGTGCCGAACATGAAGGTTGGGGCAAGGGCACCACCGTCTGGCGCTTGCGCGACTGGGGTGTTTCGCGCCAGCGCTATTGGGGAACCCCCATCCCCTTCATCCATTGCGATGCGTGCGGCACCGTGCCGGTTCCCAAGGATCAGCTTCCCGTCACCCTGCCCGAAGATGTCGACTTCTCGGTCCCCGGCAATCCGCTCGACCGGCATCCGACGTGGAAGCATGCCCAATGCCCGTCGTGCGGCGGCGATGCGCGGCGCGAAACCGACACGCTCGACACTTTCGTCGATTCCAGCTGGTATTTTCTGCGCTTTGCCTCGGCGCCTGCCGACAAGCCCTTCGACCCTGAAGAGATTCGCCGCTGGCTGCCCGTCGACCAATATATTGGCGGCATCGAACATGCGATCCTCCATCTCCTCTACGCGCGCTTCTGGACGCGCGCGCTCAAAAAGCTGGGGATGGTCGATATTGAAGAGCCTTTCGCCAGCCTGTTCACCCAGGGGATGGTGACGCATGAAACCTACAGCCGCGCGCAGGGCGAAGGCCTGCCGCCGCTTTATTTCACTCCCGATGAGGTGAACCGCAGCGCCGATGGCGCGACGCTGATCGCCGATGGCGCGCCGGTCGATGTCGGCCGCGTGATCAAAATGTCAAAGTCGAAGAAGAATGTCGTCGATCCCGACGCCATCCTCGACCAATATGGTGCCGACGCCGCGCGCTGGTTCATGCTGTCCGACAGCCCGCCCGAGCGCGATCTGGCGTGGAGCGAGGCGGGGATCGAGGGCGCATGGCGCTTCGTCCAGCGGCTGTGGCGTCTGTTCGGCGAAACCGAAAATCGCGGCGACGGCGGCGAAGACAAGGCGCTCGCGCGCAAGCTGCATCAGGCAATTGCCGGGGTGGCAGCGGAAATTGACACGCTCGCCTTCAACAAGGCGGTGGCGAAAATTCATGCGCTCGCCAATGATATTGAAAAGGCCAAGCCCTCGGCGACCCGCGCCGAAGCCTGCGCCACCTTGATCCGGCTGGTCGCCCCGATGATGCCGCACTTGGCCGAGGAGGCTTGGGCAGCCCTTCCCGAAGCGCAGCGCTCGACCGCACTCGTCGCCGATGCGCCTTGGCCGGAAGCGGACCCCGCGCTGCTCGTCGATGACGAGGTGACCATCGCCATTCAGATCGGCGGCAAGCTGCGCGATACGATGACGCTGGCGAAAGGGCTGGACAAGGGCGCGATCGAAGCCGCCGCGCTGGCGCGTCCGCGCATCAGTGAACTGCTGGGCGGCAACGCACCCAAGAAGGTGATTGTGGTTCCCGACCGCTTGGTGAATATCGTTCCCTGACAAACGCAATGCGCGGCAGGGAGCAAGCCTTCTGCTTGTCGCGACATCACTCGACACAAGCGGATATCTAGGTCAGATTGACACCATGCGCATCCTCCTTCTTTCCGCTCTGACCGCCTCCGCCCTGGCCCTTGGCGGCTGCGGCCTGCGACCGCTTTATGCCGAGGGCAATAAAGGCGAAGTCGCGCGCGTGCTCGCCGATATCGATGTCGCCCCGATTGAAGGTCATTCGGGCTGGCTGGTCCGTAACGCCTTGCGCGACCGGCTTCAGCCGACGCAGGGCGGTGAAGGCGCGGGCAGCCGCCTGCGCCTCGACGTTCGGTTGCAGGATGAGATTACCGGCTTTGGGGTGCGCTCTGACGATGCGGTGACGCGCGAGCGGCGGACGCTGCGCGCCCGCTATCAGCTTGTCGATGTTGCCAGCGGCGCAGTGCTGCTTGATGCGACGGCCGCGCAGGATGCGGGGATCGACGTCGTGGGCAGCGAATATGCGACCATCGCCGCCGAATCGACCGCGCTCGAACGGCTGGCTTCGGGGGTTGCTGACCAGATTGTCGCGCGCGTCGCGGTGTTCGCCAGCCGGGGCGGCGGCGCTCCCCAAGGGCAATGAAGAGCGTCAAGCCCCAGGAACTGGAGCGGCTGACGCGCCTCGACCCTGCAACCCGCTTCACCCTGCTCACCGGGCCTGATGACGCGACGATGGAGGCGGTCGCCGGGCGGTTGATCGGTCTGGCGGGGAGTGACGCCGAACGGGTCGCCCTCTCCTCTTCCCAATTGTCGCAGGATGCGGCGCTGCTTGCCGCCGAAGCGGCTTCGCTCTCGCTTTTTTCGCCGCAGCGAGTGATCCGCCTCGACATTTCGGGCAGCGGCGATGATTGCCTCGCCGCGCTCGACGCGCTGCTCGCCGCCGACAAAGTTGTCAATCCGGTCATCGCTGTCGGCGCATCGGTGACCGCCCGGTCAAAGCTGGTCAAAATGGTCGAGGGCGCCGATGCCGCCGTGGCCGCCATCTGCTATCAGCCCGACCGCCGCGCGCTGGTCGGCATTGCGATGAAGGCGGCCGAGGAACAGGGGTTGCGGCTCGCCAACAGCGAGGCCCAGCTGATCGTCGATCTTGTCTCGGGCGACCAGACGCTGATGCGGCGCGAGATTGAGAAAATCGCCCTCTATCTCGACGCCGCGCCCGAACGGCAGCGGCAGGTCACGCCAGAGGATATCGCGACCTTGGGCGCGGCGACGCATGAAGAAGATGTCAGCGAATGCATCAATGTCGCGCTCGGCGGCAAAGTGCGCGACCTGCCTGCGATGCTCGCCAAGGCAGCGGCGGTGGGAATTGCCGAAATCCGCATCATTCGCGCCCTCGCCATCCGCACGCTGGCGCTCGCTCGGCTGCGTGCCGAAGTGGACAGCGGAGCGCATCCCGCAACCGTCGTTTCCGCGCGCAGCAGCGGCATTTTCTGGAAAGAAAAAGATGCGGTTACCGCCCAGCTTCACATCTGGGACTCGCTGCGCATCGCCCGGCTGATGACCCGGCTGATCGATTGCGAGCGCGCGTTGAAAACTTCCGGAACCGCTGGCGCCGTCTTGTTCAACAAGCTGATGACCGACATCACCCACCAGGCCGCCCGCGCCCGCTGAATTAAAGGGGCGCAGCAGCGCCCGCGTCAAACGCCTTGCGTGGCACTTTCGTCAACATCCGCCGCCTTGCGCGGTTGGGGAATATCGGGCGGGACAAAGGTCCAGATCGTATCGCCCGCGTCGATGCTGGGGCGATGCTGCGCCGAAAAGATCAGCAAATCCCCCGAAGCCCGAACCACCGCGAGGCTGTCGCCGCCCGATGCCTTCATCCGCTCGACAAAATCGGCATAGCTGAATTTGTCGGTGATCCGCGTACGCCCAAAGCTCCAGCCTGCCTGCAGCCGATCGAGCTGGGTTTCGATCGGCGTGCCCGCCAGCGTAAAGACCCGCCCCCGCCGCTGATTGCCGTTGCGCGAGGCACCGATCATCCGGCTGACCCGGTCATGCCCGATTTCAGGCGCCAGTTCGCTGCACACCAGCGCATTATAGCTGTCATTATCGGTCGCGGCGATCAGCTGCTGATATTCACCCATATCGAGGCTGTCGTCATGCGCCTCGTCCAATATGTCGCCATAATAGACCGGAATTTCGGAACGCCGCGCCCGCCGCAGCGCGAGCTGGCTGGGGTCGGCGATCAAAATCTTGCGGTCCTGCTTCTTGATAAATTCGGCAAAAGCGATCGTCCAGCTGTTGGCGCCCACCAGCAGAACGCCATCGCCCTTGCCCCGGTCCAGCCCCAGCCAGCGCGCAAAAGCCGCCGCCGTGAAACCATGGGCAAGAATGGTCGCGATCACTACGCCAAAACTGAGCGGCACCAGCGCTTCGGCCCCGGCAATGCCATAGTCGGTCAGGCGCAGCGCAAACAGGCCGATCACGGCGACCGCGACGATACCGCGCGGCGCGATCCAAGCGACGAACAGCCGTTCCTTGAACGGGATGCGCGTGAAAAGCAGCGCGAT
Organism: Sphingopyxis sp. MWB1; assembly: GCF_000763945.1. NCBI lineage: Bacteria > Pseudomonadati > Pseudomonadota > Alphaproteobacteria > Sphingomonadales > Sphingopyxidaceae > Sphingopyxis > Sphingopyxis sp. MWB1. The sequence continues at coordinate 1,905,300 of NZ_JQFJ01000002.1, forward strand.
CATGATCGTCAGCGGCCGCACGACAAACAGCAGCAGAAGCAGGAAGATGACAAAGCGAAGCTGGAAATTCTGCACCACTTCCCAATCGAGCGTCGCCGACAGGATGACGAATACGCCCGAGACGAGGAGGACGGTCAAATCCTCCTTGAAGCGTTGGAGCATATGGGTCGAATAGGTTTCGCGGTTCGCCATGACGACGCCCATCACCGTGACAGTGATCAGTCCGGTTTCATGCAGAATGAGATCGGAGAGGACAAACACGGCGATAACCGTGGTGAGCAGCACCGGCGCCTTCAGATATTCGGGCACCCACCCGCGTGGGAAAGCTTCGGTCAGCGCGAAACCCGCTGCCCCGCCCAGCAATATGGCGACCATGGACGCGGCCACGACATCCGTCGCAATGCCGATGCTATCAGCCTGTGCCCCGCCATGGGTAATATAGGCATAGATTGCGACCGCAAGCAGCGCCCCAATGGGGTCGTTCACAATCGCTTCCCATTTCAGCATATGCTTGACGCGCGGCGCGATGTTCAGCGAACGGAGCATCGGGGCAATCACCGTTGGGCCTGTGACGACCATCACGCCGCCGAACAATGCGGCCAGTTCAAAGGGCAGACCCGCGCCATAATAGGCCGCAGCGGTTCCCAGCGCCCAGCCGATCGGGACACCCACAAAAACGAGCATGAAAACCGCCAAGCCCGCCTGGCGCAGTTCGCGGAATTTCAGGCTGAGCCCGCCTTCGAACAGGATGATTGCGACCGCCAGCTTGATGATCGGTTCGCGCAGATCCCCGAAGTCGCGTTCGGGGTCGATTAACCCCAAGATCGGCCCGGCAATAATGCCGGCAATCAGCATCAGCGCGATAGCCGGCTTGTTGGTCCGCCATGCGACCCATTGGGCGCCAATACCAATCACGCCGATCAGCGCAATTTTGACGAGCAGGGAGTCGATGACGAACATTCGCGCTTTCCTATGCCATATGCCGGAAAGGACGCCAGAAAAAAGAAACCGCCCGCTGGTCGGAACCAACGGGCGGCTTTTGAACCCCGGGGAGTGATGCGCGATCAGAATTTGCCGCGCAGCGTCACGCCATAGGTCCTGGGTTCGGCCAGGAACATCGAGAAAATCTGGCGCCCGCCGGGATATTGGGGGTCAGCAAAGGCTGTTCCGCTTGAGGTTGCCCCTTCCTGGAAGGGTGAATTGAAGGCAACCTGCGCATATTGTTTGTTGAACAGATTCTGCGCCCACAATTCGATGCCCCATTTCTCATCCGCGCCGCGCAGACCCACGCGTGCGTTGATGATCGCATAGCCATCCTGCTCCTTTTGCGGGAACAGGTCGGACCCGGTGTTATAATCGCTGGTCATGCGGCCATCGAGATACACAAGACCGGTCATGCCGCTGCTACCGATATCGGGCGTCCAGGCGATGCTGCCCGTCGCGACCAGTTCGGGCGCGTTCGACATATTGTCGCCGGGCAGCTTGCGCAGCGCCTGATCGAGCGGATCGCCTGCGCTGTTGCCAACCAGATTGTCGCGATATTTGGTGCGCGCATAGGTCAGACCCGCCGTCATGCGGAAGCTGCGCGCCGGGACCAGCGACGCCTCGAGCTCAAAGCCTTGCGAGCGCACGCCCCAGCTAACATCCTCGGCGGCGCAAGCCCCCGTAGTCGCTGCGGCCGGATTATAATTGGGCGCGCCCGTGAATTTGCTCTGATCACGATCGCCGCCAGCAAGATCGCTGGTGCAGCCGTTGATCGTCTGGACGATATAGGTCGAGCCGTTGAAGGTATTGAGCTGGAAATTCTCGAAATCCGACCGGAAGAGCGTCAGGCCCAGGCTGAAAGGTCCGGTCGCATATTTGGCGCCCAACTCATAGCTGTTTACCTGTTCGGGATCGAATTGAAGATTGCCGACCAACGCTTGCGCGCCACCGACGGCGGCAAAACTGGAACTGGAATTCGCTCCGGCCAGAATCACAGGTGGCTTCAGTGCCGAACGATCGAGGTTGAAACCCCCGGCCTTATAGCCACGCGAATAGCTGGCATAGAGCATCAGATCATGAATCGGCTTGTAAGAAAGAATGGCCGTCCCGGTCCATTCGTCCTCGCTCCTTTTGTCGCGGATCGACACGCCGTCAAGTTCAGAGGTTGAGTTGCCCTGACAACTCAGGCCCAATATGCCTGCAGCGGTAGCTGCGAGAGGGCCGCTGAGCAACGGCTCGAACAATGCCTGATTGGCGACGCAAGCGGTATTGTCGTTGGTAAAGGTCGCCGAAAACTTCTTCTTATCGTTGGTGTACCGGACACCGAAGGTAAAATCAAGCTTGTCGGTGATGTGAAAAATATTGTGCGTGAACAGCGCCCAATTCTTGCCGTTCTGGCGATAGACGTCGTTTATGCTTCCGCGGTCGCTAATCGACGCTAGATTATTTACCCCTGCCAAGATTAGAGGGCCGACGCCGGTCGGCAGCGTCGGAATCAGGTTATTACCCAGCGCGAATTGTCCCGTAGGGCTGATGCAGTTGGTGGTGCTAGGGTCGTAGAACGGCACCAGTGTAGACCCAGTGACGAGACGGCACGCCGCGAACTTGCCATAATCCTCGCCGAAACGCAGATTGTCGCGAACAGTCAGCTTTTCGTTCGCATAAAAACCGCCGACCAGCCAGTCGAGCTTGCCGTCGAAAGCCTCTCCCTGCAAGCGCAATTCCTGGGTAAAGGTATGGAACTGGCGATAGGTGTCGGGGTCGTCGGCGCGATAGAGAATATCGACCGTGCCATAATCAAGATCGCCGGCCTGGCTTGAGCGATATTCGCGATAGGCGGTGATCGAGGTCAGCGTTGCACCGCCGAAATCATAATCAATCTGGCCCGAGAAGCCATAATCCTTGGTCTGACCAGCATAGCTGCGTCCCGGCGTAACCGAAATATTGCGGTCATAGCCTTGGCTGAAAGCGCTGGGATCTTGCCCCAGATCGGTAAGAACCTGAATGATATTATTCTGGTTGCCCGCCAAAGGCACACCCGGCAATCTCGACGGATTGTTCAAATCCCCGATTAAGGGGTTGACGCTATTGTCGATGAAAACCGCCGCGCAGCATTTTTCGTCGCGATAGGTATAATCGCCGATCAAGCGCACCGACAGCGCGTCGGTCGGTTCGAAAAGCAATTGACCGCGCAGGAAATAACGATCGCGGTCATTCACCCGCGTATCATTGGCTTCATCTTTATAGAAGCCGTCGCGCTTGACCCAAATGCCATCGAGGCGTGCGGCGAGCGTGTCACTGATCGGCCCGGTAATGCTGCCACCAAGACGCCAGTAATCATAATTACCATAGGTAATTTCGCCCGATCCACCGAACTGGAACTCAGGCTTTTTCGAGTAAATGCTGATCAGACCCGCCGAGGAATTGCGGCCACCCAGGGTGCCTTGCGGACCGCGCTGCACCTCTACGCGGTCGATTTCCCCAAGCTCGTTGAGCCCGATGCCCGAGCGCGAGCGATAAACGCCGTCGATGAACACCGGGACCGAGCTTTCAAGACCGGGGTTGTCACCCACGGTGCCGATGCCGCGAATACGCGCCGAGCCATTGGCTTCGGAACCTGTTGAGGATACGAGCAGCGACGGCGCCACCTGATTGAGTTGGCGAATGTCATTGGCGCCGCTGTTCTGTAGCGTTTCAGCACTGACCGCCGAAATGGCCACGGGGACGTCCGACAAGAGCTGCGAACGGCCCTGCGCGGTCACGACGATGACGGCGCTGTCGTCATAGGCTTCATTCTGCGGGTTGGCGTCTGCATCCTGCGCCGAAGCGGGGGCCGCCGCGACAGCGACTGCCAAGGACATGCCCAATGCGCTGCTACGCAAAAGACGTCCAGCGTGAAGGGAAGATGATTTCATGGTCGGCTCTCCTCTTAACATTTAATTTTTTCGTTGCCTGCCAAGTCATACCCAAAACGCAGCGCCAATCCAGTCGCTCAACGCAGCCAAATGCCATTCTTTTCAAATGGTGATGTTTTTAGGCCACAGGAAAAACCGCAGTATTCCGCCGTTTTTTCGCCATTTAAATCGCGCCGTTGCAAGCTTGCCGTAACGTCATCGACCGAGGTGGCCGACAGGGGAACCGCAGCAGCCGGTCCCCGGCGACCAGCATCGCGTGATAGGCCTGACCGGTAAAATTTTTACCGATCGCCGGGTCCGCGACATCAAGCCCCCCCGTCAAACTGCCAAAGGCCGGGAGAATCAGTCGCTGCTCATCAGCGGCGAAGCACGGGCGCGATACCGGCCGCCCTCGGATATTGATGCGAAGTTTGGGATGAAAATGCCCGGAGATTTCGGGGCGCCGCTCCCCCGGCTTGCTTTGGTGGCGCAGGACCAGCCCGTCGATATACAGTTCATCGGCGATTTCGCCGCCCCAGGCCCCGCCAGTCAACCCGTCATGATTCCCCGCGACCCAAGTCACCCGCGTCGCGCTGGTCTGCGCCAGCAGGCGTGCAGCGGCGGCGGGCGCGATCCGCGTGTCGGCATGCCGGTCGTGAAAGCTGTCGCCCAGACACCAGATAGCCCGCGCGCCCATTTTCTGGACAAGTGCTCCGAGCCGGTCGAGCGTATCCTGGCTGTCATAGGGAGGAAGCGGCTGCCCCTGCGCCGCATACCAGCTGCCCTTTTCCAGATGCAGATCGGCAACGATCAGCGCGCCTTGGCGTGGCCAGAAAAGCGCACGCTCCGCCAGTGGCACAAAATCATCGCCAGCAAAGACAAAAGTGGGGGCGGCAGGCATGGTACGGATATGCCAAGCACAAGGGGCAACGACAAGCGCCCATCCGATCCCCGCCTGTGCTCCTTGGCCTAAACGTCCAGTCGGCTACCCCAGCCCCGGCGGATCAACGGACGCGCCCCCGCATCGTCGGGCAAATCGAAAATGATCCGCTTATTCGGAAAGTCCATCTCCACCCGGTCAAACACAGCCAGCCCATCCATTCCCAGAAACAAGGCCGGTCGATCACCCAGTCCAAGCGCGTGAAACGCATGGGCATCGGCAAAAGAAACCGGCAGGTCGGTAACGTCCACGCCGTTGATACGGATGCGCTTGAGAATGGTGCGCTGCGCTGTAACTTGTTCACCCGACACGGCGTTGAGCACGACAGGAAAGAGCGGCAGGCGATTTTCGCGACGCTTGAGAATCAGACGCTGAAGCGCGGGATTGCCGACACTCGTCTGCGCGCCCGTGTCGACGATAACATCGACGCGTCGTCCAGCAATGCGCGCATCGGACAGGATCAACCGGCCCGCGCTGTTTCTGGCTGTCACGACAATGGCATCGCTGTCGCGAATGACGGGGCGGGCGCGGGGAGCGGTTTCGACGATCTGCATCGTTTCGTCACGAAAATCGATCAGCACCCGTTGATTTTCGAGCATATCGACCCCGATCAGCCCGGGGGCGCCAATATGCCGTCCCGCTAGCGCGGGCGCATCAAAGGGCCTCAGCCGCAAATGGGTCATCTCCAGCGAAGCGATCTGAAAAGACGGGACCAAGGTCGAACTGCCGATGGTGGCAATGCGCAGTTTTTGCCCGTCCGCCAGCTTCAGCCGCTGCGCCAGTTCGCGCGCGATCACCGTGCGTTCAGAGCCCGTATCGACCAGAAAACTGTATGGCCCCTTCCCTTCCACCATCACTGGCACAGCCATGCGCCGCGTTGCATCGAGATCGAAAGGTTGGATGACGGGGACCAGTTCCCCGCTCGCGGGGGCAGGTGAGGAAAGAGGTGAAGAAGCGGGTGCTGAAGGCGACCCCAAGGACATCGCACCGCACAGCAGCGGTGCAGCCAAAATCACCGTCCAGCAACTCGTAGACCTGACGGGTCCGATGTACGCCATGACATCACCCTCCATCCCGTAGCGATATTACGCCTCTTTTGCTTTCGGCGCAAATAGCGGTCAATCGCCCTGCATCGCCTGCGCCGCAAGCATGTCCGCAAGCTCACCGAGCAGCGCATCATCGACATCTGCAGCCGCGATATTTTCGCGTCCGATCAATACCAGAACCGGCACGGCAAGCGGACTGATGCGATCGAGCGCGCGATGCACCATGGTGCCCGCAGCCCTGTCGAGCAAATCTCCCAATCGTCCGACGTCGGTCAACCGTTCGCGCGCATCGGCCCACGCCGCCTCCATCAACAGATGGTCGGGTTCATATTTGCGCAGAACATCAAAAATCAGATCGGTCGAGAAGGTTACCTGCCGCCCGGTCTTGCGCTTGCCGGGATGTTGCCGCTCGATCAAGCCGCCGATGACCGCCACTTCACGAAAAGCGCGCTTCAGCAGGTGAGAGCTTTCCACCCATTCGACAAACTCATCCTCCAATATCGACGATTCAAACAAGGGGGCAGGGTCGGTCACCGGACGCAACGACCAGAGCGCCAGGGCATAATCCGACGCGACAAAGCCAAGCGGCCCTAGACCCGCACGCTCCATCCTTTTACTGATGAGCATGCCGAGCGACTGATGTGCGTTCCATCCGTCAAACGGATAGACGACCAGATAATGCGCGCCCTCATGCGGGAATGTTTCCATCAGCAGTTCGTCTTGCCCGGGCAAAGCCGAGCGCCGCTGCTGCATTCGCAGCCACGCCTGCACATCATCAGGAAAGCGCTTCCAACTGTTGGGGTCGGCCAAAAAGGCCCGCACGCGATCGGCAAGCCGGGTCGAGAGCGCCATGCGCGCGCCGACATAGGAAGGAATGCGCGCGGGCCGTGCCGTGGCGCGAACATAAAGATCGCTATCTCGGATCGCATCGACTTCCAGGCTCAGGCCCGCAAAGGCAAAGGTGTCCCCCGGCGCCAGCGTGCTCGCAAAATATTCCTCAACCGTCCCCAGCCGACGCCCGTTGCGAAAACGCACGTCCAGCGTGGGGGCATCGACGATTATCCCCGCATTCAGACGATGCTGCGCCGCCAGCCGCGGGTGCGATATGCGCCATCCGCCCTTGTCGTCGGGCGCCAGACGGCGAAAACGGTCATAGCTTTTAAGCGCATAGCCACCGTCGCGAACGAAAGCGAGCAATCGCGCAAATTGGGTCGCACTGATCCCGCGATAGGGATGCGCGCTCTGGATTTCGGCTAGCAGCTCAGCTTCCTGAAAAGGCGCCGCGCATGCGAGCGCCATGACATGCTGAGCCAGAACGTCGAGCGCGCCAGGACGAAAATGATCGGCATCGCGTTCGCCCGCCTCGACGGCATCGAGGGCCGCCCGCGCCTCCAGATATTCGAAGCGATTGCCGGGGACGATCAAGGCGCGGCTTGGCTCGTCAAGGCGATGATTGGCCCGACCGATGCGCTGCAGCAGCCGTGAGGAGCCTTTGGGCGCACCCATCTGGATGACGCAATCGACATTTCCCCAATCGAGCCCCAGGTCGAGACTGGAGGTCGCGACGAGCGCACGCAAACGCCCTTCGGACATCGCCTGCTCCGCCCGTTGCCGCGCCTCGCGGTCGAGGCTGCCGTGATGGATGGCGATGGGCAGCGACAGATCGTTGACCTTCCAAAGCTCCTGAAAGATCAGTTCGGCGAGACCGCGCGTGTTGCAGAAAATAATGGTGGTGCGGTTGCGCGCCACTTCGGCCATGACTTGGTGCACCGCGTAACGGCCCGAATGGCCGGCCCAAGGCACCGCCCCTTCCGGCAATAATATTCCGATATCCGGGTCAGCCCCTGCTTCGCCTTCGACAAGCGTCACTTGTTTTTCTGCGCCGCCGGGAGCGAGCCAGCGTCGATAGGCACCGGCATCGGCGATGGTCGCCGACAGGCCGACCCTGCGCAGGCCGGGCGCGATACGGTGGAGCCGGGCAAGCGACAAGCTAAGCAAGTCGCCACGCTTTCCGCTGGCAAAGGCGTGAATCTCGTCGATCACCACCGTTTTCAGATCGGCAAAGAGAGCAAAACTGTCGGGGTAGGAAAGCAGTAGCGACAAGGATTCGGGAGTGGTGAGCAGGATATGGGGCGGTTTGGCCCGCTGCCGCGCCTTTTTGTCCGACGACGTATCGCCGCTGCGGCTTTCAACGCGGATCGGCAGCTTCATCTCGGCGATCGGCGCGCCTAGGTTGCGCTCCACATCGGCAGCGAGTGCCTTTAGCGGGGAAATATAAAGACTGTGTAGCCCCTCTGTCGGGTGAGCGGCGAGATCGACAAGGCTGGGAAGAAAGCCGGCGAGCGTTTTACCCGCCCCCGTCGCAGCGACGAGCAGGGCATGCTCGCCCCGTTCCGCCGCCGCCAGCATCTCCGCCTGATGCCGCCGCAGCCGCCAGCCGCGCGCGGTGAACCATTGAAGAAAGGGGGCGGGAAGCACCATGGTCAGGATGTGGCCCGTCCCCGTGCCCGCCACAAGGGTCTATCCGTGATCCCTTCTAAGGGGACGCTATTGAGCCACCAAATGCGGGAAACACGGCATTTCGGGCCGCCCCTGAGGATGTCGCTCTATTTAATCGGCGAGATTATCCTCGTCGATTAACGACATGCTGACCGGAGCCAAACCGCTGCGGTGCATGCCGATCTCTCGCGCAGCAGCATGGCTGACATCGATCACACGACCATGGGCAAAGGGGCCGCGGTCGTTGATCCGCACCACCACACTTTGACCATTGTCCATATTTGTGACGCGAACCCGGCTACCAAAGGGCAAGGTGCGGTGCGCGGCTGTCAATGCATTCGGGTCGAAGCGTTCGCCGCTGGCGGTGCGGTTTCCAGCCAGTTCCCTGCCATAATAGCTGGCCGTGCCGCTGCCGAATATCGCTTCGCTGTCGCTGGCATTATCCTGTGCCGCCGCGGGCGCCGCCGGCGCGATCAGCAACATCGATGCTAGAATTGCGATAGAGCGTCGCATAGGCCCTCCCCTTGGTTCAAGGCAGGGGCGGTGAAGCACTGCCGCCGCACGCAAGCAAGCGGACGGCGGTATGCTGGTTCAAAATCGCGGCTGATGGATGAACCGATCAGACGTCCAAATTGGCCACCGACAAAGCGTTTGTCTGAATAAAGTCGCGACGCGGCTCCACCTCGTCGCCCATCAAGCGCTCGAAAATCTCATGCGCGACATCGGCCTGCTCGGCCTCGACCCGCAGCAGCGAACGATTTTCCGGATCCAATGTGGTTTCCCACAATTGTTCAGCATTCATTTCGCCCAGCCCCTTATAGCGGCTGATCGCCAGCCCTTTGCGGCTGTGAGCGAAAATAGCTTCAAGCAGTTCCGATGGCCGGGTCACGGCTACAGCCTTTATGCTGGACGCAACACTCGCCTCGCTATTGTCGCCTTCGCTAGAATCGGTAGCAAGGTTCGCCGTTCCTTTCACCAAACGCGCGGGGCGGGCATAGGTGTCAGCCTCTTCGCTCGCGAGCTTGTGCAAACGGCGCGCTTCCTGGCTTGCCAGAAATGCGGTGTCGATCACATGATGATCGCTCACCCCACGCCAACGGCGTTCCATTATATACCCGCCCCCTTCCGCCGGGGTCACCGTCCATTTGGCTTCGCCATTACCGTTCAGTGCGACTTCGGCGCCGTTCAGCCATTCCGCACTTGTTGCAGCGGCGCTGTGCCGCCCGCCGGCGTCGAGGTCGGGGTCGAGCGCACCGGCAAGCGCCATCGCCTCCACCAGACCATGATCGAGGCTGCGCGGAATATAGCGCATCAATGCGCGAAGCCGTCGTCCATGGTCGATCAAGGCCCGCAGATCCTGACCGGAACGCGCGCCGCCTGCCGTTTCCAAGAGGAGGGCGTCGATGCCGGCGTCGACCAGATAATTTTCGAGGGCGTTGTCGTCCTTGAGATAGACTTCGCTGCGCCCCTTCGCGACCTTATACAGCGGCGGCTGGGCGATATAGAGATGCCCATTTTCGATGATTTCGGGCATTTGCCGGTAGAAGAAGGTCAGCAAAAGCGTCCGGATATGTGCCCCGTCGACGTCGGCGTCGGTCATGATCACAATCTTGTGATAGCGCAGCTTTTCCAGATTGAACTCGTCGCGAATCCCGGTGCCAAGCGCCTGGATTAACGTTCCCACTTCCTTTGAAGAGATGATCCGATCGAAACGCGCGCGTTCGACGTTCAAAATCTTGCCCTTCAACGGCAAAATTGCCTGAACATGGCGATCTCGACCCTGCTTTGCCGAACCGCCTGCCGAATCCCCTTCGACCAGAAACAATTCGCATTTGGTCGGATCGCGCTCCTGACAATCGGCCAATTTTCCGGGAAGCGATGCGATGTCCATCGCCCCTTTGCGCCGCGTCAGTTCGCGCGCTTTTTTGGCGGCCTCGCGTGCCGCCGCGGCATCAATGACCTTTTGCAACACCACCTTGGCATAGGCTGGATTTTCTTCCAGCCATTCGGTCATCCGGTCAGCCATCAGGCTTTCCAGCGGCTGACGCACTTCCGAAGACACAAGCTTGTCCTTGGTCTGCGATGAAAATTTCGGATCGGGCAATTTGACCGAGACAATGGCGGTCAGCCCCTCGCGCATATCCTCGCCTGTCAGACTGACTTTCTCTTTCTTGAGAATGCCCGATTTCTCACCATAGTTGTTGAGAGTGCGCGTGAGCGCCGCCCGAAAGGCCGCCAAATGGGTGCCACCGTCGCGCTGCGGGATATTGTTCGTGAAGCAGAGGACATTTTCATAATAGCTGTCGTTCCACTCAAGCGCGACATCGATACCGATTCCGTCGCGCTCGCTGCTGATTGCAATCGGATCGGGCAGCAGAGGATTTTTGTTGCGATCGAGAAATTTGACGAACGCCGCGATCCCGCCTTCATAATAAAGATCATGCACCTCATGCTCGGCATGACGCGCATCGACCAGCTTGATCCGCACGCCTGAATTCAGAAAAGCGAGCTCACGATAGCGATGCTCCAGCTTTTGGAAGTCAAATTCGGTGACATTTTTGAAGGTGTCGGTCGAAGCCTGGAAGGTAACGCGCGTTCCCTTTTTGCCCGCAGGGGCCGGACCGGTGACCTTCAGCGGCGCGACCGAATCGCCATGCTCAAAGCGCATCCAATGTTCTTCGCCATCGCGCCAGATGGTCAATTCCAACCATTCGCTGAGCGCATTGACGACGCTGACGCCAACGCCGTGCAGTCCGCCCGACACCTTATAGGCGTTATCGTCGCTGGTGTTTTCAAATTTGCCGCCTGCGTGGAGCTGGGTCATGATGACTTCAGCGGCCGAAATGCCTTCCTCCGCATGAATTCCTGTCGGAATGCCGCGACCATTATCTTCGACGCTGACCGACCCATCGGGGTTCAGCGTGATCAGCACCAGATCACAATGACCCGCCAATGCCTCATCTATCGCATTGTCGGACACTTCAAACACCATATGGTGCAGACCCGATCCATCGTCGGTGTCGCCAATATACATGCCGGGCCGTTTGCGAACCGCGTCCAGCCCTTTCAGAACCTTGATGGACTCAGCGCCATAGCTGTTGGTATTGGCTTGTTTCGATGCACCTTCGGGCGCGGCATTTTCGGGCATATTCGTCATGATGATTATATAGGCTCCGCCCCCGAAAAACCCAAGCAAAAACGCCTTTTGGCTACACCCTGCAACGCCCGTTGCGCCCACGCCGCGCGCCAGCTAGTTTCATCGCCATGAAAGCCCCGCTGTTCCTCTCCCGCACCCTCCCCCTCACTGCGCTAGCTACGCTGGCGCTCACAGCTTGTTCAGAGCCGCCTCCACCCGTCGACAATGCGCCGCCGATGGCCGGTGATCCCATTGCAACACGCGCAGTGAAGATTGGCACCGAAGGCCCCAGTCTTCCCGCTTGTTCGAGCATCAGCCGGGTTCAGGATGGGGGAACCGAGGTATATTGGGCTCCCGGCGAAACGCGCGTCGTCAAAGCCCGGCTGGCTGGCGGCACCCGCGTATCGGTTTGTGAAGCCACCGAGGACGACACATGGTTCGGGATTGTCTTTTCCGCGCCCGGCACCGACCCCGATATGTGCGGCATCACACGCGCCGTGCGAAATGAACGCGAGTATCAGGGTCCTTGCCGCTGGGGCTGGATCAAGGGTGGTACGGTCCGACTGGGCGCTTAACCTCGCACACCGACCGACCGCTGCTTTGCCTAGCCGCGACAATCCTCAATAACCCGGCCAAGTTCGGACTGTACAGGCAAAGTCAAGGCGTGGCCGTGAGGGGCCTCGAGCGCAAAACGCCCGCGGCTGAAAGCGATGCGGTCAAGCCGCTGGTCGCCGGCGCCAATCGTGCTGCTGTCCTGTACAAAGCGGAGGCTGTCGGTGCCGCTGCTCGTTTTAAGCGCGACATCGACTGGCTGGGCGCCACTCCCCATGTTTGCGGTCAAACGGATCGCTCCCCCCGTGCAGGCCAGCGTAACAAGCGGTGCATTGCCGCTAGCGGGGACGAAACGCGCCATGCGGCTGGCTGCGTCATAGCGCCAGGCCCCTGCATTGAGCGCGCGATCGGTCCAGGGTTTGGCAGGCGCTGTAACGACAGGCGCGGGAGCAGGCGTCGGGACGGGCGCAGGTGGCGCCTCAGGCGTCGGCACCGCTGTACAGCAGGCCACCACCAGCATCAGCGGGACCACTGCGCCATAGCACATCCATTTTTGCGTGCGGATCATATATCAAACCCCTGCCATTCGATCACATCTTCCAGCGCGGCGCGTGGCACCGGCCATTGGTTCACCGGTGCATCGCCGTCCGCATAGCCGATGGCAAGTCCACTGAACAAAATCTGCCCATCATCGAGGCCCAACGTCTTGCGCACCGTCTCGCCATACATCGCCCAGCATTCCTGGGGGCAACTGGCAAGTCCCGCCTCGACGAGCAGCAGCATCACCGATTGCATCCACATGCCCATATCGGCCCATTGCGGCGGCCCCATGATGCGCGAACAATGGAGGAAAAGCATCACCGGTGCGCCGAAACCCCGGTAATTGTCCATGAATTGAGCGAGCCGTGCCTTTTTATCCTCGCGCGGAATGCCAAGCGCGCCATAAAGCGCCTCGCCCACGCCAAAGCGCCGTGATTGCCACGGGTCGACCAAGTGCTTGGGATAAATGTCATATTCCGGCTGATAGCCCTCGCGCCCCAATGCAATACGCGCGGCAACCGCATCCTTTACCGCCTGCCAAGGGGCGCCGGAGAGCACCACCACCTGCCAGGGCTGGAGATTTCCGCCCGATGGTGCGCGTTGGGCTGAAGCAAGAATGTCGCGGAGCAGCGCCGGCTCTACCGGCCTGTCGGAAAAGGCTCGGACCGAGCGGCGCTGGTGCAGCGCTTCGGTCACGCTCCGCGCGAGGCGAACAAGTCCTTCAGTCGCGGTCATATTGTCCTTTCGAGTTCGCGTGGCAGCGAATACACGGGTTTGCTCACCCCTGCCACAACCTCCGTTTCAGCGCCATCCAAAGGCTCTGCAAACTCCTCGTGCGCCAGACGCCATTCATCGGTTCATCACTGCGATTGTCACGCACAACCCACAGCAGAAGCAAGAGAGGCTTGTGCCGGACGCACCGGCGCTTTAGCCCGCCTGGTGAAATGAATTTCGTTACAGGCGCAACGATCATGCGCGCAACAGACGGAGGGCCAAGTGGACGCAGCGCAGGCGGTGCATGAAAAATTTCTGGCAGCGCTGACGCAGGGCGCGCTGGCACGAAGGTCGGATGCCCCCGATCCTGTGGCGGCAGGTCTGCCGCGCGCCGATGCGGTCGACATCTTCCTGTCGCAGCTGACCAGCCGCCAGATGGACCGGCTGTCGCGTGACCTTCAGGCGCGCGGCGAGGGCTTCTATACGATCGGTTCGTCGGGGCATGAGGGCAACGCCGCGGTCGCGGCGGCGCTGCGCGTTACCGACATGGCCTTTCTCCACTATCGCTCGAATGCCTTCCAGCTCCACCGCGCGCGCCAGTTGCCGGGACAGACGCCGAACTGGGACATGCTGCTGAGCTTCGCCGCGTCGGCCGAAGACCCGATTTCGGGCGGGCGGCACAAGGTGATCGGGTCAAAGCCGCTCAATATCCCGCCGCAAACCTCGACCATCGCCTCGCACCTTCCGAAAGCGGTCGGCGCGGCCTTTTCGATCGGAATCGCCCGAAAACTGGAGATGTGCGACTTGCCGCTCCCCTCCGACGCGGTCGTGCTCGCTAGCTTTGGCGATGCATCGGCGAATCATTCGACCGCACAAGGTGCCTTCAACACGGCGGGCTGGGCGGCGCATCAGGGTACGCCGATGCCGATTATCTTCCTGTGCGAAGATAATGGCATCGGCATTTCGACGCGCACCCCGACGGGATGGATCGAGGCGCAGTTCCGCCAGCGCGCGGGGCTGCATTATATCCAGTGCGACGGCACCGACCTGGTGTCGGCCTACGCCGGGGCGAAAGAGGCGGCCGATTTTGCGCGGCGGACGCGCAGACCCGTGTTCCTCCACATGGCGACGGTACGGCTTTACGGCCATGCGGGCTCCGACGTGCAGGGCGCCTATCTGCCCAAGGCGCTGATCGAAGCCGACGAGGCGCGCGATCCCCTGCTCGCCGGTGCGGCGCTGATGGTCGAACAGGGCTGGATGAGCGCGTCCGAAATCGCCGACGCCTATGAGGATATCGGCGCGACGCTCGCGCGGCAGGCCGAAGCGGCGATAAAGCGTCCCAAGCTGACCACCGCCGCGGCGGTGATGGAGAGCATCGTCCCGCCGAAGCGCGACCTGCCGCGCGTCAACACGCCGTCGGACGAAGACCGCAAAGCGATGTTCGGCAGCGACGCGGGGCAGATGGACAAGCCGATGCACATGGCGCGGCTGCTCTCGTGGGCGCTCGCCGACCTGATGCTCGCGCACAAGGAAATTGTCGTTGCGGGCGAGGATGTCGGGCCGAAGGGCGGCGTCTATAATGTTACGGCAAAGCTGCACCAGCGCTTCGGATCGGCGCGCGTCGTCAACACGCTGCTTGATGAACAGGCAATCCTCGGCCTCGCCATCGGCATGGCGCATAACGGCTTCCTGCCGATGCCCGAAATCCAGTTCCTCGCCTATGTCCACAATGCCGAGGACCAGATCCGCGGCGAGGCAGCGACGCTCAGTTTCTTTTCGAACGGTCAATATACGAACCCGATGGTCATCCGCATCGCGGGGCTCGGCTATCAAAAGGGTTTCGGCGGCCATTTCCACAATGACAACAGCCTCGCGGTGTTCCGCGACATTCCGGGCGTCATCCTGGCGGTGCCGTCGAACGGGCGCGATGCCGTGGCGATGCTGCGCGAATGCGTCCGCCTTGCGCGCGAGGAGCAGCGCGTGGTCGTCTTCGTCGAACCGATCGCGCTCTATATGACGCGCGACCTGCACGAAGAGGGCGACGGCCTGTGGACCAGCATCTATGAAGCGCCGGGGGCGGGAACGCCCATCCGCCTCGGCGAGGTCGGCGTCCATGGCGACGGCACCGAGCTTGCCATCGTCAGCTATGGCAATGGCTATTACCTGTCGCGGCAGGCCGAAAGGCTGCTTGCCGAGGACGGCGTCAAGGCGCGGGTAATCGACCTGCGCTGGCTCGGCCCGGTCGATGAGGACAGGCTGCTCGCGGCGGTCGGCGACGCAAAGCGCATATTGATCGTCGACGAATGCCGGATCACCGGGTCGCAGAGCGAGGCGCTGATGGCGCTGTTCACCGAGCGCGCGCCAGAGCGGAAGCTCGCGCGGATCGCCGCCGACGACAGCTTCATTCCGCTCGGCAAGGCGGCGACGCTGACGCTGCCGAGCCGCGATTCGATCGTCGCCGCGGCGAAGGAGCTTTTGGCATGAGCGCGCGCAAGTCCGCCCTCGTCATCGCGCCCGGGCGCGGCACTTATGGCAAGGCCGAACTCGGCAGCATCGCGCGGCTGCATGGCGACCGCTTTGCCGAACTGATCGCCGATTTCGACGCGCAGCGCGCAGCGCGCGGCGAACCGACGGTGAGCGAACTCGACGGCGCCGAACGCTTCAGCGTTTCGACCCACATGCGCGGCGATGTCGCGGCACCGCTGATCTATTCGGCCTCGATCCTCGATTTCCTGAGCATCGACCGCGAAGCCTATGATGTTGTCGCCGTCGCGGGCAATTCGATGGGCTGGTACAGCGCGCTCGCGATGGGCGGCGCGGTGTCGGTTGCCGACGGCTTTCGTATCGCCAATGCGATGGGGACGAACAGCCAGGCGCACGGGCCGGGCGGGCAAATCCTGTTCCAGGTCGTCGACGAGGATTGGCGCGCCGTTCCGGGGCTGCGCGATGCGATGTTCGCGCGCGTCGCCGACATCGCCGCGCGGCCGGGGCATGCTTTGGCGCTGTCGATCGACCTCGGCGGGATGCTGCTCTTTGCAGGCAACGAGGCGGGGCTTGCCGCCTTGCTCGCCGAAGCGCCGCCGACGCCGGGGCGCGACCCGCTGCGGCTTGCGGGGCATGGCCCCTTTCACACGCCACTGATGCAGGGGAGCGCGGACAAGGCGCAAACGCAGCTTCCGCCCTCGCTGTTCGCGAAACCCATGATCTCCCTTGTCGATGGCAGGGGTCATATCTGGCGGCGCCATTCGAGCGATCCCGCCGCGATGTGGGATTATAGTTTCGGGCACCAGATACTCGCCCCTTATGATTTCGCTCTGTCGGTGCAGGTCGCCGTTAAGGAGTATGCGCCTGACGTCATCATCCTGCTGGGCCCGGGTGATACGTTGGGGGGCGCAATCGCGCAGTCGTTAATCGCTATCGAATGGCAGGGATTGACCAATAAGATGGATTTTTCTGACCGCCAGAGAAGCGCACCCTTCTTATTCTCAATGTCCAGAACAGATCAAAGAAAAAAGGTCATCTATTGAACAAGATAAGCTTCCCTTTCACCTTTCTGAAATGAAAGCAAAGCCCCATTTTTATACAAAGAGGCGTGAACGAATAGCTTCGTTAACCATAACCATTAATATCCCCGCAAGCTCGTTTTTGCGAAGGCGAGCGGGATATGGTTACATCTGGCATGAGCGGGCCGAAAGCCCCATCCGCAACCGACGAGCGCATTGCTGAACGCTTGCGTTTGAATTTAACAACAGAAGGAATGGTTGAAGCCGGGAGCACGGTCTCGGTGCTGGTCCATAATTTGTCGGCGACGGGAATGCTGGTCGAAATGGGGCTTGATCTGCCACTTGGTCAGAGCGTTACCATTAGCCTGCCTGAAAGTTCAGCTGTGGCCGCGACGATCGTATGGCGCAGCGATACGCTTTATGGATGTCGTTTCGATGACCCGCTTTCCCAAGCTGTGCTAAGCGCGGCTCAGCTTCGCAATCCTTTACCGTCGGATCTGGCTTCTCCCACCCTTATTGGCGCGTCCGAAGAACGCGAACCGCTGGCGGCTCGCCTGCGCCGCCTCCGCGAGGAGCGCGGCCTCAGCCTTGCCGGGCTGGCAACGCTTGCCGGGCTCAGCAAACCGAGCATCTGGGCTTGGGAAACAGGAAAAACGGCGCCGCGCATTAAAAGCCTCCAAGCCGTTGCCGCCGCCCTCGGCGTGACGGACGAAGAGCTTTACATGGGAAGAGGCGCAGCCGAATCTCCCGCCCCCTTTGCCGCAGGCGATGCCTCAGCCGTGGGTCAGAATCACTTGCTCCGCGAACTGGTGGAAAGCAGCAAGCTTCGCATTGCCTCTGCAGCAGGCGTGGAGGCCCGCCGGGTGAGAATCACGATTGATCTTTAAGGGCTTCTGGCCCGTCTAGCGCCTACGCGAAAGATAGAGACCGGGCGGGCCTTCCCTCGCCCGGTCAAACTGCCTATCCCCGGGCCATGATTACCGACAACCTGCGCCCGCTTCTGAAAGCGACCTTTGGTTTTGACGCATTTCGTGGGCGGCAAGCGGATGTGATTGCGCGGGTCATGGCCAAGAACCATACACTCGCGGTCATGCCGACCGGCGCGGGAAAATCGTTGACCTATCAATTGCCGGCCGTCGCGAGGGATGGTTGTGTGGTGGTCGTCTCCCCTCTCATCGCCTTGATGCATGATCAGTTACGCGGAGCCCGGGCGGCGGGCATTCGCGCGGCAAGCCTGACGAGCGCCGATGCCGATCAGGCCGACACGCGCCAAGCCTATCGCGAAGGAGGCCTCGATCTCCTCTATGTTGCCCCCGAACGCGCTACGGGCGATGGCTTCCGAGCCTTGCTCGAAGCGCGCGCGCCCACGCTTTTCGCGATTGATGAAGCCCATTGCGTCAGCGAATGGGGACATGATTTCCGCCCCGACTATCGCCTGTTGCGCCCATTGCTCGATGCGTTTCCCGCTGTGCCTCGGCTCGCGCTCACCGCTACCGCCGACAAGCATACGCGCGAGGATATATTGGTGCAGCTCGGCATTCCCGCCGATGGACTCGTGCTCGCTGGTTTTGACCGGCCCAATATCCGTTACCGCATCCGTCCCCGCGTCAGCCCGTCGCGCCAGTTGAACGATTTCATCGCCGCCAATCCGGGCCCCGGAATTGTTTATGCCCCGACGCGCAATGGGACCGAACGACTGGCCGCACAACTTGCCCAGACAACGGGCCGTCCCGTGGCTGCCTATCATGCCGGTCTCGACCCCGAACTTCGCGCGCGCGTTCAGCATGATTTCGTGGCGTCCGAAGACGGCATTGTCACCGCAACCGTGGCTTTTGGCATGGGGATCGACAAGCCCGATGTCCGCTTCGTCGCGCATGCGGGCCTGCCCAAGTCCATCGAAAGCTATTATCAGGAAACCGGACGCGCGGGACGGGATGGCGACCCGGCGGAAGCGCTGATGCTGTGGGGTGCGGACGATTTTGCGCGCGCGCGCATGCGGCTGGCCGAACTGCCGGAAGCACGCATAGCCAGCGAGCGAGCGCGGCTGAACGCCTTGGCCGCGCTGGTGGAAACGGTTGAATGCCGACGTGCCCTGTTACTTCGCCATTTTGGAGAGTCCCCGCCGCCCCGCTGCGGCAACTGCGACAATTGCCTGGAACCGCCAGCCCAGCTCGACGTGTCGATACTGGCGCAGAAACTGCTTTCGGCGGTGTATCGCACCGGCCAAAGCTATGGCGCGAGCCATGTCGAAGCGGTGCTGACCGGACGCCGGGACGAGCGGATCGAGGCACGCGGCCATGATCGCCTGTCGGTTTTTGGCATTGTGGAGGGCGAAGAAGCGCGACTGATAAAGCCATTGGTCCGAAGCTTGATGGCCCGTGAAGCGCTCGACACCACGGAGCATGGCGGCTTGACGCTGGGTCCGGCAGCCCGCCCCGTTTTGAAGGGGGAGGCACCGGTGCTGATGGCCGAGCCGCCCGCACGGCGAACCAAGCGCGCTGCGAATGGAAGCGCGGCGTTGAACCCGGTGGGGGATCCATTGTTCGAGGCACTGCGTGCCACGCGCCGCGAGCTGGCGATTGAGGCCGGCGTCCCGCCTTATGTCATTTTCCACGATGCAGCGCTTCGTGCGATGACAGACGAACGGCCGACCTCGCTCCGCGCCATGGGCCAAATCCCCGGTGTAGGAACAAAGAAGCTCGAAGCCTGGGGGGAGGCCTTTCTGGCCGTCATTCGCCGCTTCTGATCCGCGCGGCTGGGCGGCTTTCGCGCTTGTCAGTAGCGACTGCGGCCCTATAGATCGCGGATATGAGCGATTTTCGAAACTTGTCTGCCGACTATAGCGTTGCCCCGCAAATCTCGCTGGAGCATGTCCCAGCCGCTAAGGCTGCTGGCTTTGCCATGATTGTGAACAACCGCCCCGACGGCGAAGATCCGTCGGCACCGCAAGATGCGGATATCGCATCCGCCTGTGCGGAGGCAGGACTCGCTTATGCTGCCATCCCCATTGGCCATTCCGGTTTCAGCCATGCTCAGCTCGATGCGCTGGACGGACTGACGCAGGATAGTCAAGGGCCGATACTGGCCTATTGCCGGTCCGGAACCCGCTCGACCCATTTATGGGCGCTGGCGCGCGCACGCGCGGGAGACGATGTCGATGCCATTTGCAACGCCGCCTCCGCCGCTGGCTATGATCTTTCAGGGCTGCGCCCCATGATGGACGCCCTCGCAGGCCGAGCGTGACCACAACCCTGTTGGCTCAGACAGGGGCTTCGCTGATTGTGGTGCTCTTTGTCGCATGGCTGGTCAAGGCCATGGGCCTTGGTCATGAGGCCCGGATCAAGGATGATGCTCATGCCATTGGGCTGGCCGAAGACGCCGAACCAGGCTTTGGCGGGACCGAGGTCGCTCGTGACCGCGCGGGCTTTGCCGCGCTGATTGACAATGGCCAAGGGCAAATGATGCTCGTTCGCGCGCACGGCAATCATTTTGCCGCGCGTCCGGTCGATACGCAAACAATCGTCCGCCTCGACAAATATTTCCTGATCCTGTCGAGTCCCGATCGCCGTTTCGGGACCGTCACGCTAAATCTTGGTAAGGAGGCCGGCCGATGGGCGAGCCGGATGCGGCGTCTTGCACCGAATCTTCCCCAGGCGGCCCACGATTCGGTAGTTCGACAGGTATAAGCGGTCATGGCTGAACTTCCTGACCCCGTAATCTACGCCGTTCCAGCTTTCATTCTTCTGCTGATTGCGGAGATGATAGTTGCGCGTCGGCGGGATCCGCGCCGCTATGAAGCACGCGATACGTTGACGTCACTGCTACTGGGCACAGGCAGCCAGGTTGCCGGGGCCCTGTTTGGGGCCGCCATTGTCGGCATGGCGCTGTGGGTCCATCAGTTTCGGCTTTTCGACATTGGCCTTGGCTTTGAGCGCTGGTGGTGGGCCTGGCTGCTCTGCTTCGTTCTGGACGATCTGGCTTATTATGTCTTTCACCGCAGCGCGCATCGCATTCGCTGGTTCTGGGCAAGCCATGTTATTCATCACAGCAGCCAGCATTATAATCTGTCGACGGCGCTGCGGCAGACATGGACGGGCTTTTTCAGCCTGGGATTCCTCTTCCGCCTGCCGCTGTTTCTGATCGGCTTTCCGCCAGCGATGGTCTTTTTCTGCGCGGGGCTGAACCTCATCTATCAATTCTGGATTCATACCGAAGCCATTGGGCGCATGCCGCGCTGGTTTGAGGCGGTGATGAACAGCCCGTCGCATCACCGCGTCCATCACGGCGTGAATCCCTGCTATCTCGACGCCAATTATGCGGGGGTCTTCATCATCTGGGACCGGATGTTCGGCAGTTTTGTGCCCGAACGCGACGAGGAGCCGGTGCGCTATGGCATTGTCCGGCAATTGGGCAGTTTCAACATATTATGGGCGGCTTTCCATGAATGGGCGGGGATCGCCAAAGATGTCTGGTCCGCACCCTGGCGCCACAAATTATCCTATCTGTGGCGCGAACCCGGCTGGAGCCACGACGGCAGCCGCCAGACCAGCGCGATGATCAAGGCGCGGTGGCAGGCAGCGCAAGCGCCCGACAGAAATCGCGCCGATCCATGAACAGCGGAGCCGTAACGGCCCCCGAGGTGGCGCGCGGTGTCTGCCGCCTGTTCGCGCAGGCGGGGCTGGTTGCCCTTCCCGAAGTCCCCTTGCCCAATGGGCGCCGTACCGACCTCACCGCCATTGATGCCAAAGGCAACATCATCATCGTCGAAATCAAGGTCAGCCGCGCCGATTTGCACGGCGATGCCAAATGGCCCGATTATTGTGACTGGTGCGACAAATTTTACTGGGCACTCGCCCCCGGGCTCGATCCCGCCATTCTGAGCGAGGAAGCCTATCGTCCCGAAAGCTCGGGCCTTATCGTTGCCGATCGCTATGGCGCCGCCATTGTCCGCGAGGCGCAGGACTGCAAGCTGGCACCCGCACGCCGCAAGGCAGAGCTCTTGCGGATCGGACGGCTGGCGATACGCCGGTCGATGATCGCCGCCGACCCCGATCTTGCCGCGGGCTGGAGAGAAGGCTGAGGACCCCAACACCCTGCGCCTCATGCCGGGGCAGAGGGTGCGATGAAATGGCTGTCAGGCGGCGCGTGCCTGCATCCGCGCCAGATAGCGCGCCAATATATCAATCTCCAGATTGACCGGGCGGCCGGGGGCCGCTTCGTTCAGCGTCGTCATTTCCTGGGTGTGCGGAATGATATTGAGCGTGAAATGCGCGCTGCCATCCGCCTGATCCTCCACCGCATTCACGGTCAGCGAAATACCATCGAGCGTGATCGAGCCTTTGGGGGCAATATGGGGTGCGAGGGACGCCGGAGTCTCGACCGTCAATTTGACGCTGTCGCCCGCCGGTTCGACGGCGACAATGTGGCCGACCGCATCGACATGGCCGGTGACAATATGGCCACCCAGCTCGTCCCCGACCTTGAGCGCACGTTCCAGATTAAGACGCCGACCGGCATCCCACATGGCAGGCGCCGTGCAGGCCAGTGTCTCGGCGCTGGCATCGATGGCGAACCAGTTTCCCCCGTCGTCGCGTCCCTTGTCGACCACCGTCAGGCATGCGCCGGAACAGGCAATGGACGCACCCAGATCAATCGAGTCGACATCAAAGGCCGTCGATATGACCAGACGGGTATCGCCGCGATCCTCGCGGCTGCGAATGGTGCCGATGTCGGTGATGATGCCGGTGAACATATGTGCCTATCCTTTGCTGACCCGCTCGTAGACGTCGAGCCGGTCGCTGCCAAGCATATGACTGTCCATCAGGCGCCAGCGGCCATGGGCCTCTGCCAGATCGGCCAGACCGATATCGCCCAGCGCAGCGCGCCCCGCCCCGATGAGGATAGGCGCGCGATAGAGAAGCAGGCGGTCGACCCGGTCGGCGGCGAGAAAAGCCGCCGCGGCCCCGGCTCCGCCCTCGACCAACAGCGAATTGACCTCGTTCATCGAATCCTCCGGCCGAGACACCGCCGTCCAGCCGTCAGGCGCCATCCCGCTTGTGAGGAGATATTTCCGGGGCGAATGATGTTCCAGCCCCGCCAGCCGCACATCGAGCCGCGGGGCATCAGCGGTCAATGTACCGCGCCCGACCAGAATCGCCTCATGTCGTGCACGCTCCAGATGCGCATGGGCCCGCGCGCGTTCACCGGTGATCCAACGACTTGATCTGTCTGCCATCGCGATGCGCCCGTCGAGCGATGTTGCCAGTTTGAGCGTGACAAAGGATCGCGCAGCGGTAGCGCGGGTCCACCAAGGCGCCATGATCGCACGGGCCTGAGCCGCACCGACACCCTCACGAACCTCAATTCCTGCTGCGCGGAGACGGGCGATACCCGCGCCATCAGTTCGCGGATCGGGGTCCCGCGTGCCAATTACGACATGCGCGACGCCAGCCCCGATCAAAAGATCCGCGCAGCAGGAGCCGCGCGGGCTTTCATGTGCGCAGGGCTCCAAAGTCACATAGGCAGTTGCGCCGCGCGCAGCAGAACCCGCCTGATCGAGCGCGACAGCCTCGGCATGCGGGCGCCCGCCCGGCTGAGTCCAGCCGCGTCCGACAACCCGGCCATTGTTCAGTATCAGGCACCCGACATTCGGATTTGGAGCGGCCGACATGCGACCCCGATCCGCCAGAGCAACGGTCGCCGCCATCCAGTCCGCATCTTCAAAAGGGCGCTGCATAAGCCGCTATCGTTGCTCCGTGTCGCCCGACTGCGGCCCTCGCGCAGCCCGTTCGGCCAGAGTAGAACGCTGGGGGGAGTTCGGTCTTGTTCCGATCTCATCGGTATCCGGGCCTAACGTCTCGCGCGTTACCTTGTCTGCCTCTGCCGAATCATATTCGACCCCCATCATGTCCGCGAGTTTTTGATATTGCGCCCGACGCTCCGCGTTCCGACGAGTCGTCTCCTTTGCCCGCGCCACCCAGTCCGCGCGCACATCGGATTCCGAGCGATCGGCAGTCCAATTCTCGAAATAGATAATCTGCGGCTTGGGGCGCTCATAAGGAACAATATATTTGGAAAGGCCGTAAAAAATGACGAGCGAAATCGCCACAGCGAGCCCCCACAAGGGCCAGCGATGCGGACGAGGCTGGCGTATATAGTCCCAAAAGTCCGAGAAGCCGCCCGTAATGTCGACGTTGCTGAACAGTTTCATGCTGTCCGTCTTAGGTGATGTTCCATCACTTTGCGAGAGGAACGGCGCCTGTGGCCTCCATCATCAAAGAGCCAAAATGTGGCGCGGCCACCCATTGATTGCAAAATCTGCAATACCAAATGTGCAATTAGCAGTTGCGAAATTCATTGTGCACTGCAATATCACACTTGCCTTTTAGGCATCCTCTCCCAAAAACTTTTCGGGCCGCCCTTGGGCGGCCCTTTTTTTCGACCTTTTTGGTTGAGAGTGATTTGGCGCCTTAAGACCCCTGAGGCTGTATCGGCATAACGGGCTCAAAACGGCGGACTTCTGCGATAAAACTGCCGGGCAGCAATACCGCCTCGCCATTGTCGCGGTCGATATGTGCATAGACAATCTCAATATCGGTCAACCGATCCGCTTCCCGGAAAATGGCGCAGTGAACAGTGAAGCGCGTGCGTTCAAATCGGCTGATCCGGGCGGCAATAGTGATTCGGTCATCCAGCCGCGCCGGAGCATGATAATCGATTTCGCAATGATATTCGCGAATATCTGTACCATATTGGTTAAAATATAGCCCAGGCTGCCCCGCCCCCAAAGCGCGAAAATATTCGGTTACGCCGATATCGGCATAGACGAGGTAATTGGCGTTGAAGACGATCTGCTGACCATCAATCTCGTTGAAACGGACGCGCACCGTTTCGCGAACCGGGAAATGGGCAAGGGGAACATCCTGACGCAAGGCGGCGGCCATGCCTCAGGCCGCCAATGCCGCAGAAGAGCGCTCGATGGGGGCGCAGGCCGCTTCGAGCCAGGCGCGATCTTCCGCGCCCATCGCGCCGCCAAGCTTGGCCAGCACCTCGGCATGATAGGCGTCGAGCCAGTCGGCCTCCGACGCAGACAGCATCGCCCCGTCGATCAATTCCCGCGCAATTGGCGCGAAAGTGATGGTTTCAAAACCCAGCATCTCTTCTTCCGCGCCGTCGATGCGAAGCGGGGTGACGACCACCAGATTTTCGATGCGAATGCCGAAATGGCCCGCCTTGTAATAGCCCGGCTCGTTCGAGAGGATCATGCCGGCATGGAGCGGCTCCTCGGTCCCGGCCTGCCCGCCCGATGGCTTGGCGATACGCTGCGGCCCTTCGTGCACGGCGAGATAGACGCCGACGCCATGGCCGGTGCCATGGGCATAATCGACCCCGTCGGCCCACAGATATTGGCGCGCCAATATGTCGAGCTGGCTGCCCCGCGTCCCTGTGGGGAAGCGCGCGGTCGCGAGGGCGATATGTCCCTTGAGCACCTGCGTGAAGCGGCGACGCATTTCTGCCGTCGGCGTGCCGACGGGAATGGTGCGCGTGATATCGGTCGTTCCGTCACAATATTGCCCACCCGAATCGACGAGATAAAGCGTGCCGGGTTCAATCGCGCGGTTGGTCGTTTCATCGACCTTATAGTGAGGAAGCGCGCCATTGGGGCCCGCCGCCGAAATCGTGTCGAAGGAGAGGTCGATCAGCGCACCGCTTTCCTCGCGAAATGCCTTGAGCTGCGCGGCAGCGCCCAGTTCGTCGAGTCCCCCCTGCGGTGCATGTTCCTCCATCCATTTGAGGAAGCGCGCCACCGCGACCCCGTCGCGGATATGCGCGGCGCGCGTACCGGAAAGCTCGGTCGGATTCTTGATCGCCTTGGGCAGCACCGCCGGGTCGCGGCGCCGCGCGATGGCGGCGCCGGCGCCTTCCAGCGCGGTAAAGATCGCCGCCACGGCGCGATCGGGATCGACCGCGACCTTCTTGCCCGCCAGTTCGGCGAGTGCGGGTTCGAACGCCGTGCGGTCGTGGATCCGCACGCTGTTGCCGAGATGCGCGCGCACCGCATCATCGACCTTTTCCGGCGCGATGAACAAATCGGCCGTGGCGTCGGCATGGAGCAGGGCAAAGGCAAGGCCGACAGGGGTATGGGTGACATCCTGCCCGCGCAGGTTGAAGGTCCAGGCGACCGAATCGAGCGCGGTCATCACCGTGGTGTCGAGCCCTTCGGCGCGCAGCCAGTCGGCGATGCTCGCGCGCTTTTCCGCGGCCGACTGGCCGGCCAGCGCCGTATCATAGACGGTCACCACCGCCTTGCTGGGCGCAGGCTGATCCTCCCACACCGCGTCGAGGGGGTTGGTGTCGACGGCGACAAGTTCCGCTCCGCGCGCTGCCAGCGCAGCCTCCAGCGACCGCGCCCAGTCGATGGCGTGCAGCCAGGGATCATAGCCGATTTTCTGGCCCGCACTGATATTGGCGCCCAGCCATTCGGCCACGCTCGACTGCGGCACGCCAACATAATCGAAGAGCGCGCCATCGACCTGATCGCGCACCTGCACCGTATAGCGGCCATCGACAAAGACGGCGGCCTTTTCCGGAAGCACCGCCGCCGTACCTGCCGAACCGCCAAAACCGGTCAGCCACGCCATGCGCTGGGCATAATCGCCGACATATTCGCTCATATGCTCATCGCTGATCGGCACGATAAAACCATCGAGGCCGCGCGCAGCGAGCTCGGCGCGCAAGCGGGAAAGGCGGTCGGCATGAACGGGGCTGGACATTATCGCTTCCTTGTTTCTACACCACCCGCTTCGGCCCGTCGGGCGAAGATCGCGGGGAATATGATCATGCGTGCTATTTGGATGCTTCTTGCCGCAATTGCCACCCCGCTTGTCGCGCCCACCGCCGCCTTTGCCGAAGAGAAAGAGAGTGAATTGACCCAGACGCCCCCCGCCCTGCCCGCCGCGCCCGTCGCCGAGCAGCGCCCCCACAGCTTTTCCCTGCATGGCCGGACGTTCGAGGATCCGTGGCATTGGCTGCGCGATCCCGATTATCCGACGATCGATGACGAGGATGTGCTGGCTTATGTGAAGGCGGAAAATGCCTATTTCGAGGCAGCGATGAAGCCGCATGACGCGCTGGTGGAAACGCTGTTTCAGGAAATGAAGGGCCGGATCAAGGAAGCCGATGCCAGCGTTCCGCAAAAGGATGGCGACTGGCTTTACTGGGTCGAATATGAAGAAGGCGCCGAATATAAGAAATGGTATCGCAGGCCCGTCGCGGGCGGCGAGGCCGCGCTGATCCTTGATGAAGTGGCGCTGGCGAAGGACAAGGAATATTTCCGCCTCGCCGATCTGTCGATCAGCCCTGATGGCCGCCTGATGGCCTATGCCTTTGATGACAATGGTTCGGAGCGTTTCGAGGTGCGTTTTCGCAATCTGGAAACCGGCGAGATGCTGCCCGACGTCATTCCGGGCACCTTGTCCGCGCTGATCTGGACCGCGAACAGCGACGCCCTGCTCTATGGGCTGGCGAACGAGAATTGGCGCACCGACAATGTCCGGTTGCACAGGCTGGGCACACCCGTCGCCGAGGACAGGCTGCTGTACAAGGAAGCCGATATCGGCTTCGGCGTCGGCATCGGAAAAACCGCCGCCGACAATTATATCATCATTGCCACGGGCGATAATGAAACGAGCGAAGTCTATCTGCTTCCCGCCGATGATCCCGAAGCGGAACCCCTGCTGGTATCACCCCGCCAGAAGGGGCGCGAATATAGCGTCGATGAGCGCGACGGGCTGCTTTATGTCCACAGCAATGACACGCATCCCAATTTCCGCATCGCCACCGCCTCGATCGACAGGCCGGGCGAGTGGACCACGCTGATCCCCGGGTCCGATTCCACCTACATCACCGACCTTGCCATTTTCCGCGATTATTTCGTCCTCGAAACGCGCGAGCAGGGGCTCGATCAGATTGACGTGCGCTCCTATGACACCCCGCTGACGCCGGGACGCATTGCCTTTCCCGAGGCAACCTATGTCGCGGGCCTCGGCGATAATCCCGAATATCATCAGGACAAGCTGCGGATCGATTATGAATCGATGGTCACGCCCGACACCGTCTATGACTATGATGTCGCGAGCGGGACGCTCGAAACACTGAAAGTGCAGGAAATCCCTTCGGGTTACGACGCATCGCAATATATCACCGAATGGGTTAATCTTCCCAGCCGCGACGGCAAGACAATGATCCCGGCATCGCTGGTCTATAAAAAGGGTACAAAGCTCGACGGCAGCGCGCCGCTCCATCTCTATGCCTATGGCTCCTATGGCTATCGCGTGCCACCGGGCTTTTCGACCACGCGGCTGAGCCTGATCGACCGCGGCATGATCTATGCCATCGCCCATATCCGCGGCGGCGACGATCTGGGCCGTGCCTGGTATCTGGCGGGCAAGACCGACCAGCGCACCAACACATTCCACGACTTTATCGATGTCGCCAAGGGGCTGATCGCCAAGGGCTATACCAGCGCGGGCAAGATTTCGATCGAGGGCCGCTCGGCGGGCGGCCAAGTGATGGGCGTCGTTTATAATGAAGCGCCCGAGCTTTGGGGCGCGGTGCTGGCGGGGGTGCCCTTTGTCGATGTGATCAACACCATGGTCGATGAAGAGCTGCCGCTGACCCCCGGCGAGTGGCCCGAATGGGGCAATCCCATCACCGACAAGGCGGCGTTCGACTATATGCTGTCCTACAGCCCCTATGACAATGTCAGCGCCAAGGCCTATCCGCCGATGCTGGTGTCCGCCGGGCTGAACGATCCGCGCGTCACCTATTGGGAACCCGCCAAATGGGTCGCGAAGCTGCGCGCGACGCGCACCAATGACGCCTTGCTGCTCCTTCGCACCAATATGGGCGCGGGCCATGGCGGCAAATCGGGTCGCTGGGGCGCACTGCGCGAGGATGCGGAGGAATATGCCTTCATCCTGACGCAGCTGGGGGTCGAACGCTAAGGCGCCGAACGCAAGGGGGGCGGTCGCCCCTCCCCTCCCAGGCCAGTGCCAGTGCTACTGCCAGTGCCCGGTAGCGACGGTCTAAAGGGCCTTGTCAGCGCGAATATAATTATATAAGCGCTTATATATGTCTTCTTCTCCCGGCCTTGGCACCCGATTGCGCCTGCTGATTTCCGCGCTCGATGATGCGGTGGAGCAGATATATCGGGAGGCGGAACTCGATTTTCGCCCGCGCTTTTTCCCCTGTTTCCGGCTGCTGATGGCGCGCGGGTCGCTGTCGGTGGGCGAAACGGCGCGCGCGCTGGGCGTAACGCAGCCCGCCGCCACCCAGACCTTACAGACCATGGCGCGCGCCGGGCTGGTGGAGGCGGTTACCGGGCCCGACCGGCGCGAGCGGCGCTATGCCCTGTCCGCCAAGGCGCAGGCGATGATCCCGCAGCTTCAACCGATTTGGGCGGCAGCGGACCGCGCGGCGACGGCGCTCGACGCCGCCCTGCCCCATCCGCTCGGCGATATTGTCGACAGCGCGCTGGCAGAATTGTCGCGCCATGATTTTCGCGCGCGCATATCGGAGGAGCTGAAGCGATGAGATTCTGGCTTGCGATCATCATGGCCGCCCTGTCCGCCCCCCAGGCGACAGCGCAGACGGTTACGGCGAAGGACAAGGCGGCGGTGATCGAGGCCACCGCAGAGCTGCTCGAAACCCGCTATGTCGATCCGGCGCTTGGCGAAGGATTGGCCCGCGACCTGCGGATAAATCGCCCTGCGTGGAGCGCCGTCCATGACGGGCCCGCCCTTGCCGCCGCGCTGACGCGCTGGCTGCGCAACCGGTCGGGCGACGGGCATCTGGCGGTCGACTACAGCGCCGCCCCGATCCCGGCCCAAGACGGCGAAGAGCAGTTCGCGGCGGGCGAGCTGGAGCGCTATTATGGCGCGCATCTCAACCATGGGGTCGAGAAGGTCGAGCGGCTTGACAGCAATATCATGCTGCTCGACCTGCGCGTCTTTCCCCCGCCGGCGATGGGCGGCGATGTAATCGAGGCGGCGATGCAGCTCGTTGCCCAAGGCGACGCGCTGATTATCGACCTGCGCCGCAATGGCGGCGGAATGGAAAGCCTCGACCTGATCCTCGCGCATCTTTTGCCGCCCGGATCACCGCTGAGCGGCGTTTATGACCGGCCGACCGACCGGCTGACGCCGCGGATATCGGGATCAGCGCCGGAAGGTCGCCGCTTTGGTGAACAGAAGCCGCTTTTCCTGCTGACAGCCAAACGGACTTTTTCTGCGGCCGAGGCGCTTGCTTATGATCTGCAGGCGCTGGGCCGCGCGGTGGTGGTGGGCGAAGTGACGGGCGGCGGGGCGAACCCCTTTGCCTATCGCCGCCTGCATCCGCATTTCGCGCTGAGCCTGCCCGAACAGCGTTCGATCAATCCGGTCACGGGGACCAATTGGCAAGGCGTGGGGGTAGCGCCTGATGTGGCCGTCCCTGCCGAAGCGGCGCTAAACAGGGCGCTGGCCCTTGCGCGTGACGCGATCGCGTCTGCCCCGCAGCGCGAGGCGGCGGGTCAGCCGGGCAAATAGCCGCGCGCGATCAACTCCGCTTCCAATGTGGCAGCATCAATAAACTGGTGCCCTCCGATCCCGGCGGCTTCGGCCCCGGCGACATTGGCGGCGACGTCGTCGATGAACAGCGCGCCGGCGGGGTCGATGCCGAACCGCTCTATGGCAAGGGCATAGATGGCGGGATCGGGCTTCATCATCTTTTCGGTGCCCGAGACGATGATGTCCCGGAAACGGTCAAAGATCGGCTGCGTCGGGCGAAAGCCTTCCCAGAGTTCATGGCCGAAATTGGTGATGGCAAAGAGCGGGACGCCCGCCTGATCCAGCCGCTCGACCAGTTCAAGACTGCCCGGCATGGGACCGGGGATGCTTTCGTTGAAGCGCGCGGCATAGGCGTCGATCAGCGCGGCATGTTGGGGAAACTCCGCCTTCCGCTCGGGCAGCATTTCCGCCAGCGGGCGGCCCGCGTCATGCTGGAAATGCCATTCGGGCGTTACGACGCGGGTGACAAAATCGTCCAGCGCATCGCGGTCGTCGATCAGCTTTGCGAATAAATGACGTAAATCCCAATCGAAGAGGACGCGGCCCACATCGAAAATCACACAGCGGCGAATCATCATCCCTCCAGACACGCGAAAGCGCCGCCGGAATCCTCCGACGGCGTTACGCTGGCTCAAAATCGCGTGCGGGACGCCGGGCGCCCCGCAGGGGCATCAGCCCTGACGCGCCTTGAAGCGGCGGTTGGTCTTGTTGATCACATAGGTCCGGCCACGGCGGCGGATCACGCGGTTATCCCGGTGACGGTCCTTCAGCGACTTCAGGCTGTTGCGAATCTTCATTGCTCTTGTCCGTAAATCTCAAGCGTTACTACGCGAAGCGGCGCACCTATGGGGAAGCGCGCTAAAAGTCAACCGGCTCGCAGGCTCACCTCCCATTTTCCGTTCACATCGAGCGAAGTCGAGATGCCCCTCGACCTTGGGCCATCCGGCAGGTGTCTCGACTTCGCTCGACCCGAACGGCTTTAGGGAGCGTTTCAGCCCGCCAGCGCCTTTTGCCGCCGGCGCTGCACCGAAGAGCCATAACCCATCGATTCGCGATATTTGACCACGGTGCGGCGCGCAATATCATGCCCCTCGGCCGCCAGCTTCTTGGCGATGGCATCGTCGGAGAGGATGGCCTTTGGCTCCTCCGCCTCGATCAGCGCGCGAATGCGGCTCTTGACCGCTTCGGCTGAAACCGCGCCATCGCCTGCGGTCGCAGAAATGCCGCTGGAGAAGAAATATTTAAGCTCGAACAGCCCGCGCGCGCAGGACAGATATTTATTGCTCGTCACCCGGCTGACGGTCGATTCGTGCATTTCAATCTCTTCGGCCACCTGCCGCAGCGTGAGCGGGCGCATATGGGCCACGCCGTGCAGGAAGAAACCCTCCTGCTGTTTGACGATGGCGCTTGCGACCTTGACAATGGTGCGCTGGCGCTGGTCGAGCGCCCGCACGAGCCAATTGGCGCTGGCGAGCTGTTCCGAAAGCCACGCCTTGTTTTTTCCGCCCCGCCCCGCGCCGCCCGACAATTCGTTATAATAGCGGCGGTTGACGAGCAGGCGGGGCAGCGTTGCGCTGTTCACTTCGACCGCCCAGCCTGCCTTTGTCCGGCGCACATAAAGGTCGGGCACCACCGCCTGTGCCGCGCCGCCGCCGAAGCGCAACCCCGGCTTGGGATTATAGCTGCGAAGCTCGCGAATCATGTCGGCCAGATCCTCGTCATCGACGCCGCAGATGCGCTTGAGCTGGGGAAAGGCGCCCTTGGCGACCAGATCGAGATTGGCGATCATCCGCGCCATAGCGGGGTCATAGCGATCGGCCTCGCGCGCCTGAATCGCGATACATTCAGACAGGTCGCGCGCGCCGACGCCCGACGGATCGAAGGTCTGCAGCCGCGCAAGCGTATCCTCGACCAGCGCGAGCGGCACCCCCAGCCGCTGCGCCATGTCGACAAGGTCGGCGCGCAAATAGCCGGCCTCGTCGATCATCGCGACAAGCTGCTGCGCGAGCATCGCCTCCACCCCGTCGAATACCTCGCCCACCTGCGCGAGCAGATGCTCGTGAAGCGTCGGCGCGGCACCTGCAAAGCCGTCGAAGTCGATCCCTTCGCCATCGCCCGACAGGCCGACGCAATCGCTGGCGCTGTCGTGGTGAAATTGCTCGGACATATAGTCGGCGTCGAGGTCGGCGGCGGTTCCCCCATCGGAGGAGAGCGCCTGATCGGCCTCCACCAGCGTCATTTCGACGGGCGCGTCGTCCGCCTGTTCGGGACCGGCGTCGCTGCCGCCGTCCTCACCGTCGTTCGACGCCGTGTCGAGCAGCGGATTGCCCTCCAGCGCGTCGGCGAGATAGGATTCCAGTTCAAGGTTCGACAGCGCAAGCAGCTTGATCGCCTGCTGAAGCTGCGGCGTCATCACCAGCGATTGTGACTGGCGTAAATCGAGGCGTGGTCCCAACGCCATTACATCTTACCGCATCAAAGCGAAAAGCCCTCGCCGAGATAGAGGCGGCGGACCTCGGGATCGGCGACCAGTTCGGCGGGCGAGCCCGCGAGCAGCACCTTGCCGTCATAGATGATGCAGGCGCGGTCGACGAGGTCGAGCGTTTCGCGCACATTATGATCGGTGATCAGCACGCCGATGCCGCGCGTTTTGAGATCGGCGACGAGATCGCGAATATCGCTGATCGAAATCGGGTCGATGCCTGCGAAAGGTTCATCGAGCAGCATGATCGACGGATTGGCGGCGAGCGCGCGGGCGATTTCGGCGCGGCGGCGTTCACCGCCCGAAAGCGCCATCGCCGCCGCCGAACGCAGGCGGGTGAGGCCAAATTCCTCGAGCAATTCGTCGAGCCGCTGTTGCCGGGCGATCTTGTCGGGTTCGGCGAGTTCGAGCACGGCGGCGATATTCTGTTCGACCGTCATGCCGCGAAAGATCGAGGTTTCCTGAGGCAAATAGCCGAGCCCCAAAATGGCGCGGCGATACATGGGCAAGGTGGTGATATCGGCGCCGTCGAGCATGATGCGTCCTGCGTCGGGCTTCACCAGCCCCATGATCGAATAGAAACAGGTGGTTTTCCCGGCGCCATTGGGGCCAAGCAGGCCCACCACTTCGCCCTTTGCCACCGACAGCGACACATCGGACAGGACGACGCGCTTGTCATAGCTTTTGGCGATGGACACCACGGCAAGGCCGTTGCCGGCCGCGGCATCTTCCTGGACATGGGCGACGTGATCGGCCACGCCATGATCGTCAGCGGCGCGGGTCGCCGGGAGGCTTTCGTCGGTCATGCGCAGGCGTTACCCGAGGAGGGGCGCCAGCGTCAATCTGGCAGGATTTTTGCAGGCTGCCTTTTCAGGCAGCGAGGTCTGCCTGAAAAAGAGCCGGAAGTTAGTAAAAGTGCCGCGCAGCGTCACTTGAGACGGGCGCTTGGTGGGCAGCCTGCGGCCCGGCGCCTAATGTCCGGCCTGGGGGCCGCGCTGGACGCCGGAGAGAGCAAGCTGCTCGTCGATGGCGGCGACGAGGCGGGCGAGACCGGCCTCGTCGGCGGCTTCGGCGCGAGCGACGAGCACGTCCTGGGTGTTGGAAGCGCGCAAGAGCCACCAGCCATCGTCGGTGAGGACGCGGGCGCCATCGGTGCGGTCCACCTGCGCCCCGGAAGTTGCCAGCCGGTCCAAAACTTCATCGACGATCGCGAATTTGCGCGCCTCATCGACCTGAAAACGCATTTCGGGGGTGTTGACCATGGGTGCCATGCCGCCGCGCAAATCGGTGACGCTTTGGCCGAGCTTCCCTGCCGCCTCGATCAGGCGGACGGCAGCATAGGGCGCATCGTCAAAGCCATAATAGCGGTCGGCGAAGAAGATATGGCCGCTCATCTCGCCCGCCAGCGGGCTGTTCGTTTCCTTCATCTTGGCCTTGATCAGGCTGTGGCCGGTTTTCCACATCAGAGGTTGGCCGCCGAGTTCGGCAACGCGGTCGAACAGCGCCTGGCTGGCCTTTACATCGGCGATCACCGTCGCGCCGGGATGGTCTTTCAGCAGGGCAGCGGCATAGATTTGCAGAAGCTGGTCGCCCCAGATCACCCGGCCCTGCCCGTCGATGGCGCCGATGCGGTCGCCGTCGCCATCGAAGGCCACCCCGAAATCGAGGCTCTTTTCTGCGACCAGCTTGCGAAGATCGGCGAGATTCTTTTCCTCGGTCGGGTCGGGGTGATGATTGGGAAAAGTGCCGTCAATGTCGGTGAAGAGGAGATGATGCTCCCCGGGCAGCCGCTCGGTCAATTTTTCGATCACCCGGCCCGCCGCGCCATTGCCCGCGTCCCAGCCGATACGAAAGGCGGTCCCCGCAAAGCCTTCGACCAGCCGGTCGACATAGGCGTCGAGAATGTCGACAGTCTCTGCCGTCCCCTTTCCGTCCGCAGCGGGGCTTTCCCAGTCGCCCGCCGCCGCCATCGTTCCGATCGCCTGAATGTCCGCGCCATAGAAGGGGCGGCCCTGCAGCGTCATTTTGAAGCCGTTGTAGTCGGGGGGATTGTGGCTGCCGGTGATTTGAATACCGCCCGCGACATCCTGTGTCGCCGCGGCATAATAGAGCATCGGCGTGGGGCCGAGGCCGACGTTGAGCACATCGACACCCGCATCGGTGACGCCGCGCACCAGCGCATCGGCGAGCATCGGCGAGGACAGGCGCCCGTCATAACCCACCGCGATCCGCGTGCCGCCCGCGCGCGCGACCATGGTCGCAAAGCTGCGCCCGATGGCATAGGCGTCGGCATCGGACAGTGTATCGCCGACAACGCCGCGAATATCATATTCGCGCAGCATCGTCGGGTGGAAGTTATGAGTCATGGCAAAGCTCCGGCTGGTCAGGAGAAGAGGGGGGTCAGGCCGCCGCGAACAAATCGCCGTCGGGATGCAATTTTTCGCGTTCGGGAAGGTTCAAACCCCCCATCGCCTCGCGCAGTTCCTGCCGCGCGACGACATGGCCCATGCCCATGCCGCCAAGATGCGCCTTGTCGAGCAGGGTCAGCCCGGCGGGGAAAAGTTCGCGGTAGATCACGCGCTCGCCCAGCCCCGGAATGACGCGGAAACCGACGCGGCGCGACAATTGGTCGAGCGCTTCGCCGACGCGGCGCATATTATGCGCCTCCACATGCTGGAGCCGGTTGCGAAGGATGATCCAGTCGATGGTGCGCCCATCGCTTTTGGCGCGCGCCTTGCGCGTGTCCCAGATGAGTTCGGAATAAAAGCTGGGGCGGGTGACCTGAAAGCTTTCGGGATCAACCTGTCCGATAAGGTCAAAGTCGATGAAACTGTCGTTCATCGGGGTAACGAGCGTGTCGGCGGTGGTCGCGATATGGCGCGCGAACATATCGTCGCGGCCCGGCGTGTCGGCGAAGAAATAATCGGCGCCCTCGCTCAATCGCGCGACCTGTTCCTCCATCTCCTCGATCGTCGAGCCTTCGAACACTTCGAAGCGGGGGATGGGCAGGTCAATCTCGCGCCGCTTTGCCGTTTGCGTGCGATTGTCCAGATAGCGGTGAAAAGTGCGCTGGCGCGGGTCGAGGTCAAGCCCGGCGACGCGCCACCCCTGGCTGGCCAAGGCAACGGCGAAATGCACCGCACAGGTCGATTTGCCCGTCCCCCCTTTTTCATTGGCAAAGATGATCCGGTGGGGAGCTGCGCTTGTCATGGCCGTTGCGATTTTCCTGTTGGCGCGGCATGGCGGCCGCATCGGTGGCATATTTGATCCTGCCGCCAATATCGGAGGGCGAGCGAGCGTGCAAATCATCCGTGATATCGAAACGCTGCGCGAAGCGGTGGTCGCGCTGAAACAGGGCGGAAAGAGCGTGGCGCTGGTGCCGACCATGGGCGCGCTGCACGATGGGCATTTGTCGCTGGTCCGCATGGGCCGCGAGGCGGCGGATCATGTCGTCGCCTCCATCTTCGTCAATCCGACGCAATTTGGGCCGAATGAGGATTTTGCCGCATACCCCCGCGACGAGGCGCGCGATGCCGCCTTGCTGCGCGGCGAAGGAACGGCGATCCTGTGGGCGCCCGATGTGGCCACCGTCTATCCCGAGGGACATAGCAGCCATATCGAAGTCGCCGAACTGGGCGCCGATTATTGCGGCGCCGCGCGCCCCGGCCATTTCGACGGGGTCGCGACCATCGTCGCCAAGCTGTTCAACCAGGTGCAGCCCGATGTGGCCGTTTTCGGCGAGAAGGACTGGCAGCAGCTCGCGATCATCCGCCGCATGGCACGCGACCTTGATTTCCCGGTCGAGATTTTGGGGGCGCCGATTGCGCGCGACCATGACGGCCTCGCCCTCTCCTCACGCAATGCCTATCTGTCGGCCGAGGAGCGCAAGGCGGCGGCGGCTTTTCCCGCGGCATTGCAACAGGCAGCGGCGGCCATTGCGGGGGGCGCCGATGTAGGCAAGGCGCTGGCCGATGCCGAGGCGGCGATCCTCGCCGGCGGCTTTGACAGCATCGACTATATCGCGCTCGCTGATGCCGAAAGTCTGGAGCGATTGCAGCAATATCGCCCGCCCGCGCGCCTGTTGGCGGCGGCGCGAATCGGAAAGACGCGATTAATCGACAATCATGCCGTTAACGCAAGCTATTGAATTTAACCAATAACCGGGTTTTTCCCCGGAAAAGTTCGCGCGTGTTAACGCTTTGTTGACCATAAAGGGCAAATTCTGGTCCCCGAGGCCTCCCTGTGGGGTGGAGGCATTGAGGGGATGATCATGGCGAACAGTCTGAAATCTGCCCAATATCTGATCGAAAGCCGCCTGCTCGACGCAGCGCGCGGCGACGCCAACGCCTATTTTGATTTGGGCATCGCCTTTTCCACCGGCAGCGGCGGAGTCGATGTCGATCTGGTCCAGGCGCATAAATGGTTCAATCTCGCCGCGCTGGGCGGCAGCCCGAAAGGGCAGCAATGCCGCGCCGATCTGGCGAGCGAAATGAGCCGCGACGAAATCGCCGAAGCGCAGCGCCAAGCGCGCGCCTGGCTCGACGAAACCGCCCGGCGACCGACCGCGCGGCAGTTTGCGGCGTAATTTTTAGAGGCGAAGCGCCGGGGCCAAGGGCTAGCGGCGTCCTTTCCTCCCTTCCTGTCCATCAAGCGTCATTGCGAGCCCGGCATAGCCTGGGGAAGCAATCTCCAGCCAGCGTTCGAATGTTGCCGATAGCGGAGGATTGTTTCGTCCCCCAGACAGGTCCGGGCTCCTCGCAATGACGGGAATGAGGGCGCGCGAATCTCTGCAGCTCTGCGCGAATCTTATCCTGTGCTGCGGTCCGTGGTCAGGGGTGGACGAAAGGTCCTGAATATTTCGCGCAGAGCCGCAGAGAGCGCAGAGGAAGAAGAGAAAATTTTCGCGCGGAGGCGCGGAGAATCAGACTTGGGCCGATAGGCCCTCTATCTTCCATTATGACGCGGGCATATCCGAGGCGAAGCTGGAGGAAGAAAGCCGTTTTGCGGCAAGGCCCCTCCGCGTCTCCGCGTCTCCGCGTGAACTCAAAAGATGGGTGCTGGAAGAGTCTCACACAAAGACACGAAGGCACAAAGAGGGCGCGCATCCAATGGCGCGTCGCGCTGTCTTCTCATCCTGACTGAAAAGGGCCGGACATGGTCCGGCCGGTCCCGCCAATGCAGAGCATGGGACAAGGGTCGCGGAAAGCCGCTGCCTTCTTTGTGCCTTCGTGTCTTTGTGTGAGATTATATTTTCGCGCCTTTGCGGCTTTGCGCGAAAACCCATTTAATCCGACCGCTTGAACGGCATATGCCCCTCGAGCCATTCGATTTCGGCCTCTTCGGCGGCGCGTTCGCCGTCCAGAAAATCGGCAACGGCGCGGCGGAAGCCGGGGTCCGCGATATAATGGGCCGACCATGTCGCGACGGGGCCATAGCCGCGCGCGAGCTTGTGCCCGCCCTGCGCCCCTGCCTCGACCCGGCGGAGGCCGCGTGCGATGGCGATGTCGATGGCGCGATAATAGCAAAGCTCGAAATGCAGGAAGGGAATATCGGCAAGGCATCCCCAATAGCGGCCATAGAGGGTGTCGGCGCCCAGAAAATGGAGCGCGCCCGCGACGGGCCGGTCATCGTCATAGGCGATGAGCAGGATGATACGGTCGGCCATGCGTTCGCCCAACAGGTCGAACGCCGCGCGGGTCAGATAGGGCTGGCCCCATTTGCGCGCGCCCGTGTCCTGATAGAATAGCCACATCGCGTCCCAATGTTCGGGGCGGAGCGCATCGCCGCTCAGTTCCTCGACCCGGAGCCCGGCGACCGCGCGGGCGCGTTCCTTGCGAAGCTGTTTGCGGCGGGCCGAATTGAGCGTCGCGAGAAAATCGTCAAAGCTCGCATAGCCGGGATTGGCGAAATGAAATTGCACGTCGCGGCGCACCAGCCAGCCCGCGCGTTCGAACAGGGGCATTTGTTCGGGCGCGACAAAGGTCGCGTGCGCCGAGGAGAGGCCATTTTGCCGCACCACCGCTTCGGCGGCGCGGATCAGCAGGCTCGCTTCCTCCTCGGCCTTTGCAAGCAGGCGGGGGCCGGGAACGGGGGTGAAGGGTACGGCGATCTGCAGCTTGGGATAATAATCGCCGCCCGCGCGCTCCCAGGCGTCGGCCCAGGCGTGGTCGAAGACATATTCACCCTGGCTATGCGCCTTCAGATAGGCGGGGGCGGCGGCGACCAGCCGGTCCGCCGCGTCGGTGGCGAGCAGCGGTGCGGCCTGCCATCCGCTCCCCGGCGCGACGCTGCCCGAGGTTTCGAGCAGCGCCAGAAATTCATGGCTGAGGAAAGGGTTGCTATCCCCCGCCAGCGCATTCCACGCGCCCGCATCGACCTCGGCGATGCCGGTGCCAATGCGGATGCTGTGCGTGGGCGGGTCGGCCTCCGCCATGATGGCTCAGCCCGCTTTCACCGCCACGATTGCGTCAACCTCGACTGCCGCGCCGAGCGGGAGGGCGGCGACGCCGACCGCGCTGCGCGCATGGCGTCCTGCTTCGCCGAGCACTGCCTCCATCAATTCGGATGCGCCATTGGCGACCTTTGGCTGGCCGGTGAAATCGGGGCTGCTGCTGACGAACACGCCGAGCTTGACGATTTTTTCCACGCGCGACCAGTCGCCGCCGACCGCCCGGTCAATCTGCGCGAGCAGCATGAGGGCGCAGCGCCGCGCGGCATCATAGCCCGCCGCTTCGTCAAGCCCCTCGCCGAGCCGCCCGGTGACCACCGCGCCATCGCGGAAGGGCAATTGGCCGCTGACGTGCAAGAGGCCGCCCTGTTCGACAACAGGGACATAGGCGGCGACGGGGGCCGCGGGCTGGGGCAGTTCAAGGCCGAGTTCGGCGAGTTTGGCAGCGATGGTCATGATGATCCTTTCTAAACGGATTCGGGGGCGGGCGCGGGGATATTTTCGGCGATGCGCGCCAAAATCCAGTCGCGCGCCGCGTCCCAATCGTCGATCCGCGCATGGGCATGATCGGCGGGGGCGACTTTGCCGGCGATGACAGGCTCACCCACCATTTGCAGGCGCCAGACTTCGGGGGCTTCGGCGGCGACCGACTGGTGATGGCCGGCCAGATCGTCGACGAAAATGGCGACCGGGGGCTGATATTCGTCGAGCAGGCGGCGGACGGGACCGCCCTTGCCGCCGCGGCTGCCGATCACCGGCGCATGAAGGCCGAGCGCGGCGAGCTGGTCGGCGCGGCGCGCCTGATGTTCGGGGCCGACATTGGTGAGGATGACAATATCGGCCTCCTTACCAATCGCCGCCATCGCCGCCATGGCGCCGGCAATCGGATTTTGGCGCGCCATTTCGGTGCTGAAGAAACCGTCGAGCAGCGGCCAGACCTCGGCAGCTTCGAGCGGGGTGCCGCATTGCTTGCGCTTGAGCGCGCGGGCGAAGCTGGCGTCCTCCATGCGGAACAGCACGCCATGGGCTTCATCGACCCATTGGGCAAAGGGGACGACCATGTGCAGCAGCACCTCGTCGCAATCGGTGATGAGAAGCGGGCGGGTCATAGATCAATCCTCTGGTTTCCGTCGAGCCGCTCGGCAGCGGCGATAAGGACGTCGGGGCCCACG
The DNA here is from genome assembly GCF_000763945.1 of Sphingopyxis sp. MWB1. NCBI lineage: Bacteria > Pseudomonadati > Pseudomonadota > Alphaproteobacteria > Sphingomonadales > Sphingopyxidaceae > Sphingopyxis > Sphingopyxis sp. MWB1. Next base: position 1,945,817 of record NZ_JQFJ01000002.1, read on the forward strand.
TCCAGCGCGTTGGCGCAGGCGAGCAGATCGGGCTCATGCGCGGCGAGAAAGGCCAATATGGCGGCGAGCGTCGCAGGGCTGTCGAGCGAGGCGCGCAGATCATCGGGCGCAAGGCCGGTCATCCCCAGCAGCCGTTCGGCGCGCGGCTCGTCGCTCAAAATCCAGCCCAGCGCCTGAAGCGCGAGGGCAGCGTCGGAATCGCGCAATTTTTCCTTCCCTTCCCCGCCCGATGCGGGTGAGCGCAGGCCCGGCGGCACAGGCTGCGGGCCAGATGATTGTGTCCTGCCGCCGATTCGCCTAAACGAAGGCGGGACGCAAGTGGGGAAGCCGAAAATCATGGGCAAGACGATATTGGTCGTCGAGGATAATGAGCTGAACCTGCGGCTGTTTTGTGACCTGCTCAACGCCCATGGCTATGCCGCGCATCCGGTACGCGACGGGCGCGATGCGCTGGCGCGCGCCCGCGAAATCGCGCCCGACCTGATCATCATGGATATTCAGTTGCCCCATGTCAGCGGGCTGGAGCTGATCAAGCAGATGAAGGGCGATGCCGCGCTGAAAGCCGTGCCGATCATGGCGGTGACCGCCTATGCCGGAAAGGGCGATGAGGAAGAGATTCGCGCCGCCGGGGCCGAAGCCTATGTCTCCAAGCCGATTTCGGTGATCAAATTTATCGAGAATGTCGGGGCTTTTGCCTGATTTTTTCTGCGGATAGCGCCCATAGAAAAGGGCGGCACCGGGGCCGCCCTTTTCCGTTCATCCATCAAGGGGTTGCCGGGTCGAACGACCGGATCACCGCGCCGCCTTATGCGGGGCGACCATCCTTGCGTTCCCAGGGAGCGTCATAGTGAATGGCAACCGCCGCCTTTGACGCATCGACCAGCACGGTCCAGCAATTTGCGAGCCACTGCGGCCGCGAAACGATACGCTTCATTTTCTGTCTCCTGATCGGCGCCGCCGCCCATGAGAGGGAGAGGGGGAGCAGCGGCGCCGCGAATCTCTATAATATGAGTCGACATATTATTGGCGCCAAAATTCGCAATGAAAGCGACTAATTTTTGCGTTAAAAAGGCTGTTATGCAAAAAAAGATCGACCTGGATGATTTCGACCGGCGGCTGCTGCAACTGGTGCGCGAGGATAATCTGCAGCCCGCCCGCACGCTGGCCGACAAGGTAGGGCTGTCGATTTCCGCCGTGCTGCGGCGGCTGCGCCGCTTGCGTGAGGAAAAGATAATCGTCGCCGATATTGCGGTGGTGAACCCCGCGCTGACCGGGTCGGCGCTGACCATGCATGTCATGGTGCGGATGGAGCAGGCCGGGGTGCGCGCCATCGACAGCTTTGCCCGCGAAATCACCCGCCATCCCGAGGTGACCGGCGCGTGGGAAGTCACGGGCGACGAGGATTATCTGCTGAAAGTGCAGGTCGGCACGATGGAGGAATATGACGCTTTCACCCGCCGCGCGCTGAGCGAGGACAAGGGGGTCCATAGTTTCACGACGCTGATCACCATTCGCACGGTGATCGAGAATGACGCGGCGCGCCGCCCGCTGCGGCTGGGCTGAAGACCCGGCAGGCGTTGCGCGACCTCCCGATTCGGCTTATTGGAAAATCGTCGAAAAAGGGGAGGTCGGTGCGGTTGGCCCGGCCCCCGCGCAAGCGGGCCCTGACCTTCGCCCCCGGCGTCGTGTCCCAAGACCCGGAAACGCCGCACCCCTTGCGGCGAAAGAAAGGCTTGGCCATGCAACAACAAATTTCCGTCATCACGCTGGGCATCGATGATCGTGCCCGGTCGCGCCATTTTTATAGCGAAGGATTTGGCTGGACCCCGATATTCGAGAATGACGAGATTATTTTTTATCAGATGAACGGGCTCGTCCTCGGCACCTTTGACCGATCGGCGCTGGCGAAGGATATGAACCGCTTTGATTTGGTGACACCCGGCGCCTTTTCGCTGGCGCATAATGTTGCCGAAAAAGAAGATGTCGAGCCGTTGATGGCGCGTCTCGCCCAAGCGGGCGGGCGTATCATCCGGCCCGCCGATGCCCCGCCGCATGGCGGATATCGCGGCTATGTCGCCGACCCCGACGATCATGCGTGGGAGATTGCGTGGAATCCCACCTGGCCGATGGATGCGGAGGGGCGGGTCCGCTTTGGACTATAGCAGGAAGCGGCACTGGCAAGCGCGCACGAAAAAGGGCGGCGCAAAGCCGCCCTTCATTCCCGAAGCCATCGGGGCGTGAGGCACGCTTGTTCGTTCGGCAGGCCGAACGGGCGCGGCCTTACTTGATCTTGGCTTCCTTGAACTCGACATGCTTGCGCGCACGCGGGTCATATTTACGCACCGACATTTTTTCGGTCATCGTGCGCGGGTTCTTCTTGGTGACATAGAAAAAGCCCGTGTCAGCGGTGCTCACCAGCTTGATCTTGACGGTCGTCGGCTTGGCCATGGCCCTTGTTCCTCGAAAAATCTGCACACCTGCCGAATGATTCGGCACATGCGGCGGGACACCGGCCCCGACTGCGGTTGTGAAAAGCAAAGAGGGCCGCGCGCCGGGCGCCGCCCCCATTTATCCGCGCGCCATTGGCGGGATTCGCCGCCAATGTCAAGCGAAAGCAGCTTTGCGCCTATGTCGCCGAGAGGCGCGAAATCGCCTGATCGCGGTCGATAAGCGGCAGAAGCTCGCCCATGTCGGGGCCATGGTCACGGCCCGTGAGCGCGCGGCGCAGCGGCAGGAAAAGCGCGCGCCCCTTGGCCCCCGTCGCTTCCTTGACCGCGCCGGTGAGCGCGCGCCAGGGATCGGCGTTCCAGTCGAGCCCCGGCGCGGCCTTTGCCGCCGCAGCCAGAACAGCCTGCCCTTCCGCATCGGCTGCCGGGGGGGTGAAAGGGCCGTCGAACACGGCGACCCATTCGGCGGCCGCGTTCACATGGACGAGATTGGGACGAATCGCGTTCCAGCGCGCCGCGTCAATGGCGGCGGGCAGCCGGTCGGCGACGGCGGCATAGTCGGTCTGGTGCAGGATTTTCTGGTTGAGCAGCGCCAGTTCGGCCTCGTCAAAGCGTGCGGGCGCGCGGCCAAAGCGCGCAAAGTCGATGCTTTCCACCAGCGGCGCGGGGGTGGTGACCGGCTCGACCGGGTCGCTCGTCCCCAGCCGAGCGAGCAGCGCGACGAGCGCGATCGGCTCAATCCCCTGTTCGCGCAAATTTTCCATGCCGAGCGAGCCCAGCCGCTTTGACAATTTGCCTTCGATCCCGACGAGCAGCGCTTCATGTGCGAAGGCGGGCGGAGACGCGCCCAAGGCTTCGAACATCTGGATCTGCGCCGCAGTGTTCGACACATGATCCTCCCCGCGCACGACATGGGTGATGCCCATGGCGATATCGTCGATCACGCTGGGGAGCAGATAGAGCCAGCTGCCATCGGCGCGGCGGATGACGGGGTCGGACATGGTTGCAGGGTCGAAACGCTGGTCCCCGCGCACCATATCGGTCCATTCGATCGGCGCATCATGGTTGAGCCGGAAACGCCAGTGCGGCGCCACGCCTTCGGGCGCGGGGGCGTCCAGCGGCTTGCGCTCATAAACGGGGGGAAGCCCGCGCGAGAGCAGAATCTTGCGGCGGATTTCCAGCTCTTCGGGGGTTTCATAACAGGGATAGACGCGCCCGGCGGCCTTCAGCTTTTCAAATTCAGCCTCATAGAGATCGAAGCGCGCCGACTGCCGCTCCTCCCCGTCGATATCAAGGCCGAGCCACGCAAGATCGGCGCGGATGGCGGCGACATATTCCTCTTTCGACCGCTCCAGATCGGTGTCGTCGATGCGAAGCAGGAAACGCCCGCCATACTTGCGCGCCCACATCCAATTATGGAGCGCGGTGCGGACATTGCCGACATGAAGATGGCCGGTGGGCGAAGGGGCGAAACGGGTGATGACGGTCATGGCGGGGCCTATAGCCGCATTGCGGGGATGGTGGGAATAGGGCGCGCTTCGGTGGCGCGACGTGAGGGGTGTTTCATGTTTCGCGCAAAGGCGCAAAGAGCGCGAAGAAAAGAGCGGGCCGACAGGTCCGCACTCTATCATGGGCATCTCTTGGCCTGCCTGCGGATGCGAGCGAAAGCTGCTTCGCGGATAGCGCTTTCCTCTTTGCGCTCTTTGCGCCTTTGCGCGAAAATCATTTTCCCCGGTACCGCCACCGCCGCAATATTCAGCCCGTCCGGAACCCATGGGTAATCGGATAGCGGCGGTCGCGGCCGAAGTTGCGGGTCGAGAGCTTGACCCCCGGCGGGGCCTGGCGGCGCTTATATTCGGCGATGGCGAGCAGCCGTTCGATGCGGGCGACGGCGGCGCGGTCGAAGCCGTAACGCGCGACGACGTCATCGACGCTCGCCTCCTCCTCCACCAGCATGTGCAGCATGCGATCGAGATCGTCATAGGCGGGCAGGCTGTCCTCATCCTTCTGATCGGGACGCAGTTCGGCGCTGGGGGGTTTGGTAATGATGCGATCGGGCATCACCGGCGCGCGCGGATTACGCGACAGGCGCGGCACATGGGCGTTGCGCCATTTCGATAGCGCAAAGACCGTCGTTTTATACGCATCCTTCAAGGGGTTATAGCCGCCCGCCATATCGCCATAGATGGTGGCATAGCCGACGCTCATCTCGCTCTTGTTCCCCGTGGTGAGGAGCATGGGGCCGAATTTGTTGCTGAGCGCCATCAAGGTCACGCCGCGAATGCGCGACTGGACATTTTCCTCGGTAATATCGACCTCGGCATCGGCGAAGCTGCCCTCGAGCATCGAATCGAACGCCTCGACCGCCGGGACGATCGAGATGGTGTCGAGGCGGCAGCCGATCATCTCGGCGCAGCCCCGTGCATCTTCCAGGCTTTCTTCGCTGGTGAAGCGGCTGGGCAGCATCACGCAGTGGAGCTTGTCGGGGCCGAGCGCGTCGGCGGCAATCGCCGCACACAGCGCCGAATCAATACCCCCCGACAGGCCGAGCACCACGCCGGGAAAGCCATTGCGTTCGACATAGTCGCGCAGGGAGATGATCATCGCATGATAAATATCGGCAGGATGCGCGTCCCATTCGGCGAGGGCGCCTGGGGTGCAAGTCCAGATGCCGTCCGTCCCCTTGTTCCAATGGGTAACGCGCTCTTCCTCTTCCCAGTCGGTCAGCCGGTGCGCCGCTTCGCCATTGGCGTTGAGGACAAAGGAGCAGCCGTCGAACACCAGCTCATCCTGCCCGCCGACGCGGTTGAGAAAGAGGAGCGGCAGGCCGGTTTCGGCGACGCGCGCGCCGAATACCTGACTGAGCCGCCTGTCGTCCTTGTCGATTTCATAGGGGCTGCCATTGACCGAGATGAGCAGCTCCGCCCCCTGCGCCGCGAGATGCGCCGCGACGGTGGGATACCAGCCATCCTCGCAGATCGGCAGGCCGAGCCTGACCCCGCGCCATTCGACAATGTCGGGCAAGGGGCTGGGCGAAAAGACGCGCATTTCGTCGAAAGTGCCATAATTGGGCAGCTCATGCTTGCGCCGCGTTGCGACAACCTGCCCGCCATCGAGCAGGGCAACCATATTATAGAGGCGCCCGTCGGCACCGCGCTCGACCGATCCCACCAGCATGGCAGGGCCGCCATCGGCAGTGTCGGCAGCAAGCTCAGCGAGTAGCGCCGCCGCGCGTTCGGCCAGCGCGGGCTTGAGCACTAGATCCTCGGGCGGATAGCCGATCAGCTGCAATTCGGGATAGACAATGAGGTCGGCATCGCCGTGGCGCGCGCGGGCATCGCGCATCGCGGCCATATTGGCGGACAAATCGCCAACCCGCTGGGTCAACTGGGCCATGACGATGGTGAGCGGAGCGGGGGAGCTTGTCATAAGCGAAAGCCTTACGCCCGGCGCGGCTGATTGCAATGATCAAGCGCAAGAGGGGGCGGAGGGTCGCCCCCAGGAAGTCGATCCGGCCATTCTTCGCGATGCAGCGTTCCGTTTCAGGCAATATCGCCCCTTCCCCTTCGCGCCCATGCTGGGTAAGGGGCGCGCAATCCCACCCTCGGATGCGAAAGGGCCTGCAGCGCCATGAAACTCATCTCCGGCAACAGCAACCTGCCGCTGGCCCGCGCCATTGCGGACTATCTGGAACTGCCGCTGACCGATACCAGCGTGCGCCGTTTCGCCGACGAGGAAGTGTTCGTCGAAATTCACGAAAATGTTCGCGGTCAGGATGTGTTCGTCGTCCAGCCGACCAATTTCCCGGCGAATGACAATCTGATGGAGCTGCTGATCCTGACCGACGCGCTGCGCCGCGCCTCGGCCAAGCGCATCACCGCCGTCATCCCCTATTTCGGCTATGCCCGGCAGGATCGCAAACCGGGACCGCGCACGCCGATTTCGGCCAAGCTGGTTGCCAATCTGATCACCACATCGGGCGCCGACCGCGTGCTGGCGATCGACCTGCACGCCGGGCAGATACAGGGCTTTTTCGATATTCCGACCGACAATCTTTATGCCGCGCCGGTGATGAGCGCGGACATACAGGCGCGGTTCGGCGACCGCAATCTGATGGTCGTTTCCCCCGACGTCGGCGGCGTGGTGCGCGCGCGGGCGCTGGCGAAGCGGCTCGATAACGCCCCGCTCGCCATCGTCGACAAGCGGCGTGAGCGCGCGGGCGAATCGGAAGTGATGAACATCATCGGCGATGTCGAAGGGCGTTTCTGCGTGCTGATCGACGATATTGTCGATTCGGCGGGCACGCTCTGCAACGCCGCCGCCGCCCTCAAAAATGCGGGGGCCGAGGGCGTCGTTGCTTATTGCACCCATGGTGTGCTGTCGGGCGGTGCGGTGGCGCGCGTCGAGGCGAGCGAACTCACCGAGCTGGTGATCACCGATTCGATCCAGCCGACCGATGCCGTCAACGACAGCGCCAAGGTCCGCGCGCTGACCGTCGCGCCCTTGCTGGGCGAAGCGATCAAGCGTATTGCTGACGAAACCAGCGTTTCGAGCCTGTTCGACTAACAGCGTCGGCAGGTCCCTGCCCGAAGGGGAGACTTGCCGTGCCGCCATCGGATATTTTCGCGCAGCCGCTGCACCTTGGCCTGGGGGCCGCCGCAACCGTTCAGCCGCCGATGACCGGCCCCGAATGGTATGACGCCTATAGTGAGCGCACGGCCGGCGACGGCAAGGAAGGACGGCTGGTCAGCGCCTTTCGCTTCACCGAAAATTGGGCGATGTGGGAAAGGCACCCGGCAGGCGATGAGGTGGTGGTCTGCCTCGACGGCACGATGACGCTTTATCAGGAAGCCGACGACGGATCGGTGACCAGCGTTACGCTTGGCGCGGGCGAATATGCGATCAATCCGCCGGGATGCTGGCACACCGCCGATGTCGACGGCAGCGCATCCGCGCTGTTCATCACCCCCGGCGAAGGCACCGAGCACCGCCCTCGATAGGCCAGTCTCAACGCGCGAGCAGCGCACTCAATATATGATCCAGCTCGCGGCAAAAGGCGGCATGATCGGGCGCCGCATGAACAAGGCCCTTCGCGGTCCAGCAAAGCGCCTGTGCCAGACTGCCCGCACGCGGTACTGCGGCGCCGGGGCCGCTGATACGGATCGCATCGGCCATGGCCGTGATCAGCCGCCGTTCGGCCTGACGTGCACGTTCGGGCAAGGCGGAGCGCGTCATGACGATAATCTCCGGCCCATGGGGCGAACCGCGCATCACCTCGATATGCTGTCCCGCCCAACTGTCGAGCGCGGCATTGATCCGCTGAACCAGCGTCTGGCGCGGATTGGAAAGATGGCGCAGCGCGTCGGTCAGCGACGCCTCGACCACGCTGCGCGTCGCCCAGTCAAACAGCTCTTCCTTTGATTTGAAGTGATTGTAGAGCGACTGGCGCGAGACATCGGCGGCGCGCGCCAACTCGTCCATCGAGGTTTTGCGAAAGCCATAGCGTGCAAAGGTTTCGATGATCGGGGCGGGCGGGAAAACGTCTGCCATGCAGGGGATTGTACAGATAATATGCATATCGTCAAAAGCGTTTCCGGCCCGGAATCGGATGGATTCGGACCGCAGAGGCAGGCGGCCGTGCAGAGGGGGCTGGCGGCGCTTCTCCCGCTGCGCTAGCGGGGGCGGATGTCGATCCAATCCGATCTCGCGCTCGCGCTTCGCCTCGCCGATGCCGCCGGCGCTGCCATCCGCCCGCTGTTCCGTTCCGGCTTTGACCATGAGGCCAAGGATGACGCCTCCCCCGTCACCGAGGCCGACCGCGCCGCCGAGGCGGCGATGCGCCGCCTGATCGACGCCGAAGCGCCGACCGACGGGATTATCGGCGAGGAATATGGGGCCGAACGTCCGGGCGCGAGCCGCCAATGGGTGCTCGACCCCATCGACGGCACGGTCAGCTTTATGGCGGGACGCCCGATTTTCGGCACGCTGATCGCGCTGCTTCAGGATGGCTGGCCGATTCTGGGTATCATCGACCAGCCGATCAGCGGTGAACGCTGGGTCGGGGCTACCGGCCAGCCGACCTTGTTCAACGGGGTGGAAACGCGCACCCGCCGATGCCGCGAACTCGCTGATGCGACGCTGGCGACCACCGGTCCCCAATATTTCAGCGCCCATGATGGCGAGCATTTCATGGCGCTCGCCGCAAAAACCGCGCACAAGCGCATCGTCTTTGGCGGCGATTGCTATAATTACGGCCTGCTCGCGAGCGGGCATATCGACCTGATCGTCGAGGCGGGGCTGAAATTGCATGATTTTGCCGCCCTCGTCCCCATTGTCGAAGGCGCGGGCGGAACGATGTGCGACTGGAATGGCGAGCCCCTGCACGCCGCCAGCGAAGGCCATGTCATCGCGCTGGGCGATCCCGCGCGGCTGGAAGATGTGATCGAGGGGCTGGCCTGCAACCACTGAGAAGGGGAGACGACATGGCTTATCAAGGCAGCTGTCACTGCGGCGCGGTGACCTATAGCGTCGAGGGCGATATTCCCGATACGGCTATGAGCTGCAACTGCTCGCACTGTCGGCGTAAGGGCTTTCTGCTCAGCTTCGTCCCGATCGACCAGTTCCGGCTGGAGAGCGGTGCCGAGCGGCTGACGTCGTACAAGTTCAACAAGCATAATATCGACCATCAATTCTGCGATGCGTGCGGGTGCCAGAGCTTTTCGGTGGGCACCGGTCCCGATGGATCGAAGATGGCGGCGGTGAACCTGCGCTGCGTTCCGGGCGCCGACCTCGACGCGCTGAATATCCAGAAGGTCGACGGCGCGAGCTTCTGACCTTCGAATCACTTGCATTTGGGGACGAATCCGCCTAAGCGCCCCGCTTCCGATTGTGTCGGCTGGCTGAAAGGGCTGCCAGGCCGATACGCAAACGGACTTCAAAGGAGACCAAAATGCCCAAGCTGAAGACCAAAAGCGGTGTGAAGAAACGCTTCAAATTCACCGCGTCGGGCAAGGTGAAGCACGGCGTCGCCGGCAAGCGCCACCGCCTGATTTCGCATAACGCCAAATATATCCGCAGCAACCGCGGCACCAGCGTGCTGAGCGATGCCGACACAGCCCATGTGCGCCTCTGGGCGCCCTATGGCCTGAAGTAAGGAGCGCTACCCATGTCACGCATCAAACGCGGCACGACGACGCGCGCCAAGCACAAGCGGATTTTGGATCAGGCGAAGGGCTATTATGGCCGTCGCAAGAATACGATCCGCATCGCGCGCCAGGCCGTCGAAAAGGCCGGTCAGTACGCCTATCGCGACCGCAAGGTCAAAAAGCGGAACTTCCGCGCCCTGTGGATCCAGCGCATCAACGCCGCTGTCCGCGCCGAAGGCCTGACCTATTCGCAGTTCATGCACGGCGCAAAGCTCGCCGGGATCGAACTCGACCGCAAGGTGATGGCCGACCTCGCCATGAATGAAAGCGGCGTTTTTGCCGCGATCATCGCACAGGCGAAAGCGGCGCTGCCCAAGGCAGCGTAACGCTGCGGCGGACAAGCCAGATCAAAAGGGGGCGGTTCCGCAAGGGGCCGCCCTTTTTGCTGGGACTTGTCCGTCCGGGGCATTGGGCTTGACCCCTTTGCCCCATCCGGTGCAAGCGGCGGATGGCCGCCTCTGGCCTTCTTCCTCTTCGTGAAAGCAGCCGCAGTGCAGGAGCGGGATAGGGCATCAAGCTTAGAGCGAGCCCAAAATGGCGGGTGATGGATTCCCGCTTTCGCGGGAATGACGAAAGTGGCGGGAATGATGAAGGAATTGCTTAGTGTTCGAGATTGAAAAGGCGACAGCCGCCATTGATCAGGCCGACAATCTGGAGGCGCTCGACGCGCTGCGCGTGCAGTTTCTGGGCAAGAATGGCGAGATCACCCTGCTGCTCAAAACGCTGGGCGGGATGAGCCCGGAGGAGCGCAAGGAAAAGGGGCCGGCGATCCAGGCGCTGCGCGAGGCGGTGACCGACGCGATTGCCGCGCGCAAGGCGGCGCTGGAAAGCGCCGCGCTGGAAGCGAAGCTCGCCGCCGAGCGCCTCGATATGAGCCTGCCCGCCGCGCCCGTGCCGCAAGGCAGCGTCCACCCGGTCAGCCAGGTGATGGACGAACTGGCCGAAATTTTCGCCGACATGGGCTTTGCCGTCGCCACGGGGCCGGAGATTGAGGACGACTGGCATAATTTCACCGCGCTCAATATTCCCGAAACCCATCCCGCGCGAGCGATGCACGATACTTTCTATTTCCCCGACACCGACGCCGAGGGCCGCGCGATGCTGCTGCGCACGCACACCTCGCCGGTGCAGATCCGCACGATGATGAGCGAGAAGCCGCCGATCCGTATCATCGCGCCAGGACGTGTCTATCGCAGCGACAGCGATGCAACGCACACGCCGATGTTTCATCAGGTCGAAGGCCTTGTCATCGACCGCGGCATTCACATGGGGCACCTCAAATGGACGCTCGAAACCTTTTTGAAGGCTTTTTTCGAGCGCGATGACATCGTGCTGCGGCTGCGCCCCAGCTATTTCCCCTTCACCGAACCCTCGGCCGAGGTCGATGTCGGCTATGCCCAGGAAAAGGGGCGCCGCGTCGTCGGGGGCGACGGCGATGCCGAGGGCCATGCGTGGATGGAATTGCTGGGCAGCGGCATGGTCAACCGCCGCGTCATCGCCAATTGCGGGCTGGACCCCGACGAATGGCAGGGATTTGCCTTTGGCGTCGGCGTCGACCGGCTCGCCATGCTGAAATATGGGATGGACGATTTGCGCGCTTTCTTCGACGGCGATCTGCGCTGGCTGTCGCATTATGGTTTTAGCGCGCTGAGCGTGCCCACGCTGAGCGGGGGGATTTCGGCATGAAGCTAACCCTTAACTGGCTGCGCGACCATCTCGACGGTGACTATGGCGTCGCCGATGTTGTCGCCACCTTGAACCGCATCGGCCATGAGGTTGAAGGCGTCGAAAACCCGGCCGAGAAACTGGCAGGTTTCCGCATCGCTAGGGTGCTGACCGCCGAAAAGCATCCGCAGGCCGACAAGCTGCAGGTGCTGAGCGTCGAAGCCGGGCCCGACATCAATGGCGGCGCGCCGCTGACCATCGTGTGCGGCGCCCCCAATGCGCGCGCGGGGCTGGTCGGCGTGCTGGGCCTGCCCGGCGCGGTAGTGCCCGCCAATGGCATGGAATTGAAGGTCGCGGCAGTGCGCGGCGTCGAATCGAACGGCATGATGTGCTCGGTGCGCGAGCTGGAGCTGGGCGATGACCATGATGGCATCATCGAACTGGCCGGTGATGCGCCGGTCGGCACCGCCTTTGCCGATTATCGCGGGGTCGATGATCCGGTGATCGACATTTCGATCACCCCCAACCGGCAGGATTGCATGGGCGTGCGCGGGATCGCCCGCGACCTTGCCGCCGCCGGGCTGGGCACGCTGAAGCCACTCGACGTTCCGACGATCAACGGCGAAGGCGCGCCCGCGACCGAAATTCGCGTCGAGGACAGCGAAGGCTGTCCCGCCTTTTACGGGCGGACGATCAGCGGCGTCACCAATGGCGAGGCGCCCGAATGGATGCGCCGCCGGCTGGAGGCCATCGGCCAGAGGCCGATCAGCGCGCTCGTCGATATCAGCAATTATGTGATGTTCGACCTGGGCCGCCCCAGCCATATTTATGACCGCGCCAAGCTGAACGGCGCAATGACCGCGCGCCGCGCCAGCGAGGGTGAAAGCGTCACCGCGCTGAACGGCAAGGATTATGTGCTGAGCGAGACCATGACGGTAATCGCCGATGACACAGGTGTGCATGACATCGCCGGCATCATGGGCGGCGAGCATAGCGGGTGCAGCGAGACGACAAGCGATGTGCTGCTGGAGATTGCTTATTTCACCCCCGAACGCATCGCGCTCACGGGTCAGGCGCTGGGGCTGGCGAGCGACGCGCGCAGCCGCTTCGAGCGCGGGGTCGATCCCGCTTTCCTCGACGATGCGGTCGCCATCGTCACCGGCCATATCCTGTCCATCTGCGGCGGCACCCCGTCGGACATTGTGCGCGCGGGCACGCCGCCCGTGGGGGTGCGCGAAATCGATTATGACCCGGCGCTCGCGGAAACGCTGGGCGGCATTGCCATCGCGCCCGATGCGCAGCGCACCATTTTGGAATCGCTGGGCTTTGTGGTGATGGAGCAGGGCGCGCTGTGGCGCGTCACCGTGCCAAGCTGGCGCCGCGATATGGACGCCGCCCCCGATCTGGTTGAGGAAGTGACGCGCATCCACGGCTTTGACGCCATCCCCTCGACCCCGCTGCCGCGCGCCGAGGGGGTTGCCCGGCCGACCGCGACCGCCGATCAGATGATGGAACGGCGCGCGCGCCGCGCGGCCGCGGCTGCCGGTTTCCATGAAGCGGTGACATGGAGCTTCGTGTCCGAACGCGAGGCCGAACCCTTTGGCGGCGGGGCGTGGAGCCTTGCCAATCCCATCAGCGAAGAGCTGAAAATCATGCGCCCCTCGCTGTTGCCCGGCCTGTTGTCAGCCGCCGCGCGCAACCAGAATCGCGGCGCGAGCAGCATTCGCCTGTTCGAAATCGGGCGGCGCTATCTGGCCGGGGCCGAACATCCAACGCTCGCACTGCTGATGGCAGGCGAAAAGACGCCGCGCGGCTGGCAAAGCGGCAAGGCGGCGGCGTTCGATGCCTTTGACGCCAAGGGCGCCGCGCTGGCGCTGCTGGAAGCGGCGGGGGCGCCCGCCGACCGTTTGCAGGTAATGGAAACGGTGAGCGAAGGCGCGATCTGGCACCCCGGCCAATCGGCGACGCTGCGCCTTGGCCCCAAGGCGGTGCTCGCCGAATTTGGCGCGCTTCACCCCGCGCTGACCCGGCATTTCGATGTCGATGGCCCGGTGATGGCGGTCCAGATTTTCCTCGACGCCATTCCCGCCAAGCGCGCGAGCGGCCCGGTGCGCGCCGCCTTTACCCCGCCCGCGCTGCAATCGGTGCGCCGCGACTTTGCCTTTCTGGCGCCCGAGACGCTGACCGCCGCCGAACTGGTGCGCGCGATTCGCGGCGCCGACAAGGCGGCGATCGTCGATGCGCGCCTGTTCGACCGCTTCGCCGGACAAGGCGTGCCCGACGGACAGGTCAGCCTCGCGGTCGAGGTCGAGCTGCAACCCGCCGACAAAAGCTTCACCGACGCCGATTTGAAGGCGATCACCGACAAGGTGGTGGGCGCAGCAGCGAAGCTGGGCGCGGTGCTGCGGGGATAGGCTGGAGATTGCTGCTGGACGCTGGATGCGGAGAAGCGGCACTCGCCGGATATATGATCCCGCGGGTCGTTGACCCCGGCAGGGAAAGGCGACACATCTGGTCGCCGGACCAGCGAGGGAGCAGATGATGATGCGTAAAGGGGCTTTGTGGGGTGCGGGGCTGTTGCTGTGGGCGGCGCATCCCGCGCTTGCTGCCGAGCCGGGGGCGCAGGCCGCTCCGGCGGTTGAAAGCGCCCCCGCCCGCTCCGCCGCCGCGAGCGGAAGCGCGCGCACCGCGCCCGAACGGCGCTTTACCGGCGAGGATTTGTTCAACCTGTCGCTTGCATCCGACCCGCAGATCAGCCCCGATGGTCGCCGCATCGCCTATGTCCGCCGGTCGAACGATATCATGTCCGACCGCGCGGTCAGTTCGATCTGGATGATCGACACGCAAAGCGGCGCCGAAATACCGGTGGCGGCGAGTGATGGCGATGCCTTTTCGCCGCGCTGGTCGCCCGATGGCAAGCGGCTTGCCTATGTGTCGACGCGCGGCGGCGGCGCGCAGCTTTGGGTGCGCTGGATCGATGGCGGTGAAGCGGTGCGGCTGACCGGCCTGCCGACCAGCCCGTCCAGCATCACCTGGAGCCCCGATGGCCGCTCCATCGCCTATACGATGCTGGTCAAGGATGCTGGGCCGACACTGGGCAGCGCACCCGCGAACAAGCCCGAGGGCGCGAAATGGGCCGAGCCGCTGGAGGTGCATGACCTCCTCACCTATCGCGCCGATGGCGCGGGCTATATCGAGCCGGGTTTTGAGAAAATCTTTCTCGTTCCCGCCACCGGCGGCGCGCCGCGCCAGCTCAGCTTTGGCCCCTATCATGACGGCGGGCCGCTGAGCTGGGCACCCGATGGCCGCACGCTTTATTTTTCGGCCAATCGCCAGCCCGATTGGGAAGAAAACCCGCTGGAAAGCGAGATTTATGCGCTCGACATTGCAAGCGGCGCGATCCGCGCGCTGACCGATCGCAAGGGCCCCGACGCCAGCCCCAGCGTGTCGCCCGACGGGCGGCTGATCGCCTATACCGGCTTTGACGATGCGAAGCGCGCTTATGAAAACAGCCATCTCTATGTGATGAACCGCGACGGGTCGAACCCGCGCAACCTGACCGCCGACTGGGATTATAGCGTCGATGCCCTCCGCTGGGACGCCGATGGCCGCGGGATTTATGTGCAATATGACGACCATGGCGAAACTTTCGTGGCGCGCATCGGGCTCGACGGATCGGTGCGAAAGGTCGCATCGGGCCTGTCGGGCGGGTCGCTCGACCGGCCCTATACGGGCGGCAGCTTCAGCGTCGCCGACAATGACGCCATCGCCTTTACCGGCGGCAGCGCGACGCGCCCGGCCGAAGTGCAGGTGACGCGCAGCGGTAGCACAGCGCGCATCCTCACCGACCTCAACCGCAGCCTGCGCGAAACAAAGGCGCTGGGCGAAGTGCGCAAGATCAGCGTGGCGTCGAGCCACGACGGGCTGCCCATCGAAGGCTGGTTCACCCTGCCCCCCACCTATGTCGAGGGGCAGCGCGTGCCGCTGATCCTCGAAATTCATGGCGGCCCCTTCACCGCCTATGGCCCGCATTTTTCGACCGACAATCAGCTATATGCCGCGGCGGGCTATGCCGTGCTGTCGGCCAATCCGCGCGGATCGACCAGCTATGGCGAGGCTTTCGCGCAAAAAATCGACAAGGCCTATCCGGGCGATGATTATTTCGACCTGATCAGCATCGTCGACCGCGCCATCGCGCTGGGAATTGCCGATCCCGATGCGCTGTTCGTCACGGGCGGATCGGGCGGCGGGGTGCTGACCAGCTGGATCATCGGCAAGACGCACCGGTTCAAGGCGGCGGCGACGCAAAAACCGGTGATCAACTGGACGACGCAGGCGCTGACCGCCGATGGACCGGCCTTTTTCGGCCCCTATTGGATCGGCGCCATGCCGTGGGAAAACCCCGAGGCTTATTGGAAATTATCGCCGCTCTCGCTCGTCGGACAGGTGGAAACCCCGACCCTGGTCGTTGTCGGCAGCGAGGATTATCGCACCCCGGTGAGCGAGGCCGAGCAATATTATACCGCGCTGCGCCTGCGCGGGGTGCCGACGGCTTTCATCAAGGTGCCGGGCGCGAGCCATGGCGGCATCGCCGCGCGTCCGTCGCAATCGGCAGCCAAGGCGGCGGCGATCCTCGCCTGGTTCGACAAATATCGGCAGGGCTGGGCGCGAGACGCGGGGGAGTAAGCCCTACGCGGCCTCCGCGCTGTCATCGCTGCGCCTCGCCGCTTCGAGCAGACGCTTTTCAAGCGTTTTGACGCGCGCACTGCTGTCGATCTTGTCGCCGATCAGGTCGGTGACATAGAAGGTGTCGACCGCGCGTTCGCCATAGGTCGCGACATGGGCGCTATGCACCGTCACCTTTGACTGGAAAAGCGCATAGGCAAGCTGGCTCAGCAGCGCGGGGCGGTCCTGCGCGTTGACTTCGATCACCGTGAAGCGGTTCGACGCCTTGTTGTCGATAAAGACATTGGGGGCAACGCGAAACGCCTCCGCTCGCGCGCGGTGCAGCGCGCGCGCCTCCAGCTTGGGCAGCAATTTCTGACGATTGGCGAGCGCATCCTCGATCGCGCGGGTCAGGCGTAAAATCTGCTCGGCCTCGGCAAAGGGGCGGCCGATGGGGTCCTGCACCAGGAAATTGTCGAGCGCGAGGCCGTCGCGCGTCGTGTGAATGCGCGCGTCGATAATATTGCCGCCCGCCAGATGAATGCCCCCGACGATGCGATAGAAAAGCCCCGGGTGATCGGCGGCGAGCAGCATCACCAGCGTCGCGCCGCGATCATCGTCGGGCACGGCGGCGATGTGGAGCGGGGCATCGCCGGCCTGCTGGATGTGCAGCAGATTGGCGGTGATCACCTCGACCGGTTCGGCGATCCAGTAACTTTCGGGCAGGCGCTTGGCGAGGCGCGCGAAATCCTTGTCGCTCATCTGGAGCAGCGCCTGCGCTTCCTCCTTCTTGCCCGCAATCCGCGCCTCGCGCCCGCGCTGCTTGTGGCCGAGCCGCAGCACTTCTTCGGCCGAATCATATAATTCGGTGAGCAATTGCCGTTTCCAGCTGTTCCACACCCCGGGGCCGACCGCGCGAATATCGACGACGGTGAGGACAAGGAGCAGCCGCAGCCGCTCGGGCGATTGCACATGCTGGGCGAAATCGAGGATCGTCTTGAAATCGGCGAGGTCGCGCTTGAACGCGGTCGCCGACATGAGGAGATGATAGCGCACAAGCCATGAGACCGTCTCGGTCTCCGCCTCGCTCAGCCCCAGCCGCGGGCAGACGCGCAGCGCAAGTTCAGCGCCCAGCACGCTGTGATCGCCGCCGCGCCCCTTGGCGATATCGTGCAGCAGCACCGCCACATAAATGACGCGCCGCGACTGGATCTGGTCCATGATCGCGGTCGAAAGCGGATGATCCTCCTGAAGCCGGTTCTGCTCGATGTCGGACAACAGCCCGATGGCGCGGATCGTATGCTCATCGACCGTATAATGATGATACATGTCGAATTGCATCTGCGCGACGACGCGGCCGAAATCGGGAATGAAGCGGCCGAACACCCCCGCCTCGTTCATCCAGCGCAGCACGGTTTCGGGATCGCGCGGACTGGTAAGCACATCGAGAAAAAGCGCATTAGCACGCGCAATCCTCCTCAGCTTTCCGTCGATCAGCTTCGCGTCATGACGCGCCTGCCGCATCGCCTGCGGATGGATTTCGAGGCTATATTTGTCGGCGAGCGCGAAAATCTCGATCAGGCGAACAGGGTCTTCCTGAAAAAAATCATCCGACGGCAAGGCGAGCCGCCCCCGGTCGAGGACAAAGCCATTGAGCTTGCCGGGGCGGCGGCGGATCGAGGGCAGGAAACGCCGCCCGCGCGCCGCAAGCTGTTCGTCGAGATGAGCCAGGAACGTGCCGGTGAGGTCGCCGACGCTTTTGGCGTGGAGAAAATAAAGCTGCATGAAGCGTTCGACCGCGCTTTTGCCCGGCCGCTCGGCAAATTGCATTCGCGCCGCAATCTCGCGCTGAAAATCAAAGGTCAGACGGTCCTCGGCGCGCCCCGCCAGAATATGAAGGTGGCAGCGCACCGCGAGCAGGAAATTTTCGGCGCGGCCAAATTGGCGCAGCTCGCGCGCGGTGAGCAGCCCGGCGTCGACCAGTTCGGGGACGGTGCGGACGCGGTGGATGAATTTGCCGATCCAGAACAGGGTGTGAAGGTCGCGAAGCCCGCCCTTCCCTTCCTTTACATTGGGTTCGACAACATAGCGCGAATCGCCCATTTTCTTGTGCCGCTCGTCACGCTCGGCGAGCTTTTCGGCGACAAAGCTGCGCGCATTGCCCGCGACCACCTCGGCGTCGAAGCGCGCCGCCGCCTGATCATAAAGGTCGCGGTCGCCCCAGATGAAGCGCCCTTCGAGGAGCGCGGTGCGGATCGTCATATCCTCTTTCGCGGCGCGGATCATCTCGTCGAGCGAACGCGAGGAGTGGCCGACCTTCAGCCCCAGATCCCAGAGGGTGTATAGCTGCGCCTCGATGACGCTTTCGGTCCAGCTCGTCTGGCGAAAGGGGGTCAGAAAGCCGATATCGACATCGCTGTGCGGCGCCATTTCGCCGCGGCCATAGCCGCCGACCGCGATGACCGTGATCCGCTCCCCCGCCGATCGATTGCCCGCGGGATAAAGATGTTCGACGGTGAAATCATAGGACAGGCGGACAAGCTGATCGATCAGAAAGGCGGTCGCCTGCGCCGCGATCCGTCCCGACGAGGGGGCATCTGCCAGCCGCTTTTCGACTTCGGCGCGGCCATCCTCCAGCGCTTGCTTGAGCAGCGCCACCATCGCGCGACGGCGCGCGCCATTATCGGCACTTTCCTCGGCAATCGCCGCAAGGCGTTCGGCGAGTACGCGCCGGTCGATAATCGCGCGCCGATTGGGAAGGCTGGAGAAAAAACCGCTCATTCGCTTTGCTCCGCCACAAGCTGCTTGATGCGATAGAGGGCGTCAAGCGCCTCGCGCGGGGTGAGCGCATCAGGGTCGATATCGGCGAGCGCCTCGCGCAGCGGATCGGCGGGGGCGGCGGGGCCTTCCGCCAAGGTCGCGGCAAAGAGCGGCAGATCGTCGAGCCCGGCGGCAAGCCCGCCCGTTGCCTCGCGCCCCGCCTCCAGCTTGGCGAGCACCGCCTCGGCGCGCTTAACGACCGCGGGCGAGACCCCGGCCAGCCGCGCCACGGCCAGACCATAGCTGCGGTCCGCCGGTCCATCAGCGACTTCGTGGAGCAGCACGAGATCGCCCTTCCACTCGCGCGCGCGGACATGATGGAGCGAGAGCGCATCGAGGCTTTCGGCAAGCCGCGTCAGCTCGTGATAATGAGTGGCGAACAGGCAGCGGCAGCGGTTGACCTCATGCACCGCCTCGACCACCGACCAGGCGAGTGCGAGCCCGTCATAGGTGGAGGTGCCGCGCCCGACCTCGTCCAATATGACGAAGCTGTTAGGCGTCGCCTGCGCCAGAATCGCGGCGGTCTCGACCATTTCGACCATGAAGGTCGAACGCCCCCGCGCGAGATTGTCGCTGGCGCCGACGCGGCTGAACAGCCGGTCGACAAGACCCAGCCGCGCCGAGGTGGCGGGGACGAAAGCACCCGCCTGCGCGAGCACGACGATCAGCGCATTCTGCCGCAGGAAAGTCGATTTGCCGCCCATATTCGGCCCGGTGACGAGCCACAGCCGGTCGCTTTCCCCCAGCGAGAGATCATTGGGGACGAAACGCTCGCCCGATTTCGCCAGCGCCGCCTCGACCACCGGATGGCGCCCGCCTGTTACATTGAGACAGGGTTCATCGGCGATATCGGGGCGGCACCAGCCATGGCTCATCGCATGATCGGCGAGCGCCGCCGCGACGTCGATCCGCGCGAGCACGTCGCAGCTTGCGGCAATCGGCTCGCGCCGCTCGACCGCCATCGCAACCAGGGTTTCGAGATGCGCCGCCTCTGCCGCCAGTGCATGAACCCCCGCTTGGGTGACGCGGCTCGCTGCCTCGTGCAAGTCGGGCGAGTTGAACCGCACCGCGCCCGCGAGCGTCTGGCGGTGGGTAAAGCCCGATCCTTCAGCCATCAGTGCATCGGCATGTTTGGCGGGCACTTCGACATGATAGCCGAGCACGCCATTGTGGCGGATCTTGAGCGCAGCGATGCCCGTGCGTTCGCGATACTCCGCCTCCAGCGCCGCAATCGCCTTGCGCCCGTCGCGCGCAGTTTCGCGCAAGGCATCGAGCGCGGCGTCATAGCCTTCGGCGATATAGCCGCCCTGCGCCGCATCGACGGCGGGCGTCTCGACGAGCGCGCGGCTGAGCTCATCGACAAGCGCGCCATGGCCATCGAGCCGGGGGAGCAGCCGGCCGAGCATCGGCGGCAGATCGGCGCGGCGCGCCATCTGTTCGCGCAGCAGCCGCGCGCCCGCCAGCGCATCGCGAAGCTGGGCAAGATCGCGCGGCCCGCCGCGCCCTGCGACCAGCCGTCCCAGCGCGCGCCCAGCGTCGGGAAGCGCGCGCAGCGCCGCGCGCAAATCGCCGCGCCACAGCGCATCGCGCGCGAGCGCATCGACCAGATCGAGCCGCTCGACAATCGCCGCGCGATCGGTGAGCGGGCTGGAGAGATCGTCGGCGAGCAGGCGCGCGCCCGCCGCCGTCACCGTGCGGTCGATGGTGGCGAGCAGGCTGCCCTCGCGCCGCCCCGCCATGGTTCGCACCAGTTCGAGGCTTTCGCGCGTCGCAGCATCAATCGCCATGCGGCCCGAAATCTGGTGCCGAACGGGGGGCTGAAGAAAAGCGGCGCTGCCTGTGCCGACATGGTCGAGATAGGCGGCGAGCGCACCCATGGCGGCGAGTTCGGCGCGGGTGAAGGCGCCAAAGCCGTCGAGCGTTTGCACGGCGAACAGCGCCTCCAGCCGTTTCTGTCCCGCGCTGCTCGAAAATTCGGATGCCGGGCGGCGGACGAGCTGGCGCGCGGCGGACGGCGGCGCGGCCTCTGCCATTTCGCTGATCAAAAGTTCCGCCGGGACAAGCCGCGCGAGTTCGGCGTCCAGTTGCTGCGCCGTCAGCGCGACAACTTCAAAAACGCCCGTTGAAATATCGGCGGCGGCAAGCGCCATTTCGCCGCCCACTTCAGCAAGCGCGGCAAGCCGGTTGGCGCTGCGCCCTTCGAGCAGCGACTCCTCGGTGAGCGTACCCGCGGTAACGAAACGCACGATATCGCGCGCGACCAGCGCCTTCGATCCGCCCCGCGCCTTCGCCTCTGCCGGGGTTTCGACCTGTTCGGCGATGGCGACCCGGTGGCCCGCCTTTATCAGCCGCGCAAGATAGGATTCGGCCGAATGGACGGGAACGCCGCACATCGGCACCGGCTCCCCCCCATGTTCACCGCGCGAGGTGAGCGCAATGTCGAGCGTCGAAGCCGCCGCCTTGGCATCGTCGAAGAAAAGCTCGAAAAAATCGCCCATGCGGTAAAAGAGCAGGCAATCCTCCGCCTTTTCCTTCAGCGACCAATATTGCGCCATCATCGGTGTCGCGGCGGGCGCGGATGCTTTGCTCGGTGCGGGTTTGCGGGCAGTGGCGGGCATGGCCCCTGCTTAGTGATTGAGGGCCGCATGGCAAGGCGCGATACGGAGCCGCCACCCTCCCCCCTCGGCATTCGGCACGCGGCGGGCAACATTGCCGGTTACATTTTTCGGCGGCGGCGCTAGGGGAAGGGTGGACGCGCATCTTGTGAGATTTTGAAGAGGATAGATGATGGATAGCGGCAGCAAGGTGCAATTTTCGGACCGCGAGGCCCTGCTTTATCACAGCTATGGCCGGCCCGGTAAGATCGAGATCGTTGCATCAAAGCCGATGGCGACGCAGCGCGACCTGTCGCTGGCCTATTCGCCCGGCGTCGCGGTGCCAGTGAAGGCCATCGCCGAAAATCCCGCCACCGCTTATGATTATACCGCCAAGGGCAATCTGGTCGCCGTCATTTCGAACGGCACCGCGATCCTGGGCCTTGGCAATCTGGGCGCGCTGGCATCGAAGCCGGTGATGGAAGGCAAGGCGGTGTTGTTCAAGCGCTTTGCCGATGTCGATTCGATCGACCTCGAAGTCGACACCGAAGATCCGCAGGCCTTTATCGACGCGGTCGCGCTGCTCGGCCCCAGCTTTGGCGGGATCAATCTGGAAGACATCGCCGCGCCCAATTGCTTCATCATCGAAGCGGCGCTGAAAGAGAAGATGAACATTCCGGTGTTCCATGACGACCAGCATGGCACAGCGATCATCACCGCTGCCGGGCTGATCAACGCCTGTCACCTGACGGGCCGCGACCTTTCCAAGATCAAGGTCGTCGTCAATGGCGCGGGAGCCGCCGCCATCGCCTGCACCGCGCTGATCAAGGCGATGGGCGTCAAACATGAAAATGTGATCATGTGCGACCGCACCGGCACCATCTATCAGGGCCGCACCGACGGTATGGACCAGTGGAAATCGGCGCATGCCGTCCCCACCGAAGCACGCGACCTGACCGAGGCGCTGCAGGACGCCGACGTGTTTCTGGGCTTGTCGGCGGCGGGCGCGCTGAAGCCTGAGATGGTGATGGGCATGGCGCCCGCACCGATCATCTTTGCGATGGCGAACCCCGATCCTGAAATTTCGCCCCCTGACGCGCGCGCGGCACGCCCCGATGCAATCATTGCGACGGGGCGGTCGGATTATCCCAACCAGGTCAATAATGTCCTGTGCTTCCCCTTCATCTTTCGCGGCGCGCTCGACGTGCGCGCGACCGCGATCAACGAAGAGATGAAGATTGCCGCCGCCTATGCCATCGCAGAACTGGCGCGCCAGCAGGTGCCCGAGGAAGTGGCGGCCGCTTATGGGGGGCGGGCGTCGAGCTTTGGGCCGGAATATATCATCCCCTCCCCCTTTGACCCGCGGTTGATGGAAATCGTCCCCGCCGCGGTCGCCAAGGCGGCGATGGAGACGGGTGTCGCGCAGCAGCCCATCGAGGATCTGGACGATTACCGCACCAGCCTGCGCGCCCGGCTTAATCCCACGACATCGGTGCTGACGCTGGCCTATGAGGCGGCGCGCGCCAATCCCAAGCGCGTCGTCTTTGCCGAGGGTGAGGAAGAGGTGGTGCTGCGCGCCGCGATCCAGTTCCGCGACGGCGGCTATGGCATTCCGGTGCTCGTCGGCCGCGAAGGACTGCACGACAAGCTGCGCGCGATGGGCGTCGCCGATGCCGAGAATTTCGAGGTGCATAACAGCGTCAATTCGCCGCATGTCCCCGAAATGGTCGAGTTGCTCTACAAGCGGCTCCAGCGGCGCGGCTATCTGCGCCGCGACTGCGAACGCATGGTCAACCGCGACCGCAATATCTTCGGCGCGCTGATGCTGAAAATGGGGCTGGGCGACGCGATGATCACCGGTGTTACGCGCACCTATTCGCGCACCATGCGCGAAGTGCGGCGCGTGATCGACCATGCCGAAGGCAAGACCCCCTTTGGCACCCATATTTTGGTGGCGCAGCATCGCACCATCTTCATGGCCGACACGACGGTCAATGAACGGCCCACCGCCGAAATGCTGGCCGATATTGCCGAGCGCACCGCACAGGTGGCGCGCCGCATGGGGCACGAACCGCGTGTCGCGTTCCTGTCCTATTCGACTTTTGGCAATCCCGAAGGATCGTGGCTGGAAAATATCCGCGAGGCGGTCCACATCCTCGACAAACGCCAGCCCGGTTTCGAATATGAAGGCGAAATGGCACCCGACGTCGCGCTCAACGAGCGATTGATGCAGAACTACCCCTTCTGCCGCCTGTCGGGGCCCGCCAATGTGCTGGTGATGCCGGGGCTGCAATCGGCCAATCTGTCGGCCAAGCTGCTGCGCGAACTGGGCGGCGGCGCGGTGATCGGCCCGGTGCTGGTCGGCATGGAAAAGCCGGTTCAGGTCGCCACCATGGCCTCCCCCGCGTCTGATCTCGTCACGCTCGCGGTGCTGGCGGCCGGCGGGATTGCGCAGGAACTGTCGGCCTGATTCCACGACGGCGGCGTATCAAAAAGGCCCGCGCTGCAAGGGAGCAGCGCGGGCCTTTTGCTATATCAAGACGATAGACCGAACGGGGCGGCTTATTGCGACCCGCCCGCCATGCCCGGCGCACCGACCGCACCGATATTGCCGAAAATATCTTCAAAGAAGCTGCGCTGGCGGCCCAGTGTCGGCGTTTTGTCGCCATGCGGGCTGATCCGCGCTACCAAATCGACCCCCGTGCGATCCACCTCGGTCACATTGCCATTGGCGTCGAACCGGATGCGCAGCACTTGCTGATCGATCGGGCGTGGGCGGGCAAAGGCAAGCTGGCGCGTTTCGCGCGAAACATAATAATAATCCCTGCCGTCGAACTGACCGACAAAGGTGGGGCGGCCCAGCGTCTTTTCGACCGATTCGCGATTATCGACGCCCGCCGTAATCGCATCGGTGAGCACCGCATCGGCGATATAGCCCTGCCGCCCCTTAAGCTGGGTGCAGCCGCCGACAGCAACGGCCATCATCAGGCCAAGGGCTGCCACGCGCGCACGGGGAAGACGGAAGGAAGAAAGCAAAAGCGGCATCAATGTCTCTCCATTGCGCCCGGCTCTACAAGCAGGGGCGCCGGTCCAGCCCGCCTCTTAACCGCAAGCGGCGGGGGGGCACAAGCGGCTTATGCCGCGTCAAAGCTTGCGCCACGCTGACCAACGCCCCTTTTCCGGCGGAGCGATTCGGCCTAAGCGCGATGCCATGTTTTCGCTTCGCAAATTTTTCCGGCCCGACCCCGACCCCCGCGAGGCGCTGCGCCCGCTGTGGAACGCCGTAATTGCCGCCGCACGCCGCCCCCATTGGTATCAGGCTGGCGGCGCGCCCGATACGCTCGACGGACGCTTCGACATGGTCAGCCTTGTCACGGCGCTGGTCCTCCACCGGATCGACGACGACCCTGCGCAGGCGGCGGCGGGCGTCTATCTGACCGAATTATTCGTCACCGACATGGACGGGCAGATGCGCCAGATTGGTTTCGGCGACATGGTCGTTGGCAAGCAGGTCGGACGCATGATGGGCGCGCTGGGCGGGCGGCTCGGCGCCTATCGCGCGCCCGACGGATCGCCGGCTCTGCGCGCCGCGCTGGTTCGCAATCTGTGGCGCGGGCAGGAACCGCCCGCCCCGGCGCTGGACCATGTCATGGGCGAAGTCGCGCGGCTGCGCACCGCACTTTCCGCACTGCCGGTGGCGGAGCTGATCGCCGCCGACCAGCTGCCCGAGACAGGCGCATGATGACCCCCGAATTTTCTCATGTCGTCACGCTTGCCGAAGCCGGGCCGGGGCGGCAGGTGACGTTGAATGCCGATGAGACGGCGCGCGCGCGTATCGCGGCGCGGCTCGAGCTGGTCGCGCTCGACCAGTTTCGCGTCGAGGCCGAGGTTTCGGCGGTCGCGGGCGGCCTCAAGCTGCGCGGAAAGATCACCGCACGGCTGGTGCAAAGCTGCGCCGCCACCGCCCTGCCCGTTCCCGTGAAAATCAGCGAATCCTTTGACCTGCGCTTTCTGAGTGATGCTGCGCCCGATGTGGCGGAGGAGGAAGAAGTCGAGATCGACAGCGCGGATTGCGACATATTGCCGCTGGAGGATGATCGCGTCGATGTCGGCGAGGCCGCGGTGCAGACGCTGTCGCTCGCGCTCGAGCCTTTTCCCCGCCACCCCGACGCCGACCGCATATTGGCCGAAAAGGGTGTGCTGAGCGAAGAGCAGGCCGGCCCCTTCGCTGCGCTGGCCGCGCTCAAAAAAGGCAAGACGGAATAAGCGCCAGCGCTGCATGCCTGTTTCGGCGGCCTGGCTCGCCGCTTTGGGGCTGGGCTCTCCTATTCTTCGCCCCTGTCGCCCCGCAGATCGGCGGCAACCGTATCAAGCGGCGAGACAGCCTGTTCCTTGTCGCTTTTGTCCAGAGCCTCGGCTTTCCCCTCTCCCCCTTCTTCGTCCGCAGCGGCAGGCGGCAACGCGCCGCCCAGCGCGGCCGCCAGCCCGCGAAGCTGTTCGCCGATGACATTATCGACGGCAGGGCCGATTTCCTTGGGATCAAAGCGCATATAGCCGCCGACAACATAGTCGAAACGAATGCGGCTCCCGCCGTCCTCCGGCTTGATCTGGATCGTGAGCGTGCCCTTTAGCGCCTCGCCCTGCAGCGGGCCGAGCGCGCCCGACAGGCGTAGCAATGAGCCGGGCTTGGCGAAGAGAATTTCGGCATGTTTGACGCTGCCCATCCCGCCCCCGCTATCGGGCAGCTTTTCGCAAAAGCATCCCCCGGCCTGCGAATCGAGCCAGAAATTTTCGGCGTCCCCCGACCAGCTATGCGCTTTCGACCACCATTTTTGCGGCATGCGAAGCATCGTCCACACCTCATCGGGTGATGCCGCGACCCGCGCGCTATGCGCGCTGGTGAAACCCTGTTCCGTCTGGTCGATAATTTTCGCTGCCGCTGGCGATGCCAAAGCGAACGCTGCCGAAGCCGCGCAAATAGCGATAAACTGCTGCAAGGCCATAATCCCCCTTCCCCCATTTCGGGCGAGCCTAATGGCAGGGCAGACTATTGGCTAGCGTCCGGCTGTCCCCTTCGCCGAAAGGGGTCTGTCCCCAGCGGGTCGGGGGAGAGACAGGAAAAAAACGACCTCGCTCAGCCGGCGCTGGCGAGGATGGTTTCTATCGCGTCGTTGACATCGGCGATGGGCGCCATGCCGTCGACATGGGTGACGAGCCCGCGCTCGTCATAGATCGGAAGGATCGGCGCCGTCTTGGCGCGATATTCGGCCATGCGGGTGCGGACCGTTTCCTCATTATCGTCGGGACGGCGCTTGAATTCGCTGCTGCCGCAGGCGTCGCAAACGCCTTCGACCTTGGGCTGCTTGTGACGGTCATGGTAACCGGCACCGCATTTGGCGCAGGAAAAGCGGCCCGTGATCCGGTCGACGAGCGCATCCTCCTCGACCCGCAACTCGATGACATGGTCAAGCTTGCGCCCGCGCGCGGCGAGAATCGCGTCGAGCGCGTCAGCCTGCGCCGCGGTGCGCGGATAACCGTCGAAGATCACCGAGACATCGCCGCCCAGCGCATCGAGCCGTTCGCCAATCAGCCCCGAGACAATCTCGTCCGAGACCAGCTCGCCCGCATCCATCACGGCCTTGGCCTGCTGTCCCAGCGGCGTGCCTTCTTTGACAGCGGCGCGCAGCATGTCCCCGGTCGAAAGCTGGACCATGCCATGCTCTTCCTCCAGCCGTGCGGCCTGCGTCCCCTTGCCCGCCCCCGGCGGCCCCAGCAAAATGATGTTGAGCGTCATGGAAGGTCCCTGTTCCCGTGCCTGTTCGCGCCCGCCCTACCGAAGGGTTCAGCGCCGTGCAACGCCGCCCTTCAATTTCGCCTTTTTAATCAGGTCGCCATATTGGTGCGCGAGCATGTGGCTCTGGATCTGGCTGATCGTGTCGATGGTGACATTGACGATAATCAGCAGGCTGGTGCCGCCCAGCGCAAAGGGCAGGCCCGAGCTGGCAATGAAATATTCCGGAACCAGGCAGATAAGCGCCAGATAGGCCGCACCGATGACGGTGATGCGCGTCAGCACGAAATCCAGATAGGCGGCGGTATTCTTGCCCGGGCGGATGCCGGGGATGAAGCCGTTTTGCCGCTTCAGATTGTCGGCGGTTTCCTCCGGGTTGAATACGACTGCGACATAGAAGAAGCAGAAGAAGATGATGCCCGCAGCATAGAGCAGCATGTAGAGCGGCTGGCCATGCGCCAGATATTGGTTGAGCATGATCAGGAAATCGCCGGTCGCGGTGTCGCCCTGAACATTATTGCCCATCATCTGGGTGATCGTCACCGGCATCAAGAGCAGCGACGAGGCAAAGATCGGCGGGATCACGCCCGCGGTATTGACCTTGAGTGGCAGGTGGCTGCGGTCGGCCTGCATCACCCCGCGCTGGGTGGCGCGCTTGGGATATTGGACGAGCACGCGGCGCTGCGCGCGCTCCATGAAGCTGATGAAGGCGATGACCGCAACCGCGCCGATGATGACTGCAACGACCGTGCCGCCGCCCATCGAGCCTTCGCGGACCTGGGTGAACATTTGCGAGAAACTGCGCGGAAGCTGCGCCAGAATGCCCGCCATGATGATCAGCGAAATGCCATTGCCGATGCCGCGGCTTGTGATCTGTTCACCCAGCCACATCAGGAACAGCGTGCCGCCGACGATGCTGATCACCGCGCCGACGCGGAAGAACATGCCGGGATCCACCACGGCAGCAATGCCCTGGCTGGCGCCAAGGGTTTCCAGACCGACCGCGACGAAATAGCCTTGAATCGCGGTGAGCGCGACCGTGCCATAACGCGTATATTGGTTGAGCTTTTTCCGCCCGCTTTCGCCCTCTTTCTTGAGCGCGGCGAGGCTGGGGGACAGCGCCGCAGCGAGCTGAACGACGATCGATGCAGTAATATAAGGCATAACGCCGAGCGCGATGATACTCATCCGCTCCAGGCTACCGCCCGAGAAGGTGTTGAAAATGTCCAATATGCCGCCCGAAGCCGCCTGACTGTACAGCTGTGACAACGCAACGGGATCAACCCCCGGCAGCGGCACGAAAGACAGAAAGCGAAAAACAATCAAAGCCCCCAGCGTAAACCAGATACGGTTTTTAAGCTCGGTAGCTTGGCCGAACTTCGAAAAGTTCAGGTTGGAAGCAAATTGGTCGGCGCGTGAGGCCATGATCATCTTTCCTCAAGTGGCGGACCGCGCCCCCGCGACCCGGCGCCTATGTGCGTTCGCGCGGCGCGAAGCGCAAGGGGAAAGGCCTATTTAGCGGCGCGCAAAAGCTGCATTCCCGCTGTCATTACCCGTTCGCATCGGGCGAAGTCGCGATGTCCCTCGACATTGGTTATTCCGAACGCTGTCTCGAAAGATCCGACACAGCCGCGTGGGACCGGGCAAATCGGAAAAGGCGGCTCTTGCGGGAGCCGCCTTTCCAATTCAATTACTCGGCTTTGGCTTCTGCCAGAGCAGCCGTAACTTCGACCTTGCCGCCAGCCTTTTCAACCGCTTCGATCGCGCCCTTTGACGCGCCCGCAACGGCAAAGTTGAGCTTTGCGGTCAGTTCGCCCTTGGCGAGGAGGCGCACGCCATCCTTGCCGCCGCGTGCGACACCGGCTGCCTTCAGCGTGTCATGATCGACGACCTTCTTGGCATCAAGCTTCTTGGCGTCGATGAGCTTCTGCACTTGGCCCAGGTTTACGATGGCGTAATCTTTGCCGAAAATATTGTTGAAGCCGCGCTTCGGCAGGCGCATGTGAAGCGGCATCTGGCCGCCTTCAAAGCCGTTGATGGAAACACCGCTGCGGCTCTTCTGACCCTTTTGGCCGCGGCCGCCGGTCTTGCCCTTGCCCGAGCCGATGCCGCGTCCAACGCGCATGCGGCCCTTGCGGGCACCATTATTGTCACGAAGATCGTTAAGCTTAATAGTCATAATATTGCACTCGCTTTCGCTGTGTTCGCGCTGAGGATGGATCCTGTTAAAAGATCAATCCGGTTCAATATCGCTCGATGGTTGAAAGCCGGGATAAGGTCCAGCCTTTTCCATCACAATTGCTTGGGCGACATAAGCCTGCCCGCCCACACTGGTCATTGTCGGACTGCCGTGAAGCTGCCACCCCCGATTGAGCAGCCCCTCAACGCGCGCGCAAAAAGCGCTGTCATCAGGACCGGTCAACAGGCGATAGAGCTTCATCGCGATTCAGCCCCCGACGACTTCCACCATGTGCGACACCTTGCGGATCATGCCACGCACGGCTGGGGTGTCGACCAGTTCGACTTCGCGGTTCATCTTGCCAAGCCCAAGGCCCGTCAAAATGGCGCGCTGTTCCTTGGGACGACGGATCGGCGAACCGATCTGGCGGATCTTGATCTTCTTGTCAGCCATGGTTTTACTCCGTCACCGCGGCAGCTTCAGCCTCGGCCACGCGGTCGGATTTGATGCCGCCACGCTTGATGAGGTCCGACACTTTCTTGCCGCGACGCTGCGCCACCGATTTGGGGCTGGTCTGTTCGCCCAGTGCCTCAAAAGTCGCGCGGATCATGTTATAAGGGTTCGAGGTGCCGACCGACTTCGTCACCACGTCTGCAACGCCCAGCGATTCGAAGACAGCACGCATCGGGCCACCCGCAATGATGCCGGTCCCCGCCGGGGCCGACCGCAGGGTGACATTGCCCGCGCCGAAATGGCCCCGGCCATCATGGTGCAGTGTGCGACCGTCGCGCAGCGGAACGCGAATCATAGCCTTCTTCGCCGCAGCGGTGGCTTTCGAAATCGCCTCCGGAACTTCGCGTGCCTTGCCATGGCCGAAACCCACGCGGCCCTTGCCGTCGCCCACGACGACGAGCGCGGCGAAACCGAAGCGCTTACCGCCCTTCACCGTTTTCGAGACGCGGTTGATGTGAACCAGCTTTTCAATCAGCTCTTCACCGCCATCATCGTCGCGCTGGCGACGATCGTCGCGGCGACCGCGCCCACCGTCACGACCGCCACGGCCGCCATCGCGTCCGCCACGGCCACGGCGCGGAGCCTGGTTGGTGACTTCGGCGTTGGTGGCTTCGGGAGCCAGAGTCGCCTCGGGCTGGTTGCCCTGGCCGGTGCTGTTCTCTTCTGCCATCATTAAAACTCCAATCCGCCTTCGCGAGCCGCGTCGGCCAGCGCCTTGATGCGCCCGTGGAACAGGAAACCGCCACGGTCGAACACGACTTGCGTCACGCCCGCCTTCTTGGCAGCTGCAGCGAGACGCTTGCCCACATCGGCCGCCGCCGCAGCGGTGGCACCGGCTTTGCCGCGCACATCCTTGTCGAGCGTCGAAGCCGCAGCGAGCGTGTGGCCAGCGGCATCGTCAATGAGCTGCGCATAAATATGGCGGCCCGAACGATGCACCGACAGACGCGGACGACCGGCGGCGCGTTGACGGAGCGAGGTACGAACGCGCTGGCGACGTTTTTGAAAAGGGGTAAGATGTGCCATGGCTTACTTCTTCTTGCCTTCTTTGCGGAAGATGTACTCGCCGCGATATTTGATGCCCTTGCCCTTATAGGGTTCCGGCTTACGCCAGCGGCGGATTTCCGCCGCAACCTGGCCGACCTTTTGTTTGTCGATGCCGCTGATCTCGACCGTCGTATTATCGGGGGTCTTGATCTCAATGCCCTCGGGCACCGCAAAGTCGACGTCATGGCTATAGCCAAGCTGAAGCTTCAGCGTCTTGCCCTGCGCATTGGCGCGATAACCGACACCGCTGATTTCCAGAACCTTGGTGAAACCATCGGTCACACCGGTAACAAGGTTCTGGACCAGCGTACGCTGCATGCCCCAAAAGGCGCGTGCTTCACGTGTATCGTTCGCGGGCTGCACCGAAATGCTCCCGTCGCCGACTTCATACTTGATGTTGTCGGAAAGCGGCATGGCGAGCGTGCCCTTCGGCCCTTTGACCGACAGCTGCCCGCCCTCGATCGCGGCGGTAACACCGCTCGGGATCGCGACTGCCTTTTTACCAATGCGCGACATCAGAACACCTCCGCCAGCACTTCGCCGCCGACATTATGCTCGCGCGCTTCGGCATCCGAAAGAACGCCGCGCGGGGTCGACACGATGGTGATGCCCAAGCCGTTACGCACGACCGGAAGCTCTTTCGAACCCGAATAAATGCGGCGGCCCGGCTTGGACACCCGCGCCACGTGCCGGATGGCCGGCTGGCCTTCGAAATATTTGAGTTCGATACGAATGCCCTTGTGCTGGCCCTTCGCGCCCAGCACTTCTTCGCTGTAGCCACGGATATAGCCTTCACGCTGGAGCACGTCGAGCACGCGGACACGCAAGGTCGAAGCGGGCGTGAGGACGCTGTCCTTTTTCGCCTGCTGGCCGTTGCGGATACGGGTGAGCATATCACCCAAAGGATCGGTCATTGCCATCTTGCGTCTTCCTTACCAGCTCGACTTCACAACACCGGGAATCAGGCCCTTGTTGGCCAGATCGCGGAGCTGCACACGGCAAAGCCGGAACTTGCGATAATAGGCGCGCGGACGCCCCGTCAGTTCGCACCGGTTCCGGATACGGGTCGGGTTCGCATTGCGCGGAATTTCAGCCATCTTGAGGCGCGCGATAAGACGCTCGCTATCATCGAGCGAAGTGTCGGCGGCAATCGCCTTCAGCTTCGCATAGCGACCGGCATATTTTTTCACCAGACGCTTGCGACGCTCATTCTTGTTCACTGAACTCAGTTTCGCCATGACTTAAGTTCTCTTTCCTTGTGCTTGCACGGCCTGATCCCCAACGGGAATCAAGCGGCTGCCTTTTCTTCGGCTTCGATCGGGAAGGGGAAGCCGAACAGCTTGAGCAGTTCGCGTGCTTCTTCGTCCGTCCGTGCCGTGGTGGTCACGATCACATCCATGCCGCGAACGGTGTCGACGCGGTCATAGCTGATTTCGGGGAAGATGATCTGTTCCTTCAGGCCCATGGCGTAATTGCCGCGACCATCAAAGCTTTTCGCCGACACACCGCGAAAGTCACGAATGCGAGGCATGGCAATGGTGATCAGGCGATCGAGAAATTCGTACATGCGTTCACGGCGCAGCGTGACCTTGCAGCCGATCGGCATGCCTTCACGCAGCTTGAACTGCGCGATCGACTTCTTCGCGCGCGTCACAACGGGCTTCTGACCAGCGATCAGTTCCATTTCGGCCGCTGCGGTTTCGACCTTCTTCTTGTCCTGCGTCGCTTCGCCCACGCCCATGTTGAGCGTGATCTTTTCGATCCTCGGAACTTCCATCGCATTTTTATAACCGAATTTCTCGGTCATCGCCTTGATGATCTTGTCGTCATAAAGCGACTTCATGCGCGGGGTATATTTATCAGCCACTGATCGTCTCCCCGGACTTCACGGCGACACGCACCTTCTTGCCGTCCTTGGTTTCAAAGCGCACGCGGGTCGGCTTGCCATCCTTGGGATCGGCAATAGCAACCTTGCTCACGTGCAGCGGCGCTTCCTTGCGCTCCAGACCGCCCTGCGGGTTGGTCTGGGTCGGCTTGTTGTGCCGCGTGATGATGTTGACGCCCGCGACGACAACCTTACCTTCCTTCGGAAGGTTCTGCGTCACTTCGCCGGTCTTGCCCTTGTCCTTGCCGGACAGGATGACAACCGTGTCGCCCTTTTTGATCTTGCTCGCCATGATCAGAGCACCTCCGGCGCCAGGCTGATGATCTTCATATAGCCCTTGCCGCGCAGTTCGCGGACGACGGGGCCGAAGATACGCGTGCCGATCGGCTCTTCATTCTTGTTGACGAGCACCGCAGCGTTGCTGTCGAAACGGATCACCGAGCCATCGGCGCGGCGCACGTCCTTGGCGGTGCGAACGATGACGGCGCGATGCACGTCACCTTTCTTCACCTTGCCGCGCGGCTGCGCTTCCTTGATCGAGACGACGATGACGTCGCCGACGCCGGCGACGCGACGCTTCGACCCGCCCAGCACCTTGATGCACTGAACGCGCTTCGCGCCGCTGTTGTCGGCGACTTCCAATTGTGACTGCATCTGAATCATCGATGCATTTCCTTCTTCCTTGGCCTACCGGGATGCCCCGGCGGTTCCGTGAAAAACCCGACGAAACCCTTGATTAGGCTTCGGCCGCCTTTGCCTTGGACGAGGTTTCGACCTTGTCGAGAACCTTCCAGGTCTTGAGCTTCGAAATCGGCCGCGTTTCCTCGATGCGGACGGTTTCACCAGCCTTGACGGCGTTATCTTCGTCATGGGCGTGATATTTTTTCGAACGGCGGATGATCTTGCCGTAGAGCGGGTGCTTCACCTTGCGCTCCACTTTCACCACGACCGTCTTGTCGCCCTTATCGGACACCACCGTGCCGGTCAAAATGCGCTTCGGCATGATAGTCTCCTTACTTCGCGGCCGAGCGCACGCGCTCGGTCTGCTGCGTCTTGATGCGAGCGATCGCACGCCGCACTTCCTTGACGCGCGACGCCTTTTCAAGCTGGCCGGTCGCGGCCTGGAAGCGAAGGTTGAACGCCTCGCGCTTGAGTTCGCCAAGCTGCTCGGCGAGCTGATCGTCCGTCTTGGTCTTGAAATCTTCGGTCTTGGACATGGCCCTTAACCCTCCAGGTGCGAGGTGTCGCCCAGGCGGGCCACAACCTTCGTCTTGATCGGCAATTTCATCGCCGCGCGTTCGAACGCCAGCGCTGCCACCGCACCGGGGACGCCGTCGAGTTCGAACAAAATGCGGCCAGGCTTGACGCGGGCGGCCCAATATTCGGGCGAGCCCTTGCCTTTACCCATGCGGACTTCGGCGGGCTTCGACGACACGGGGACGTCGGGGAATACGCGGATCCACAAACGACCCTGACGTTTGATAGCACGCGTGATCGCACGGCGAGCCGCCTCGATCTGGCGCGCGGTAATGCGTTCCGGTTCCATCGCCTTCAGCCCATAGGAGCCAAAGTTCAGGTCCGTGCCGCCCTTGGCATTGCCATGAATGCGGCCCTTGAAGGCCTTGCGGAATTTGGTTTTCTTCGGTTGCAGCATGTCAGCAGTCCTTAGCGGCGGTCATCGCGCGCCGGGCGAACGCCCGACGTTTGCGCGTCGAGCATCAACCTGTCGGTCGCCATCGGGTCGTGACCGAGAATCTCGCCCTTGAAGATCCAGACCTTCATCCCGCACACGCCATAGGCGGTGTGGGCTTCGGCCTCGGCATAATCGACATTGGCGCGCAGCGTGTGCAGCGGAACGCGGCCTTCACGATACCATTCGGTACGCGCGATTTCCGCGCCGCCCAGACGACCCGCGCAGTTGATCCGGATGCCTTCGGCGCCCAGACGCATCGCCGACTGCACCGCGCGCTTCATTGCACGGCGGAAGGCGACACGGCGTTCGAGCTGGTCGGCAATGCCCTGTGCGACGAGCTTCGCGTCGACTTCGGGCTTGCGGATCTCGACGATGTTCAGCGACACGTCACTGCCCGTCATCGCACCGAGCTTTTTACGCAGCTTTTCGATGTCGGCACCCTTCTTGCCAATGATGACGCCCGGGCGGGCGGCATAAATCGACACGCGGCACAGCTTTGCGGGACGCTCGATCACCACCTTCGAGATCGCGGCCTGCGGCAACGTCTTGAAGATGAACTTGCGGATCTTGAGATCCTCGACGAGCATGCGGCCATAGTCCTGCCCTTCGGCGAACCAACGGCTGTCCCAGGTGCGGTTGACCTGCAGGCGCAGGCCGATCGGATTGCTCTTCTGGCCCATATTACGCCTCTTCTTCCTGTTCGCGCACAACGATGCGAATGCGGCTGAACGGTTTGACGATCCGGGTCGACTTGCCGCGACCACGCGCATGCCAGCGCTTCATCGAGATCGACTTGCCCACGCTCGCTTCCTTGACGACCAGCGCGTCAACGTCGAGGTTATGGTTGTTTTCCGCATTGGCAACGGCGCTCGCAAGCACCTTGCGAACGTCAACGGCCATCGCCTTTTTCGAGAAGGCGAGGACATTCATCGCATCCTCGACCTTGCGGCCACGGATCAGCGCGGCGACGAGGTTCAGCTTCTGCGCCGACCCGCGAATCTGCGTGCCGACCGACAGCGCCTCATTATCCGCAACGCGGCGGGGGGATTTTGCCTTGCCCATTAGCGTTTGCCCTTCTTGTCGGCCGCGTGACCGGGGAAGAAGCGCGTCGGCGCAAATTCACCCAGCTTCATGCCGACCATGTCTTCATTGACCGACACCGGCACGAACTTGCGGCCGTTGTAGACGTTGAAGGTCAGCCCGACGAACTGCGGCAGGATGGTGGAGCGACGCGACCAGGTCTTGATCGGGGCAGAGCTGCCGCCGTCCTGAGCCGCTTCGGCTTTTTTGAGAAGATGAAGGTCCACGAACGGACCCTTCCAGACCGAGCGAGCCATGACTTACCTCTTCTTCTTCGCGTGACGCGACCGGATGATCATCTTGTCCGTCTGCTTGTTGTTGCGCGTGCGGGCGCCCTTGGTCGGCTTGCCCCACGGGGTCACCGGGTGGCGACCGCCCGAGGTCCGGCCTTCACCACCGCCGTGCGGGTGATCGACCGGGTTCTTGGCGACACCGCGCGTCAGCGGCTTGACGCCCATCCACCGGCGACGACCGGCCTTCGCCAGCGTCTGGTTGGTGTTGTCGGGGTTCGAAACCGCGCCGACGGTGCCCATGCACTCGCCGCGAATATAGCGCTGCTCGCCCGAGCCGAGACGCACGATGACGAGGCCCCGGTCGCGACCGACAACCTGTGCATAAGCGCCAGCCGAACGGGCGATCTGACCGCCCTTGCCCGGCTTCATCTCGATATTGTGGACGATCGTACCGACCGGCATCTGCGCCAGCTGCATCGCGTTACCCGGCTTCACGTCGGTCTTCTTGTCCGCGACAACCGTGTCGCCGACCGCCAGACGCTGCGGCGCCAGAATATAGGCGACTTCGCCGTCCTGATATTTGATCAGCGCGATGAAAGCCGTGCGGTTGGGGTCATATTCCAGCCGCTCGACCGTCGCGGGAACGCCCCATTTGCGACGCTTGAAATCGACGATGCGATAACGCTGCTTGTGGCCGCCACCGATGCCGCGCGAGGTTACATGCCCCTTGTTGTTGCGGCCGCCGCTCTTCGTCTTGCCTTCGGTCAGCGCCTTGACGGGCTTGCCCTTCCAAAGGTTCGAACGGTCGATCAGAATCAGGCCGCGCTGGCCGGGGCTGGTCGGATTATAGGATTTAAGTGCCATTTTCCTTGCCTTTCCCTACAATCAGACGCCGGTGGTGACGTCGATCGACTGGCCTTCGGCCAGACGAACAATCGCCTTCTTCACGTCGCTGCGGGTATAGGGCTTGCCCTTCCAGCGCTTGGTCTTGCCCTTGGTCACAAGCGTATTCACGCCCACAACCTTGACATCGAACAGCGCCTCGACGGCAGCCTTGATGGCGGGCTTGGTCGCATCATTTGCAACCTTGAACACCACCGCGTTATTTTCGCTGAGCAGGGTCGATTTTTCGGTGATCACCGGAGCGAGGATCACGTCATAATGCCGTGCATCGACTGTTTTTGCCTTAGCCATTGAAGCGTGCCTCCAGCTTTTCGACAGCCGCGCGGGTCAGCACCAGCGTGTCGGCGCGCATGATGTCATAGACGTTGGCGCCGACCGCCGGCATCGCGTCGATGCCGATCAGATTGGCCGATGCCTGGGCGAAGCTTTCATGCACCGCATCGCCGTCGATGAAGAGGGCGCGATTGCCAAGATCGAGCTTGCCGAGCTTGCCGGCCAGCGCCTTGGTCTTCGCATCCTTGAGCTCCAGCGTGTCGAGAACGACGAGCTTGCCGCCCTTCGCCTTGTCGCTGAGCGCCATTTTGAGACCGAGCGCGCGAATCTTCTTGTTCAGCGAGTGGCCGAAAGTGCGGGCTCGGGGACCATGCGCCTTGCCACCGCCGATGAAGATCGGCGCCTTGCGGTCGCCGTGACGCGCGGTACCGCCGCCCTTCTGACGACCGAACTTCTTGCCGGTACGGGCAACATCGCTGCGTTCACGCGCAGCGCGCGCCGGACCGCGGCGCTTTTCCAGCTGCCATGCAACGACGCGGTGCAGGATGTCGGCACGGGCGTCGACACCAAAGACTTCGTCATTGAGGTCGATGTCGCTGCCGGCCTTGCCGTCGAGGGTTTGAACCTTGACCTTCATGATCAGGACTCCTGCGCGCCGTCGGTGGTCGCTGCATCGACCGCGGCATCAGCCGGGGTATCCGCAGGCGCATCCGCCGGGGCTTCTTGATTGGCGTTCGCCGCCGTCTTGACACCCGCCGGATAAGGGGCATCGGGATGACGCGGCAGCTTCACCGCATCGCGAACCAGCAGCCAGCCACCCTTCGAACCAGGGACCGAACCCTTGACGAAGAGAAGACCGCGCTCAGCATCGGTGCGGACGATTTCGAGATTCTGTTGCGTGCGATTGCGCGCACCCATGTGGCCCGCCATCTTCTTGTTCTTGAAGACGCGGCCCGGATCCTGACGGTTACCGGTCGAACCATGGGCACGGTGGCTGATCGAAACACCGTGGCTGGCGCGCATACCGCCGAAGCCCCAGCGCTTCATCGCACCGGCAAAGCCCTTACCCTGGGTCACGCCCTGGATATCGACAACCTGGCCAGCGACAAAATGGTCCGCCGACAATTCCGCGCCGACATCGAGCGTCGCATCGTCAGCGACACGGAATTCGACGAGCTTTGCCTTGGGCTCCACTTCGGCCTTGCCATAGGCGCCGCGCTGCGGCTTGGCGACGTTCTTCGCCTTTGCCGATCCAGCACCCAGTTGAACGGCCACATAGCCGTCACGTTCTTTATCGCGCACGGAGACAACCTGACAGCCTTCGAGGCTCAGGACCGTGACGGGCACATGGCGGCCGTCGTCCTGAAACAGGCGGGTCATCCCCATTTTCTTCGCGATCACGCCAGTCCGCATGATCATACTCCTCAACAGAGGCCGAACGGACCATTCCGCCCGGCGTGCGGGACCCCGTCAGCATTTGCCGACAGAAACCCTCCCAACCCGATTTTCATGCATCGCCCCGTCCGGGCTGAGGTGCCGCCACCTCTGAAGTTGACGGCGAGACGGGGGACGCAGCCCGGATAAATCCGGCGGTATCCACCTCTAGGTCGTCGCCCCGCCAAAGCGGGAACCGCAGGCAATTAGCGCCTGGACGATAGAGACCCCCGCCTTCGCGGGGGCTGCGTTGGCTTACGCCAACTTGATCTCGACATTCACGCCCGCGGCAAGATCGAGCTTCATCAGCGCGTCGACCGTTTGCGGGGTGGGCTGCACAATGTCCAGCAGCCGCTTGTGGGTGCGAACCTCAAACTGCTCGCGCGACTTTTTGTCGATGTGCGGGCCGCGGTTCACGGTGAATTTTTCAATGCGCGTCGGCAGCGGGATAGGTCCGCGAATGAGGGCGCCCGTGCGACGTGCCGTATCGGCAATGTCGGTGGTGGCCTGATCGAGCACGCGGTGATCAAAGGCCTTCAGGCGAATGCGTATATTCTGCGTTTCCATGACTGTTCCAGTCGAATCCCGTCTAACGATGCGAAAGAGCCGAAATGGCCCGTTCCGACCCCCGCAGGGAGGCCGGAGAGGCCATCAAAATTCTTCAAGCTACGAGCCGCGCGAATCACACCGATTCGCGCGGCTCGAGGCCCTATATTACTTTGTGATCGAGGCCACAACCCCTGCGCCGACCGTGCGGCCACCTTCGCGAATTGCGAAGCGCAGACCCTGGTCCATGGCGATCGGAGCGATGAGCTTGACCGAAAGCTTCACATTGTCGCCCGGCATGACCATTTCCGTGCCTTCCGGCAGTTCGATCGTCCCGGTGACGTCGGTGGTGCGGAAATAGAATTGCGGACGATAGTTCGCAAAGAACGGCGTGTGACGGCCGCCCTCGTCCTTCGAAAGGACATAGACTTCCGAGGTGAAGTCGGTGTGCGGCGTGATCGAACCGGGCTTCGCCAGAACCTGGCCACGCTCAACTTCTTCACGGCCGATACCACGGATCAGCGCGCCGACATTGTCGCCAGCTTCGCCCTGATCGAGCAGCTTACGGAACATTTCAACGCCGGTGACGGTCGTCTTCTTGGTGTCCTTGATGCCGACGATTTCGACTTCTTCGCCAACCTTGACGATGCCGGTTTCAATACGACCGGTGACAACCGTACCACGACCCGAGATCGAGAAAACGTCTTCGATCGGCATCAGGAAGGGCTGGTCAACCGGACGTTCCGGCTGCGGGATCCATTCGTCGACGGCCTTCATCAGTTCAAGGATCTTTTCCTTGCCGATGTTGTCGTCGCGGCCTTCGAGGGCAGCGAGCGCCGAGCCAGCGATGATCGGAATATTGTCGCCGTCGAAATCGCGCTTTGACAGCTCTTCGCGGATTTCGAGTTCAACGAGCTCGAGCAGTTCCGGATCGTCGACCTGGTCAACCTTGTTGAGGAAGACCACCATGGTGGGAACGCCGACCTGCTTGGCGAGCAGGATGTGCTCCTTGGTCTGCGGCATCGGGCCGTCAGCAGCCGAAACGACGAGGATCGCGCCGTCCATCTGTGCAGCGCCGGTGATCATGTTCTTCACATAGTCGGCGTGGCCGGGGCAGTCGACGTGAGCATAGTGGCGCGCGTCGGTTTCATATTCGATGTGCGAGGTCGAAATGGTGATGCCGCGCTCACGCTCTTCGGGCGCCTTGTCAATGTTG
Source organism: Sphingopyxis sp. MWB1 (assembly GCF_000763945.1). Taxonomy (NCBI): domain Bacteria; kingdom Pseudomonadati; phylum Pseudomonadota; class Alphaproteobacteria; order Sphingomonadales; family Sphingopyxidaceae; genus Sphingopyxis; species Sphingopyxis sp. MWB1. The sequence goes on from NZ_JQFJ01000002.1 coordinate 1,986,006, forward strand.
GCGAAATCAACGGCCGAACCGCCGCCAGCTTCCGAAAGAACCTTCGAAATCGCTGCCGTCAGCGACGTCTTGCCATGGTCGACGTGACCGATGGTGCCGATATTGCAGTGCGGTTTGTTCCGCTCAAATTTAGCCTTGGCCATGATATTGAACCTTCTTGTTCATTGGGTTGTGTTGATCAGTCCTGGCCGACGCCCGCTGAATCAGGCGCCGCCCTTAGTAGGTCTTGCCGCACGGTGCAAGCCCGCGCGGCATTTCGACCCCATCAGGCCATCTTGGCCTTTACTTCTTCAGCGACGTTGCTCGGCACTTCTTCGTAATGGGAGAAGGTCATCGTATATTGCGCGCGCCCCTGGGTGAAGCTGCGCAACTGATTCACATAGCCGAACATATTTGCCAGCGGGACCATCGCGTCCACGACCTGAGCGATGCCGCGACTGTCGGTGCCCTGAATCTGTCCGCGACGGCTGTTAAGGTCGCCGATCACGTCCCCCATAAATTCTTCCGGGGTAACGACTTCGACCTTCATCACCGGCTCGAGCAGCTTGATGCCTGCCTTTGCCGCGACTTCGCGCATTGCTGCACGACCCGCGATCTCAAAGGCCAAAGCCGACGAGTCGACGTCGTGATAAGCGCCATCGGTCAAACGGATTTCAAAGTCGATGATCGGGAAGCCGATCATATGACCGTTTTCCGCCGATTCGCGCATGCCTTTTTCGACCGAGGGAATATATTCGCGCGGAATGTTCCCGCCCTTGATCTCGTCGATGAAGGTGATGCCGCTGCCGCGCTCACCGGGGGCAACACTGACCTTGACGCGGCCGAACTGACCCGAACCACCCGACTGTTTCTTGTGGGTGTAGTCGACTTCAACGGCCTTCGCGAGCGATTCGCGATATGCCACCTGCGGCGCACCGACATTGGCTTCGACCTTGAATTCGCGCTTCATGCGATCGACGAGAATGTCGAGGTGAAGCTCGCCCATGCCCTTGATGATGGTCTGGCCCGATTCATGGTCGGTCGAGACACGGAAGCTGGGATCTTCCGCCGCCAGACGGTTGAGCGCGATGCCCATTTTCTCCTGGTCGGCCTTGGTCTTAGGTTCGACCGAGAGTTCGATCACCGGCTCGGGAAATTCCATACGCTCGAGGATGATCGGCGCATTGGGCGCGCAGATGGTGTCCCCCGTGGTGGTTTCCTTGAGGCCCGCCAGCGCGACGATATCGCCTGCATGCGCTTCTTCGATATCTTCGCGGCTGTTGGCATGCATAAGGAGCATACGGCCGATCTTCTCGCGCTTGTCCTTCACCGAGTTCAGATAGCTGCCCTTGGTGAGCGTACCGGAATAGATGCGCGCAAAGGTCAGCGAGCCGACGAACGGGTCGTTCATGATCTTGAACGCCAACATCGACAACGGCGCCGAATCCGAGGTCGGACGCGAATCGGGCTGTTCGGTCGTCGGGTTGACGCCCTGGACATCCGCAATATCGAGCGGCGAGGGCAGATAATCGACGACCGCGTCGAGCAGCGGCTGAACGCCCTTGTTCTTGAACGAGGAGCCGCAGAGAACCGGGACAAATGCCTGGCTCAGCGTGCCCTTGCGGATCAGAGCCTTGAGCGTCGGAACATCGGGAAGCGTACCTTCCAGATAGGCTTCCATCGCTTCATCATCCTGCTCGACGGCAAGTTCGATCAGCTTCTCACGATATTCGGCGGCCTTGTCAGCCAGCTCGGCGGGAATTTCCTCATAGGTGAATTCCGCGCCCAGGCTTTCATCCTTCCAGATGATCGCGCGTTCGTTGACCAGGTCGACCAGGCCGACGAAATCGCTTTCGGCGCCGATGGGCAGATAAAGCACTGCCGGGGTCGCACCAAGACGGTCGATGATCGTCTGGACACAATAATAGAAATTCGCACCGGTGCGGTCGAGCTTGTTGACATAGCACATGCGCGGAACTTTGTATTTTTCCGCCTGGCGCCACACGGTTTCCGACTGAGGCTCCACACCCGCAACGCCGTCGAACGCAGCAACCGCACCGTCGAGAACGCGCAAGCTGCGCTCAACTTCAATGGTGAAGTCGACGTGTCCGGGGGTGTCGATGATGTTCAGACGATGTTCGGGGCCCTTGCCCTCATCGGCCTTCCACAGGCAGGTGGTCGCCGCAGAGGTGATCGTAATGCCACGCTCCTGCTCCTGCTCCATCCAGTCCATCGTCGCGGCACCGTCGTGCACTTCGCCGATCTTGTAGGACTTGCCGGTGTAATAAAGAATACGCTCGGTCGTGGTGGTCTTGCCGGCGTCGATATGCGCCATGATACCGAAATTGCGATAGCGTTCGAGCGGATGGCTGCGGGCCATGGTGTTTTCCTTGAGCTTTGGGGGAAACCTTGTGAGTCGCCCCCGGTATAGGAAGGATTGTTACGATTGCGAGGCGGCCAGGGGCCGCCCGCTCACTTACCAGCGATAGTGCGAGAAAGCGCGGTTGGCTTCCGCCATCCGGTGCGTGTCTTCACGCTTTTTCACCGCATTGCCGCGATTGTTCGACGCGTCCAGCAGTTCGCCCGACAGGCGCGCGGCCATGGTGGTTTCGCTGCGATTGCGCGCAGCCGTGATCAGCCAGCGAATGGCGAGAGCTTGCGCACGGTCCGGACGAACTTCGACGGGAACCTGATAGGTGGCACCGCCCACGCGGCGGCTGCGGACCTCGATATTCGGGCGAATATTTGCCAGCGCTTCATGGAACACGCCGAGCGGCTCCTTCTTCGCACGGGCTTCAACCGATTCGAGCGCACCATAGACAATGCTTTCCGCGACGGATTTCTTACCGTCGAGCATGACACTGTTCATGAACTTGGACAGCACCACATCTCCGAAACGGGGATCGGGCAGAATTTCGCGACGTTCTGGGCGACGACGACGAGCCATGGGTAATTCCTTTTACAACAGCATCCCGGCGCCAAGCGACTTCGGGACGATCAACAAACCGGAAAAGCGGCCTTACTTCGGACGCTTCGCGCCGTACTTCGAACGGCTCTGCTTGCGGTCCTTTACCCCCTGGGTATCGAGCACGCCGCGCAGGACGTGGTAACGCACGCCGGGAAGGTCGCGCACACGGCCACCGCGGATGAGCACAACCGAGTGCTCTTGCAGGTTATGGCCTTCGCCGGGGATGTAGGAGATGACTTCGCGCTGGTTGGTCAGGCGAACCTTTGCAACCTTACGAAGCGCCGAGTTCGGCTTTTTCGGGGTCGTTGTGTAGACACGGGTGCAAACGCCGCGCTTCTGCGGGTTCGATTCCATGGCCGGGACCTTGGACTTCGCCTTTTGCGGCGTCCGGCCCTTGCGGACCAGCTGGTTGATCGTGGGCATGAATGCTTCACCTTAAATTGTCCGCCCATCAGAGCGAACGGTTACTCTACTGCGGTGGATGAAGCTCCGTCCTCTGTTCCCGCGAAATTCGCGAAAAAAGAGCCGACCTGATAACAGCAAAAGACCCCGGCCGATCGCATGATCTTCCGGAGGCTTCATCCGCGCCAGCAATGTTCAAGCGCTGTTGTGACTCGAAAACCGCGACAAGCCGCCATTTCCGAATGGGCGGGCCTGTAGCGATGAACGGGAGCCGGGTCAATGGCCGACCGCGTTTTTACACAGGAGTCCCCACGGCGCGCGCCCTTGCTTACTCTTCGTTATAAATGCCCACCTCGCGTGGACCCTCACTCGACACCCGGCCGCGATACATGCCCTCGGTATTGAAGCTGAAGCCCGAGGCGCCATCGGGGCTAATGACGATCACCCCGCCGCTGCCGCCCAATTGCTTGACCTCGTCCAATACCTCGTCTGCCGCCTGTTGAAGCGGGGTGCCCGACAAGCGCATACGCGCGCAGATTTCATGCGCGACACCGACACGGATAAAATATTCGCCCGCCCCGGTCGCCGACACAGCGCAGGCACGGTCATCGGCATAGGTGCCGGCGCCGATGATGGGCACATCGCCGATTCGGCCCCATCTTTTGCCCGTCAAGCCGCCGGTCGAAGTGGCAGCGGCCAGATGGCCGCGCCTGTCGAGCGCGACCGCGCCGACCGTTCCGAACTTCTGGTCAATATCATAGGAAGCGACGGGCTTTTCCCCCGCTTCGCGGCGCAAGAAATCCTCAATTTGCTGGCGGCGATGCGGGGTGGCGAACCAGGCCGGGTCCATCTGCTCAACGCCATGCTCCGCAGCAAAGCCATCCGCTTCGGCTCCCGTCAGCATGACATGACGTCCATCACGCAGCACCGCACGCGCTGCGGCAATGGGATGCCGGCTGGCGGTGAGCCGGGCAACCGCCCCCGCCTCGCGCGTGCGCCCGTCCATGATCGCCGCATCCAGTTCGTTGGTGCGGTCATGGGTGAAAACCGCGCCGCGCCCGGCATTGAACAGCGGCTCATCTTCCATCAGTTCAACCGCCGCCTGCACAGCATCGAGCGCGCTGCCGCCCCGCGCCAAAACGGCTTGTCCCGCCGTCAGCGCCGCATCGATTGCGGCGCGAAACGCGGCATCCTGTTCCGCCGTCATCCGGTCGCGGCGAATCGTCCCCGCGCCGCCGTGAATCACCAGCGTCCATCTGCCAGTCCCTGCCTGGGGCGCGGGCGTTTGCATCGGCGCCTCGACCCGCGCCGGGGCGGCGGCATCGGCGAAGGGTTCAGGCGCAGCGGCTTGAGCGGCAAAGGCGGCAAGAAAGGAGAGAAGCATCGCGGGCTCCACGAATTGAGGGAAGGGCGAAGCGCGGGTCGATCAATCGACGACCTTGCCGCGCGCCATCACAAAATCAACATTTTTAAGGACGCGTACATCGGCAAGCGGGTCACCGGCGACCGCAATGATATCAGCGCTCTTGCCCGGCGCGATCGTGCCAATTTCATTGGCTAGACCCAAAAGGTCGGCGGCATTGACCGTCGCGGCCTTCAGCGCTTCGACCGGGGTCATGCCATGCTGGACCATCAGTTCAAACTCGTCGGCGTTGCGGCCATGTTTCGACACGCCGGCATCGGTTCCGAACGCCACCCGCACGCCGCGCGGGACCAGCGTTTCAAGGCTTTTTCCGGTGATCGAGATGCGCCATTTGATCTTGGCCAGCACATCGGGTTCATAGGAATCGGGATTGGCGGCAAGCCGTTCCTTATAGCCGTTCACCGTCGAGAGTGTGGCCACATAATAGGTTTTCGACTTCGCCCATTGGTCGATCGTTTCGGGATCGAGGATCGTGCCATGTTCGATCGAGTCGGCGCCCGCCGCCAGCGCAAGGCGAATACCGTCGGCGCCATGCGCGTGAACCGCCACTTTTTTGCCGAACATATGCGCGGTATCGACGATGGCACGCGCTTCATCGTCGAACATCTGCTTGCCAAGCCCCGCACCGATGCGGCTGTTGACGCCGCCGGTCGAGGCGAATTTTATCACATCGGCGCCGCGCCCGATCTGCTGGCGCACCACGCGGCGGCACTCCTCCGCGCCGTTGCAGGTATTCGCCGCCCCTTCGAAATAGGGGCGCAGTTCGTCGCGAAAGCCGAGCGCACCGTCCATATGACCCGACGTGCCCGAAATCGACACACCGGCATCGACGATGCGCGGCCCCAGCACCTTGCCCGCCGCCACGGCGTCGCGCAGCGCGAGCGTCGCCCCGTCGCCATCGCCCAGATTGCGCACGGTGGTGAAGCCTGCGCGCAGCGTCTTCATGCCATTGGCCTGCGCATTGAGCGCCTGCGCTGCCGGGCTGAGCGTCACGCGTTCGAGCTGCCCCGCAATGCCGCCGGCATCGCTGGTCAGATGAACATGACTGTCGATCAGGCCGGGCAGCACATATTTATCCTTGAGATCGATCAGCGTCGCCCCCGGCGCGGCGGGCTGAAAACCGTCGACTACCGCCACAATCCGTCCATTTTCCACGATGATGGTCGATGCGCCGCGCACCGCCTTGCCCGGTTCCGCCATCAACTGGCCCGCGTGAATAACCGTGCGTGTGCTTTCTTGTGCGAGAGTAGGTGCGGCAAGCGAGACCGTCGCCACTGCAGCGGAAAGGAAGGAAAGACATTTCATTTAGGCAACCCCTGTTTTGGTATCGGGGCGCGTTAAAGCCGAAAGGCGCGCGGAGGTAAAGTCGCACGGCTTGCCCGTCCGGGCGTCAGACGATAAGCGCAGCGACATGGACCGCACCGACCATATCAATTGCTGGATCTTCGATCTCGACAATACGCTTTACCATCCGTCGGCCAGGTTGTTCGACCTGATCGACGCGCGCATGGGCGCCTTTATCATGCGTCTCTTGAATGTCGATGCGGTCGAGGCGCGGCGGGTTCAGAAACAATATTTCCATGATCATGGGACGACCATGGCGGGGCTGATGCGCCATCATGGCGTCGATCCCGAGACATTTCTGGTCGATGTCCACGGTATCGAGCTCGACCGGCTGAGCCCGTGCGAGCGGCTGCGCGCCGGGCTGACGCGACTGCCCGGACGGCGGCTGATTTTCACCAATGCCGACGCCGATTATGCGGCGCGCGTGCTGGAGGCGCGGGGGATCGCCGATCTGTTCGACGGCATTTGCGACATTCGCGCCACCCGCTATCTGCCCAAGCCCGATCCCGCGGCCTATGCCGCCATGATCGCGCATCTGGACATCGATCCGGCCGCCAGCCTGTTTGTCGAGGATATGGCGCGCAACCTTACCCCGGCCAAAGCGCTTGGGATGACCACCGTTTGGCTGGACAATGGCAGCGAAAGCGGCCATCGCGACCATCTGCCGGAGCATGTCGATTTCCATGTAAACGACATCAATGACTGGCTCGACACCTTGCCTTTATCCTGGGGGACTGCATGACGACCGACCTTATCTCGACCATCGAAGCCGCCTGGGATGCGCGCGAGACGCTGGGTGTAACGAGCAAGGGCGCCGAACGCGAGGCGGTCGAGCAGGCGCTCGCCGGGCTGGACGATGGCAGCTTTCGTGTCGCCGAGCGCGGGGACGACGGCGCGTGGCAGGTCCATCAATGGCTAAAAAAGGCAGTATTACTGTCCTTTCGCCTGAACGACATGGCGATCATCGAGGGCGGCCCCGGCGGCGCGACCTGGTGGGATAAGGTGCCGTCCAAATTTGCCGGATGGGATGAAGGCCGTTTTCGCGACGCAGGGTTTCGCGCGGTTCCCGGCGCCATCGTTCGTCATGGCGCGCATATCGGCAAGGGCGCGGTGCTGATGCCGAGCTTTGTCAACATCGGCGCGCGGGTTGGTGAAGGCACGATGGTCGACACCTGGGCGACGGTCGGAAGCTGTGCGCAGATCGGCGCCAATGTCCATCTGTCGGGCGGCGCGGGAATCGGCGGCGTGCTCGAACCCTTGCAGGCCGGACCGGTAGTGATCGAGGATTGCGCCTTTATCGGCGCGCGCGCCGAAGTCGCCGAAGGCGTGATCGTGCGCGAGGGCGCCGTCTTGTCGATGGGCGTCTATCTGGGCGCGTCGACGAAGATTATCGACCGCGCGACTGGCGAAATTTTTATCGGCGAAGTTCCGCCCTATGCCGTCGTTGTCCCTGGAGCGATGCCCGGCAAGCCGTTGGCTGATGGATCGCCCGGCCCGTCGCTTTATTGCGCCGTGATCGTCAAGCGCGTCGATGCGCAAACCCGGTCCAAGACGGCCATCAACGAATTGCTGCGCGACTAATCCTTTCCCCCTGACGTTACGGAATCTTTCTCGTCGAAGCAGGTTCCCCGTTGGTGGATAAGCCATGGCCCAGGCGCCGCACCTGTGGTGCGACGCGGTTGGGAACAGATGGGGAGAGGGAATGGCGCGTTTTGGGGAGATGCCGCTGGTCGGGGCCGGACTGGCCGCCATTTTGGGGCTTGGCGGAAACGCCTTCGCTCAGGAGGAGCCTGCGCCCGCGGCCGCACCCGCCGACGCTGTGGCGGGCGAGGGGACACGCTATACGCCCGCCAATTTCACGCGCTTTGCCCCGCGCACCGCGCTTGACATGGTCGAGAAAGTTCCGGGATTTCAGCTTGTCAGCGGCAGCAATGGCGGCAATCGCGGACTGGGCGGGGCCACCGACAATCTGCTGATCAACGGCGAACGCATCGCCAACAAGACCACCGACGCGCGCAGCGCGCTGCAACGCATTCCGGCGGAGCAGGTCGCCTATATCGCCATCGTCGATGGCGCGAGCCTGAGCGTTCCCGGCCTGACCGGGCAGGTTGCCAATGTCGTGCTGGTCGAAGGGGCGGGGCAGGGCTTTACCACCAGCTTTCAATGGCGGCCCGAATGGCGGCCGGGGCTGAAGAATAATTGGCTTGATGGAGAAATTTCGACAAGCGGAGCGGTCGGCGGTGCCCAAACAACATTGAGCTTGACCAATGAAGCCCGGCGGCAGGGTCATTGGGGGCCCGAATATGTCTATGATAGCGCGGGCGACCTGGTCTTTGTTCGTCAGGAAAAGGGCCAATATGATACGGACCGGCCGCGGCTTTCGCTCGCGCTGACGGACACGGCGAGCAACGGCAACATATGGAATTTTAACTTGGGCGGCCAGTTGGTGGACCGGTTGAACCGGATCGACGGCCAATCGGTGCAGCCGGATTTCGGTGCGGTGAAAGAGGCATTTCGCTTTACCGAAGAAGAGCATAATTATGACGTCGGCGGGGATTATGAATTTTCGCTGGGCAAAGGGCGGTTGAAACTGATCGGGCTTTATCGTTTCGAGCACAGCCCAACGGTCGACCAGTTCATCATTGACCGCGAAGTCGGTGGGCGTAGCGGCCTTCGCTTTTCGCGCGATGCCGATGAGAGCGAAGCGATTTTGCGGGGGGAATATGGCTGGCGCACCGCAGGCGGCAGCGATTGGCAAGTGGCGCTGGAAGGCGCCTATAACAGCCTGGAGGTTGACGCCGAACTGGCGGAACTGGACGCGGACGGCGTGTTTCGTCCCGTGAACTTTGGCGGGGAACATACGCGCGTTGAAGAGAAACGCGCCGAAGCCAGCCTGTCGTGGGGCCGCGCGCTGGCCGACAATCTGACCGCGCAAATCAATCTTGGCACCGAATATAGCGAACTCAGTTCGTCGGGCCCCGGCGGATTGACCCGCCAGTTCTTGCGTCCCAAGGGGAAGATTGCACTGGCGTGGAAGGCGGCGGAGGCCACCACGGTCAACTGGTTGTTGCAGCGCCGCGTCGACCAGCTCGATTTCTTCGATTTCGCCAGTTCGGTCGATCTGGAAAATGACAAGGGCAATCGCGGCAACGGACGTCTGGTGCCCCCGATTATCAATCGTACCGAGCTGGAAATCGTGCAGGACATGGGACGCTGGGGCAATGCCTCCTTCGCCTTTGCTTATGCCTATGCCGAGAATCTGGTGGACCAGATTCCCCTGTCCGACAGCAGCGAGGGACGCGGCAATTTGTCCCCGGCCCATCTCTACCGGATCAGTTCAAAGGCGACATTGTTGCTCGATCCGCTCGGGTGGGCCGGCGCGCGCATCGACAGCGACATCACCGTTCGCCGCAATCGTGTACGCGACCCGCTCACTGACATTTGGCGCGATCAAAGCATGGGACAGGAATATGATGTCGCGATCAAGTTGCGCCATGACATAGCGGGAAGCGACATCGCCTGGGGCACCAATTTCAGCGACAATCGTCTAAGCCCACGCGTTCGCCTCGACGCGATTGAGCGCGAATATAGCGTCGGCCCCTTTGTTACCGCTTATGTCGAGCATAAGGATGTTGCGGGGCTAAGACTGCGGCTCAGCTATCACAATCTCGCGAAGATGGAGGATGGGTTCGACCGCACCGTCTATGTCGATCGGCGCGACGGACCCATCGCATTTTCCGAAAGCCGCCAGCGGGGCTTTGGCCGGTTTTTCCAAATCACGGTCAGCGGCACCATTTGATCGCCCCTCATAGAAAAAAGGAAAACGCCGCTTTGTCGCTCATTCAGCGTTCGCTGAGATAATAGCGTTCGCCCGCGCTGAGATCGTCCGCCAGATCATAGACGATCGGCTGGCCGGTCGGGATTTCGAGGCTGGTGATATCCTCGTCCGAAATGCCCGACAGATGCTTGACCAACGCGCGCAAGCTGTTGCCATGAGCAGAGATCAGCACCGTTTTTCCGGCGCGCAGTTCGGGCACAATCGCGCTCTCATAATAAGGAAGAACGCGCGCGATCGTATCCTTCAGGCTTTCGGTCGCAGGAATGTCGATGCCGGCATAGCGCGGATCCGCCGCCAGATTATAGGGCGAGCCCGCTTCCATCGGCGGCGGCGGAATGTCGAAGCTGCGGCGCCAGATATGCACCTGTTCCTCGCCATGCTTTTCCGCTGTCTCGGCCTTGTTGAGGCCCGTCAGCCCGCCATAATGGCGCTCGTTCAGCCGCCAGTCCTTGACCACCGGCATCCACAGACGGCCCATCGCCTCCAGTGCGAGATTAAGCGTCTTGATCGCGCGGGTCTGGACCGAGGTGAAGCAGGCGCCGGGGGCAATCCCCTTTTCCTTCATCAAGACGCCCGCCGCGACCGCCTCTGCCGCGCCCTTTTCGGTGACATCGACATCCCACCAGCCGGTGAAACGATTCTCCAGATTCCATTGCGACTGGCCGTGACGGATGAGGATGAGCTGCGGCATGGACTTTCCTTCCTGATGGGACGCGAAAAGGCTGATTCGCCGCCCCATAGCGCGCCCGACGCGCGAGAGCCACCGCCCCCTTGAAATGCATGGGCTCCTCACCAGATTTATTTCATCCGGTCGCCGAAACGGGGCCCGACAGCGGCGATGGCATGACGCCATCGTCCGATGACTTCGCTTGTGAAAGGAAGGAATGACCCATGCGTAACAATTTTGACTGGACCCCCTATCGCCGCGCTACGGTTGGCTTTGACCGGCTGTTCGATTTTCTGGAGAATAGCGGCGGCGCGGAAAATTATCCGCCCTTTGATATTGAAAAACTGGGCGACGACCATTTCCGCATCACCGTTGCCGTGGCCGGATTCAAGGCCGACGAGATCGACCTGACCGCCCATCAGAATATGCTGATCGTCAGCGGACGCAAGACGCAGCCCAAGGAAGGCGAAGAACGCCATCTTCTTTACAGCGGCATCGCAACGCGCGCCTTTGAGCGCCGCTTCCAGCTCGCCGATTTTGTCCGCGTCGACAAAGCGGATCTGGCTGACGGCCTGCTCACCATCGATCTGGTGCGCGAAGTGCCCGAAGCGATGAAGCCGCACAAGATCGCGATTGGCGGCGGGCGCGAAACCACCGCGCTGGTCGAGGACAAGAAAGAAGCGGCCTGATCCATCGCCGCAAATTTTAGCGAAAGCAGGAGGGGTCCGGGAAACCGGGCCCCTTTTTGATGTCAGGCCGTCAAAGGCTCCGCGTCATAAAGCGGCTGAAAGGGTCAGGCTTATAATCGGCAAAAGGGTCGCAATTGGCAAAGCCATGGCGCAGATAGAGTGCATGAGCGGGCTCGAAGGCCGCGCCCGATCCGGTTTCGAGGCTGAGGCGCGCCAGGCCGCGCGCCCGGGCCTCGGCCATGATATGGTCGAGCATGTGCGCCGCGACACCTTTGCGCAAATGGCGCTCCGCCGTTCGCATCGATTTCACTTCCCCATGGGCGGCATCGAGCATCTTGAGCGCACCGCACCCCGCCAGTTCCGCCCCGATATGAACCGACCAGAAGGTCACATCGGGCGCGTTAAGGCCGTCGAAATCGAGAAAATGGCAGCTGCCCGCGGGCGAATTGGCCAGCATGGCATCGAAATGGCCTTGCAGCAGGGCGCGGATGGCAGGGCCGGACAAATCATCCTCGATGATGCGCCAGTCCGCACGATCCGCTACCCCCATTGTCACAGCATCTGGTCCAGCGTCGCAAGACAGGCATGGGCCAGCAGCTTCGAGCGCTCAGGCGACCAGCCCTGTTCGGCATCGGGCAGATCGTCATTATCCTTGAACGGCATTTCAAGCGTCATCGACACGGCGCCGAAACGTTCGGCAAGCTGCGTCGTGGACATTGACAGATTCGCCTTGCCCGGCGCCGATTCTTCATAGCCGAGCCGCGTCTGAAAATCGGGCGTATTGGCAGCGAGCGCTGCCTGAAACGCCTTATATTTTTCCATCTGCGCGTTCTTGAGCGACGGAATACCTTCAAAGCCCGCCATGAATACCGCAGGGATGGCTTCATCGCCATGAACGTCCATTGCCCAGTCGACGCCGCTTTCGTCCATGGCGTTACGGACACACAGCACTTCGGGGCTGCGCTCGGCGCTCGGATTATCCCATTCGCGGTTAAGATTCACGCCGGCATAGTTGGTCCGCAAATGCCCGCGCCGCGATCCGTCGGGATTCATGTTGGGGACGATATGAACGCGACATTTGCGCAGCAGCGACCGCGCATGGGGATCGGCCGGGTCGGTCAGCTTTTCCAGTGCGCCTTCCATCCACCATTCAGCCATGCTCTCGCCGGGATGCTGGCGCGCATAAAGCCAGACCTGTACATCGCCGCTGCCCATTTCGAGGCAATCGATCGGCTGGCCTTCAAGGCTGGTGCCGAGACAGCGATAGCTTACGCCGTCGCACTGCGCCGCCGAAGCGATGAGGTCATGATGGCGCTCCATCGAATAGGGCGCGAAATAGGCGACCCACAGCAGCGGCGCCTCCGCATTGTGACGAATCGTCAGCGAGCCTGCATCATAGCTGGTGTCCAGCCGGAACCAATGTTCGCGGTCATAGCTGGCGCAGGCGGCATAGCCCGGCCAGCCATCGGGGTAGGCCGAATCCGAAAGGCCCCCGATAGTCAGCTCCAGAGAATCGCCGACCGCGCAACTGACGCGGAAGTGAAACCATTGGAAAAAATCGGATTCGCGATCCTTGCGGATCGACAGCCGGGCTTTTGCCCCTTCCACCGACTCCACGACGATATTGCCGCTGTCAAAGGCGGCGTTGATGCTGATGGTCATGGAACGGTGATAGTGCGTCCGGATTCGCCAGGGAAGTCCTTGAATAAAGCCTCGGCCAATTTTGCGGCGGCGAGCGACGGCTGAGCAGCAGGGGCCTTTTTGGGCACCGAAGTCAGCGCGCGTCCTTCCCAAAGAGATTGGCCGCTTGCCGCATCGTCGATGCGAACCGACAGCAATAACTCCTGCATCGGCTTCGGCCCGCCACCCAGATTGAGCCCGATGCCAAGGCCGACACCGGACCCATAGCTGCCCGTCGAACCGCCTACCCCGACCGAGACGGGCGAACGCCGCCGTTCGGCAAGCCGTTCACCACGGTCGAAACCGATTCTGACCTTCAAGGGCGCGCTCGCCCCTTCGGGAACCGGCGCAAACCCTTGTTGCCGAAGCTGTTGTTCGACGGCCGTGCGATAGCTGCTCCATTCCAGCGACGGCTCACCCAACGGAGCGGCAGCCGGGTCGCCCATAGGATTGGGATCAATGACATAGCGCGTGCCGGTCGCGAACGAGGCCAGCGAAGGGGTGTGGAATCGGGTGACTTCCACCGGGGGTACCGGCGTCACACAGCCCCCCAGAAACAGGGAGGCAAACGTCAGCGGGAGCAAAAGAGCGGAATGTTTCATGGACGCATCATGCGCCACATCCACTCCCTTGGCAATTTTGCAATTGCCAAGGAAAAGGGGGGCACGCGCATTTGGCCCGCCCCCTTGCTCCATCAACGATAGAAAATATGATTGTCGATCTGTGCGATCCGCTGCTTGCGCCAACCGGGTGATACATAGTCGGCGTGGAAAAACAGCGCGCCCGGGGCGTGATTTTTCCAACTGCCGTTCAGCGCAATCTGCGCGATAGCCAAGGCGCGCGTCCATTGCTGGCTGCCCTCGCGAATGCGGGGCATTTTGCCGCCGCGCACAAAACTGAACTGGCTGCGCTGATAAACGACACCGCACAGGCTGTTGGGAAAGCGGCTGGACTGGGCACGATTGATCACCACATGCGCGACCGCCAGCTGTCCCGGAAGCGATTCGCCTCGCGATTCGAAATAGACGGCGCCAGCAAGGCAGCGCAGTTCGGAATCGATGGTCTTGGGCCGCGGCGTCGTCGCCACCAGCGCAGCGAGCGATTTGGCGGTGATCGGCGCCTGCTCGATCGCCTCTTCTACCGCTTTCTTGGCTTCGGCTTCTTCAGCAGCGATTTCTTTCTGCGCCGCCTTTTGCGTCAGCGCCTCGGCCGCTTTGGCCTGCGCCGTTGTTTGTTCGTCAGACCCTGCCGTTTCGGCAGTTTCCGGAGCCTGGACTTCAGCCAGGGGGGGAAGGGGAGAAGGGGCCTCTGCCACCATATCGCTGGCGAAACCCGGTTCAGCCAGGAATAAAATGGTGGCCGTAGTCATGCTTACGGCAGCCACACTGGCAGCGTTTAAAATGCGACTCATATTGTCCGTCAAATAGGCGGCTGATGAACCCTGTCCTCTAAAACAGATGCGGAAGGCCATTGGCCGGTGCATCTGCGGTCATCATCCGACTGCGTGTCCGAACTGTTGTACCGGGGACGACGGCAAGCCGACGCAACCCGCAGGACGACCTACGCGTTAAAAACGTGTGGGCCACCTATTGTGCGGTGCAATAGAGTCAAGCAAGGTCGCCCCATTCGGCGACGAACCGTGGCGCATCCGCGATGTCCAGTTCAATAATCCATATATCGGGGTCTGAATTTTTACGCCGCGCCCGATATTCACTGTGGGCTTTTTCCCCCGCTTCGGGGGGTGGACCGACGATTTCCCACTGATATTGGCCGCTCATGGCGAACCGGCGTTCAAAAAGAGGGCCGATCACACCGCGTTCACAACATTGAACCAGAATCGAACCTGCGTGCTCGTCTCCGATCGTCAAAATTGTGGCAAAGCCCCCGGCCGCCTCTGCCCGGCGCCGCAAAAGATCGACAAGAAAGCGGCTTGTGAGCCGCGTCATGGCAGGCTGAAAAGCGGTTTAGGCCGCGTCACGCGCTTCGCTGTCGGACAGCATGGCGTAAAGCGCCTCGTCATTCTTTGCGCCGCGCAGCCGTTCTGCGACATTTTCGTTACGCAACATCCGCGAAACGCCCGCCAGCGCCTTCAAATGATCGGCTCCGGCATCGACAGGAGACAAAAGGACGAACAGCAGGTCGACCGGAAGCCCGTCGACCGAATTAAAATCCAGCGGGCGCGTCAATTGCAGGAATAAACCACGCACCCCGGACAGGTCCGCCATTTTGGCGTGGGGCAGAGCGATACCGCGTCCGAAACCCGTGGACCCGAGCCGCTCGCGCTCGAGAAGCGCTTCGCTGACTTCGCCGGCGTCCAGTCCGAGTGAACGGCTCGCCAGTTCCCCGATATAGGGGAAAAGCGCCTTCTTCGAATCAATCTGGACATGGGCGCGCACAGTCGCTGGATAAAGAAGGGAAGAAAGGTTCATCGCGTTGATCAAATCTGCTTGCCGCCGGGCGAATGCCAGGCTGTTCCTTTGACGATCATGGATCGGTCGATACCCCGCCATCGCGGCAAGAGGGCAGTGCTGCGCGCGGCCCTTATGCCGGATAGCAAAGAAAATCTAGCCCTTATTGCGGCTCGACCCAACCGATAGTGCCATCGCGGCGGCGATAAACCATATTATGAGCCCCCGTTTTGCTGTTCACAAAAAGCAAGGCGTTGGTGTCGCGCAGGTCGAGCATCATCACCGCGTCGGACACACTGCTTTCGGGAATATCGACACGCGTTTCCGCAATGATCGCGGGTGCATCGCCTGCATCATCTTCATTGCCGCTATCGAAAACCGTATAGCTGGCATTGTCGCGAATTTCGTCCATCGTGGGCGATGGCGCGGGGCCGCCATTGCTGTTGCGATCCTTCAACCGCCGCATATATCGGCGAAGCTGCTTTTCGATGCGGTCCGCCGCCGCCTCAAAGGCCACATGGGCATCCTGCGCCTGGCCATGACCTTTCAGCACCAGCCCTTGCATGACATGCGCGACAATATCGCATTGAAAACTGTCATGCGGCCCCTTTCCGAAAGTCGCATGGGCGCTGATCGCGCGGGAGAAATATTTGTTGGCAATCGCGTTCATCCGGTCGCTGACATGCGCCTGAAGCGCTTCGCCGGTTTCGATCTGGTGACCAGAGACGCGGATTTCCATTTTCTTTCTCCTTCAAAAGTCTCAGCGACGATATCGAATATCGTCACGGATTATCGTGCCACAGCGGATTGTTCAGCGTGGCGACGAATTCAGCATGACGCGCAAGTTCGGCGGGGGTTGCCGAATGGGGACGCGCTTCCCGAAAGATACGGGGCGCTGCACGCGTCGTGGGGACGGCCAGGGGCGATGCTTGCTCCTGTGCCGCTTCGGCCGCGAGCCCAAGGCCGATCTGTCGGCCCCCGGTCATTTCAATATAAAGATGCGCGAGCAGTTCGGCGTCCAGCAACGCGCCATGTTTGATACGGTGGCTACGGTCGATACCATAGCGTGTGCAAAGAGCATCGAGGCTATGTTTGGCGCCGGGGTGCAGCTTTCGCGCCATTTGCACGGTGCAGCGCATACGCTGCATATCGAGCGCGGCCCGCCCCGCTCGGGCAAATTCGGCATTGATGAAGCCGAAGTCGAAGGCCGCATTATGAGCCACCATTGGCGCATCGCCGAGGAAATCGAGCAGTTCCTCGATATGATCGGCAAAGAGCGGCTTGTTCGACAGAAACTGGATCGAAAGCCCGTGCACCGCCTCTGCTTCGGGAGGCATGTCGCGTTGGGGATTATAATAAGCGTGAAAGGTACGGCCGGTTTCGCGGCGATCGATCAGTTCGACACATCCGATTTCCACCAAACGATGCCCGGCCTTTGGGTCGAGTCCCGTTGTTTCCGTATCGAAAATGATCTCACGCATTGAAACTTCAATATCGTCCTGAATGGGCGCGGAAACAAGAGGCGATGGCGCGAATCTGTCGGCGCGTTTCGCTTTTCGGCCGGCCCGTTTCGATAATGAAATCGGCCCGTGCCCTTTTGACGCGGTCGGGCACTTGCAAACGCCGGATTGCCTTCAGCCTTGCCCATGTCATGCCCGGTCGGCGGAGCACCCGGCGCGCCTGCATCCACAAGGGTGCGGACACCACCGCAACCGCCCCGACGCGGCGCCAACCGCCTTTTTCAAACAGGAGCGGGATATCAAGCACGACGAGATCGCGGGCGCGGTGCCGCATCAGAAAATGCCGCTGGGCCCGCGCGACCGCCGGATGGACAATCGCCTCCAGCGCATGAAGTTCATGCGTGTTGCCCAACACTTTGGTCCCCAGTTTCTGCCGATCCACCCCTTGGGGGCCCGTGGTTCCGGGAAAGCGCGCTTCAATAGCGGATACGAGCGCGCCGCCGGGGCCCTGCAAACGGTGAACCTCTGCATCGGCGTCGAACACGGGTACGCCTTCGCGTTCGAACATCGCCGCCGCGGTCGACTTTCCCATGCCGATCGACCCGGTCAGCCCCAGGATGAAGGGCCGGCGAAGCGGCAGTCGCGGGCGCATGCGATGGATCATGCCGTCAACAGGGCACGCAGCTCGTCATCGCGACCCTGGGGCGGCGATTGGCCAAAGAAAAGCTCGAAAGCGAGCGCGGCCTGTCCAATGAGCATGTCGAGCCCGTCAACCGTCGCCAGGTCCCGCGCGCGCGCGGCGCGCAACAACGCGGTTTCAAGTGGCGAATAGACAAGATCATAAACAATGGCATCATCGGGAAGCGGTGAGAGGTCGAGATCAAGCGGCGGTTGGCCGGTCATTCCCAAGCTGCTGGCATTGACAAGCAGAGCCGCCGGAGCAAGCGCAGCGTCGAGCCCGCGCACCTCCCCTTTGAGGCCAAAGCTTGCCAGCAGGCCCATCGCTTTAAGCGGGCTGCGATTATAGATGATCACTTCGCCAACGTCTGCGCGGGCGAGCGCAAACAAAACCGCCCGCGCCGCACCACCCGCGCCCACGACCGCCACCGGCGCGCCCGCCAGGTCGGATTCGGCAAGCGGCGCATAAAAGCCTGCTGCATCAGTGTTGGTGCCCATCAACTGCCCATCGGGCCGCCGTACCACCGTATTCATCGCGCCAATCGTGGTGCGGACATCACCTGGATCATCGACCAGGTCCATGACTGCGCCCTTGTGCGGCATGGTGACATTGCAGCCCCGCCAATCGGGATCCCCGCGACGTTCGTCGATATAGGCCTTCAGCGCGTCGGACGTGACATGCTGGCGCTCATAACGACCATCCAGCCCCAATGCATCGAGCCAGAAGCCGTGGATAAGCGGCGATTTGGATTGGGCGATCGGATCGCCGATCACTTCGGCAAAGGCCATGAAATATTTATCCTTTATTGTGGCGCAAGGCCGCTGGCGCGCAGCCAGGCGAGAAGCGGGAGCATGGGCATGCCAATGATGGTCCAAGGGTCGCCCTCTACACGGTCGAACAATTGCACCCCCGCGCCTTCGATTTCATAGCAGCCCACCGTCCAGCGAATATTCTCCCAGTGGGAAGCGACATAATCGGCGATGAAGGCGTCCGACAAGGGACGCATCCATAATTTCGCCTGACCGATGAAACGCCAGACAGGCACGCCGTCGCGGGCGGCGACTACGGCGCTGAACAAACGGTGGCGTTGCCCCGCCATGGCGCGCAGATGCGCCGCCGCCTCCTTGGGACTTTCGGGTTTGGACAGCATCGTCCCGTCATCCAGTGCAAGCGTGGAATCGGCGCCGATCACCGTGATCCCCGGCAGCCGCGCGGAAATCTTAATCGCCTTTGCCTCAGCCAGCGCATCGGCGATGTTGCGCGCGCCCTGCCCATCGGCACGAAGAGCGGCGGTCAATGCCTCTTCATCGATATGGGCAGGCGTTGCCTCGAACGCGAGCCCGGCCGCGCGCAGCATGGCCACCCGGCCACTGCTCTGCGAAGCGAGAAGCAGGCGCGTCATGCCGTCCCCCGATCTTCGACCAGCTTGATGACCGCGGCTGCGGTTTCCTCGATCGAACGCCGGGTCACGTCGATCACCGGCCACCCATTATCGGCGAACATCCGGCGCGCAAAGGCAATCTCAGCCTTCACCCGTTCGTCATCGACATAGGCGGTTTCGGGGGCCTGATTGAGCGACAAGAGGCGATTGCGCCGCACCTGCACCAGCCGGTCGAGGCTGGTCGTCAGCCCGACAATCATCGGCTTTTTAAGGTGAAACAAGCTGTCGGGCGGCGGAGATTCGGGAACGATCGGGATATTTGCCGTCTTGTATCCACGGTTTGCGAGATAGATGCTCGTCGGCGTTTTCGACGTCCGCGATACTCCGGCAAGAACGATATCGGCCTGCTCCCAATTTTCCCAGCCGATGCCATCATCATGGGCGACGGTAAATTGTATGGCCTCGACCCGCGCGAAATAGGCGGCATCAAGCACATGCTGCCGCCCGGGACGTGCCTTGGCTTCCTGACCGAGCATGCGGGACAACGCATCGGTAACGGCGTCGAGCGCGGGAACGATCGGCAGCCCTTGAGCGCTGGCCCGCTGTTCAAGGCTGGCGCGCAATTCCCCGTTAACCAGAGTGAACAAAATCATCCCCGGACTGGCCTGCACCTCGGCCATGATCCGGTCGAGATGCGATTCCGATCGCACCATCGGCCAGAAATGGCGGACCACTTCGACATCATCGAACTGCGCAATGGCCGCCTTGGCAATATTTTCCAGCGTTTCGCCCGTAGAGTCGGATATAAGATGCAGGTGAAGTCGGCTCATCACATCACCATGGGACGCGCATGACCGAAAAGGCAAGCGGGGAGAAAGGACGTGATACTCACCCAGGGCCTGTGGATAAAACTGGCATAAGCAGGGGACGCTTCGGGCAAAGCAGATATATCCCCAGCCTCACCGATTCCGCTCCGCCCCTTATCCACAAGGAATGAATCTTATCCACAGGCTGTGAATTACGGGAATGGGCGTTCCGACTCTGAAGGCAAGATGGGCTTTGCAGGAGTCAAGCTGTTGGCAAAAGCGGTGCCTCCCCCTAAAGCCGGGCTTATCCGCCCGCCAACAAACCACCACAATATATTTAAATATATTATGAAGAGAGAAAGAAGGGCCGCGTAATGGCGTCACCGAAAAGCCTGCTGGCAACGCTGCGGGGAGCTCGGCAGGAAAGATCTTCCCTGTGGCTCATGCGCCAGGCCGGGCGCTATCTTCCTGAATATCGGGCGCTGCGCGAAACCAAGGGCGGCTTTCTCGAGCTTTGCTATGATCCGGAATCGGCCGCCGAGGTGACGTTGCAGCCGATCCGGCGCTTTGGGTTCGACGGCGCCATTCTCTTTTCGGACATATTGGTAATCCCCCACGCCCTGGGGCAGCATCTATGGTTTGAAGCCGGGGAGGGGCCGCGCCTCGCGCCTGCGCTTGTCGACAGCGCGCTCGATCAATTGCAGGCTGCACCTGAACGGCTCGAGCCCGTCTATGCAACCGTCGCCCGGGTCGCGGGCGCCTTGCCTTCGGAAACAAGTTTCCTGGGCTTTGCGGGAAGCCCCTGGACAGTCGCGACCTATATGGTGGCGGGGCAGGGGTCGAAGGATCAGTCCGCAGCGCGGCGCATGGCCTTCGGCGATCCCGCTGCCTTTGGTGCGCTGGTCGAGGCGATCATCGACCTGTCGGTTACCTATTTGTCGGGACAGATCGAACATGGCGTCGAGGCGGTGCAATTGTTCGACAGCTGGGCCGGCAGCCTCAGTCCCGCCCAGTTCGAACAATGGGTCATCGCTCCCAACGCCGAAATCGTCCGCCGGCTGAAGGCGCTGCACCCCGACACGCCGATCATCGGTTTTCCCAAGGGGGCCGGAGGCAAGCTTCGCGCCTATGCCGATGAAAGCGGCGTCGATGCGATCGGCCTGGATGAAACGGTCGATCCCGCTTGGGCCGACGCAAATTTGCCCGATCATTTGCCCGTCCAGGGCAATCTCGATCCGCTCGCGCTGGTGGCGGGAGGCGAAGCGCTCGACCGGGCGATTGATCGCATCCTTGCAGCTTTTCCGTCGCGGCCCCATATCTTCAACCTTGGCCATGGGATCGTGCCCGACACGCCCATTGCCCATGTCGAACATCTGATCAAGCGCGTGCGCGGATAGGTTTATGGCGGATTTGACAGGTTTTCTGGGGGTAACGATGCTGTGGGTCAAAGCCGCACATGTGATTTTTGTCATCTTTCTGATGGCCGGCCTGTTCATGATGCCGCGTTTCTTCGTCTATCATCACCAATGCGCCATCGGGTCGGACGAAGAGGCGAAGTGGATCGATCGCGAGGATCGGCTGCGCCGCATCATCCTCAATCCCTCGCTGATCATCGTCTGGATTTTGGGCCTCGCTCTCGCCTTTAACGGCGGGTATTGGAGCGAAGGCTGGTTTCACATCAAGCTCGCGCTGGTACTCGCGCTGTCGGGCTATCATGGCTGGATGATCGGCTATGGCAAAAAGCTGAAAAAGGGCATTCGGCCGCTCAGCGAGAAGCAGCTGCGCTTGCTCAACGAAGTGCCTGGGGTTGCGGCGGCTATCATCGTAATTTTGGCAGTGGTGCGTCCATTTTAGGCGAAGCTTTTCTGACGGACCGTCACACGCTTTGCCGACAGCCGATTGACTTGCGCGCGGGCGGGATATAGGGGGCCGATCAATTCCGTTTTCGCGGGCGGCGCATTTTCGCGTCGAAACTATCAGAACGGTCGTCCCCCGACCCGATAGGCGCCCTTGCGTGTAAAATCATATTGAATTTTCCGCATTTCACATTCTGGAATCCACTCATGCATCTTAAAGAATTAAAGACGAAATCGCCTGCCCAGCTTGTCGAAATGGCAGAGAAATTGGGCGTAGAGGGTGCCTCGACCCTGCGGAAACAGGATCTGATGTTCTCCATCCTCAAGGAACTGGCCGAAGAGGGCGAGGAGATTATCGGATCGGGAACGATCGAAGTTCTGCCCGACAGTTTCGGCTTTCTGCGCTCGTCAGAGGCCAATTATCTCGCCGGTCCCGACGATATTTATGTTTCGCCCAATCAGGTGCGCAAACATGGCTTGCGGACCGGCGATACAGTCGAAGGCGAAATCCGCGCTCCGCGCGACGGCGAACGTTATTTCGCGCTGACCAAGCTGATCAGCGTCAATTTCGATGCGCCCGAAGTCGTCCGCCACCGCGTCAATTTCGACAATCTGACGCCGCTCTATCCCAATCAGAAGCTGTCGCTCGATACGGTCGACCCCACGGTCAAGGACAAGTCGGCGCGCGTCATTGATCTCGTCAGCCCGCAGGGCAAGGGCCAGCGCGCGCTGATCGTCGCGCCGCCGCGCACGGGTAAGACGGTGTTGCTGCAAAATATCGCCAAGGCGATCACCGACAATCATCCTGAAGTCTATCTGATCGTCCTCCTCGTCGATGAACGCCCCGAGGAAGTCACCGACATGCAGCGCAGCGTGAATGGAGAGGTCGTATCCTCAACCTTTGATGAGCCTGCGACGCGGCACGTCCAAGTGGCCGAAATGGTCATTGAAAAGGCCAAGCGGCTTGTCGAGCACAAGAAGGATGTCGTGATCCTGCTCGACTCGATCACCCGCTTGGGCCGCGCTTACAACACCGTGGTCCCCTCATCGGGCAAGGTGCTGACCGGCGGTGTCGACGCGAACGCGCTCCAGCGGCCCAAGCGCTTCTTCGGCGCGGCGCGCAATATCGAGGAAGGCGGTTCGCTTTCCATCATCGCGACTGCGCTGATCGACACGGGCAGCCGCATGGACGAAGTGATTTTCGAGGAATTCAAGGGCACGGGCAACAGCGAAATTGTGCTCGACCGCAAGGTTGCCGACAAGCGCATCTTCCCCGCGCTCGACGTCGGCAAGTCGGGAACGCGCAAGGAAGAATTGCTCGTGGAAAAGGACAAGCTGTCGAAAATGTGGGTGCTGCGGCGTATCCTCATGCAGATGGGCACCGTCGACGCGATGGAATTCCTGCTGGACAAGATCAAAGACAGCAAGACGAACGAAGATTTCTTCGATTCGATGAATCAATAAGGCGCTGGCATGGCGGTGCTCGAACATGCCTTGCTTCCGGTCCGATCCGGGGAGGGCAGCGCGTTCGAAGCGGCCATGACAAAGGCGCGGCCGTTGATTGCGGCATCGCCGGGCTTTATTTCCCTGCAAATTCGTCCGCCCACCGGAACGGGACAGCCTTATCTGTTGTTGGTCGAATGGGAATCGCTTGCCGATCATCGGGACGGTTTCCGCCAATCAGGCCGCTATCGGAAGTGGCGGGCGTTGCTGCATCATTTTTATGACCCTATCCCAGGGGTCAGTTATTTCGGAGAGCCGCTGTGATATTGGAATTTCTTGCTCAGGCGGCGGCGCATGCCGGCGGTTTCGGCGGTCCTGCCGGAATGTGGGATGCGATCGTCACGGATTTTTCGAACATCACCGAGCCCGCAGCGCTGGCCGCCTTCCTGCAGGTGTTGATGATCGACATCGTGCTGGCGGGCGACAATGCGATTGTCGTGGGTGCGCTCGCTGCGGGCCTGCCCGCCGACCAGCGGCGCAAGGTCATCATGATTGGCGTTCTGGCCGCATTGGTGCTGCGAATTGCCTTTGCGCTGGTCGTGACCCAGCTCATGCAAATTGTCGGCCTGATTTTCGTCGGCGGCCTGCTGCTGATCTGGGTGGCGTGGAAAATGTGGCGCGAACTGCGCGAAGGCGCGCATTCGGCCGGCTCGCCGGAGATTGAGGGCGATGAACATTCGGGGCTGCGCCCGGCCAAAAGCTTCGCCGCCGCCGCCTGGGCCGTCGCCGTCGCCGATGTCAGCATGAGCCTCGACAATGTGCTCGCGGTGGCAGGCGCTGCGCGCGATCATCCGGGAATTTTGATCGTCGGGCTGATCTTTGCTGTGGCCCTGATGGGTATCGCTGCGAATATCATTGCCAAATATATAGAGCGCTATCGCTGGATCGCCTATATTGGCCTTGCCGTCATCGTCTATGTGGCGGTCAAGATGATCTATGAAGGTTGGGTGGACCCCAGCGTGGGGATCGGAACCCTGTTCGGATAATCCGTACAGACCCGCTTTTGGATAACAGGGCCGGTTCCAGCGATGGACCGGCCCTTTCTTTTTGGGGTCCAGCCCCCATCTTGGCCTTATGCCCCAATTGCATATGACCCGTGTGGCTGTTGGCTGCACTGATTATACGGAACTTGTCCAACGCATCCGCCGCTATGCCGTGGCTGGTGAAATCGCTTTTCCCACCCGCTTTCGTCCCAAACGCGCTGACGAGCTGATCGGTGGAAAACTGCATTTCATCGTGCGGCATATGCTGGTCGGACGCGTGGAGATTTTGCGTTTTCAGGATCGTAGCGACGGCCGGGTCGATATTGTCTGCAAGGCCAGGCTCGAACGCGTGCACCCTCAGCCCAAGCGCGCGCATCAGGGCTGGCGCTATCTAAGCGA
Source organism: Sphingopyxis sp. MWB1 (assembly GCF_000763945.1). NCBI lineage: Bacteria > Pseudomonadati > Pseudomonadota > Alphaproteobacteria > Sphingomonadales > Sphingopyxidaceae > Sphingopyxis > Sphingopyxis sp. MWB1. Next base: position 2,010,471 of record NZ_JQFJ01000002.1, read on the forward strand.
GGGTGACGCGCCCGCGGGAGTCGATGACGACAGCGGGATCGCCGATCTTCCCCCCGAGCTTTATCGCGAACTTGCCGCACTCAGCCTGATCTAGCCCCTAAAATTGGGCACGGAAGCTGTCGGCGCGCGCCATATGCCAATAGCGGGTGCTTGCGACCGAATCCGGTGCATCAAGCAGCACGCCGCGCGGAAAGAAATTATAGATGCGGTCGATCGAATCCGACCGCGCTGAATTGAGCCTTTCGTGCAGATGATGCGGTTTGATTTCCCAGGGCGTTTCCAGCCCCATGGCCGCTGTAATATCCCACAGCGCTGAAACGGTGGCGGCTTGAAAGCGGCGCACACGCTCCGCCTTGTCGGTCACGACCAGCCCGCGCTGACGGCCGGGGTCCTGCGTGGCGACGCCGGTCGGACATTCGCCGGTATGGCATTGCAGCGACTGAATGCAGCCAAGGCTGAACATGAAGGCGCGCGCGGCATTGGACCAGTCCGCCCCCAGCGCGCAATTGACGGCAAGACCGGCGCCTGAATGCAATTTGCCCGATGCCCCCAGCCGGATTTCCTCTTTCAGCCCGCAACCGACCAGCGCGTTGCGGACAAAGATCAACCCTTCACGCAGCGGCATCCCGACCCGGTTGGAAAATTCCACCGGGGCGGCGCCCGTTCCGCCTTCGGCGCCGTCGATGACCATATAGTCGAGCCGGATTCCTGTCTCCAGCATCGCCTTCATCAGCGCATAGACTTCATGGGGCTGGCCCACGCATAATTTGATGCCGACGGGTTTTCCGTCCGACATGTCGCGCAGATCCGCGGCCCATTCGAGCAATTCGATCGGGGTTGAGAAGGCGGAATGTGCGGCGGGCGATATGCAGTCAACGCCTTCGGGAACGCCACGGGTTGCGGCAATTTCGGCGCTAACCTTGGGCCCTGGCAGCATACCGCCATGACCGGGCTTGGCTCCCTGGCTCAGCTTGATCTCGATCATGCGAACATGGTCGATCTGGGCCGTGTCGCGAAACCGTTCAGGATCAAAATGTCCCTGGGCATCGCGGCAGCCGAAATAGCCGCTGCCAAGCTCCCATACGACATCGCCGCCATGTTTGCGGTGATAGGGGCTATATCCGCCTTCGCCCGTATCATGATAAAAACCGCCCATTTTCGCGCCGAGATTCAGCGCTTCGATGGCTCTTTCGCTCAATGATCCAAAGCTCATGGCCGAAACATTGAGAAGATCGGCTTCATAGGGCAGGCGGCACTGGCTTCCCCCAACTTTCACCCGCTTGGTCCGGTCGGGCAGCAGCGTGGGAGCGATGCTGTGGCTCATCCATTCATATTCATCCGAATAGACGTCGAGTTCGGTGCCGAAGGGATGAGCGTCAAGATCGCCCTTGGCTCGCGCATAGACCAGCGCCCGCTCGCTGCGGGCATAAGGGCGGCCATCGAGCGGACTTTCGACGATATAGGCGTGCAGGAATGGACGCAGCCATTCGAACATCCAGCGCAGCCGCGCGATTAGCGGATAGTTGCGCCGCAGCGCATGGCGCTGCTGAAACAGATCGTAAATGGCGATCAGGAGAAGCGGGACCCAAAGCAAAAGGGTCAGTCGTAATATGTCCCAAAAGGCAGAAATCGCGATAAGAAAAATCAGGACCGGAAAGACAAGCCAGCGCAGCATGATAAACTCCTGTCAGCCCTTTTGAGCAGCCAACATTAGCGCCATCTTTTCCCATACTTTGTTAACGGCCTTGAGGGGGCGTATCATCACTTTGAAATCCTTTATTTTTCCGTCCCCATCCCATGAAATTATATCGACCCCATTGATATATATGCCATCCAATTCGGTCGCAAATTCGAGCATGGCCTGATCGCCCTCGACAATTTCGCGCACATAGTGGAAAGCATCGCCGCCCAGTGCATGGCTCGCGGCGTGGAGATAGCCGAAAACCTTCTCCCGCCCTTGCTGCGGACTGTGCACGACCGGTGAATGAAAAATTGCGTCGGGAGCAATCAGGTCAAACAAGGTCTGCGGATCGCCGCCAGCTTCCATATAGGCGTGCCAAGCGGCGATACCCGCAGCCGCGCTCACGCCAGATGCTCGACAAAGAAGGCGCGGGTACGCTCGTCGGCCAGCCGGGCGCCGGCTTCGTCGCGGCGATTGCCCTCGGTTGCGGCAAAGCCATGGTCGAGCCCTGCATAATCATGGAGGGTGACCTTCGGATGCGGATCGAGCGCTTCGTGCATCTTGGCTTGCGCAGCAGCATCGACAAAATGATCGGCAGTCGGAATGTGCAGCATCAGCGGATTGGCAATAGCGCGGCTTTCGCCCAGCATCTGGTCGATCATGACGCCATAGTAGCCGACCGACGCATCAATATCGGTGCGGGCCGCCGCCATATAGGCGAGGCGTCCGCCCAGGCAAAAGCCGACGCACCCGACCTTGGCGGCGCCTTCGCTCCGTAACCAGCGAATGGCCGCTTCCAGATCCTTCACCCCTTCATCAGCATCATATTGGCCGAAATAGCCGAGGGCTTCCTGCATCTCAGCTTCAACATCGGGGTTGAGTTCGATACCGGGGGCAAAGCGCCAGAAAATATCGGGGGCCAACGCAAGATAGCCCTGTTCTGCCCAATCGTCGCATTTTTGGCGAATGCCCGCATTTACTCCGAAGATTTCCGGAATGACGACAATTCCTCCCTTCGTTTCGCCCGCAGGCCGCGCGACATAGGTGGGAATCTGGGCCTTACCGTCAAAGCTGGAGATATGGCTGTTGGTTGCGGACATGAAGGGGCTCCTGCTCTTGCTTATTCATGGTGAAGGCGCGAAACTAGCTTGCGCCAAACAGCGGCTCAAGCAGATAGCCCCAAAAGCGCGCGATGGCGAAGGGATTGAGGGATGAAGTTTCATATTGAAATTGATTGTACGCCGGAAGAGGCACGTCGCCTGTTTGGGCTGCCCGATATGGAGCCGTTACACGATGCCTATCTGGACCGCGCCCGCGAATTAATTCAAGGGGGTGTGACCCCCGACATGGTTGAAAAGATGATGAAAAACTGGATGCCTATGGGCGAAGCGGGATTTGATATGCTGCAATCGCTTTTTGGTGGATTTAAAGGCGATGGCCGATCTGCATTTGGTGGACCCTCCCGAGCAGATGAAGACGCGCCTGATGGAAAATCAGATAAAGGGCGTCGGAGCTGAATCCCCTTGCCCCAGGATACGATTTTTGCGTTGTCGAGCGGTATGCCGCCCGCGGCCATCGCCGTGGTACGCATCAGTGGGCCGCAGGCGGGAGCGGCGCTCTCTTCTCTGGCTGGCGATCTACCTCCGCCCCGCCGCGCAGCGCTCCGCACGCTTCGCGATGCCAAAGGGGCGCCGCTGGATCAGGCGCTGACGCTCTGGTTCCCAGGACCGCAGACGGCAACGGGCGAAGATCTGGCTGAGCTTCATCTCCATGGTGGCCGGGCCGTAGTGGCGGCCGTGCAGCGGGCATTGGCTGCACAAAAGGGATTACGCCCAGCCGAGGCGGGGGAGTTCACCCGGCGCGCCTTTCTGAACGGGCAGATTGATCTTGCCGAAGCGGAAGGGCTTGCCGATCTTTTGTCGGCCGAAACCGAAAGCCAAAGGCTGCAAGCCCTGAAAATGGCGAGTGGCCATGTCTCGCGCGCGATCGGAGAGTGGCAGGAGCGTCTGATTCGTTTGATGGCCATTGCCGAAGCCGAACTAAATTTCTCCGATGAGGAGGATGTTGAATCCTCCAATGTGACCATCACCCGAATGGTTGAGGGCATGGCGGATCTGGCGGGCGAATTGGATGGTTGGCTCGCGCGCCCGGCCGCAGAAGTGATTGCAGAGGGGCTTTCAGTTGTGATCGCCGGTCCTCCAAATGCCGGTAAATCAACACTGATCAATGCATTGGCCCAGAGAGAGCTGGCGATTGTATCGCCGGTCGCCGGAACGACCCGCGATATCATCGAAACGCCATTGGCGCTCGATGGCATTGCAATGCGTTTTTCGGATACGGCGGGGATCCGGAGCGAGGGAAGCGACGCGATCGAAGCCGTCGGCATTGATCGTGCGCGGGCGGCGGTGGGAGCAGCTGATATTCTATTGTGGCTGGGGCCGCCCGAGGATGTGCCCGTTCATCCGCGCAGGATCATCATTGCAGCACAGGCCGATAAATGGCGCGGAGATTTCGAACGAGAAGCTCAAGCCGCGCGTTGCGATCTGACCCTCTCCGCTCAAAGTGGGGAGGGGATGGATGAGCTTCATCGCCATATTGTCGCAATTGCGCGCGATCTTCTCCCACGGGAAGGCGAAGCCGCTTTGCGTATACGTCAGCGCCAAGCCTTGAAGGACGCGCGTAAATGGCTTGCGGTTCCGCAAGGAGAACGGGAGGCTGCCGATCTCATTCTGTTGGCGGAGCGCTTGCGTTTATCGTCGAACGCGCTGGACCTAGTGACGGGGCGGGGAGGGGTGGAAGATATGCTTGATGCGCTTTTCGGGCGATTCTGTATCGGGAAATAGCGTTTCACGTGGAACAATCGCGCCGATGGATTTCCGTTCCATAATGTTTTATGAGCCAAGGCAATCATGGAAAGCGCTATGAATTTTGATGTCATCGTCGTTGGCGGTGGACATGCCGGCACCGAGGCCGCCGCGGCTGCTGCGCGGTTGGACGTGCGCGTCGGCCTCATCAGCTTCAACCCCGATTTGATAGGAAGCATGTCTTGCAACCCGGCAATCGGCGGTCTGGGCAAGGGCCATTTGATTCGGGAGGTAGATGCGCTCGATGGATGGATGGCGCGCGCCGCCGACGCCGCGGCCATTCATCACCGCATGCTCAATGCGTCCAAAGGCGCTGCGGTGCAGGGGCCGCGCGTCCAGGCTGATCGCCTTCTATATCGCCACGCTATTCAAGCCCTACTCGCGGCCGAGAATAATATCGAAGTTGTGGCGGGGGGGGCCGCCGCCTTGCGTTTGTCGCCTGCAGGCGATGTAGTGAAAGGCCTTGAGCTTGCGGATGGCCGCCTGTTAAACGCACCCGCCGTCATTCTTGCGACAGGCACATTTCTGGGCGGACGCATGTTTCGCGGCGAAGAGCGGATGGAAGGGGGGCGCATAGGAGAGGCGGGTGCATCGCGACTTGCAGAGCAGCTACGTGCCGCGCAATTGCCAATGTCGCGACTTAAGACAGGCACGCCGCCGCGCCTTGATGGTCGGACCATTGATTGGGCGCGCCTTGAAGAGCAGCCTTCGGATGATGCACATTGGACTTGTTCCACGTGGAACAACCAACGGCAACAGCCGCAGATATTCTGCGCCATCACGCGAACCAACGGCGATTCTCATCAGATTATCAGCGATAATCTCCATCGTTCGCCCTTGTTTACGGGTGCGATTGGTGCTGCTGGTCCGCGCTATTGCCCTTCCATTGAAGATAAAATCCATCGTTTCGCGGATCGCGACGGGCACCAAATTTTCTTGGAGCCTGAGGGGCTGACGACGCATCTTGTCTATCCCAATGGCGTATCCACCTCTTTGCCCGCCGATGTTCAGTTGGCGATGCTTCGGACGATGGAGGGGCTCGAACAAGTAGAGATGGTCGTTCCCGGCTATGCGGTTGAATATGATCATATCGACCCACGCGCGTTGGACCGCAGCCTGCAACTTCGAGCGATATCGGGGCTTTATTGTGCGGGGCAGATTAACGGTACGACCGGATATGAGGAAGCTGCGGCTCAGGGATTGGTGGCAGGCGCTAACGCAGCGCTGCGTGTTCGGGGGCGGGAGTCGTTACTTCTTGATCGCAGCGAATCCTATATTGGCGTGATGATCGACGATCTAGTGCTGCAAGGCGTCAGCGAGCCTTATCGCATGCTCACTGCTCGCGCCGAATATCGCCTTCGCCTGCGGGCCGATAATGCGGCTACGCGGCTCACTCCCAAAGGGGTAGAGATCGGTCTGGTACGGCCATCGACGGCGCGACTGTTCGAGCGCCGGATGGCTATGCGAAGCCGGCTGGAGGCCCTGCTTGATCAACCGGTACCCAAGGAAGACTATGCAACCATGTCTCTCCCGCTTCCTGGCGACGGGATTCCGCGACGTCGTATTGATCTGTTGCGCTATCCTGAGGTGACGATGGAAAGCCTTGCGTTGTTGGCGCCGGAGTTAGCGGATGCTGATCGGGATATAGCAGCCGAGGTGGAGCAGGACGCTCACTATGCACCCTATCTTGCACGTCAGGAGGCCGATCTGCGCGCGCTGCACGCCAATGAAGCAATCATCCTTGATCCCGATCTTGATTATGCGGCTATCGGCGGCCTTTCGCGAGAGATGGTTGAGCGTTTGTCCCGGGCGCGCCCGGAGACTTTGGGGCAGGCCGCTCGCATCGACGGGGTGACGCCGGCTGCGTTGACTGCGATCATGGTCTTCAGCCGTCGCCGCGCGGCCTGAGGCGGCGGACTATGAATATGACACGGGACGGGACGGCCCCAGCGCTTCTGGCGGACGAAGAAAGCGCGCGTCGCTGGGTATATTTGCTGTGCGGGGGCGATGATGCGCGTTGGAAAAAGTTGGAAGATTATGTTGCCTTGGTGGCGTCGGAAAATGAACGCCAGAATCTAGTTGCTGCGTCGACTCTCCCGCATATTTGGGTCCGACATATTGCCGACAGCGCACAGCTCTTGCTTCTTGACGCGGCAAACACGGATGAGCGGCAAAATCGTCGGGGACTTTGGCTTGATCTGGGAAGCGGTCCCGGCCTGCCTGGGCTGGTCGTGGCGATATTGAGCGATCGGCCTGTTGCATTGGTTGAATCGCGCAAGCGGCGTTGTGATTTCTTGCGAGAGGCGGCGCAGAAACTTGATCTGACTCATGTCGAGGTGGTTGAAGATCGCTTGGAGCGCGTCGCGAATAGAGCGGTAGCAACGATCAGCGCCCGCGCTTTTGCGCCTCTGCCCAAGCTCATCACATTGTCCACACGTTTTTCCACCGACTCAACACGCTGGCTGCTTCCAAAAGGGCGGAATGCGATGAAGGAACTGGCGCTGCTTCCGAAAGCATGGCAGAGAATGTTTCACGTGGAACAGAGCCGAACCGACGCTGATAGCTACATTCTGGTTGGCGAAGGGCGCATCGGCGCAGCGCAGCGAGGGACGCGATGATCAAGATCGCAGTGGCCAATCAAAAGGGTGGCGTGGGAAAAACCACGACGGCGATTAATCTGGCGACCGCGCTAGCGGCAACCGGTTGGCGCACGCTGATCATTGACCTGGATCCGCAGGGTAACGCATCAACAGGGTTGGGCATTGCGCAAGCCCAGCGTGAAAGTTCGAGCTATGAATTGCTTCGCGGAGATGCCGGGCTAGCGGATTGTGCGGTGGCGACGGCAGTCCCGCGGCTCGACATCGTTCCGGCGACGGTGGATCTGTCGGGTGCCGAAATAGAGCTGATTGAATATGGCGATCGGCTTCATCGTTTGCAGCAGGCCCTTGCCAGTGCCGAAGCAGGGCGGTGGGATATTTGCCTGATCGACTGTCCGCCCTCGCTCGGCATGTTGACACTCAATGCGCTAATCGCGGCGGAATCGCTGATCGTGCCCTTGCAGTGCGAATTTTTTGCATTGGAAGGGCTCAGCCAGCTTTTGACGACGGTCGAACGGGTGCGCGGACGGTTTAATTCCGAACTAAGTATTTTGGGTGTGGCGCTGACGATGTTTGATCGGCGCAACCGGCTGACCGATCAAGTTTCCGACGATGTTCGCGAATGCTTGGGTCCTGTGGTGTTTGAAACCGTCATCCCTCGCAATGTTCGCTTGTCCGAAGCTCCGAGTCACGGGCTGCCGGCCTTGATCTACGACCATCGCTGCCCCGGATCGGCCGCTTACATCGCGCTGGCACGCGAATTGATTGGCCGCTTGTCCAATGTTCGGAAGGCGGCGTAAATGACTGAAAAGAAAGAGGAACCATCCCCCCCTTCCGCACGGAAACGCCCCTCGGGGCTGGGGCGCGGGCTGAATGCGCTTTTTGGTGACGTGGCGGTCGAGACGCCGGTGCTTGCCAGCCCGGGTACCGCGACCAAAACATCTTCGTCCAGTGGCGGAGAGTCGGTTCAGCATGTCGATGTCGGGGCCATTCATCCGCTTCCCGGGCAGCCGCGACGTCATTTTGATGAAACGGCTATTACCGAATTGTCCGAATCGATCGCTGTCCGTGGACTGCTCCAGCCGATCATCGTGCGGCGTGCGCCTGATGGTCAGGGCTATCAGCTTGTCGCGGGAGAACGGCGCTGGCGCGCAGCGCAGCGGGCGGGTTTGCACCGCATCCCTGCACTGGTGCGGGCTCTTGATGATGCCGCCACCTATGAGATTGCGCTGGTTGAGAATATCCAGCGACAGGATCTAAATGCGATTGAAGAAGCGAGCGCTTATCGCAAATTGATCGAAGATTTTGGACATAATCAGGAAGCGTTGGCGCGGCTCGTCGGTAAATCACGCAGCCATGTCGCCAATTTGATGCGACTTCTGGATCTGCCCGCAGCCGTGCAGGATTTGGTCAGCGAAGGATCCTTGGCCATGGGGCACGCCCGTGCGCTGATCGGCGCGGAAAAGGCGGAAGTTATCGCCCATAAGGCGGTCAAGGAAGGTTTGTCGGTCCGTGCGGTGGAAGCGCTGGTCCGCACTGCGCGCCGGGGAGAAAATTCGCCTGTACCCGTTGCAAATAATGGCGATGGCGCGGCCGGACGGGACCCTGACATTGTTGCGGTCGAACGCCATTTGTCTGAACTGCTGGGGATCGGTGCCGCGATCAGCTATGCGGGCGAAGGCAAGGGGGCGCTCACACTGAAATTTGCCTCGCTGGACCAGCTCGATATGATCTGTCAGCGCCTGTCAGGCGAAGCTATTTGAGCAGCGTCAACGCTGCGGGATATGCTCCCCGCAGCGTTGACTTTCTCTGCGGCCTTTATTCTCCGGGCCGCTGGATACCATAGGCCGTGTCGAGCGCTAGGCTTCGCGCTATTGACGGCCTATCGCGACAGCGTTTTGCAAACGCGTCGAGCGCCTCGCTTTCTGGAAAAGCAGCGCGTGCGAAATTGAGCGCGCTGCCCACGATAAAATCGGCGGCCGAATAGCGGTCGCCAAGCAAATAGGGCTGATGCGATAGGATCGATTCGAGCCGCTTCACGACGCCGTCATAGAGATAACGCCGCACCGGATTCTCTCTTTCACCGAGCAGCTTCATAAACATGGCGGGCTCCATTTCGGCAGCATACCAGCAAAGCCAGGTCAAATACTCGCCGCGTTGCGGATCCCCCGCGGCCGGAGCGAGACCTGCTGCGGGGAAGCGGTCGCATAGATAGAGCGTGATCGCGACCGATTCGGCCAAAAGCTGCCCTTCATGTTCGACGGCGGGAACGCGCTTGTCGGGATGGGGGTTTGCCGGATCCGCCATGCCTTCGCCCATATTGAGACGAAAAATTGATACAGGCCGAATCTCATAAGGCTCGCCAATTTCCTCGAGCAGGGCGATCATTCGTGTCGAGCGGGATTCGGGGGCGTGATAAAGATGTATCATGAAAAATATCCTGTTGGCCGAAAGGCAGGGTTGACGATGGACGCGCTATAAGAAAGTCCTGCTGACAGCATATTGTCAGTAGGAAAGCCGATGCGCCGCGCCGACCGCCTTTTTCAGATTATCCAGATGCTGCGCCGGTCTTCTTACCCGCTCACCGCCGCGCAAATGGCGGCGGAATTGGAAGTGTCGGTGCGTACCATTTACCGCGATATGGCGGATCTGATTGGACAGCGCGTACCGATCAGCGGCGAGGCGGGGTTCGGCTATATCCTCGATGACGCGTTCGACATGCCGCCGCTCATGCTGACGGGGGAGGAGGTCGAGGCCGCGGTGCTAGGGGCGCAGTGGGTGGCAGCGGGCAGCGACCCGGTTCTGGCCAACGCCGCACGGGATCTGATCGCAAAGATCTCCGTCGTGATTCCCGATCAACTTCGCAGCCATATATCGCATCCGTCCATGTCCTTTCGCCAGTCTGCGGTGAAGATCAGCGATGGCATCGACATCGCCCGCACCCGGCAATGGATTCGTGCCGGACGCAAGCTTCGGATCGATTATCGCGATGAGCGGGGCAAGGTAAGCGCGCGCGTAATCTGGCCGATCATCATCGGCTATTTCGATGACCGGCGAACGCTTGCGGCGTGGTGCGAACTTCGGCAGGCCTTTCGCCATTTCCGATGCGACCGCATATTGGTAGCGGACTTTCTGGACGAACATTATGACGTCGCGCCCGGTGCACTGCGCCAGAATTGGCGCAAAAACGTGATCGACGCGGTGCCGAAGCTGCCGAGCGAAACAAAAAAAAGAGACGCATTGGCCCCCGGGCACTCCTGAGAAGAGCGGCTTGCGCGGGGACAGGCGCCTATTACCTTCGCCTAATAGCGTTCCAGTTCAACCTTCATATGGCGATAGCCATGGACGAAGCTTGCATGGACGCGCTCCGGCTCTTCGAGGATATTGACGCGCAGCCGCCGCCGTTGCATCTCCGAAATCAGCGTCGTGAGTTGCAATTCGGCGACCCGCGCTCCGACACAGCGGTGAATGCCATAACCAAAGGCGAGGTGGCGGCGCGCATTTTCGCGGTCGACAATGATGCGGTCGCCATCGGGAAAAATGCTCTCGTCGCGGTTCGCCGAGGCATACCAGAGCGCGATCTTGTCGCGCTTGCGGATATGGTGTCCGAAAAGCTCGGTGTCCTCCATCGCGGTGCGGCGCATATGGGCGAGCGGAGTTTGCCAGCGGATAATCTCGTGCATCGCATTGACGGCAAGGTCGGGGTCGTGATTCGCCTCCAGCTTGGCCCGCTCTTCCGGAAAACAGTGCAGCCCATAGGCATAGGCCGACATGGAATTGCGCGTCGTGTCATTGCCGCCGACGATCAGCAGGATCAGATTGCCCATGAATTCCTCATGGCTCATATGGCTCATCGCGTCGGATTGCAGCATGATCGAAATCAGATCATGCTCGCCGGGCTGCTGTGCCTTGCGGTCCCACAATTGCTTGAACGCCGCCCCCATTTCATAGGCGATGGCGAGTCGTGCCTGCCGTTCCTCGGGCGTGTTGAAGCTTTCAATATCACCCAGCGCATCGGACCAGGCGGTCAGCTTGTGGCGTTCCTCCCAGGGAAAATCGAACAAAATGGCAAGCATCTGGGTGGTCAGTTCGATCGACACCTTCTCGACCCAGTCAAAGCTTTCGCCAATGGGCAGGCTGTCGAGCAGGGCGCTGGTGCGCGCCAGCGTGTCGGCACGCATGCGTTCGATTTCGGACGGGCCAAAGGCGGGGGCGACGGTGCGGCGCTGGGCCGTATGCTGCGGCGGGTCCATGGCGATGAACATCGGCATGGGCACTTCGCCCTCTTTCAGATGCTCGATCCCGTCGCCGGCAACGGTGATGCCACCATATTCCCAGCTCGATGAGAAAATCTTGGGCAAGGCCTCGATATGCTGGATCGGCTTGTAGGTGGTGACCGACCAATAGGGACCGAACTTTGAATCCTCGCAATGATATATGGGCGATTCGGCGCGTAACCGCGCCATGGGCTCCTGCCAGCAATCCTTGCTCCACAGCTCGGCGCGGCTGACATCGAGCGGATTTACGGTCTCGGGGGCGGTGCGTATCTGGGTGGCCATCGGCTGCTCCTCTCAAACGGCCGTCTGGCGCGACCGATTCAGTTGCAGAATGCCACTATTCACAGGCTTGTCAATGGCCGTAGCGACCTTAGCCCGTGCGGTGCCATTCCCAGAATTTCCAACTGGGCTGCCCGCTCAGCACGCCCGAGCGGAAAAGCCGCACCGAAACCGTGACGACGAGTAATACCCAGAAAGCCTGCCAGCCGATGGCGATAAAATGTTCCATCCGGCCCGAGTCATTCGCCGCTCGCGCCGCCATGGCAAAGGGGGAGGAGAAGGGGAAAATTTCCGCGATGCGGGCGATGCGGCTGTCGGGTGCGCCCGCCGCCGCGCTCGACAGGCTGAACATGCCGACCTGAAATATGGTGATCGGCAGGCTGAGCATCTGGATCTCGCGCACCGTCGCTGCCTGAGCGCCTACCCCCAGAAAAACCGCGCCGAGCAAAAGGAAGGCGAGGGTAAAATAGCCGAAATTCACCGCCAGAAAAAAGGGCCAGCCGGTGGCGGGGGCGGCGAGCAGTGCCGTCGGATCGGTTGCTCCGCTGGCCGCAGCGAGAGCGGACGCATCCATCTGGGTCGCCGCGATCAGCCCGCCGCCGATGGCGATGAGGGCCCAAAAGCCGATGAACAAAATGGCGACGCCGAACATGCCGAGCAGCTTGCCCAGAAATACCCCTTCAAGCGGCACTGCGGCGGCGAGAATCTCGATCACCTTATTGCCCTTTTCCTCGGCCAGCGAACCCACCGCCTGGCTCGCCAGAAGCAGGGTGAGGAGGAAAAGGACGAACACCGCGCCAAAGCCGATCGCCTGCTGCGCGGCAATGCTGCTTTCGCCGTTCGACAAAAGAGCAAATTGCGGCCGGGACTGTGGCAGCGCGGTCGCCGCGCGCTGACGCTGTGCTTCGCGGGCGAGCAGCGCGAGATAGCGTCCCGCCCCCGAATCGGCTTTTTCCTCGGCGATGGTCGGGGCGCTGAGCGGTCCCGTCATCACCGCCAGCGTATCCTTCCCCTTTTCCTGTGCGATGGCGTTGGCGTCCGGAAGGGCGGGGACGGGGGCATCGGACCCTCCGGTCTGGGCAACCCGTATTTCCAGCGTCGGTGGAGGGCGGTTGAAGCCGGCCCGCAGCCAGCGGTCGGCGGCGCGCAATGCACCGACATCCTTCCGCTCGACGACCGCGACGATGCGTGCGCTGCCCTTGCTGCTGTCGGCCAGCTGTTCGCCTCCAAGCTTGCCGACAAAGCCCATGCCGATCACAAAGAGCGGGGCGAGCAGGAACAAGAGGAAGGTGGGGGTGGCGACCATCGCCAGAAAGTCGCGCCGCGCAACAACGAACATGGTGCGGACAAAGGCGTTCATGCCGTCACCTCCCCGGCGGCGGCTTCATCCACCTGCCGGATGATATGGACAAAGGCTTCGTGGAGGGCGGGACGCATGATGGACAGCGTCGCCACCCCCAAATGGCTGGCGGTGATCTGCGCGAGCAGCGGCTCGACCGCGTCGTCGGCCAGCGGGAAATGCCAGATGCCATTCTGTAACCGCGCCCCGGGGGGCAACAGCGCCGCGACCGCTTCGGGCGCAGCATCGGCGCGCGGGGCATAGCGCACATCCATGGGCAGCAGCGCGCGCGCTTCCTCGACCGTGCCTTCAAAACGCCGCTGTGACCGGGCTATAATCGCGATCCGGTCGCACAGGCGTTCGGCATGCGCCATTACATGGGTGGAAAAGATAATGGTCGCTCCCCGATCGCGCTCGCGTCGTACCAATATTTCCAGCCTTTCCTGATTGACCGGATCGAGCCCTGAAAAAGGCTCGTCGAGGATGATCAGGTCGGGCGCATGGACGATCGAGCCGACGAGCTGGATCATCTGCGCCATGCCCTTGGACATTTTGCGAATCTTTTCGTCGATCACGCGCTCAAGGCCCAGCTCGGTCATGAAATCGGCGGCACGGCGGCGTCCTTCGGACCAGCCAAGACCGCGCAGCGCGCCCATGAAGGCAATGGCCTCGCGCGCTTTCATTGCGGGATAAAGGCCGCGTTCCTCGGGCAGATAGCCGATGCGGTGGCGCACCGCTTGTGGACGTTCGCCAAAAATGCGGCTTTCGCCTTCGTCGGGATCGACAATGCCCAGCATCATCCGCAGGCTGGTCGTCTTGCCCGCGCCATTGGGCCCCAAAACGCCATAAATGCTGCCTGCGGGAATTTTCAGCGCGACATTGTCAACCGCCTTGAAGCTACCGAAATATTTGGTGAGGCCCTCTGCCTCCACGCAGAAACTGGTCAAATCATGCTTTCTGGATGGCCAAGAAAAAAGGGGTCCTTTGTCGGCGCTATTAAAATGGCGCGATCTTATCCTTTCACCATGCTATGGCACAGCCGGGCGCATGCCGTATAGGGGCGAAAATGACGTGTCCGACCCCACCTTCGCTGGAACAGCGCCTTGAACAAGTGGCGCGCGATCATGGCTTTGGCGCTTTTGGCATCGCGCCCGCCGATGCCGCGCCGCGCACCGCCGAACGGCTCAGTCAATGGCTGGCCGATGGCTGTCATGGCAGCATGATCTGGATGGAAAATCGCGCCGAGCAGCGCGGTTCGCCCAAAGGACTGTGGCCCGCGGTCCGCTCGATCATTGCGCTGGGCATGAGCTATGCTCCGTCGGTCGATCCGCTTGCCCTTGGCGATCATCCGGACCGCGGGCGGATTTCCGTCTATGCACAGGGCGCTGATTATCATGATGTCGTCAAAAAGGCGCTGAAGGCCGTGGCGCGCTGGCTGGTTGCCGAGGCACCGGATGCCGAGGTGAAGGTGTTTGTCGACACCGCGCCGGTCATGGAAAAGCCTTTGTCGGCGGCGGCTGGCCTCGGGTGGCAAGGGAAGCATAGCAATCTGGTCAGTCGCGATCATGGAAGCTGGCTCTTCCTCGGCGCCATTTACACGACGCTCGAACTTGCGCCCAGCGCGGGCGCGCGGGATCGCTGCGGCAGTTGCACCGCCTGTCAGACGTCCTGTCCGACCCAGGCTTTTCCGGCCCCCTATCGCCTCGATGCGCGGCGTTGCATTTCTTATCTGACGATTGAGCATGATGGCCCGATTCCGGTCGAATTCCGCCGCGCCATGGGCAATCGTATCTATGGCTGCGACGATTGTCTTGCCGTCTGCCCGTGGAACAAATTTGCCGACACAGCGGCGCGGCATCGCGCCTTTCTGCCGCGCGCCGAACTGGCCGCGCCTTCGCTTGGCGATCTGCTGAGCCTCGACGATGCAGCTTTCCGGCAGGTTTTCGCCGGATCGCCTATCAAGCGTATCGGACGCAATCGGATGGTTCGCAATGCCGCTGTGGCGGCAGGCAACAGCGGGGATCGGACGCTTCGCCTGCGGCTCGAAAAGCTGGTCGACGATGAAGCAGAGATGGTGGCGGATGCAGCGCGCTGGGCGCTGGATGCGCTCGACGGCAATTAGCGGCGGAGCGCCTCGACGCAGCGATTGACGTCCATGTCGCGCCCGTCGGGGGTGCGGGCATCGACATGGGTGGTCACCGCCGCAGTCCCTTCCCGCGGCGCATAAAGATAAAGATCGAGCGTGCAGGCGGTGCCGGAAAATTGCATTTTTCGCCCTGCGCCTTCGCGAATATCAAGCCGGGGGCTGCCAAACATGCGGCCTACCGCATCGGCGCTGCTGCCGATCAGGCTGTTGGTCTGAACCGGTTTGGCGGGCGTTGTCGTCACCGGGCCGGGCGTTTTGGGGCGCGGCACGGCATTGGTGCAGCCAGCCAGGGCAAGCGACAGGCCGCCGAACAGGGCAAGACAGGGAACAGAGCGGATCATGACGAGCCCTTTTGACGCATATGGAAAAGATGCACGGTCATAGCCGCGCTGAGCAGAGGCGCCAATAAATTGACGACGGGCACCATGAAGCTTGCGGCAGACAGAAAACCGAGCGACCAGCGCGTGCCCCGGTCCAGCCCTGGCTGTCCGGGGTGGCGTGCGCCAATCATCGCTTCGAGGTCGCGGCCAAGCAGGATGGCGTTGACGGCAAGAGCGAGCAGGGCGGTGCCCACGCCGGTAACGAGCAGAAAAATATAGCCGGGCAGTGCTATCAGATTGCCGCCGATCAGTCGCAGGATCGAGGCAAGGGCAAGGCGGGCTCCATGCCGCCACCCAATGCCGACGGCGCTGGCCGCAGCCCGAGGATAATGGCGCGTTTCGATATCGTCGATGAGGGCATCGGCAAACAGGCCGACGACCAGGATGGCGACCGCCCTAAACAGCAGCCAGCCGCCGAGCAAGAGCAGAACGATGATGATGGCCCCGGCAAGATCGCTCTCCATGCCCCCCAGTCCCCAATATTCGCGCAAGGCCCAGCGACTCAGCAGGAATAATCCCGCGCCGAGCAGCAGAAAGATCAGCAAGGTGAGCCCAAGGCTTTGCAACAATATACGCACAACCCGCGGATGGTTCAGGTCCCGGAGCGCGCGCATCAGGGCAGAAGGAATGCCGGTCATGCCGCTGAATGAGGGAGGCAGGGGGCGCTCGTCAAGCACAGCCGCTTGCCTTGCGCCGCCGCCGATCCTAAGCCCGCGCGCAGTTTCTCTTTTCAACAGGATATTTCATGGCCTCCACCGCCCGTTTCGACGTTATCGCGATCGGCAACGCCATCGTTGATGTTATTGCCCGCGCCGAAGATTCGCTGATTGAAGCCGAAGGCTTGGTCAAAGGTTCGATGCGATTGATCGACGCCGAAGAGGCGGAGCGTCTTTATGCGAGCATGGGCCCGGCGGTCGAAATGTCGGGCGGCTCGGCGGCGAATACGTTGGCGGGCATGGCGGCGCTGGGATGCAAATGCGCTTTTATTGGACAGGTGGCTGACGATCAGCTTGGCCATGTTTTCACTCACGATCTGCGTGCGTTGAATGTGGCCTATGACACCCCGCCGCTGGCCGAAGGTGCGCCGACGGCACGCTGCCTCATACTGGTGACGCCCGATGGCCAACGCACGATGAACACCTTCCTGGGTGCGAGCCATTTGCTCGAACAGGCGATGATCGACGAAGCCCGCATCGCCGATTCCGACATCCTCTATCTCGAAGGCTATCTGTGGGATCCGCCGCTGTCGCGGGCCGCGATGCGCCGCGCGATTGACGTCGCGCGCGGGGCAGGACGCAAAGTGGCCTTCACCCTGTCCGACGCCTTTATCATCGACCGGCATGGCGATGATTTCCGGGCGTTGATCAAGGAAGGCCTGTTCGACATCCTGTTTGCGAACGAAGTAGAGATTTGCGCGCTGGCGGGCGTCGAGGATTTCGATGTCGCAGTGGCACAAGTGTCGGCCGAGGTGCCACTGCTCGTCGTCACGCGCAGCGAAAAGGGGGCCATCGCCGTTGTCGAGGGTCAGCGCACCGAGGTCGGCGCCGAACCCATTGACGCGGTGATTGACACTACTGGCGCAGGCGACTTGTTTGCTGCCGGTTTCTTGGCCGGGCAGGCCGAAGGCCGCTCCATTGCCGAATGCCTGACAATGGGTGCGGTTTGCGCGTGCGAGATTATTGCCCAAATGGGACCGCGCGCTCAAATTGACCTCAAGGCAAGGGTCGCCGCAAAGCTGGGTTGAAAGGCTTGGCACCGGAACTTTTGGCTTGATGGGGCGTCCATGCCCCATCAGCATGGGAGTTGCCGTTATGGCCGAAGAAATTCACACAACCCGCGATGCCGCAGGCAATACGCATACCACCACGATTGTCGACCGCGACGCCAAGCGTGGCGGCGGGGGGCTGATTATGGGCGCAATAGCCCTCATCGCCTTGGCAGTGCTGGCCTTTCTGGCCTTTGAGTTTTTGGGCAATGATCGAGTGGAGACACAGGCGATCAGCGACGCGGCGCAAAAGGTCGGAAGCGCGGCCGAAGATGTCGGTCAAGCCGCCCATGATGCGGTGAAGTAAAGGCGCCTAAGCATCTTCGGGCACCGAGGCTGATTTGGGCTGTTTGCGAAACAACTCGCGATCCTCGGGGCCGAAGCCGCGCGTCCAGATCAGCCAGCCATAAATGGCGAGGATGAAGGGGACGCCAATCAACAATTCGGCCCATTCGGGCAATTGTGTCGCCCCCCAGCCCAGCACAGCGGCCCCCGTTGTCGCCCAGACCAGAGCCCAGCGAAGATTATTCACCGGCGCCCCCAATATGCGTGACAGAAGCCTTGCCTTGACCAGCGAAGCAAAGCCGAGGGCGATCATCAAGGCGAGGGCAACCGCCATAGCATAGGCGATATCCGGAAGCCCCATGGCACGCGCGCCCAGGATAAAGGCAATGCTCAGCAAGGCCTGGAGCGCCAGCGTGGCGAGGCTGATCAGCAAATTGCGGTGGCGCGCTACATAAACAAGTGCGGCTTCGCTCACTACTGCAGTCGCCGCGACCACTTCGGCGGCGAGAAGGAAGGCGAGTGCCCCTGTGCCGCTGACAAATTCGGGACCGACAAGGCCAAGCACCGCTTCGCCCGGAATGCCCAGTGCCAGCGCCACCCCCGCCTGCGCAGCAATAATCCAGAAGCCGACCTGGCTGACCTGCGCGGCCACCGCGCCAAGACGCTTTTCAGCCAGATTGCGGGTGATGACCGGCCCCAGAATCGGCTCGAAACTGGTTTTTAGCTTTTGCGGCAGCGAGGCGACCTGCTGCGCCATATAATAAATACCGTAAATGGTGGGCGAGGTGAACTGGCCCAATATGAACAGGTCAAGCCGGCGCGTGCCCCATTCGATGGCGTCGGCGGCGGCCAGCGGCGCATTGCGCCGCGCGACGCTGATCAGATGCACCGCATCGGGACGCCACATCCCGGGGCCGCCGAAATGGCGAAACATCGGAATAAGGGCGGTCAGAAAGGCGCCCAGCATCGCGGCGGCATAGGCCAGCATCAGCCCGTCTTTTTCCGAAACATACCAGAATGCGGCAGCGGCGATGCTGATCACCCAAGGCTCCACGATCGCGCGTGCGCGCACCGTTGCGCCAATATCATAGCGATAGGCGCAGGCCGCGAGTGCGATTTCGGTCCCCGCGATCGCGAAAACAAGGAAGGCCATGCTGCGGTCCACGGCGCTGATATCGCCGCTCGGGAACATGAATTGGGGCAACAGAAATAAAATCGCCGAACCCGCCGCCGACGCGAGAAAGGCGACGAACAAGCCATCCCAGACGATGTGGCGCTGATCGGCACCGGGCGCGCTTAGCTGTTCGGCGAGGCCGCGTTTCAGCCCCAGGGTGGCAAGCTGTGCCACCAGTTCGATAACGAGCACGGCGAGGGCAAAGCGCCCGACCAGATCGGGGCCGTACCAGCGGCCGGCGAAATAGAGGAAGGGAAGCCGTGCGACCAGGCGCAGGACAAAGCCGAAGAAATTGGTGCGTCCGCCTTTGGCCAGCGCTGCCGTGTCGGCATCGCGTTCGGTTGCGATGGACCCGGGCGGCGTGCCTGCGCTGTCTGTCTGGCTCAAGCCCTGCGCCCCTTCAGCCCATCCCCGCCGGGCAGATTAGCGAGACCAGTGGGTGCATGCAATCGCAGTTGAACGTTCATCGGCCCTCTGGTCGAAGCGGGCGGCTGAGCAAGGCCTGAATGGCGTCGGCTACATTGGTTTCACCTGCGATCAGACAGGCCACGGTGGCGGTGATCGGCATGTCGATATTGTCGGCTTCTGCCGCTGCGGCGACAACCGGAGCGCTAAACGCGCCTTCGGCAATGGTCCGGCGATCCGCCATCAATTCGGCGGCGCTGATCCCGCGGCCCAGTCCTTGGCCCAGTGCAAAATTGCGCGAGTTGGAAGATGTGCAGGTAAGGACCAAATCCCCCAACCCCGCCAGCCCTGCCAGCGTTTCAGCCTGCGCGCCGCGCGCCAGCCCGAATCGCGTCATTTCGGCAAAGCCGCGGCTGATCAGCGCAGCCCGCGCGTTTAGGCCCAGTCCGGCACCATCGACAATGCCGCAGGCGATGGCGAGAATATTCTTGACCGCTCCCCCGATTTCGGCACCGATCAGGTCGGTGGACACATAGGGCCGGAAATGCGGGCGGGCGAGCGCATGGGCGAGCTGCTCTGCGCTGTCCCGGTCTTCGGCGGCGAGCGTGATGGCCGTGGGCAGCCCCGCTGCCACTTCATGCGCAAAGGTTGGACCTGACAAGACGGCGAGTGGCCGGTTTGGAAAAATATCGCGTGCGATATCGACGGGAAAGGCAAAACTGTTCGCTTCCATCCCCTTGCTGCAGAAGATCAGTGGCGTATCCGCTTCGGGCAGGTCGGCAAGAATGGGGCGCAAATAGGGGACGGGAACGACGATAAGTAGCGCATTCAGCCCCGCCATGTCCGCGAGATTACCGGTAGCGTGCAGCGAGGGAGAAAGCGCTGCACTAGGTAGGAAAAGGCTGTTGCGATGTTCGCGGTTGATGGTCTCGACCACGTCCGCCTCGCGCGCCCACAGGCGTATAGGGGCACCATCCGCGGCGAGCAGCTGCGCCAGAGCGGTTCCCCATGCGCCGCCCCCGACCACGCCAAATTGCACGGGCTCTGACGTCATGCTTTCACTCCGGCGCCGCGAACGGCTTCTGCTGAGGGGTCGAGGGGCCAGCGCGGGCGCGCGGCGACGTCCAGATCGTCGATCAGGCCCGCCGCAAAACGCTCCACCCCGGCCCAGGCGATCATCGCGCCATTGTCGGTGCACAGCCACAGGGGCGGCGCCACAAACGGCTTGTCGAAATTTGCCGCAAGAGCGGTAAGGGCGGCGCGAATCGGCTCATTGGCGGCGACGCCGCCCGCCACGACAAAGGCGGTTGCTTGGGGACAGGCGTTGAGGGCTCGGCGGCTCCGGTCGACCAGACAATCGATCACCGCCTGTTGAAAGGAGGCGGCAAGATCGGCCGGCCGATGAACCGCTTCTGAAGCGGCGCGCGCGACCGCGCTTTTCAGTCCGGCAAACGAAAAATGAGGCTCGCCGCTGCCAAGGAGCGGGCGGGGAAGCGGCACGGCGGTGGGGTCGCCCTCGCGCGCAAGGTGTTCCACCGCTGGTCCACCTGGATAACCAAGGCCCAGAAGCTTCGCCGTCTTATCAAAGGCTTCGCCTGCAGCATCGTCGATAGTGGTTGCAAGCCGCCGATAATCATCGACTCCGCGCACCAGCAACAGCTGGCAATGGCCGCCCGACACCAGCAGCAGAAGGTAAGGAAAGCGCAGGTCAGGGTCTGCAAGGCGCGGGCTGAGCGCATGGCCTTCCAGATGATTGACGGCGATCAGCGGCTTTCCCGCTGCATGGGCCAGCGCCTTGCCCGTCACTAGCCCGACCATTACGCCGCCGATCAGACCGGGACCAGCGGTTGCCGCAATGGCATCAATATCGGCCAGTTTGACGCCCGCCTCGGCAAAAACATCCTCGATCAAGGGGGTAAGCCGATCGACGTGCGCGCGGGCGGCAATTTCCGGGACGACGCCGCCATAGGGGGCATGGTCGACCTCCTGTCCCGAAACGCGCTGCGCCCATATGCGTCTGCCGTTATCGACGAGCGCGGCCGCGGTTTCATCGCAGCTCGATTCAAGGCCGAGGATCAAGGTCATGTCTCATTAGCCTTTACGCGGGGCGAGTGTAAGGGGGCAAGATGCTCAAACAGGTGCAGAGCCTTTCATTTCCGCTTCGCAGGCCTTAGCAGCAGCGCATGACCGATTTTCCGACAGCGTCTCGTCCTCTCCGCCTTGGCACCCGCGCTTCGCCGCTCGCGCGCGCTCAGGCGAATATGGCGGTCGCCGCCTTGATCGCCGCCCATGGATTTGACCCTCAGGCCTTGGAAATTGTGCCGATCACCGCAGCGGGCGACAAGGTTCAGGACCGGGCGCTCGCGGAAATAGGGGGAAAGGCTTTGTGGACGCGCGAGCTCGATGCCATGCTCGATGCTGGGGTGATTGATGTCGCGGTCCATTCGCTGAAAGATGTGGAAACTATTCGCGATTCGCGATTCGTGCTGGGCGCCATGCTCGAACGCGGCGATCCGCGCGACCGTTTGGTAGTATGTGAGGGGCTGGAGGCTCCAACGATTGCGGACCTGCCTCCCGGCGCCAAATTGGGAACCAGCAGCCCGCGCCGTGCGGCGCAGGTCCGAAAATTGCGTCCTGACATCAAAACGCCCCTGCTGCGCGGCAATGTGGCGACGCGCTTGTCAAAGCTGGTGTCGGGGGAAATGGATGCGACGCTGCTGGCAGCGGCAGGGCTCGAGCGGCTGGGCATGCACGAAATCGGCACGGTGCAGCCCGTCGACATTTTGGTGCCTGCCGCTTCACAAGGGGCGATTGGCGTGGAAGCGCGCGCGGAGGACGGGGCTATGCTGGCCCTGCTTGCCGCCATCGACCATGGCGATACCCGGCGTGCGGTCGTGGCAGAGCGCGCCTTTCTCGCCGGGGTGGGCGGGGATTGTCAGTCGCCGGTGGCGGCGCATGCTCATTATCTGCCCGACGGAAGGTTGCGGCTCGTTGCCGAACTTTTTTCAGAGGATGGCGGAGCACATGTTGCCGGAGAGACAATGGTCGAGGATGAGGTCTCCGCTGCCCGTCTGGCGCAGAAGCTCCTGTCGGAGGCGCCTGTGGCCGTAAGGCGGCTATTCGCCCCATGACCTCCTCGGTGCCTCTCCTGGTTACAAGGCCCGATCCCGGTTGCACGGCAACGGTGACACAGGCGCGGGCGCTCGGCCTTGATGCCCGGGCTATGCCGCTTTTTATCGCTCGCCCGCTTGACTGGGTTCCGCCCGATCCGGCGCTCTATGACGCGCTTTTGATCACCAGCGCCCAGGCCGCCCGGCTGGGGGGTGACGGCCTTGCGACACTTGCCGACATGCCAGCTTATGCGGTGGGAGAGGCGAGTGCTCAAGCGGCGAGAGGCGCCGGGTTGAAAGTCGAATATGTTGGCGACAGCGATGGTCAGACGCTGGTAGAAACCATGGCGCAAGAGGGCCTGCGCCGGATTCTGTGGCTGAGCGCCCGCGACCGTTCGCGGATCAGCGTGGAGGGTACGCAGCTCACGCCGCTTGCTTGCTATGCGGTGGAGGCCATCGACCCGCCTTCGGACTGGCAGGAAAATATCGCGGGCCCGGCGGCAATTGCAGTCTATTCAAGGCGCAGCGCAGAGCGGCTTGCAATGCTTGTCGGCACGCCTAAACATTTGACTTTAATTGCGATCAGTTCAGCCGTGGCAGCCGCCGCCGGGTCCGGGTGGAAACAAGTGGCGGTTGCCAGCCACCCCAATGATGCGGCAATGTTGGCACAGGCCCATGCTTTGTGCCACAAGGCGTCCAAATAGGGGTCGTTCGAAAGAGACACATGGCAATCGACAAACTCGATAGTTCTTCGCCAGCGAACGGCGTGGAGCAAAAGCGGGGACAAAATTTTCGTACGCTGGCGATCGGCGGCTTCATTCTGCTGCTCATTGGGGTCGTCGGCGGGGGCTGGGCGATGAATCGCCTGCTCGATTCGCGGGAAACGGCAGCGCCGGTGACCAAGACAACCTCGCAGGCTACCCCCTCGGCGGAGGAAGCGCCGCGTCCGGATGCGGACGGCGACGTCGCTCCGTTGATGGTTGCGCCGGTCGATGGCGCCGATGCGCTGGTGACGCGCGTCGCCGAACTGGAACAGCGTTTGTCGCGAATCACGCTGGAAGCCGAATCGGCGTCGGGCAATGCTTCGCGTGCCGAAGGGCTTTTGGTCGCCTTCGCCGTACGGCGCGCGCTCGATCGCGGATTGTCGCTGGGCTATCTCGAAGCGCAGCTGCGTTTGCGCTTCGGCGACGATCAACCCAACGCCGTCAAAACGATCATCGACACATCGCGCGAACCGGTCACGCTCGAACAGTTGCGGACTGACCTCGACACATTGGCGCCCCAACTTGTCGGACGCAGCAATGAAGGCGAAGGCAGTTTGTGGACCGGGATCAGGCGCGAATTCAACGAATTATTCGTTGTGCGGAAAGCGGGAACCCAATCCACCCGCGCGTCGGAGAGGCTGGCCAGAGCGCGTCGCTATCTGGCCGGGGAACAGGTGGACAAAGCCATAGCCGAAGTGGAAGCAATGCCGGGCGCCGCCACGGCACAGGACTGGCTGATCGAGGCGCGTCGTTATCATGAAGCCCGCCGCGCGTTGGACCTCATCGAAACGGCAGCGATATTGGAACCGCGCGACGGTTCGGCGACGGCGACAGGAACGGCATCGGCCCTATAAGCTTCCGTGTCAGATACTCCGCTCCGCACCGCCAGACCCCTGGAGGGGATTCGCATCGTCGAACTGGCGCGTGTGCTCGCGGGGCCATGGTGCGGGCAATTGCTCGCCGATTTGGGCGCGGAGGTCATCAAGGTCGAGCGACCGGGCGCGGGCGACGACACGCGCCACTGGGGCCCGCCCTTCGTCACCGATGACGAGGGTCATAATCTGGGCGCGGCCTATTATCACAGCACCAATCGCGGCAAGCAGGGGCGAGCCATCGACATAGCGACCGCCGCGGGGCAGGCGGAGGTGCGCGACCTGATCGCCGGGGCCGACGTTGTCATTGAAAATTACAAGGTTGGCGGGCTCGTCAAATATGGGCTCGATCCCGCGCGGCTCTGCACCTATTTTCCGCGGCTGATCGTCTGTTCGATCACCGGGTTCGGCCAGACCGGCCCCTATGCCCACCGCGCCGGATATGATTTCATCATCCAGGCGATGGGCGGCATCATGTCGCTGACGGGTGAGCCCGACGGCGCGCCGCAAAAGTCGGGCATTGCCTATGCCGATATTTTTACCGGTCTGTATTCGGCGGTCGCCATCCTCGCTGCGCTGCGGCGGCGCGATATGGATGGCCGCGGCGCGCATATCGACATGGCGCTGCTCGACTGTCAGGTCGGGGTGCTCGCCAATCAGGCGGCCAATTATCTGGCGAGCGGTGTCGTCCCCAAGCGCATGGGCAATGGCCATGCCAATGTCGTGCCCTATCAGGCCTTTGCCACCGCCGATGGCGAGCTGGTCATCGCGGTCGGCAATGACAGCCAGTTTCGCAAGCTCTGCACGATATTGGGCGCGCCCGGCTGGGCCGATGATGTGCGCTTTGCGAGCAATGCGGCGCGGCTGGCGAACCGGCGCGCGCTGATCCCGCTGCTCGCCGCAAAAATCGCCGGGTGGGAAGCGCAGCCGCTATCGCTGGCGCTGGAGGCCGAAGGCGTCCCCGCCGGACCGATCAACGACATGGCGGACGTTTTTGCCGACCCGCAGGTGATCGCACGCGGCCTGCGTTTTCGCCCCGCGGGCGCGCATATTGACGCGCTTGCCAGCCCGATCGTCATCGATGGCGAGCGCATGGCGGCAGGGGAAGGCGCCCCGCCGCTGGGCGGCTAGCGCCACGAAAAAGGGAGGCCGCCCGCAAGCCGCCTCCCTCTGCAAAATCCCGTTGGCCCTGCTTTAGAAACTGAGCGTTCCGGTCACGAACAATTGGCGCGGATTGCCGTAAAAGGCGGTGAGCGTGCCTTCCTTGCCCAGCGAGGGCTGCGGCAGGCCGCCGGCCCCAGGAATGATCGCTCCGGTCACCGGATCGGTCACGACAAAAGTATAGCCCGAGGTTTTATACTCCTTATCGAGCAGATTCTTGCCGAACAGGCCGATGCTCCAGCGATCATCGGGCGCGGTATAGACAAGGCTCGCGTCGAGCAGCGCGAAGCCCTTTTGATCAATATAGGGGTTGGGAATTTCAAACTGATAGGTTTTGCTGCGATAGGATAAGGTGGTACCAAAGCTGACATCGCCTTCGCCCACCGGGGTGGTATAGGACAGCGTGCCGCTGGCGGTCCATTTGGGCGTATTCTGCACCTTGCGATGATCGGCCACATCGGTCGGAACGCCGCCGATATTGGTCACATATTCCTTATATTCCGCGTCGATATAGCCGAGCGCGGTCGACAGCGTCAGCCGGTCGCCGACGGCGGCCATATCCTCGGCCAGTCGCGCGCGGCCTTCAAATTCCAGCCCCTTGAACGTCGCCTTCCCCGCATTGGAAACCACACCGCAGAAGGTCTGTACGCCATTCACGCTGCAGGCAACCGAACCGGGGATCTGGACATCGCTGTAATCGGCATAAAAGCCAGCCAGCGCGACCGACAGCCGCCCGTCCATCAAATTGCCCTTGTAGCCCAGCTCATAGCTGTCGACCTGTTCGGGAAGGAAGCTCAAAAAGGCCGCGACTTCCTCATCGGTCGGCTGGCCCGGGATCTGCGCCGGCGCGTTGACCCCGACACCGCGCGGGTCGAAGCCGCCGCCCTTGAACCCCTGCGAATAGCTCGCATAAATATTATGATCGGGAGTCGGCTTGAACGACAGCGACGCGCGCGGGGTGAATTTGTTGAAGCTGCGGCTGCCGTCAAAATCGGTGCTCGGCGGGCCAAAGGGGACACCCGCGCCCCCAAACACCGGCGACCCGCCGCCCAGATAATTTTGCCGCAGGATCGAGGCGCTGCGCTTGTCCCAGGTATAGCGCCCGCCCAGCGACAGGCTGATCTGGTCGGTGAAATCATAGGTCAGATCGCCAAAGATGGCGGAGGTCTGTGTATCGACATCGGCCTGGGTAAAGGCCGCGAAGCCCGGCGCGGTGGTATAAAGGCGCACGTCGAACAAGGTATCGGCGCTGGCATCGAGATAATAAAAGCCGATCAGACCTTTCAGCCGTTCGCCTTCATAGAGAATCTGAAATTCCTGGCTGATCTGTTCATTGCGATAAAAACCCGGCACATCGAGGTCGACAGCGGGCAGCGCATCGAAATCGATCGGCGTCGCCGTATCATCCTTGCGCCACGCGCTGATCGAGCGCAGCGTCACCGTGTCGCTGAGTTCGGCGCTGATATTGAGCGCCAGGCCATAGGCTTCGATTTCCTGTTCGGGATCATTCAGGCCGCCGCGCGTATCGAAAACATCGTCGAGCACGGGCGCACCCGATGCCGCGCCGGGGATCAGCCGGTGTCCGCCACGCGGATTGCTCTTGTCCTTGGTATAATCGCCTGAAATGCGGATCAGCACCGGCGCGCCATAGCCGCCCATTTCGACCGTGCCGCGCCCGGCCCACACATCCTTGTTATAATTTTCAAGGCCCGTGGTCAGATTGTCGCCAAAGCCGCCGCGCGACAGGCGCGCACCCGACACGCCGACGCGCAGCAGCTCGCTGATCGGCGCGCTGGCGGTGACGACCAGATCGGCCTGATTATAGGTGCCATAGCTGGCCTTGATCTTCAACGCCGGGTCCTGCGGCAGCATCTTCGTCACATATTTGACGGCGCCACCGATGGTGTTGCGGCCATAAAGCGTGCCCTGCGGCCCGCGCAGCACCTCGATCCGCTCGACATCATAAATGTCGAGCACAGCGGCCTGCGGACGGTTGAGATAGACATCGTCGAGATAGATGCCGACGCCCTGTTCAAACCCCGACACCGGGTCCTGCTGTCCCACACCGCGAATGAAGGCCGACAGGGTCGAATTGGTGCCGCGCGATGCCTCCAGCGTCGTATTCGGCGTCGTCTGGCCAATGTCGGTGATGTCCATCGCGCCGGCCTTGGCAAGCGCATCGCCCGAGTAGGCGGTCAGCGCGACGGGCACATCGACCAGCCGTTCGTCGCGGCGCCGCGCGGTGACGATGATCGCATCTTCGTCCTTATCGGTGCTGGCGCCTGCCTGCACGGCGAAAACCGGCGGCGTAAAGGCCAGGGTGGAGATGGCGCTGGTAGCCAAAATGGCACGGCGGACCTGACAGGCGAAAGGACGCATCTTCAACTCTCCCATGTGGCGGGCAGGCGTTCGCCGCCCCTTATGTCTTTTTGGGCATGGACCTTGCCAAGCCGCGCCGCTCCCAATAATGAAAGATGAACCATGTTTCAATTTTTAAAGCATGGCAGGCGCTTTTTCTGCTTGCCACTGCGACCCAAAAGCCACGATGGGGGCAGTCAAAGCGTTGAAACGACGTCGGGGCGGAGAGGTGAAGGCGAATGAGCGAGCGGCGATCAGAACCCGCAGAGCGCGGGGAAGCGGGGGTAAATCCCGACAAGATGCCGCGCACCGAACGCGGCCGGCGCACCCTGCAGAAATTGCTCGACGCGGCGGCGGCGGAATTTGGCGAGCGCGGCTTTCACGACGCGTCGATCAGCGCGATCACCCGCCGCGCGGGCACGGCGCTGGGCAGCTTTTATACCTATTTCGATTCGAAAGAGGAGATCTTTCAGGCACTTGTCCGCTACATGAGCGAGCAATTGCGTGACCATGTCACCCCACTGGTCCAAGCCGCACCTGACGAAATTGGTGCCGAGCGTGTCGGCCTTGAATCTTTCCTCGGCTTTGTGCGCGAGCATAAGGAAATTTACCGCATCATCGACGAGGCCGAATTCGTCGATTACGCCAGCTATCGTCGCCATTATGAAACCACGGTCGAACGCATCCGCCAACGGCTGGAGGCAGGCGCGGCGCGCGGCGACATTCGCGCCGACGCGGGCGAAGTTCACGCGTGGGCCATCGCCGGCATGAATGTCTTTCTGGGCATGCGCTATGGCCTGTGGGACGAAAGCGCCGATATCGCCGATGTCGCCGATGTCGCCAACGACTTGCTGGCGAACGGCCTGAAAAAGCGCGACTGACCCCCCTCCCGTCATCCCGGGCTTGACCCGGGACCCGCCCAATTTTTTGTGGGCAAGGCAGGCCCCGGATCAAGTCTGGGGTGACGAGGAAACATTTTCGCTAGCGGTTCATCCTCATCGGCGCATCACCCGCGCGCAATCTGGAAAATGGCATGTTCGGCGCGCCAGCTTGCCGCCGCGGCGCTGGTGGGGCGGTCGCCGTTCAGATACCAGGCGCCCTCGACCGCAATATTCTTCGCCGCGACCAACTCGCGAAAATCGCTGACCGTTACATGGTGGATGTTCGGCGTTTCATACCAAGCGATGGGCAGCAGCCGGGTCACCGGCATCCGCCCGCCCCAGAGCAGGGCGAGCCGCACCCGCCAATGGGCGAAATTGGGAAAGCTGACAAAGGCGCGCGGCGCGATGCGCAGCAGCTGGTCCAATATGCGGTCGGGGCGCTGCGATGTTTGCAGGGTCTGCGACAAAATGGCGAAATCGAAACTGTCGTCGGGGTAATCGGCAAGGTCGCGGTCGGCATCGCCCTGCACCACCGCCAGCCCGCGCTCCATCGCGGCGGCGACATTGGCGGCGTCGATCTCAAGGCCGCGCACATCGGCCGCCTTGCTGTCGCGCAGCGCGGCCATCAGCGTGCCGTCGCCGCACCCGATATCGAGTATGCGCGCGCCATGCGGCACCTCAGCGGCGATCAGGGCAAGGTCGGGGCGCAAGGGGCTGTGGCTCATCGCCCTGCCTCGATAAAGCCTGCCATCAGCCGCCACATTTCAGGCGAATCGAGCAGAAAGGCGTCATGGCCAAAGGGGCTCGACAATTCGACGAAGCTTGCCTGCGCGCACGCGGCGTGGAGCGCCTGAACGATGCGGCGCGATTCGCTGGTCGGATAAAGCCAGTCCGAATCAAAGCTGACGAGGCCAAAACGCACCGGTGAATCGCGAAAGGCTTCGGCGAGCCGCCCGCCATGCGGTTCGGCAAGGTCGAAATAATCCATCGCGCGGGTGATATAGAGATAGGAATTGGCGTCGAAGCGGTCGACGAAGCTGATCCCCTGATGCCGCAAATAAGATTCGACCTGAAAATCGGCATCAAAGCCAAAGGTTTTGGTCTCGCGGTCCTGAAGCTGGCGCCCGAATTTGGCGGTCAGCCCTGCTTCGGACAAATAGGTGATGTGCGCCGCCATGCGCGCGACCGACAGCCCCTTCACCGGCACCCGCCCGCTCGCATAATAATCGCCGCCCTGCCAGTCGGGATCGGCCATGATCGCCTGCCGCCCGACCTCGTGAAAGGCGATATTCTGCGCCGAATGGCGCGCGGCCGACGCAATGATCAGCGCGCGGTCGACGCGGTCGGGATAATGCGCGGCCCAGCACAGTGCTTGCATCCCGCCCATCGACCCGCCGATGACGGCATGCAGCTGGCCAATGCCCAGCTCGTCGAGCAGTATCGCTTGCGCGCGCACCATGTCGCCGATTGTCACCACCGGAAAATTCATGCCAAAGGCGCTACCGGTTGCGGGGTCCAGGCTGGCGGGGCCGCTCGACCCCAGACAGCTGCCGATCACATTGGCGCAGATGACATGATAGCGGTCGGTATCGACCACGCCGCCGGGGCGGACCACCTTGCTCCACCAGCCGGGCTTTCCCGTCACCGGATGGGTCGAGGCGACATATTGGTCCATCGTCAGCGCGTGACAGA
Organism: Sphingopyxis sp. MWB1; assembly: GCF_000763945.1. NCBI lineage: Bacteria > Pseudomonadati > Pseudomonadota > Alphaproteobacteria > Sphingomonadales > Sphingopyxidaceae > Sphingopyxis > Sphingopyxis sp. MWB1. Next base: position 2,040,501 of record NZ_JQFJ01000002.1, read on the forward strand.
TCAGGATCACATTGTCGCGCGCCTCATTCAGCGGTCCATAGCGTTCAAAGGCGATGACCGGCCGCTCCAGCACCGCGCCGCTGTCGAGCGTCAGCGGCCTTTCGAGCGAAAGGCTGTTATGCTGAACATCTCGGGTGCGCGTCGCCATGATGTGCGGGGGCTAAGCGCGCGCGCTGGGTGTGTCAACGTGCTGGACTCAGCGCCCTTGCGCGTTAAACGGGCGGGCATGACCGATATCAATCCCACTTTGCAGCCCAAGCCGTGGATCAGCGGCATCGCCCCCTATGTCCCCGGCAAGGCGGCGGGGGCCGATGGACGCCCACTCATCAAGCTGTCGGCGAATGAAAATCCGCTCGGGACCGGCGACAAGGCGCGTGAGGCTTTTCGCGCCGCCGCCGACGATCTGGCGCGCTATCCCGACCCTGGCGCTGCGGCGCTGCGCGAGGCAATTGCCGCCAAATATGACCTTGATCCCGCGCGCGTCATCTATGGCACCGGATCCGACGAGCTGCTCCATCTTGCCGCCAGCGCCTATGCCGGGCCGGGCGATGAAGTGCTCTATGTCCGTTATGGCTTTGTCGTCTATGAAATCGCCGCGCGGCGGGTCGGGGCGGTGCCGGTCGAGGCGTCGGACACGGATTATGCCACTGACGTCGATGCGCTGCTCGCGGCGGTGACCGACCGCACCCGCGTCGTCTATCTGGCCAATCCGAATAACCCCACCGGAACGCTGGCCTCGCGCGAGGATGTGGCGCGGCTCCACGCGGCACTGCCCGCCGATGTGCTGTTCGTGATCGACCAGGCCTATGCCGAATATCTGACGCCCGATCAGGATGACGGCGGGTTGGAGCTGGCCAAAAGCGCCCCCAATGTCCTCGTCACCCGCACATTTTCGAAGATCCACGGCCTTGCCGCTGAACGCATCGGCTGGGGCTATGCCAGCGCCGAGGTAATCGGCGCACTGCACAAGATTCGCGCCCCCTTCAACGTCACGCGCTGCGGTCAGGCAGCGGCGATTGCTGCGCTGGGTGATGATGAATTTGTCACCCGCAGCCGCGAGCATAATGAAAAATGGCGCCGCTGGCTGGCCGACGAAATGGAAAGCCTTGGCAATCATGGCGTGCGCGTCGTTCCATCGGCGGCCAATTTCCTGCTCGTCCTGTTCGAAGGCGAAGTGAGTGCCGAAACGGTCAACGCGCGACTGATGAAGGCGGGCTATATCGTGCGCTGGCTCCCCGGACAGGGGCTGCCCCATGCGCTGCGCATGACCATTGGCACCGAAGAGGAAACGCGCGGCCTCGCCGCCGCGGTGCGCGCGGCGCTCACAGCCTGATGACGCATCGCATCGAGCGGCTTTGTGTCATCGGCCTAGGCCTGATCGGCTCGTCAGTGGCGCGCGCGGTAAAGGCGCGCCTGCCCGATGTGATCGTGATCGGCCATGATGCGAGCGAGGCGGTGCGGGGCGAAGCCCGCGCGCTCGGCTTTTGCGACGACATTGCGGACAGCGCCGACGCGGCGGTCACCGACGCCGATCTGGTGATCCTCGCGGTGCCGGTGGGCCGCATGGCCGACGCCGCGCGCGCCATGGCGCCGGGGCTGCGCGCCGATGCGATCATCTCCGACGTCGGCTCGTCCAAGGCGGGGGTTGCCGCCGCCCTGCGCGCTGCGCTGCCCGATCATGCTATCATCCCCGCGCATCCGGTCGCGGGCACCGAAAACAGCGGCCCGGCGGCGGGCTTTGCCACCTTGTTCGACGGACGCTGGTGCATTCTCACCCCAGCGAGCGATGCTGCGCCCGACGCCGTGGCGGCGCTGACGACCTTTTGGAAAGCGCTCGGCGCGCGCGTCGAAGCCATGGACGCCGCGCATCATGACCTGGTGCTCGCGGTCACCAGCCATTTGCCGCATCTGATTGCCTACACCATCGTCGGCACCGCGAGCGAGCTGGAGGAAGTGACCGAAAGCGAGGTCATCAAATATTCCGCCGGCGGCTTTCGCGACTTCACCCGCATCGCCGCCAGCGATCCGGTGATGTGGCGCGATGTGTTTCTGGCGAACAAGGACGCGGTTCTCGCGACGCTGCAGCGCTTCAACGAGGATCTGACGGTGCTGCAACAGGCGATCCGCCGCGGCGACGGGGAAAAGCTGGAACAATGGTTCACCCGTACCCGCACCATTCGCCGCTCGATCATCGCCGAAGGGCAGGATGATCCCGCGCCCGATTTCGGCCGCAAGCACTAGTCACAAGCCGGCCCCCCCTTTCCGTTCGTGTCGAGTGAAGTCGAGACACCCCGCGGGCGCGCACTCACGCCGGGCATGTCGACTTCGCTTGATGCGAGCGGGGTTCAGGGCTTAGGCCTCGGTCGCCAGCAACGCCTCGGGCGGGTTGAGCGCATTGATTGCGCGCCAAACCCGCGCTTCGGCTTCGTCGCGCGGCAGGCCGGCCGGAATTTTCTCTCCCACCTTATAGGTGATCGTCCCCGACCATTTGATCCAGCGGCGCGGGGGATAGATCATCCCGCTATCGACCGCGACGGGGATGACATCGACGCCCAGTAAACGGTACATGCCTGCAAATCCCGCGCGCAGCGGCGGCGCTTCGCCATGGGGGACGCGCGTGCCTTCGGCGAAGAGCACCAGGGGCCGCCCTGCGCTCAGCGCTGCTTTCGCCGCTCCCAGCATTGCCCGCATCGCGCGGCCACCGCCGTCGCGGTCTACGGGGATCAGGCCATAGAAGCGCGCTGCCTGCCCCCAGATAGGGATGGAGAAAAGCTCCTCCTTGGCAAAGACAGCCGGGTGCTGAAACAACAAGGGTTGATCGACCGTTTCAAAGGCCGATTCATGCTTGAATATATACAGCACCGGAACATCGGGCAAATCGCCGACCACCTGCACCCGCTGGCCGAGCAGTATGCGGCAAATTATCCGGTGAAAGCGCGCCCAAAAGCGAACAAAGGCCCGGGTTCCGCGATGCGATATCGGCATGGAAAGGACCGCGCCGATCGAGCAGATGGCGCTCATCAATATGAAAGCGATCCAGAACAGGATCGAACGGGCAAGGGCGATGACAAATCTCATGGGTCGGCGCCTATAGCCCCAATTGCCCGCCGACCAGCCCGGCAAGATATTTATGATATTCGCGGAACAGGGTAGCGAAACTCGGCTGACTGCGCACGGCATCGGGCACCAGGGTCACGCCTTCGCCGATCGCCCGGCTGATTTCATATTCGGCGCGGCGCATATGCCAGTCTGTGGTGACCAGCCGGACGGTCCGATAGTTGCGCCGCGCAACCCAGGCGGCGACCTCGGTCGCGTTCGACCTGGTATCTTCGGCATCAAAGCCCAGCGCGATGCAACAATCGAACAGCTTTTGCGGGCGCTTATATTCCGCGGCCAGCTCATGCGGCTTCACCTCGCGCGCGACCCCGCTGATCAGCAGCCGCTTCGCCTGGCCTTCCTCCAACAGCTCCAACGCCCGGTCGATCCGCCCCGGCCCGCCGGTCAGAACGACGATTGCGTCGGTCTTCTGCGCGTCGGCAGGCAAGGGCAGAAGCAGCGCAAACCAGGCAAAGCCCAGCACCCAGGCGAGGAACAGAAGGGAAATGAGGCGCTTGATCATAGAATCTTCTTGAGCGCGGCGAGCAGCGTCTGGCGCGCCGTCAGGGCAGCAAGCGCGATAGCCAATAGCGGAAGCGCCAGCAAGAGCAGCCAGCCTGTCATCCCCAGCGACGCCGTCGCCGCCAGCCCCGATGTGACGTCAGACCATTGCCAGCCGATCAGCATCAATATCGCCGCCGCCACGCTGGTGCCCAGCGCAATGCCATAGGCGGTGTCGATGGCGATCCGCCGCTGGAACAGGCGGGTTATCTGCCGGTCGGTCGCGCCGATCAGGTGCAGCATTTCGATGGTCGCATAATGGGTGCCCAGCGCCGCGCGCGCCGTCATGATGACCACCGCCGCGCTCGCCAGCGTCATCAACAGCACCAGCCCGCCCGCCAGCCAGGCCAGCGACCGGATCAGCTGCGCGACCGGCCCCAGCCATTCGGCATGGGGGATCAGCCGCGCGCCCGGCGCAATATCCTCGGTCAGCGTACGCAGGCTGGCAAGCTGGCTGGCGCGGTTTCCTGGGGTCAGATCAATATCGACCAGCGCGGGAATGGGCAGCGAACGCATCGCGGGATCGGGGCCTTCCACGCCGCCGAACCATTGGCCCAGCGTCTCCATCAGCTCTTCGTCGGCCACCCGGTGGACGGCGCCTGCAAAAGCTTCGCCGCTCAGCGCTTCTTGCAGCCGGTCGGCCTGCTGCGCGCGCAGATCGGGGTCGGCGGTCACAATCTGTACGGTAACCCGCCCTTCAATCGCTTCGCCGATGGCATTGGCGGAGCGCGCAAGGCCGATTCCGGCCGCTGCCGACAAAAGGGTCAACAGCATCAAAATCGCGATCACCCACGGCGTCGGCCCCGACAGGCGGCGGTCGGGAAGCAGGCGGCGGTGCTGGGCTGGAACGCGGGGAATGATCATCACCGTCAGGCCCTACGCCCGGTTCGGCGGAAAGCGCAGCGCGCCGGTCGGATCGGCCAGCCGCCCCTTTTCCAGCCGCATCATCTGGGCATTGTCGATCCGGCTGATCAGGTGGATGTCGTGGGTGGCGACAACCACGGTGGTGCCCAGGCGGTTGAGCGCCTCGAACAGGCCTAAAAGACGCATCGCCATTTCGGGATCCACGTTACCCGTCGGTTCGTCGGCGACCAGCAATTGGGGACGCGCAATCACTGCGCGGGCAATGGCGACGCGCTGCTGTTCGCCGCCCGACAGGGTGGCGGGAAGGGCGTGGGCGCGCGCATCCAGCCCGATCCAGCTCAACATTTCGCCCACTGGCCCCGCCAGATCGGCCTCCTCCACCCCCGCGATTCGCAAGGGCAGGGCGATATTGTCGCGCGCCGATAAATGGGGGATGAGGCGGAAATCCTGAAACACGACGCCGATGCGGCGGCGAAAGCCCGGCATGCGATGGCGCGGCATCGACACCAGATCTTCCCCGAAAAGGCGGACGATCCCTCGGCTCGGGCGCTGTGCGAGGTACAGCATTTTCAGCAGCGAGGTTTTGCCTGCGCCCGACGGGCCGGTCAGAAAGTAAAAGCTGCCCGGTTGCAAATTAAAGCTGATATCGCTCAGAACCTCGCCGTCGGGTCCGTAACGCAAACCGACCCCGTCAAACTCAACCATGGCGCCGCCGGCGCGCGCCGACCTTCGCTCGGTCATGACGCCAAAAGGGCGCTCATAAGCGCGCTTTGTTGCCATATCATCTGGTTGGTCCCACCGCCCATGGGGACGCCGTGTCGCACGGCTCTTGTCTCAGGACAAGGCGGAAGCGTCACGCGATGCTTGCAACGGTGCGAATCAGCGTGTTTAGAGGGGCCATGATCTTAGCCTGCCCGTCCTGTCATACCCGCTATGTCGTTCCCGATACGGCGATCGGCCCCGCCGGTCGCACGGTGCGCTGCGCCAATTGTCGGCATAGCTGGTTTCAGGAACCCGCGTCGGGCTTGCCCGCGCGGGGCGGCGATTCGGTGGCCGAGGTGGCTACGCCTGCGTCCGCTCCTGTCGAGGACCCCTCGCCGCCTTCGCCCACGCCTACTGCGGCGGCGGCCCGCCCGGCCCCTTCGCCCGCGCCGGCGGGGCGTGCCGCGCCGCTTCCGGGGGATGCCGAGGGTCACTCGGCGGGCGTCGAGCCGGAACGGGTCACACCGCCACCCCCGCAAGCCTTTGCCGAGACGCCCGCGCGGGAGGTCAGGGCATCGGCCTATGCGGGGATGGCCGGGGCGACCGCGCCCGAAGAGCCGTTGCCTTTCCGCCGTCCCCGCCGCAATCCGGCGCGCCGCTGGACGATGATCGCCGGGATTGCGGCGGTGCTGATGGTCGCCGCGACCGCCAGCCTTGCCTATTTCGGCCTTCCCGGCTGGGCGCAGGGGCTCGGCATTGGCGGCGTGGCGGGCGAGCCCGATCTGGTGATCGAGTTGCCGCCCAATCAGGACCATCGCGAATTGTCGGACGGCACCATCTATTTTGCCGCTTCGGGCGTGATCATCAATCCGACCGACCGCGAACAGCGCGTTCCCCCGATCCTCGCCGAATTGCGCGATGCGCAGGGGACGATTGTCTACAGCTGGACGATAAAGCCGCCGGTGCGGACGTTGCCGCCCAATGAAAAGGTCAGCTTCAGCGAAGCAAAGCTGGATATTCCGCGACGTGCGACCGAATTGACGGTCAGCTGGGCCTTGCCCAAATCCTAGCCGCGGAACCTCCGGCGCGCCGCCGACTTTGTTTGAGCAACATCGAATATCTGGGCGTTGGAGGAGCGCCCGGCAACCTTGCCATGCCGCGAAAACCAAGCATGCTGTGTGTCTTCGACTTAACTATTTGATATTAATGTAGACTATTCTGAGCTCATCTCTGCCCCAGCCATCGCTGCGTGACACTTTCGGCAACTTCCGCAAACCCAATCAGAGCGGCCGCCCTTACAGGCTCAGCGCCGCCGCCAGCGAGAGAAGAAAGCTGGCCAGCGTTGCAACGATGATTGGGCCAAAGCTGCGCCAGCCCTGATCCAGTAACAGGGCCAGCTTGGCTTTCATCGCCGTCGCGACAATGGCGAGTAGCAGCAGCGCCTGCGCGCCCACCCCGGCGGCATCATGGGCGACCTGCGGAATGTCCAGCAGGGAATTAACGGCCGCTAAAGCCAGAAAGCCGACGATAAACCAAGGCAGCCGCAAAGATATGCGCGCTTTGCCCTCGCCTTGGCTACTCCGACTCAGCCAGAAACCCACCAGCATCAGCATGGGAGCCAAAAGGGCCACACGTGTCAGTTTGACGATGGTCGCGACTTCGCCTGCGGGCTGAGAAAAGGAAAAGCCGCCGCCAATGGCCTGGGCAACGTCATGGACCGACGCCCCAATCAGGAAACCGGCCTGTGCATCGGAAAGGTGCAATTGCGCGGCAAGCACCGGATATAGCGTCATCGCCAGCGCGCTCGCCACGGTGATGCCGACCAGCGTCAGGGTAAAGCGCGCCTGATCGACCTTCTTGTCGCCGATCAGCGACCATAGCGCCAGCGCGGCGGATGCCCCGCAGATTGCCGTGGCGCCGCCTGCCAAAAGGGCACTGTGCCTATCCTGCGTGAAAAACCGGGCGGTCGCGACTGTGATCCCGATAACGGCCACCATGATCAGGATCAGAAAAGCAAAGGGCAGGGGGCCAAGCTCGATGATCTGGTTCGCGGTCACCCGCGCGCCCACCAGCACGATGCCGATACGCAATGCCGTCTGGGACATCAGGTCCAGGCCGGCATGGGTGCGTGGGTCCTGGGACAAAAAGCTGAGAGCGAGGCCGATCAACAGTCCGATCAGGACGATGGGAACCGAATAATGATCCGACAGCCATGCCGCAGCAAGCGCCGCTATGCCCGTCACCAAAACGCCCGGAAGATAATCGCGCCACCGCCGACCCGCGGGCGCTGCAGGCGCAAGCTGCATCTCTCCGTAAAGATCGGCAGCCATCGGCCACTCTTCCGCATTCTTCCGCCGCGTCATGGCTTATCCTTTGGCATATCGGCAGGGGAGCGTCGATAGCCCATTGCTGGGAAGCCAACAGCTTGCTAAACGCCCCGCTCAATCAGCACCCGTAGCTCAGCTGGATAGAGCGCTGCCCTCCGAAGGCAGAGGCCAGGGGTTCGAATCCCTTCGGGTGCGCCATTACCGAACAAAAGAGAGAATAGCGGTCGTGGTTTGCGTGCCGCCAGGGCGGCATTCCGCGGCACCGCATCTTCGAATCCTAGATGTGGGTTTCATCCAATGTGCCGTTCGATGGTTTCGTGGAAACGTGCAAGCGCGCCCTCAAATCGTCCGAAGATAAAGCTGTGGTTAGCACCGGATGCGAGCCCTGCCTGAATGCTTTCTGCGATGGCGAAATCTTCGTTCAGCGTCTTCATCGTAATGTGATGATTTTGACGCCAATGTTCGGCCTCTCTACCTTCGGCCAAAGAGCCGTGGCGCGGCGCAAGTGTTGCTAGTCTCAATACTGTCCTGTTCGGAGCCACGGGCTGACTGCTGATCCATATGACATGGTCTTGCTGGACCAGAAATTGCGTCGTGGGAAACAGGGTATAAATCAGATTGGCATGATCGCGCAGACGCCACTGACCGCGCGAATTCATGGCGAGTTCGGCCATGGAGGTCCGGGGCAATATGGACCGTATGTGCGGACCAAAACACTGATAGGTAGAGAGATTGTCTTCAAAATACGGAGCAATCGTTGCGCGGTGAGCGGTGCGAAAATGATAGGACTCGATGCCGCCTTCGATAATGATTTTCCAATTGGCGGCACAGTCCAGCTCGTCCTCCATGGCAATATGCATGTCGGCCATGTTCAGTTCGGTCAGTTCATCGGCGAGCGGGGCGAAATAGTCATCGAAATCAAAAAATCCTTCTGGCTGCAAAACAACCCAGATCAGCCCAAAGGCCTCTGCTGTGGGCAATTCGCTCAAGCGAATATCCTGTTTTTCCATTCCAGGAAAACCGCTTGAAAAATGCGGCGCGCCGACAAGTTCGCCCGAATTGGCGTAGGTCCATGCATGATAGGGACAGATGAAGCGTCGCTTGCACCCGGATTGTTCTTCAACCAGGCGAGCGCCCCGGTGGCGGCATACATTCAGGAAGGCGCGGGCCTTTCCTTTCTCATCGCGAGTCAGCAAAAGGGGCAGGCCTTGTATGTCGCGGCGGATAAAGGCGCCGGGTCCCGGAAGTTCACTTTCATGAGCGCAGCCATGAGGCAGCTGGCGGAATATTGTTTCCTCTTCCTGCCGAAAGCGCGTGTCGTCCTGATAAATGATCGTGGGACTATGGGTGATTTCTGAGTCAAGATAGGCCGTTTTCGCATTTTTCAGCGCACGCAATTCGTCCATCAGCCTCAACTGTGATGCATGGTCCATAACAAACTCCTTACCGAGTGGTAAGTATTGACTTGCCAAGTGGTAAGTGTCAAGCGCTGCCCAATGAACTCTTTGTCATCTCCTTCATTGACTACCCGCGAGCGCATAGTGGCCGAAGCGCGGACCCTATTCGCTGAGCGCGGCTTTTATGGCGTGAGTATCGCTCAGATCGCCGCAGAAATGGGCCTGACCAAGCAGGCATTGCTGCACCATTTCGGAACCAAGGAAAAACTCTACGGATGTGTGTTGGAAGAAATTGCCAATGAACTGGCGACAATACGCCCGACGGAGGATGCCTCTCATGATCCTGTAGAACGATTGGCTGACTATTTTGTCGCAATGCTGGCGGGCGATCCGGGGGAGAATGAGCGCTATCGATTGCTGATGCGGGAGATATTGGACAATCGTGGACGCGCCAAAAATGCGCATCATTGGTTTCTGAGGCCGTTTCTTGAAGAGCTAACTCGGTTGATGCGGAAAGTTCCTTCCTGGTCTGAGGCGCCGGAGGAGATAATATTGGCGGCACTTATCCAGATTTTGGGAGCGGTAAACTATCACGCCGTGTCCCGTCCCACCTTTGGAGCCATATTTGGCGGAGAGGTGGTGGGGGCGGTGGATGGTATTTTTATCGCTCAGTTTCGCCGGCTGATTGAGGCGGTTTTGCGGGCTGGCCCTGTTCAGGGAGCGATTGGGGGCTGAATTCGGGCGCGCCGCAAAGAAGTTTCGGCATGTTCACTGCGGCCTGTCGCCGCGTTCCGCCTCGCGCAGAAAAGGCGTAAAGCGTTACTTGCAGCGATTTTCGCGCTAATTTCGCCAAAAAAGGGCTAGGCGCGCCGAGATTCAGCAAAATGCCTGTCCCTATTGTCCGATCAGCCGTCTATCTGTTTCAAGCGCCATTTATATTGGGTTCAAAATGCAATCATCCGTGGACCGGCTCGACTTGGGGCGCCGCTGGCGTCCGGCGTTGCTGTCCTATTTTTTGCGCCGGGTACGGGATCATGCCGAGGCGGAGGATCTGACGCAGGAATTGCTTGCAAAGCTGTTGAAGCATGAAGGGGAAAATTTTGTCGCGCCCGAGGCATATATTTTCCAGATGGCATCCAACCTGCTCGCCGACAGAGCAAGACGGATACGGGTGCGGGCGCAATATCGCGAAATGGTGGGGCGCGCTGACGATATCGGGATCGACCCGCTGGATCCGTTTCGGGTGGCGGCGGGGCGCGCGGAATTGTCGGCGCTTGCCGACGCAATCGCGGTGCTGCCGGAACGAACGCGCCATATTTTCATTCTGTATCGACTGGAAAATCTGGGACAGGACAAGATTGCAGAAAATTTCGGCATATCGGTCAGCGCGGTCAAGAAACATGTCGCGCGCGCCATGGCCGCTATCATGCGCCAGATGAGGAAGACGCCATGATCCTCGAAGAACAGGCTGACTTGAGCGATCCGGCGGATATGGCAGCACTATGGTGCATGCGTCTTTCAGAAGGTGCGTTGAGCGATAGCGAATGGGATATGTTCGAGGCGTGGCTCGCCCATCCGGAGAATGCATCGCTTTTTGAACAGGCGTCGAGCATCTGGAGGGCTTCGGGAGAGGTTGGCGACTGGCCGCAACTGATCGCCTTGCGTACGGAAGCTTTGAACGATTATCGCAAACGCGGCGACCGGAACGGGATGAAAAGGCGCGCGCATTTGCTGTTCGCCAGCGCGGCCATGCTGATCCTGGCCGTGTCGGTAAGCCTGATCTGGTATTTTCAGCGGCCGGAGGCTTATGAAACCCGCGTGGGCGAGCGGCAGATTGCGGTGCTGGATGATGGGTCGCGCGCGTCGCTCGATGCGGTCACCGCGCTCAAGGTGCGGATGAAAGGCGATGGCCGTGAAGTGGAGCTTTTACACGGGCGCGCCAAATTTGACGTCGCCAAGGACCCTTTGCGTCCGTTCACCGTCGCTGTGGGCGACAAGCTTGTCGTCGCGATTGGCACATCCTTCAGCGTCGAACTGATCGACGGCGAGGTGCATGTCATTCTGTATGAAGGGGAGGTGGAGGTACGCGATCGCGACGATCTGCCCCCCGCAGGCGCGGCACCGCAGGCCGAACGCCATGTGCTGACACCGGGCAGTGAATTGACCGACGCGGTGGGCCGGGCGAAGCCCGCCGAGATTACACGCCCCGACCTCGCCCAATCGCTCAGCTGGGAAACGGGCCTCCTCAACTTCGATGCCGAACCGCTGGCGACGGCTGTTGAACGCATGAACCGCTATTCGGCGCGCAAAATCCGTCTGGCCGATACATCGCTGGCCGCCATTCCGGTCGATGGATTGTTTCAGGCGGGGGACATAGACGCCTTTGCCGAAGGATTGTCTGCACTTCATCCGCTGCGTTCGCGGGCCGCGCGTGATGGAATCATATTAGAAAGCGAGTGAATATTTCCGAATAACATGTCCCTCCCTCTTCCTCGTGCGTCCTAAGATTATTCGAAGACCGGGTGAGCCGGCTTTATAACAGGGGGGACGACATGAGTTTTTTTCACCGGGCGCTGTGCACGTCGATCGCATCGGGCGCTGTAGCTGCTGCAACCGTGGCCGTTCCGGCCATGGCGCAGGAGCGCCTGTACCAATTTTCCATCCCGGCGCAGGATATGCCGACCAGCTTGCGCGCCTTTGCGCGCACGGCAGGCCAGCAGGTGACCTTTGACCGCAGGGAGCTGCAGGGCAAGCGGGCGCCAGCACTCAAGGGTCATTATTCGGCGCGCGAAGGCATGTCCCGACTGCTCGCCGGATCCGGGCTGGACGCGAACTGGGGCCGGTCGGGGGTTATTGTCGTGCGGCCCCTGGCATCGCGGCCAGTGGCTGCCAGTAATTTTGCCGAACCCGTGCTATCGACGTCGGGGGCATCGGGGGATGCGCCGCGGGACGATATTGTCGTTACCGGCTCGCGCATTGCGCGCAATGTGGTCACCGATTCCCCCGTGCCGGTGGTGGCGATCGGCGAGGACGATCTGCAAGCGTCGGGCGCAACCGAATTGTCCGAAGTTCTGACCGACTATCCCGCCGTCACGCCCACGCTGAACCTGGCCAATTCGACCAACCAGATCAACGCATCGGGCATCTCCTCGGTGAATTTGCGCAGCCTGGGGTCGAACCGTACACTGACCCTGATCGACGGGCGACGGACCGTGTCGAACGTCCTCACTTCCAACTCGGTCAGCCTCAGCTCGATTCCGCAATTATTTGTCAGCCGGGTGGAAATCATTACCGGGGGCGCATCGGCGGTTTATGGCGCTGATGCGGTTGCCGGGGTGGTCAATATCATCACGCGCGATGGCTATAGCGGCGTCCGGGTCGGCGGCCGCGTGGGCCTGTCGTCGCAGGGTGACTCCTTTCGCGGCAATCTCGATTTTCTGGCGGGTGAGCGTTTTCTGGATGACCGGCTTTCGGTCATGATCGGCGCAAGCTATGAAAAGGAAGCCGGGGTGATGGCGCGGCAGCGCAAGCGCTCGCTGGAATCCATTTCCTATTCGCTCGCCGCCGATGCCGATCCGCTCAATCAGGGCGACCTGGGGATCGACCGGCCGGCGCTCAGCAGCAATGTGCCGGGCGGTCGTTTCCATTCCAGTTCGACGCCGGGCGGCGGCTATTTCTATTATGACGCCAATGGAAATCTGGCGCAAAGCAACGATCTGGCCGTTTATGGCTGGGAATTCCGTCCCGACCTGCAGTTCAGCACCCCGCGCACGTCCTATATCGCTGCGGGCAAGATCGGTTATGATCTGGGCGGCGGCGTCGAATTTTTCGGCCATGTCCAATATTCGAAGATTGATACCGAAACCGAACGCGGTGGGGGCGAAACAGCATCAAATTCCAGCAGCTATGGCTTGCAGGATGAATTTGAGCTGGGCCGCATTTCCCGCAACAATCCCTTCGTTCCTGCCGCGATCCGCGCGGTAACCGGATCATCGGGCATCCCCTGGCGTCGGCGCTTTGTCGAAATGGGCACCTATACCATCGCCAATGACCGCCAAACGTGGCGCGGCTGGACTGGTCTCAAAGGCGAGGCCGGAAACTGGAATTGGGAAATCAGCTATGGCTATGGCCGTTTCCATCAAGACCAGATCCGCACCAACCTTTTGAATTACGACAAGTTGAAAAAGGCGCTGAACGCCGAATTTGATCCGGCGGCTCCGGGCGATCTGTCGCGCGTGCGCTGTGTGGATGCCGCGGCGCGGGCGGACGGCTGCGTGCCCATCAATCTCTTCGGTCCGGGGTCGATCACGCCTGCCGCAGCCGACTATGTCCGCACGGGCATGGAGCTTGATGCGCTGGTGACGCAGAATGTGCTGCAAGCCTATGCCAGCGGCGATCTGTTCGAATTGCCCGCAGGCCCCGTGGCCGTCGCCTTTGGCGGCGAATATCGGCGCGACTGGCAGCGGTCGATCACCGACGAAGTGACGCGCCAGGGCTTTGGTTCTGCGTCGTTCATCGCCGAATATGAAGGCAATATCAAAGCGAAGGAAGTGTTCGCGGAGGCGAGCATTCCGATCCTTGCCGACCAGCCCTTCTTCCACCGGCTCACGCTCGACCTCGCCGCGCGCTATGGCAGCTATAATATCCGCAATGTGGGGCGGATGTTCAGCTATCGTGCGGGCGGCGAATGGGCGCCGGTGGAGGATCTGCGCTTTCGCGGACAATATGCCCGCGCCCAGCGTGCGCCGACGGTGACCAATCTTTATTCGCCCCAGCGCGACGATGCCGACCGGGTCGTCGATGTGTGCGATGGTGTCACGGCCGCCACGACGGGAACCATTGCGGTCAACTGCCGCTCGGTCTCCGGCATCGCCGCGGCGATTGCGGCGGATGGTGTGTTTCGCCAGATTTCGACCTCGATCGAGGGGCCCTCGGCGGGCAACCCCGACCTCAAAGAAGAAACCGCCGATACGCTGACGCTGGGGGTGGTGGCGACGCCGACCTTCCTGCCGGGCCTGTCGATGACCTTCGACTATTTCAAGATCAAGATCCGCGACGCCATCGGCTCGCTCGACGGCGATGAACTGCTGCGCGAATGCTATGGCAATCCCGAAGGCATCACCGATAATTTCTTTTGCAATGAAATTACTCGCGATCCCGATGGCCAGCTCCGCCGGGTGGTCAACCGCGATCTCAATCTGAACAAGATCGTCCGATCGGGCTTCGATGTAGGCGTCGATTATCGCTTTGATGCGCCCGAATGGCTGGCGGGTGACGGCCGGTTCGATCTGCGCCTGCTCTATTCGCGCCTGCTTGATTTCAAGACCATTTTCGATGGCGTGAATGGCGTTTCAGTAAGCGATGAAAAGGGGCAGATTGGTGCCTGGCGCAATCAGGGGCAGGTCCAGCTCGGCTATCGCGAGGGCGGCCTGCGCCTGCGGTGGAAAGCGCGCTATACGGGCAAGGCGGTCGACAGCAATGAACGCCTCGCCATCGCCCGCGAGGCGGGGTCGAATCCGCCCTTCCTTCATGTCGGCGATCGCTGGCGGCATGATTTCTATGCCAGCATGGAGGTGCCGGCGGGTGACCGTGAATTGCGGCTTTATGCGGGCGTGAACAATGCCTTCAACAGCACCAGTCCCTTCCTGCCATCGGGCACGGTGTCGGGCAGTTCGCAAAATATCGCGGGCGAATATGATGTGATCGGCCGTTATTTCTATACCGGCTTCGAAGCGAAATTCTGACCCCCCTCCATACGCCCCTGCCGGGCCTTCGCTCGGCAGGGGCGTATGACTATGCTTCGGGTTCGACCCGAACCAGCAACGCCTCCACCTGAACCTGGGCGCCGGCGGCGACATTCAGTTCGGCGACCACCCCGTCAAAGGGGGCGGTGAGGCCATGCTCCATCTTCATCGCTTCCAGCGTTAGCAGCTTCTGGCCCCGCGCGACGCGGTCCCCTGCCGCCACATCGACGGCAATCACCTTTCCGGGCATGGGCGCCAATATGTCGCCGTCACCTGCTCCGTCGCCCGCGCCGCCTTTGGCGCGCCACGGGGTGAGCTGCCACACGGCGCCCGTTTCGGCGACCAGCATGGCCGGGGCGGGATTGTCCGCTCCCGGTCCGTGCAGCGTGACGTCGACCCTTTTGCCGTCGAGCAGGAAAGGCGCGGTGCGAACCGGCGGGGCGTTGAGGCGCAAGCCTGCATGGGGCGAGGCGGGGACCATCGCCATCGCGGCCTTTGTCAGAGCCTGCGGCGAGGGTTCGGGCGCCGCGCTCATCGCTTCGCCGTCGCGGCCGATCAGCCCGGTGTCGACCGCTCCGGCAGCAAAATCGGGATGATCGAGCGCGCGGATCAGAAAGCGGGCGTTGGTCCTGACCGGCCAGATGGCCGAATCTTCGAGCATTTCGGACAGGAGCTCGCGCGCCTCGTCGCGGTCTTCGCCATGAGCGATAAGCTTGGCGATCATGGGGTCGTAAAAGGGGGAGACCTCGGCCCCTTCATAGACGCCGGTATCGACCCGGCCGATATGGTCGGGAAGCTGGAACAGATCGAGCGAGCCGGTCGAAGGAAGAAAGCCCGTCGCGGGATCTTCGGCATAGAGCCGCGCTTCCATCGCCCAGCCGTCGATGGCGAGTTCATCCTGCGTCAGCGGGATCGGCTCGCCCGATGCGACGCGCAGCTGCCATTCGACGAGGTCGACGCCGGTGATCTCCTCGGTCACTGGATGTTCGACCTGCAGCCGCGTGTTCATTTCCATGAACCAGATGCGGTCGGCGCGCAGGCCCTCCGATGCGTCGGCGATGAATTCGATCGTTCCCGCGCCGACATAATCGACCGCCTTTGCGGCGCGGACAGCGGCAGCGCAAAGCTCGGCGCGCGTCGCCTCGTCCATGCCGGGGGCGGGGGCTTCCTCGATCACCTTCTGGTGGCGGCGCTGGAGCGAGCAGTCGCGCTCGAACAGGTGGACGACATTGCCGTGCGTGTCGCCGAACACCTGCACCTCGATATGGCGCGGGGTGAGGATATATTTTTCGATCAGCACATGGTCGTTGCCGAACGACGCCGCTGCCTCGCGCTGGCACGAGGCAAGCGCGTCGGCGAAGTCGGCGGCGCTGTCGACCTTGCGCATCCCCTTGCCGCCCCCGCCCGCGACCGCTTTGATCAGAACCGGATATCCGATGTCGGCGGCCTGCTCGGCGAGGAAGGCGGGATCCTGATTCTCGCCCATATAGCCCGGCGTCACCGGCACCCCGGCGTCGGCCATCAGTTTCTTGGCGGCGTCCTTGAGGCCCATCGCCGTGATGGAGGCGGGCTTTGGCCCGACCCAGATCAGCCCCGCGTCGATCACTGCCTGGGCGAACGCGGCATTTTCCGAAAGGAAGCCATAGCCCGGATGGATCGCTTCGGCCCCGGTCGCTTTTGCGGCGGCAATGATCTTGTCACCGACCAGATAAGATTCGCGCGCGGGCGACGGCCCGATATGCACCGCCTCGTCGGCCTCGCGCACATGCAGCGCCTTGGTATCGGCGTCCGAATAGACCGCAACGGTCCGGATACCCATCTCGCGCGCGGTGCGGATGATCCGGCAGGCGATCTCGCCGCGATTGGCGATGAGGAGGGATTGGATCACAACGCAGAAACTTTCCAAGTTATTTGCATAGGGAAATGATCCCCAAAATTAGCCCGACAACACCCAATATTACCGAGGTTGCACCGAGGCGGGCTGCCACTCTGGGCATTGCGTCGGTTGCGTCCCAAGCCCAGCGGAACTCGTCGACAAGATTGGCTTTCCTGATCTCGAAAGCCTGGGAGGAACCCGCACTTATTTTCAGCTTGTCTCGTGTTGCTGAATCGAGCGATATTTCATCATTCATAACACCGGCGGGACCACGCGCGACCACCCGAGCGGTATTGTTTCCGACTTTAATCACAACCACACGTCCAGCCCGCAGCAACACACCGTCAAAGGTGCGATACTGCTTATGAAAGCGCGCGATATCGCTCATGACGTCTCTGAGCGGCGCCTCGATAACTTTGAGCGTCACGACCTTGTGGTTCTTCGCAGCCATCATCACATCCTGAACACGCCGAACCCGCGGTCTTCGACCGGGGCGTTCAGCGTGGCGGCAAATGCCAGCCCGAGCACGTCGCGCGTCTGCGCGGGGTCGATGATGCCATCGTCCCAGAGACGCGCGGTGGCGTGATAGGGGTTGCCTTCATCCTCATATTTCTGGCGGATTGGCGTCTTGAAGGCTTCGGCCTCCTCCGGCGTCCATTTGTCGGCGTCGCGGTGGACGGTCGCCAGCACCGAAGCTGCCTGCTCGCCGCCCATCACGCTGATCCGGCTGTTCGGCCAGCTGAACAGGAAGCGGGGCGAATAGGCGCGGCCGCACATGCCATAATTGCCCGCGCCAAAGCTGCCGCCGATCAGCACGGTGATCTTGGGCACCGTCGCGGTCGCGACTGCCGTCACCAGCTTGGCGCCATGCTTGGCGATCCCCTCGGCCTCATATTTGCCGCCGACCATGAAGCCCGAGATATTCTGGAGGAAGAGCAGCGGAATGCGGCGCTGTTGCGCGAGCTCGATGAAATGCGCGCCCTTTTGCGCGCTTTCGCTGAACAGCACGCCATTGTTGGCGAGGATCGCGACGGGGATGCCCCAGATATGCGCGAAGCCGCAGACGAGCGTGCTGCCGTACTGCGCCTTGAACTCATGAAACTCGGATGCGTCGACGATCCTCGCGATGACTTCGTGGACGTCATAGGGCGCGCGGACATCTTCGGGGATGATGCCGTAAAGCTCTTCGGGGTCATATTTGGGCGGGCGGGGCTCGGCCATCGCGACTTTGAACCCCTCCTCTGCGCCGAGGTGACTGACGATGTCGCGAACGATCGTCAGCGCATGTTCGTCATTCTCGGCGAGATGATCGACGACGCCCGATTTGCGCGCGTGGAGGTCGCCGCCGCCCAAGTCTTCGGCGCTGATTTCCTCGCCCGTCGCAGCTTTCACGAGCGGCGGGCCGGCAAGAAAGATCGTGCCCTGATTGCGGACAATCACGCTCTCGTCGCTCATCGCGGGGACATAGGCGCCGCCCGCGGTGCAGCTGCCCATCACGCAGGCGATCTGCGGAATGCGCTTCGCCGACATAGTGGCCTGGTTGAAAAAGATGCGGCCAAAATGGTCGCGGTCGGGAAAAACCTCGGCCTGGTGCGGCAGGTTCGCGCCGCCGCTGTCGACGAGGTAGATGCACGGCAGGCGGTTCGCCTCGGCAATCTCCTGCGCGCGGAGATGCTTCTTGACCGTCATCGGATAGTAAGTGCCGCCCTTTACGGTCGCGTCGTTGCAGACGATCATCGCCTGCCGGCCCGACACGCGCCCGATGCCCGCGATCATCCCCGCGCCCGGAATTTCGCCGTCATACATGTCGCACGCCGCAAGCTGCCCGATTTCAAGGAAGGGCGAGCCCGGATCGAGCAGCCGCTCGACGCGCTCGCGCGGGAGCAGCTTGCCGCGCGCGACATGGCGTTCGCGCGATTTCTCGCTGCCGCCAAGCGCCGCCTCGGCGACGCGGGTGCGCAATTCTTCGGCCAACGCGCGGTTATGCGCGGCGCGGGCCTGCGCCTGCGGATCGTCGGCGTTATAGAGCGTCGGCAGGACCGGCGCACTCACGCCCCGGCCCCGATCAGTTCGCGGCCGATCAGCATGCGGCGGATTTCGTTGGTCCCCGCGCCGATGTCGAGCAGCTTGGCATCGCGCCAATAGCGTTCGACCGGCCAATCCTTTGTATAGCCCGCGCCGCCCAGCGCCTGAATCGCTTCGCCCGCGACTTTCACCGCGCTCTCGCTCGCGAGCAAGATCGCGCCCGCCGCGTCAAAGCGTGTCGTCTGGCCAGCATCGCAAGCCTTGGCGACATTATAGACATAGGAGCGCGCCGACTGGAGCATGACATACATGTCGGCGATCTTCGCCTGCATCAGCTGGAAGGAGCCGATGGGTTTTCCAAACTGTTTGCGCTCGCGCACATAGGGGATGACCGTATCGAGACACGCCTGCATGATGCCAAGCTGAAGCCCGGCAAGCACGACCCGCTCATAATCGAGCCCCGACATCAGCACGCCGACGCCGCCATTTTCGGGGCCCATCACCTGTTCTTCGGACACTTCGCAATCGGTGAAGACCAGTTCGGCGGTCGGGGAACCGCGCATCCCCACCTTGTCGATCTTTTGCCCGATGCTGAACCCCGGCATATCCTTTTCGATCAGAAAGGCGGTGATGCCGCGCGATCCCGCTTCGGGCGAGGTTTTGGCATAGACAACCAGCGTGTCAGCATGGCCCGCATTGGTGATCCAGAACTTCGTGCCGTTGAGGACGTAACCGCTGCCCTTCTTCTCGGCTTTCAGCTTCATCGACACAACGTCGCTGCCCGCGCCGGCTTCCGACATGGCGAGGCTGCCGACATGTTCGCCCGAAATCAGCTTGGGGAGATATTTCGCCTTCTGTTCGGCACTGCCCCAGCGGCGGATCTGATTGACGCAGAGGTTCGAATGCGCGCCATAAGACAGGCCGATCGCGGCGCTCGCCCGGCTGACTTCCTCGACCGCGATGACATGCTCCAGATAGCCGAGGCCAAGGCCGCCCCATTCCTCCTCGACGGTGATGCCATGGAGGCCGAGCGCGCCCATCTGCGTCCACAGCTCGTTGCGCGGGAACCAGTCGTCGGCATCGGTCTTTGCCGCGAGCGGAGCAATTTGCTCATCGGCAAAGCGGGCGGTGGTTTCGCGGATCATGTCGGCGGTTTCGCCGAGCGCAAAGTCGAAATCGGGGGTTGCGCGCATCGAACACCTGTTCTGTTGGAAAGAGAAGTTATCCCCCTTTTGCCAGAAATGCCGGTAACTGAAAAATTGAAAACAACCGGCCCTTCATATAGATTTTATCTATGATAAAGCGTTCTCACATTCATGCCTTCCTCGCGGTAGTGGAAGCAGGCAGCTTCACCCATGCCGCCACCCGTGTGCGCGTGACGCAGCCCACGCTGTCTGCCGCTATTGCCGATCTGGAACGGCTGGTGGGGGCCATATTATTTATCCGCAACCGGCGGCAGGTGCGTCTGACCGAGGCTGGGGGGCGTTTTCTTCCCATTGCGCGGGAGCTGGAGCGTGGCTTTCGCTCCGCCGATGCCTTTGGCCGGGATGGCGGCGATGATTGGCCGACGCTGAAGCTGGGAGCGATCCGGTCGGTGTCAGGCGAAATGCTGCAATCATTGGCTGAAAAATTGGCAGATGATTTCGGCATTGAATTGATCGAGGGGAGCGATTCGGAGCTGCGGGCAGCCCTGGGCAATGGACGGATCCATGCAGCTCTAACCCTCTTGCGTCCGGGGGAAGCGGGGCCGCAAATAAAGCCACTGATTGCTGAGCCCTATGTGATGCTGGTCGCGGCCGGGCATCGACTGGCGGGGGGAGGCGAGGTGGCGCCCGATGAACTGGCGGCCGAGACAATGATTGCCCGCCGCTCTTGCGAGTTGCTCGACGTAACGAGCCGCTTTTTTACGCGGCACGGTGTGCGCCCCCGCTTTGCCCTGCGAAGTGAAAGCGACGATCGCTGTCTGCGCATGGTGGCGGCGGGTGTGGGGATCACGACCGCTCCGCTCTCCCTGGCCATTGATGGGACGGTTGCAGTACGCGTGAGGGGATATGATTATAGTCGGCATCTCGGCTTGCTCATCGACCCAAATTGGTTGAGCGAAACGGAGGGGGGTGCGCGCCTGGAGAAATTCCAAACGGCATGGCTGGCGGCGCTCTCTTCCCTTGAGTTAAGAAAAACTAACGGCCTGTAACGAGGCGTTCAGCCGAATAGCGGTGGAATGACGTCATATTATATGGCGGATTCTTCTGGGCTTTTTCTCTCTCATGACCTCACCGCAGAGAGGATGCCTCTGCGCCGTCGCTTGATTTCAATCCCCGATGCTCTATGCCCTGAACTGTGCAAGGCGATCCTGACAATCAAGGCGATCTTCTGTCGGCCGTGCAGATCGAAACCTTGCGCCATGTATTCGAGCACAAGAATTCCAAGCAAATTGCCCGTATCATGGGTGTCTCACCCCATACGGTGGATGAGCGTATCAGGCGGTCGTTAAAAAAACTTAACGTTTCGAACCGGGTAGAAGCTGCAAAATTGCTCGCAGCCCGTGGTATATTCGACCATGTTACCCCCTATCAGCCTTTGACATATCAATCGCTTGAGCTTGGCGGTTCGACCAACCCCGTCGATCCCACGGCCCGACGCGGTTCGTTGCGGCGAATTTTCGATATTGGAGCGCCCTTTCCAACTGCGTCGCAGCCGGCCAACCGGCATGGATTGATGGAAAGGATTATCTGGCCGATTCTGATCGCTCTCGCGACCATATTGGCCTTTTCCGCCCTCTATTCGATCCTGATCGGTCTTGGCCGGGTCCTGGCCTGATGGTTGATGCCAAAAGGTTGACGCCAAAAGGTTGACGAATGTCGAGGGAGGGAACCCGGGGCATTCTCTATTGAAGGGAATAGACGATGCTGAACCAACGTCTGAACGCCGCGAAGAAAATTGCGAGCGAATTGCACGATGCTGAAGATGCTGTGGATGAAGTCATGATCCGCATCGCCCGTTTGGCGGCGACGCTGCCCGCTGCCCGGCGCGATACCAATATGTCAGCGCTTGTCGGTCAGGATGCGATGGCTAAGATCACCCGGGCCCTGGCTGCGACGGGCGAGGTGCGACAACTTCTTACCGACGCGCATATCGCGCTGACGGTTACCCAAAAGGAAATCGGTCTGGGGGCACGGATGTTCGGGGCCGGGGTCAAGCCGCCTGCATCGGCGCAACTCGCTGAAAATGGTGAGGCTAATGTTGTTGCCGGAGCCTTTGCCCAGGCAAGCTGAGCCACCGGGGGATATCGGCTCATGGCAACCATTGCGATTTACTATCTCGTTCTGCTGATCACAGTGGCCGTCGCGATATTTCGCGGCGGCCAACTGGAGCGATGGGCCGCTTATACGGCGCTTGCCGCTTCCCTCGCCACCACTTTGCTGGAGCCAGCTCCTGCCTGGACCAATGTCGAGATTGACATTTTCATAATCGACATTCTGGTTTTGCTGGTCTTTTGGGCAATTGCGCTGAAGACGCAGCGTTTCTGGCCCTATTGGATCACGGGATGGCAGTTGATCTCTATTTTCGGCCATGTTCAAAAAATGATGTTTTCTGAAATCTTGGCCCAGCCTTACGCTCTACTTTCCATGTATATTTCCTATCCCATCCTTCTGGTCATTCTTTACGCCTCGGGATCGACCCGAAAAGTGGAGCGGCTGGCATAGCGAGGGGTTTGGCCAAAGGGGGCCATGGTCATGACGCAATTTAGCAGAAACACAGCATTGGAACCGCAGGTCGAACAACTCGATTCCCTGCGCGCCCGGCGGGAGGCGGTGGCAGAGGCGGTGGCGGAGGCGCGGCTGATCGGTTCCATCCCCACCGACCCTTTGTGCAACAATCTTATCGATCAGCTCAGCCTGTGTATCGAAATGCGCCGTTTGCGGAAAAGCCATTTTGGTCCCATCGCGTTGACCGGGCCGACCTGGGATATGATGCTGGACCTTATGCTTGCCGTTAGCCGTGACCGGGATCTGAGCGCGAGCGACCTCGCGACGGGGGCGAATGTTCCGCTTTCTTCCGGCTTGCGGATGATCGCTACATTGGAACAGGCAAATCTGGTCCGGCGCTTCATTGATGAACGCGACCGGCGACGCACGCTGGTTCGGCTCACCGACCATGGCTTCGAACGCATGGCCAGCTATTTCGAGCGCCTCCGCTTCGAACGGCATCGGAGCGGTCGAACCGCAGCATGACAGCAAGGCGCACCGCGCAGATTGCGAGGGACGCGGGGTTAGCCGATATCCGTCATGCCTCGCATCATCTGATCGATTTTCTTCATGGCGTCGCGTTTGATCTGACAAACACGAGCCGCGCTGACATCAAGCGTCAATCCGATTTCGTGCAGGTTTAGCTCTTCAAAGAAATAGAGCTGCAGCACCATTTGCTCGCGCTCCGACAGGCGGTGGATACAGCGGCGCAGGGCCTTTTCCAGATCCTCCTGCTCCAGCCGTACATCGGCATTGTCCTCATCATCCATCAGCAACAAGTCGCCGCCTTCGACCATTTCCTCGATCGAAGAGGAGCGACCGTGGGTCGCGCTACGCTCCAGCATGAAATATTCCTCGGCCGACATATCCAATGCGGCCGCCATTTCACCTGCACTTGGCGTCCGCATCAACTGCTGCTGCAATTGGTGACGAACAGCCTGAATGCGTTTGCTGGCGTTCATGGCCGACCGTCCCACATCGGCCTCTCGGCGCAGCTGATCGATCATCGCCCCCCTGATGCGCGTTGTGGCATAGGTGGCGAAAGCAAAGCCGCGCTCCTCATATTGGCGGCTCGCTTCAATCAGCGCGATCAGCCCCGTCTGGATAAGATCGTCCAATTCGCTGGACCGGGACACGCGTGAGAAAACCTGCCAGGCAATCTTGCGGACCAGGGGCGCATATTCTTCGACCAGCCTCTCGACGCTGTCCCCATAGCCATGCGGCCGGGGTGGGCGCGGGCTGACGCCGACAAATTGTTCGGCGGGTTCAATTCTCATGCGATTGATCCTCCATCTGGGCTTCGGCCCCATCGGCAAGACGCGGCGTCTCTGCGCCGATCGTCGCGACGATCTCGGTTTGTTTGCTGGCAGGGATTTCGAGGTAGGAAATCACCGCTACGTCGGGGAAAGTTGCGCGCACAAGCCGCGAAAGGGCGGCGCGGCAAATGGGCGAGGCGACGAGCGCAAAGCTGCGTGTGGATAGGAGCAAGGGCTCGACGGCCTGCCCGATCTGCTCGACGATCTTCATCGCCATGCCATGTTCAAAGGGCCATTCGGCGCCGGGATTGGCGCGCACGGCCTTGTTGAGCAGCACTTCAATATCGGGGCTGAAGGTGACGACGGGCAGCGGCATGCGGCTCGGCACGATCGTCTGGACGATCAGCGCGCCGATGCGCTGGCGTACTGCCTCGACCAGCTCGTCATCGCCAAGCTGTTGCTGCGACAGCGCGACCATCGCTTCTGCAATTTTGCGGAAATCGCGCAGCGGGACGCGCTCGACGAGCAGCGCCTTGCACAGCGCGGCGACGCGCGGCAGCGCATAGCCTTGCGGGCTGAGATTCTGGGCAAGCTGCGGATAATGCGCCTTCAGATTGTCGATCAGCGCTTGCGCGTCGTCGATGCCGAACAGTTCAGAAGCCGAAGCAATGATGCTGTTGTTGAGGTGCGTGGCGACGACCGTTGCCGGATCGACCACCGTATAGCCTGCCGCAATGGCGTCATTCTGCAAGGCCTTTGGAATCCAAAGGGCGTCGAGGCCGAAGGTCGGGTCTTTGCACGGACGACCGCTAATCTGCGTGACGAGATCACCCGAATCCAGCGCCAGCATTTCATTGGGGAAGACTTCATCTTCGCCGATGACGACCCCGGCGACCGAGATGCGATAGGCATTTCCGGGCAGCGACAGATCGTCTGCGACCTTTACCGCCGGGACGACGAAACCCAGTTCTTTCGACAATTGGCGGCGGATGCCGGTGATCCGCGTCATCAGTGGCGCGCCCTTGCGCTCGTCCACCATATTGACGAGGGCATAGCCGATCTCGAGCTGGCAGGGGCTGGTGTCGCTGACGTCCGACCATTCGATATGATGCGGGTCGGGCGCGGGCGCGGCGGGTTCGGGCGCGGCTTCTGCCTCGGCCTGCGCGCGCTTCATCTGCCAGCCGACCGCGATGCTGAGCGCTGCGGCGGGCAGGATCAGTATTTGCGGCATGGCAGGAACCATGCCCAGGGCAAAGAGGATGCCGCCAACCGCAAACCAGATATGCGGGGCAGAAAATTGGCTGCCGATCTGGCCCGACAGGTCAAAGGGCGATGCAACGCGGGTTACGATGGCGGCGGCGGCGATCGACAAGAGCAGCGCCGGGATTTGCGCGACCAGCGCATCGCCGATCGCCAGCGTGACATAGGTCGCGCCTGCCTCTGAAAAGCCCAGGCCGTGGCTGGCCATACCGAGAATGAGACCGCCGACGATGTTGACGAACAGGATGAGCAGGCCCGCAATCGCGTCGCCCTTCACAAATTTGGACGCACCGTCCATCGACCCGTAAAAATCGGCCTCGGTCGCCACTTCCTGGCGGCGCGCCTTGGCTTCTTCGGGGGTGAGCAGTCCGGCGTTGAGGTCGGCGTCAATTGCCATCTGCTTGCCGGGCAAAGCGTCGAGGGTGAAGCGCGCCGACACTTCGGACACGCGCCCCGCGCCTTTGGTAATCACCACCAGATTGATGATCATCAATACGGTGAACACGAACAGGCCGACGACATAATCGCCGCCGATCAGCACCTGGCCGAACGCTTCGATGACATGGCCGGCAGCATGCGTGCCTTCATGCCCGCTGACGAGGACCACGCGCGTCGAGGCAACGTTGAGCGCCAGCCGGAACAGGGTCGCCAACAGAAGAACGGTTGGAAAGGCCGAGAAATCGAGCGGCTTCGATGCCTGAAGCGCGACCATCAGGATCAGCAGGCTGATCATGATATTGCCCACAAAACTAATGTCGAGGATCAGCGGCGAGACCGGGACCACCATCAGGGCGACGACGATGAGCATCGCGGCCGGCAGGGCGGACGTCGCCGCGATCCGGGCGGCGTTGCGGGGGTTGAAACCAGCGGTCATGCGGCTCCTCCCGAAAGAGTGGAGAGCCGGCGGTAGGCGTCAGCAGCAAAACCCATCGACAATTTTTTCGGCATGGGTTGAATATCCATCATCTGAAGGGGCGGACGCCCGCCGCCGCCACTGCCCGCGCCATCGGCGACGGCATTCTGACTGGAGGCCATCTGCCAGCTTGGAGGCGCGGCGTAGGGCTGGGGGGCGACAGGGCCGCCGGCATCCAGCTTTGCGCGAAAGCGTTCGCGAATCTCGGAAAGGCTGCGCGCCCGCCCGTCGGAAGCATAGAAGATCGCCCGATTGGCCGCCGCAGCCTCGGGCATCATGGGCGCGGCGCTCTGGTCGGGATCGGCGGCAAGCGCGGTCAGAAAGCGGACCGCACCCGCACTGCCCAGGAAATGGGCGAGGTAAAGATCGACCGGTTCAGCACGGCGACCGATACGGCTTTCCACATAGTCGCGATTATCGGCGGTGAAGGCCGCCGCCATGGCAGAAGCCGCCGCGGGGTTGTCGCGCAGATCATATATTTGCTGGCGTAGCGCGGGATCGCTGACCGAGAAGCGCCCCGATGCATCGCGAGTGATCGCGTCCGCTGCCCAGGCAAGTCCATGGCTGGCGCCATGGCGGTCGAGGGTCGCGAGCCAGGTCTGGCGTGTAAACTGAAAAAGACCCCGCGCCGAAGAGGTTGCGGCCTGGGCGGTAGGGTTATAGCCGCTCTCAACCCGCGCGACATCGACCAGATAGTCAAAGGCGATTCCGGTGCGTGCCGACGCCTGCTGGACCGCGTTGACCACGGGGGCCGCGATGCGCTGGGCGGATGGGTTGTTGATCGTGCTCATAGCTTTGGTTCCGCTGGTTCAGCGAAATCAAAGCAACCATCGTGCCAACTTTTATAATGGGAGGTTTTCTAGAGTTTAATCAGTAGGATAAGGCAACGCCGCGGGGTTGGGCGCCGCGCAGCTCGCGATTTTTGTCAATCCTCTGACGCGTCCAGTTTTTCAGAATATTGACGCGGATAGCCGCGGCTTCCAGTTGCGAAAGCGTGCGAGAGATAAGGGCGTGCGCGCGATTCTCTTCGCCAGCGGGGATATTTGTTCCCCGCAACAGAATGACGGCGGCGGCCAGTTCCTCGGTCGCAGTGACAATGGCCCCGGCATCTTGACCATCCAGGGCCGTGATAAGAGCCTGGAGCTGCTTTTCCACCGTATCAATCTGGCTCTGCATCACTGCCCACCTGCACGAAAGCGCAGCATCGCATCCGCAATCTTGTCCACATTGACGCTATAGCTGCCGTCCGCAATGGCGTTACGCAGCGTGGCGATACGGCCCACATCGACCGGCGGGCCTTGTTCGGCGAGCTCGCTCGAGAGGCTGATCAGCCGGGGCGTTGATACGGCTTCGGCGGCCGGTTTCACCGGTGCGGCTGAACGCATGGGCGTCGCTCCGTCGCTAGGGACCCGATGTAGCGCGCTCGTACGAACGACGCCGCCGGCGGCGTAAAGCCCGATTCCATTGTCCGTCGCCATATGCGCCTCCATCCTTTACCGCCCCGAAAGGCGACATGCTACGAAGCTCTTAACGGCGGAAGATTCGTGGGATTAAGTCGGCTTTCGGGAAAAAGCGCAAAAGAAAGCCCGGCACCGTCGAAAAAGTGACGGTGCCGGGCCTGATTGATGGCCTGAAGGCGAGGTTCAATCCGACAGGCGAGCTCGGCCCGGGCCGGTGACGCGGGCGGATAGCATATGCTTGCGGTCGTCGCCTCGCAGGGCGATGGTCTCGCCGAGCCGCCCGTCTTCGGCAGCAATGGCGGAATAGCTTACCGAAAAACTGGCGGTGTCGATCGTCACCCGCACATTGTCTCCGCGCCGGATTACCGGGGCGGCCGCGGCCGGGCGAGCAAAGCTTGCCGCATGTGGCGAAGCGCCGGGCGCGTTGACCATCGGGACGCGCAGGCGCCAGCCCAGCGAGGAGCAGCGCACCGCGAGCGCATTGGCGTCAATGGCAGTGATCGAAGCCTGTTCGGGGCAGCGCGCCAATTTGATGCGCCGGTCGATGGGCTGCGCGCTGCGTCCCATGGCATTGGCCACCATCTGGGTCAGCGTGTCGATCGTTTGCCAATCTTCATAAGGCTGCTCGGCGTGGCTCGCGGGGGCGAGCGGAAGGCTGACCAAGCTGGCAGCCGCAAGGGCAAAGCTGGTGCGCAACATAATCCGTCTCCTTCGAATCAACGGTGCTTCCACCGGACGAAAATCATCAGTCCATGGTTATGCAGGAACTGTGCCATACCAGTGTGCAGCCTGCTTCCAGGGCGGCGCGGGTCGCCCCGTCATTTTTTTGACGAGGGCCAGCCCCGTCCGCTTTCGGCGCCGCAGATCGATCAGAAAAGGGCGTAAAATCAAGCGCAAATCTGATTTGGCACGTCCGTTGCATCATTCTCTTCGTTTCCGCACGTCCGCGCTGGCCAGCCCAGCCGGATCGCGAAAGAAGGATCAGGATGATGGCATCGGAAAAGCTATTCGGCATGCATGCAACCGCGCTGCAATTGCGCAGCCAGCGCATGATGATGCTCGCCTCGAACATCGCCAATGCTGCGACGCCCAATTACAAGGCGCGCGACCTTGATTTCGCCAAGGCGCTGGATCTTGCCAAGCAGGGCGGCCCTACGGACGGCGCGATCAAATATCGCGTACCGGTTCAGCCTTCGCTCGACGGTAACACCGTCGAAATGGCGACCGAGCAGACCGCCTTTGCCGAGAATGCGCTCGCCTATCGGTCGAGCCTCGCCTTCCTTTCGGGGCGCATCAACACGCTGACGCGCGCGATCAAGGGAGAATAGGAATGAACGGCAGTTTCTCCGTATTCGATATCAGCGGGCGCGCCATGTCGGCGCAGCTCGTCCGCCTGAATACAACGGCATCGAATCTGGCCAATGCCGGGACGGTTGCGGGCAGCGAGGGGGAGGCGTTTCGTGCGCTGAAACCCGTCTTTCGCACCGTCACCGACGCCCATGGCCGCGCCACGGTGCAGGTCGACCAGGTCGCCTCTTCCAAAATGGCGCCGTCGAAACGGCACGATCCCACCAACCCGCTCGCCGATGCGGAGGGCAATGTGTGGGAGGCCGCGGTCGATAGCGCGGCGGAACTGGTCGAGATGGTCGAAACCGCCCGCCAATATCAGAATAATGTCCAGGTCCTCGAAACCGCGAAAGGCCTGATCAACGAAACGCTGAGGATGGGACAATAATCATGACGACAACCAGCGCCATTAACGGATCGGACCTGCCGACCGTCCCGAAAAACAGCGGGATGCAATTGGGGCAGGGCGATTTTCTGCGTCTTATGACCGCCCAGCTGTCGCAGCAGGATCCGTTCAACCCCGTCGATAATACCGAGATGGTCGCGCAGATGGCGCAATTTTCGAGCCTGGCGGGCGTCAGCGAAACCAATGTGATGCTGAAGAATATCGCCGAGCTTTTGAAAACCCAGACCGATCTTCTGAAAGACATAAAGGCAGCGGGCAATCCGCCTGCCACCCAAACCCCTGCTGAGGAAGGATAACAGCCATGTCATTTTATACGTCGCTTTCGGGCCTGAAGGGCGCCCAGACCGATATGTCGGTCATCTCGAACAATATCGCCAACGCCAGCTCGACCGGCTTCAAGCGTAGCCGCGCCCAATTTGGCGACCTCTTCGCTTCATCGCCGACCCAGTCGACCCGCATGATCGCGGGGCAGGGCCAGCGCCTCAATGGCGTGATGCAGCAATTCACCCAGGGCACGATCGAGGCGAGCGAAAAGACGCTCGACCTCGCCATTGCCGGTGAAGGCATGTTCATGGTGAAGGGCGAGCCGCCCCGCGAGGCCGTGACCTATACGCGCAACGGTTCGTTCAGCGTCACCAGCGACCGTCAGGTCGTCGATACCACGGGCGCGAAGCTTCAGCTTCTTCCCGTCGACGCCAATGGCGAAGTGACCGACCGCACGCTTGCGGGTGCCTATGACTTCATTCTGCCTTCGGGCGCGCCGAGCGATCCGACCTCTGGCCTGGTCAATGTCTCGGTCGGCCTCGACGGGCTCGTGACCGCGACCTTTGCCAATGGCGAGGATCAGATGCTGGGCAAGGTGGCGATGGCGACCTTCCCTGCGATGGAAGGGCTGCGCCCGGTGGGCGACGCGCATTGGCAGTCGACGGGCGACAGCGGCCCGCCGACCATCGATGCTGCGACCAATGGCCCGATGGGATCGATCCGCTCGGGCGCGCTTGAACGCTCGAACGTCGATATCACCGAAGAGCTGGTGCTGCTGATGGCCGCCCAGCGCAACTTCCAGGCCAATGCCAAGGCGATCGAAGGCTCGTCGAGCCTGACGCAGACCATCATCGGGCTGCGTTGACGCATCGCTGATCGCCGCCTGTCGGGAGATCCTTCATGGACCGTCTTATCTATACCAGCCTCACCGGAATGCGCGGCAGCATGTCGCGTCAGACGGCGATTGCCAACAATCTGGCCAATGCCCAGACGCCGGGCTTTCGCGCCGATATGGCGGAGGCGCAGTCGCTCTGGCTCAAGGGCGGCGGCATGGGAACGCGGGCCATGGCCTCCGAAGAGGTGATCGGCGCCGACATGCGTCTCGGCACGATCACCGAAACGGGGCGCGACCTCGACGTCGCGATGCAGGGCGATGCGCTGCTCGTGGTCCAGGCGCCCGATGGCGACGAAGCCTATACGCGGCGCGGCGATCTGCAATTATCGGCGAGCGGGCTGGTGACGACGGGCGATGGGCATCCGGTTCAGGGGATGCAGGGTCCGCTGACCTTGCCTCCCGCGGATGCCGTCAAGATCGACGCCGATGGCCGCGTCTGGATTGTGCCCGCTGGCGGTGATCCGGAAAACCCGCAGGAGGTCGACCGCATCCGCCTTGCCACTCCCGCCGGGTCGGACATCGTCAAGGGCCTCGATAATCTGTTTCGCGTCAAGGACGGCGGCATTTTGCCCGACGACCCTGAGGCGCGCCTGATTACCCGTTCGATCGAAGGATCGAATGTTTCCGCCACCACCGCGCTCGTCGAGATGATCGAGGCGAGCAAGAGCTGGGACACGCAACTTCGCCTCGTCAGCAGTGCGCGCGACATGGACAATGCCAGCGCCAATCTGATGCAGCTTCCCCGATAGGAGTTTAGGATATGAGCTTCGGTGCTCTTCACGTCGCCCGCACGGGGCTTGATGCCCAGGGCTTTCGCATGCAGGTGATCGCCAACAATCTGGCGAACGTCAACACCACGGGATTCAAGCGCGACCGCGCCAATTTCGAAACCTTGAGCTACCAGATGGTGACCCAGCCGGGCGCGCCCTCGGCAGCGGAAAACCGCTATGCCACCGGGCTTAACCTCGGCACCGGGGTCGCGCTGGCGGGGACTGCGCGCATCGACACGCAGGGGACATTTGCCGCCACCGGCAACAACCTCGACATGGCGATTGACGGGCCGGGCTATTTTCAGGTGCAAATGCCCGACGGACGCATCGGCTATACGCGCGCGGGCAATTTCGGGCGCGCCGCCGACGGCACCATCGTCACCTCCGACGGCAAGCCGCTCGAACCGCAAATCCAGATTCCCGAAGACGCGACCAATGTGTCGATTGGCGCTGACGGCACGGTCTCGGCGAGCGTTCCGGGGCAGGCCGAGGTCGTCGAACTTGGCCGCATCGAAATCGCCCGCTTTGCCAATCCGGCGGGGCTGCAGGCGATTGGCGACAATCTGCTCGTCGAAACCGCCGCCTCCGGCCAGCCCATCGTGGGCGCAGCCGGCGAGGAAGGGCGCGGCAGCCTGCGCGGCGGCATGCTCGAAGGGTCGAACGTCAATGTCGTCGAAGAGCTTGTCGACATGATCGAGACGCAGCGCGCCTATGAGGTCAATTCAAAGATGATCCAGGCCACTGACGAGATGATGAAAAATGCAACGCAAACGCTCTGATCTGATCGGCCTCGGCTTGATCGCGCTCGCGCTGGTGCCTTCCGGTGCCGACGCGCGCGACAAGCCCGAGGCCGATGCGTTCGCGGCCTCCATGCCGCTTCCGCCGCCTCCGCCCCCGGCCAATGGCGCAATTTTTCAGGGCGCCTACACCCCCCTCACCTCGGGCGGGCGCGCCGGACAGATTGGCGATATTCTGACCATCCAGCTCGTCGAGCGGACGATGGCGTCGAAAAGCAACGCTGCGGGCACCCAGCGGGGCGGCAGCGTCGGGCTTTCGCCGCCGAGCACCGGACCCTTGTCGCTGTTCAATCCCAGCGACATTGGCATGGGCGGCGACCAGCAGTTTCAGGGCAAAGGGCAGGCATCGCAGTCGAACCTGCTCGCCGGGGAAATCAGCGTCACCGTTGCCGGCGTCTATCCCAATGGCACCTTGTTCGTGCGCGGCGAAAAGCTGATCACCCTCAATCGCGGTGACGAGCGCGTCCAGATTTCAGGCATTGTCCGCCCGATGGATATCGGCCCCGACAACCGGGTGCTTTCGACCCGCGTGGCCGATGCCCAGATCCGTTATGTCGGCAAGGGGGAAATTGCGCGCGCGAGCCGCCAGGGCTGGCTGCAGCGCTTCTTCTCCATGATCAGCCCCTTTTAAACCGAAGGATATTCACGTGGCCCAGCGTCCCCGTCTCTTCGCTCTCATCGCCTTGCTGATGGCAGGCCTGTTCCTGTCCGCGCCCGCTTCGGCGGAACGGATCAAGGATATAGGGCAGTTCCAGGGCCTGCGCGCCAACCAGCTCACCGGCTATGGCATTGTCGTGGGCCTCGCTGGCACGGGCGACGACAGCCTCGATTATTCGACGCTGGGGATGAAGGGTGCGGTCTCGCGCTTTGGCCTCACCCTCCCGCCGGGGGTGAACCCGGCGCTCAAAAATGCTGCGGCGGTGATGATCACCACCGAATTGCCGCCCTTTGCCAAGCCCGGCCAGCGTCTCGACATCACTGTGTCGGCGATCGGCAAGGCGAAAAGCCTGCGCGGCGGCACGCTCGTGCTCGCGCCGCTCTATGGCGCCGATGGACAGATTTATGCGATGGCGCAGGGCAATCTGGTGATTGGCGGGCTTGGGGTTGACGCTGCCGACGGATCGAAACTCACCGTGAATGTCCCTTCCAGCGGACGCATCGCGGGCGGCGCGACGGTCGAGCGCGCCGTCGATACGGGTTTTACGAACCTCGACTGGCTGACTTTCAACCTGCATCAATTTGACGCGACCAATGCCAAGCGGGTGACCGACGCGATCAACGCGGCCATTCCGGGCACGGCGTCGATGATCGATGGGGCCAGCATTGCCATCCGCGCCAGCGGCAATGGCGATGACCGGATGCGGCTGATGTCGCGGATCGAAAATCTCGATGTGCGGCGCGCGGAACCTCCGGCGAAAGTCATCGTCAATGCGCGCACCGGGACGGTCGTGATCAACGGCGCGGTGCGGGTCGGAACGGCGGCCGTGACGCATGGCAAGCTGACCGTCTCGGTCAAGGAATCGCCGATGGTGGTGCAGCCCGCACCCTTTAGCCGCGGCCAGACCGCCATCGAAGAATCGAGCGAGATCGAAGTGACCGAAGAGGCGCGTCCGGTCTTCATGATGGAACCCAATGCGTCGCTGTCCGAACTGGTCGATTCGATCAACCGGCTCGGCGTGTCCCCCGGCGACCTTGTCGCCATCCTCGAGGCGCTGAGCCAGGCTGGCGCGCTCACAGCAGAATTGGTGATCATATGAGTCCCATTTCTTCTCCTTCGCTTTCATCGCCGTCCCCTGCCGCTTCGGGCGGGGGGGATGACGGGCTTCGCAAAGCTGCCGAGGCTTTTGAGGCGGTGATCCTGCGCCAGTTGATGGCGTCGATGCGGCAGGCCAAGCTTGGCGACGACATCATGGGGTCGAGCGCGACCGATAATTTCCGCGAAATGGCCGACGCGCGCACTGCCGACAGCATGGCGAGCCTTCGCCAGTTCGGCATTGCCGACATGGTCGAACGCCAGTTTCGCGGGCTTGCCAATGGAGCCGGACAGTGAGCGACCTTCTGAGCATTGGCGCGAGCGGGCTTCGCGCCTATTCGCGAGCCTTGTCGACG
Source organism: Sphingopyxis sp. MWB1 (assembly GCF_000763945.1). NCBI lineage: Bacteria > Pseudomonadati > Pseudomonadota > Alphaproteobacteria > Sphingomonadales > Sphingopyxidaceae > Sphingopyxis > Sphingopyxis sp. MWB1. The sequence continues at coordinate 2,074,319 of NZ_JQFJ01000002.1, forward strand.
ATTGGCGATAATATCGCCAATGCCCAGACCCCGGGCTATGCCCGCCGCTCGCTGGAATTGCATCAGGCGCAGGCGGGCAGCAATATGATGCTCTATCGCGGCGCGGTAAATCCCGGCGGCGTCGATATTTCGGGCATCAGCCGTTCGGTCGATGCCTGGCTGATCGAGGATTCGCGCATTTCGGGAAGCGATGCGGAACGTTCTGCGACGCGGCTTGCCTGGCTTGAACGGGTGGAGGGCGCGCTCAGCAACGAAACCAACGGGATTTCGACCGCGCTCACCAAATTATATACCACCGCCGACCAGCTGACCGCCGACCCCAACAACCAGACGCTGCGCGCACAGTTTCTGCAGGCGGTCGATGATGTCGCCTCGGGCTTTCGCACGGCGGCGGGGCGCTTGTCGGACATGGCGCAGGGGGTCGAAGCTTCGGCCGCTGCCGTCACCGATGCCTTCAACACCGACCTTGCCGCGCTGGAGGAAATCAACATCGGCCTGCGCAAGGCGCGGCCCGGCTCGACCAATCAGGCTAGCCTGCTCGACGAGCGCGACCGGCTGATCGACAAATTATCGGCGGCGGCGGGGGTCACAGCCAGCTTCGATGATCGCGGCACGGTAACGCTGCGCGCTTCGGCCTCCGGCGATCTTCTGGTGGGCGGAGGCACCGTCAACCCGATTGCCGTCTCGGCGGCGGCCGATGGCCGCCTTTCCTATACAATTGGCGGCGCGCCGATTCCCATTGCCACCGGTGCGCTCGCCGGCCTGTCGCAAGCCGCCGACCATGTCGCCGACCAGCGGGCGGCGCTCGACACGATGGCAAGCGACTTTGCCACTCAGCTCAACGCCGCGCACCAGGCCGGTTTCGACAAGGCTGGCAATCCAGGTGTCGCGCTTTTCTCGGGTGCGAGCGCCGCCACGCTTACGGCCAATGCGCTGAACCCCGATCAGGTCGCTGTCGCCGATGGCGGCAGCAGCAATGGCAATATGCTCGCCTTTGCCGCCATGCGCGGGGCAGGCGGGCCGGAGGATCGCTGGTCGGGCCATCTGGCGACGCAGGCGCAGGCGACCGCTTCGGCGCGCGCGCAGGACGCCGCCGCGAACACCCGCGCCGATGCCGCTTATGCGGCGCGCAGCGCGGTCAGCGAGGTCGATATCGACCGCGAAGCGGCCGATCTGTTGCGCTTCCAGCAGGCCTATTCCGCTGCCGCCCGGACCATTCAGGTCGCGCGCGAAACCATGCAGACTTTGCTGAACTCGCTCTAGAAGGACGCCGACGATGATTAACGCCGTAGGCAATCGCATGACCCGCGAAATTGCGCGCCAGCAAAAGCTGGCGGAGCAGCTTGAACGCACCCAGATCCAGATTTCGACGGGCAAACAGCTTCAGCGCATGTCCGACGATGCCGTGGCCGCGCGGCGGATTTCGACGATCGGCAAGACGCAGGCGAGCATGGACAGCTGGGCGACCAATATCGCCTCGGCCCAGGCGCAGGTGTCGCAGGCCGATGGCGTGCTGAAATCGGCGAGCAATCTCCTCAGCCGCGCGCACGAACTGACCCTCTCGGCGGTCAGCGATTCGATGAATCCGGCGGACCGCGCGGCGATTGCCACCGAACTCAATGCCATTGCCGACGAACTCGATGGCCTGGCCGCCACCCGCGATTCGAATGGCGACCCACTGTTCGCTGCCGGAACCGCGCGTGTCATTCGGTTTGATTCGGATGTCAGCTTTGCGCCCGTTCCTTCGGCCGCCGATGTTTTCGTTATCGGTGGGAACAGTCTTTCGACGAGCCTGCGCGACGCGGCCACCGCGGTCGCGGCCAGTGACAAGGCGGGAATGAACGCCAGCCTGACCACCTTGGATGCAGGCATCGCGCATATCGCGAACCGCAACGCCACGGTCGGCCTCTCGGCCGGGCGGCTCGACCGGATCGAGGACAGTCTGGCGACGCGGGGCATTGCGATTGCCGATGAACGCTCGACGCTGGAGGATACCGATCTTTCCATCGCCATCGCCCAGCTCAACGCCCAGGATCTGACGCTCAGCGCCGCCCAGGCGGCCTTTGCGAAGATCAATCGTCAGACCTTGCTCGATATTTTGCGCTGACGCCCTCAATAATCCGGCGCTGCTGCCGTTACAGATAAAGACGTCCCTGTTTGGACGGGCTTCGCAAGGGGCCCGAATGGAGTTGCCCGCGCATGTTTCCCGCTATCGGCATTGTCGTTTTGCTGTTGCTGGTCTTTGGTGGCTTTGCGCTGTCGGGAGGAAATCTCGCGCCCGTCATGCATGCCTTGCCGCACGAGATGCTGATCATCGGCGGAGCGGCGGCGGGATCGCTGATCATCGGCAACTCGGGCCGCGACCTGAAAGCGCTGGGACGCGGGCTCGGCAAAGTGTTCAAGGGACCGCAATATCAAAAGCAGGATTATCTCGACGTTATCCTGCTCGTCTCCACCCTCATGAAGATGATGCGGACCGAAGGACCGGTCGCGGTCGAACCGCACATCGAAGATCCGCAAAACTCCACGCTGTTTCAGCAATATCCCAAGCTTTTGAAGGATGACACGCTCATCCACCTCATCTGCGACACGCTGCGCCTTGTCGTCGTCTCCTCGGGCACGCTTGAGCCCCATGCGGTCGAGGAGGTGATGGATAATGCGGTGAAAAGCCATCATCATCATGCGATCAAACCCGCCGAAGGCTTGCAGAGCCTCGCCGATGCTTTGCCCGCGCTGGGCATTGTCGCTGCGGTTCTGGGCGTGGTGAAAACCATGGGCTCGATCGACAAGCCCCCCGAAGTGCTGGGCGGCATGATCGGTTCGGCGCTGGTCGGCACTTTCCTTGGCGTCCTGCTCGCTTATGGTCTTGTCGGCCCCTTCGCGACCCGCGCCAAGACGGTGATCGAGGCGGACGCGGCCATTTATCATACGGTGAAACAGCTCATCATCGCCTCGCTTCACGGTCACCCGCAGCCCTTGGTGATCGAGGCGGCGCGGTCTGGCGTCGAACATGCCAACCAGCCGAGCTTTGCCGAAGTGTTTGACGGAATGCGGGGCCGCTGATGGCGGCGCGTCCCAACACCCCGCCGCGCCCGATCATCGTCAAAAAGGTGATCGAGGGCGGGCATGGCGGCCACCATGGCGGCGCGTGGAAGGTTGCCTATGCCGACTTCGTGACGGCGATGATGGCCTTCTTCTTGCTGATGTGGCTGCTTGGCGCCACGACCGAAAAGCAGAGGAAGGCGCTCGCCGATTATTTCGCGCCGACCATCGTGCAGACCAAACAGGATTCGGCGGGTTCGAAGGGGCTGTTCGGCGGCGAATCTCTTGTGTCGGTCGACAAATATCCGCACCGCCAGGGGCAAACGGGCACACGCACCATGACCATCCCGCGCGACGCCACGGGCGGCCCGCGCGAAGCCTCGGGGCGCGAGCGGGAGAATGAACGGCGCCGCTTCCAGCTTCTCGCCCAGTCGCTCAACGAAAAGCTTTTGTCCAAATCCGAACTCAAGCGGCTCGCACGCAACCTGCGCTTCACCGAAACGATGGAAGGGCTAAGGATCGATGTCGTCGATGACGCCGACCTTTCGATGTTCCAGCTTGGTACCAGCGAGCTGACGCCGGCCGGCGCGCGCCTGTTCAGCGAGATCGCCACGGTGGTGGCGGCGGTGCCGAACCAGCTCATGATCCGCGGCCATACCGATTCGGCGCCCTGGTCGGCGGGGTCGGGCACGAATAATTGGCGACTGTCGGTCGACCGCGCCGAAGTGACGCGCAATTATCTGGAGTATCGCGGCATCGGGACCGAGCGTTTTCAGCGAATCGAAGGGGTCGCGGATCGCGAACCCCATATCCCGTCCGACCGCCTTGATCCGCGCAACCGCCGTATTTCCATCACTTTGGGCTGGCGATTGGCGGGGGATAATTAGTGCCAGTTTGGCTGCATCAACTCTGTTAACCGCATGGTTAACCCCAATCTGCTGCCAAAATGGCGATAAAATCATGATTTGAAGGGGTTGAGAGCCCTTGGATAATCTTTTGTTTACCATTTTCGTCAATTTCTCTCTCCCGAGGGAAGCGCCCGTCTGCGGCGCGGTGGAGATTGAAGACGATGACTGCGGGGAAGAATAATCAGGATCTGGCGCTCGAAGCGCTCATCATCGGCAGCAGCCCGGCGACAAGCCATCTGCGCGAGATGATTCGCCGGGTGGCGCGCTCCAATGCGTCGGTCATGCTCTGCGGCCCGTCGGGGTCGGGCAAGGAGCTGGTCGCGCGGGCCATTCACGATATGGGCGCGCGGGCTGAAAAGCCTTTTGCTGCCATCAACTGCGGTGCCATTCCCGCCGAACTGATCGAATCCGAATTATTCGGGCACGAAAAAGGCTCCTTCACCGGCGCCACCTCGCGTCGCCTCGGCCATTTCGAAGCGAGCGAAGGCGGCACCATCTTTCTCGACGAAATTGGCGACATGCGCTTCGACATGCAGGTCAAGCTGCTCCGCGTGCTCGAAGAGCGGACGATCGTTCGCGTCGGCAGCAGCGAGGTTCGCAATGTCGACGTGCGCGTCATTTCGGCCACCCATCAGGATCTGGGCGCCGCCATCGCCGATGGCCGCTTTCGCGAGGATCTTTTCTTCCGCCTCGGCGTCGTCGTGCTGCAGGTGCCGAGCCTCGCCAGCCGGGTCGAGGATATTCCGGCGCTGATCCGTCATTTCCAGCGCAAGATGCCGGCGTCGGCCAAATGCCAGTTTGACCAGGGCGCGCTGTCGGTGCTGATGCAGCATCGCTGGCCCGGCAATGTCCGCGAACTGCGCAATTTCGTCGAACGGGCGAGCGTTCTTTACGGCGGCGAAACGCTGGGCGCGGAGGAAGTGGCTTTGCTGCTCAATCCCACGGCGCAATTCACGCTGCCGCTTGAAGCTGCTTCGGCGAGGACGGCCAATGAGGCGGCCTATGCCCTCGATACCGAGGCTGATGCGGATGCGGAGGCTGATGTCGATATGGCCGCAGAGGCTGCAGAGGCTCCCGTTCCGGTTGCCAAGGCGCCCACGCCTGCACCCGGTCGCCCCATCGACCTGAAGCGCGAGATAGAGAATATCGAGCTGGAGCAGATCCACGTCGCGCTCGAACTCGCCGATGGCATTATTTCAGAGGCTGCGCGTCTGTTGACCTTGAAGCGCACGACCCTGATCGAGAAAATGCGCAAATATGGTGTGCAACAGGCGCAGGCCGCCTGATCATTTCCTACTTCCTTTTGGGCGGATAATGGGCGGCCAGCTCTTGCCTCAGGCCGCGGCGGCGTTCGCTTGCGGACTGCGAAGCTGACGCCATGCATTGCTGACGGTGAGTAGCCCTTCGAGCAATTCCTTCAGCATATCCTCGCTGTTCGCGGCGACGGCTTCGTCCAGCTTGCGGCGCATGCTGCGATAGACGCGCGACAGCGACGCCGCGACGTCACCGCCCGCCTCATGGTCCAGCCCGGCATCGAGCCCGATCAATATCGCGCGCGCGCGATGTGCGGGATCGGTCGCGGAAATGCGCTGGCCTTGGCGGATCATTGCGCCCAGCACGCCCAGCGAGACTTCGAGCTCGTCGTAGAGCATCGTCACCAGTTCGACCGGATCGGCGGCGGCGGCGCGGCTTTCCTGTTGCAGGCGGCGGTAAACACCTGTTGCACGGACGGAGGATGCGGTGGCAGTCACGGTCGGCAGCCCTATTTATACTGATTATTCCACATCTCGATCTGCTGCTCGAGATAGGATTGGGTGGCCTTGAAGGCGGCCAGCTTGGCATCGAGCGAGCCATATTGCTTCTCGAGCCGCGCGCGATAGGCTTCCTCCCGCGTCTCAACCTTGTCGAGCTGGTCCATCAGCGTTTCGCTACGATCGGTCAGCGATTTGTTGACGCGTTCCAGCACGCCATTCTCGCCGGTGGCGGCATCGCGCAGCCGGTCGAGCACCACGGCAATGCCGGGTTCATTGCCTTCATTATGCGTGGCGTCGCGGCGGGGGTTGAACATCGCTTCGACCGCGCCGGCGTCTTCGGCCAATATCTTGTCGAGCTTGGTGCGGTCGAGGGTCAGAAGCCCTTCCTTGTTCGTTGAAACGCCGATGTCAGCCAGCTTGTTGATGCTGCCATGACCGGTCAGCACCTGGCTGATCAGTCCGCCCAGCTCATTTTCCAGCTGACGCAGCGAGGAGGTGGAGCCGGGCATGGAGGCCGCGGCTTTGACGCTCTTTTTCAATTGATTATACACATCGACAAAATCGCCGACCGTCTGCCGCAACATGTCGAGCGGGCGGCTCGCGCCCAGGTCCACGCCCTGACCGGGCGCGGCCTTTTTCAGTGTCAGCGACATGCCGGGGACAACATCGTCAATGATGTTGGAGGCGCGGCTGAAAGCAACGCCATCGACGGTAAATTCGGCGTTGGCGGCGCTTTGGCCCATCGTCATGCCGCCATTGGTGGCAAAGGCGGCGAGTCCCGGATCGGCACCGCCATCAGCGGTCAGCGTGAATGCATTGTCCGCGCCATTGGCGCCTTTCAGGATCAGGCGGTGCCCACCCTGATCGGCAATGATTGACGCCGTGACGCCAGCGTCACTGGCATTGATCGCTGCCGCCAGCCCGTCAAGGCTGTCGTTGGTGCCGTCGATGGTGATCGCATGATCGGTGCCGCCGATGCTCAGCGTCATATTGCCCTGCCCAATAGGGGCGGTGCGATCGGCGACGACGCCCGAATAGCTGGTTTGCGCGCGGGCAAGCTGGGAAACAACCAGCGTCGCCGAAAAACTGTCGGCGGCAACCCCGGCGCGCGAGGTCGCCGACAAAATGCTTTCGTCGGACACGGTCGGAATGCTGCGCAGCGTCCCGTCAGAGATCATCTGCGCGAGCGAATCGGCAAAGCCCATCAGATCGGACCGGGCCTGCGCAACCGCGCTGATCCGCGCCTGATTCTGCTGTTGCAAGGCAGAGATGCGCGCAACCTTTGGCTGGCGCGACGCTTGGGCCAGGTCGGCGACCAGCTGCTTGGTATCAATGCCCGACCCAAAGCCGAGCGCATTGGCGATTGAACTGACCATGGCAATATCCTTCGCATCCCTTAACGGCGGCGCGCGCGAAAGATTAAGGGGCGGGTTCGCGATTCCGATCGTCAGCCGGTCCCCAAACGGCGGTTAAGCGCCGCGGCGGCCTTCGGGGTCGAAATGATGCGATGGCGGTATATCGACCACCGGCGGCGCGGTGCCTTCGGCGACCGCCTGTTCCAGCCGGAAGACAAAGGCGAGGACGGTCGCGACGGCGACGAACAATTCCTCGGGGATCACCCGGCCCGCGCGCGAGGTGAAGTAGATGGCGCGGGTCAGCTGCGGATATTCGAGCACGGGCACATTGGCATCGCGCGCCAGTTCGCGGATCGACAGCGCAACGTCGCCGCGCCCGCGCGCGACGACGACCGGCGCGGCGTCGGTGCCGGGGCGATAGCGCAGCGCGACGGAAAAATGGGTGGGGTTGGTCAGCACGACTGTCGCCTCGGTCACCGCCTTGCGCGCCGATCCGCTCATAATCTCATGCTGGCGCTGGCGCTGCGCCTGCTTGAGTTCGGGCGCGCCGTCAGACTGGCGCATTTCCTCCTTGATCTGCTGCTTGGTCATCATCAGCCGCTTGTTGCGCTGGTGCCATTGGGCGGGAACGTCGATCAGCGCGATGACGACCAGTCCCCCGGCGAGCGCCAGCATCGCATGACCAATGGCCTTTCCGGCAAGGCCAATCGCGCCGATCAGGTCGGCGGCGGCCAGGTTCATGATCGCGGGCAGGCTTTGCACCACGAGCCAATAGCCGATGGTGCCGAGCAGCAGCACTTTCGCCAGCGCTTTCCCCAGCTCGATCGCGCCTTGCAGCCCGAAAATGCGTTTCAACCCGTTGATCGGGTTGATGCGATTGCCCTTGAAGGCGAGCGCCTTGCCGCGCCAGCCCCAGGACCCCAGCATCGCGGGGCCAGCGAGCGCGGCGCCCAGCGCCAGCGCGAACAGGCTGATCAGCGGCAAGAGGATATCGACGCCATTGCGCAGCAGCGCCTGTGCGGGGTCGAAATCGGCGACATCGGCGGCGCTCAGTGTCAGCCCCCGGCGCACCAGATCGCTCGCCGACTGGACGAACCAACCCCCCGCCGCGAGGATCCATCCGGCGGCGGCGAGCATCATCAGCGCGGTGGCGAGTTCGCGCGACATCAAAACATCGCCCTCGCGCTTGGCATCGGCGCGCTTCTTGGGCGTCGCCTGTTCGGTTTTCTGGTCCTGGTCGGGCTGGCTCGCCATGCCGCCTATCCTGCCGCCAACATGCGTGCCACATCAAGCGCGTCGGACAATATGCGCGCCACCGCTTCGGCCATCACCGGGGTGCCCACCGCAAGCAGGATGACCCCGGCGAGCAGCGTTGCCGGAATGCCGACCGCAAACAGGTTGAGCGCAGGCGCCGAGCGGCCGATCACGCCCATGATGATCTGGACCAGAATCAGCACAAAGCCCACGGGCAGGGCAATGGTCAGCCCGGCGGCGAACATCAGGCTGCCAAAACGCAACAGCCGCCCGATGGCATCAAAGGACGGAAAGGCCCCGCCCGGCGGCAGCGCGGCATAGCTGTCGACGATGATCTCGATCAGCAGCAAATGCCCGTCGGCGGCGAGGAACAGTGCGGTGGCGAGCATCGACAGAAATTGCCCGACCGCGGTGCTCATCCGTCCGCTGGTCGGATCGACCATGGCTGCAAAGCCGAGGCCCATGGCATTGCTGATCGCTTCACCTGCGAGCAGCGCGGCGGCCAATCCCATTTGCAGCACGAAGCCCATGGCAAGGCCAATCACGACTTCGCCCAAAATGAAGAGAAATCCGGGGAAGGAGACAAGGCCTTCGGGCGGCAGCGCGACATTGGCTGCCGCGACCGCGGGAACTCCGACCGCGAGCGCGATCACCAGCCGCAATTGCACGGGTACATTGGCGGCGCCAAAGACCGGCGCGGCGATAAAGGCGGCGCCGGGACGGATCATCCCCAGCATCCAAAGCTGGAGCATGGCCTCGATATTGGGGATGTCGGCGGGATTCATCGGGCGGTTCGCTCGCGCCTCAGCGGACGAGGCCCGGTATCTGGGCGTAAAGCTCGCGGGTGAAATCGGTGAGCAGCACCAAGATGCTGCCGCCAAAGATCGCAAGGCACACCGCCGCGACGATCAGCTTGGGGACAAAGGTCAGCGTCTGCTCGTTGATCGAGGTCGCCGCCTGCACCATCCCCAGAAACACGCCGATGATCAGCACGGGCAGCAACAGCGGCGCCGCCGCAAGGGCGAGCACCCACAGCGCCTGCTGCGCCACTCCGACGAAATAATCGGCCTCCACCGCCTATGTCCCCACAAAGGATGAAGCGAGCGACCCCATCGTCAGCGCCCAGCCGTCGACGAGTACAAAGAGCAGCAGCTTGAACGGCATGGATATGATCGTCGGCGACAACATCATCATGCCCAGCGACATCAACGCGGATGCGACGATCAAGTCGATGACGAGGAAGGGCAGAAAGATCAGAAAGCCGATCTGGAACGCGGTTTTCAGCTCGCTGGTGACAAAGGCGGGAAGCAGGATGGAAAAGGGCACATCCTTGGGGCTGGCATAGCTTGGCGCCTTGGCGATTTTGGCAAACATCATCAAATCGGTCTTGCGCGTCTGCGCCAGCATGAAGCCGTGCAGCGCATCGCCCGACCGCACAACCGCCTCGCCAATGTCGATCTGTTCCTGGCCATAAGGCTCGACCGCGACGCGGTTGATCTCGCTGATCACCGGCTGCATCACAAAGAGCGAAAGAAACAGGCTGAGCCCTACCAGAACCTGGTTCGGCGGCGTCTGTTGCAGCCCCAGCGCATGGCGCAGGATGGAAAGGACGATGATGATCCGGGTAAAGCTGGTCATCATCAAAAGCAGCGACGGCAATACCGTCAGCAAGCTCATCAGGACGAGGATCTGGAGCGACAGGCTCAGCGGGCGGCCATCGCCCCCGATTTCGGCCATGGCGCGATTAAGCCCCTCGGCGGTATCCTGCGCCGATGCCGCCGGCGCAACCGCCAGCAGCGCGGCCCCGCCCGCCAGCGCGGCAAGCCGCCACAAGGTGCGGCGATCCATCGCCCAATCAATCGACATGGAAATCGCCCTGACTGTCGTCGGCCAGGCGGGTGATGCCATTGCGCGATACCGCAACCAAAATGCGCTGGCCGGCAAATTCCACCACCGCCAGCTTCGATCCGGGGCCGAGGGGAAGGACCCCGACCATCTGGATCGGCTGATCGGGGCGCGGTCCGGTCAGCGGCACGCCCATCTGGACGCGTTTCCACAGCCACAGGCTGCCCCACGCCATGGCGCCGATGATCGGCAACAGGATCAGCAGGCGCAGGATATATTCGAGCATCAGCCCCTCCGCTCAAGCCCGGCGAGGCTGCGCTCGGGCGCGACCACTTCGGCGACCTTGATGCCATAGCGTCCCTCGACGCTGACGATCTCGCCCTTGGCGATCAGCGTGCCATTGGCATAAATATCGAGCAGATCGGTTGCCGCGCGATCGAGTTCGATCACGCTGCCTTCGGACAGGGTCAGCAGTTCGGACAAGGTCATCGACGTCGATCCCACCTCAACCGACACGCGCAGCGACACGCCCGCGAGCAGGTCGAAATTGGGCGCGGCGGCAATATCCTTGTTTCCCCGCCTTTCCGGCGGCGGTGCGGCGGGCGCTTCGCTGATGTCAGTCATGATCCGGTCCTTCCTCGAGCTGTTCGATCAAGATGGCGGCATTGCCATTCGCCTCGCCGATGCTGCCAATGGCAAAGCTGCGGTCTGCGACGGTGACGGGCACATGGCGCGGCATATTGATGGGGATGACGTCGCCCGCTTCGAGCGACAAAAGCTTGGCAAGGCTGATCTCGGGGCGCGCCAGCACCGACCGCACGGGCAGGCGCACATTCTTCAGCGCCTTGTTCAATCCCGCATTCCAGACAGGGTCGCGCAGCGGCGCGGCCTCGACCGCCGGTTCGGCGTCGGCAATGCCGCGCAGCGCCGCCAGCGGATAGGCGCAGGCGATGCTGCGATCCTCCAGCGGGGCGCCGCGCAGGGTAAAGCGCTGGACCAGCAGCTCATCGCCCGCGCGCACCGCGGCCAGCTTGGCCGCGTCGGGGGTTACGCAGTCGAGCTGCGGTTCGATCTCCAGCCGGTCGCGCCAAGCGGCAGCAAGCTGCAACCCCATGTCGCGGCCCAGCCGGGCGGCAAAGCGCTCCTCGGCATCGGTCAGTTCCTCGCGCTTGGCGGGTAATTTTCCTTTGCCGCCATAGAAAATGTCGACGAGCTGCAGCACCAGCATCCGCGATCCGGACAAAAGGATCGGCCCTTTGAGCGGCGGGGCATGATAGCGCCAGAAAAGCGCGGCGTCGGACGCCTTGGTCCATTCGGCCATGCTCATCCGCTCGGTGCCCGCCCGTTCCACCTGAACCTGGGGGGCGCCCAGCGCGCGGACAAGATCGCGCAGCGAGCGCGCAAATTGCGTCGCCACCGCGTCCATCGCCGGAAAAGCATAGCCATCCGGCGACTTGCGCAGCAGCAAGGACGCCTTGACGTCAGCGTCCGCGTCAGACGTTTTGGGTCTTTCGACCGACCGGGGAGGCTTGGTTTCGATTGTCACTGGATCACCAGGCTCGTGAAATAAACATTATCAATGCCGCCGAAACCCTCTTTTTCACGCAGCACATCATTTATCGCGGCGGTAAGCTGGCGTTGAAGCCGCTGCTTGCCCTGCGACGTTGAAAGCCACGCCGGATCCTGTTCCGCAAGCACCATAAGCACGGCAGAGCGAATGGGAACAGCCTGTCTTTTGATGTTATTGATAACTTTACCGTCGTAAAAGGTCGAAAGGCTGATTCCGATCTGCAAAAATCCCGACCCGTCGGCCAAATTGGTCGTGAAGGCCTCCTCGATCGGATAATAGGTGATCTCATATTTGCGCGGATCGACCTTGAACCGGTCGTTGGGCACCGACACGGTGCCGACCTTCAGCGGCGCTTCCTTGTCCTTGCCGTCGGCGACGGGCTCCATCTCCTTTTCGCTGCGCACGACCAGCTTGGGATAATGATCCTCCGGCTTGGCCTCATGCGCCGACAGGGCGCCGAAATAAATGCCCGCACCCGCGCCCGCGCCGATCAGCACGAGGGCGCTGACGGTCAGCATCAGCATTTTCTTCAGCTTGCCCTTTTTCTTGGGCTCGGTCTCATTTTTGTCTTTTGACATGGCTCGGCTCCTGTTCAGGCAAAGCGGCCGCGCCGGTCATCGGCGGGCGGCGCGCTGCGGGCGCGCTCGGGCGCGCCATCGGTTGCGGTTTCAATCAGATGGGCGGTGTCGGGGGCGGGCTGACGGCCCTGTCCCTGCTGCGACTGGCGCCCGGCCTCTCCCGGCGTATGCGTCACTTCGGCGCCCGCGACGCGAACACCTTGCTGGCGCAGATCCTCGACCAGCCTCCCCTGTGCGGCATGAACGATGGCGGCGGTCGATTCATGCTGGGTATCCAGCTTCAGCGACACTCCGGCATCGCCCTGTGTCATGGCGACGTCCAGACGGCCCAGATGCTTCGGCATCAGGCGAAAGCTGATGTCGCCGCTCGCCGATTTTGTCGCGGCAATATCGCGCGCGAGCTGTTCGATCCACGCGTCGTCGCTGCCAAGGTCGAGCGTGCGCTCGGTCACCGGGGTCGGAGTAGTGGCGGCCTGCACCAGGTTTGAGACCCCGCTGGCCGGGGCGCCTGGCTGCGAAAAGACGATGGTCATCGACGCGCTCATATCGGGGGCGCTGCTGCGGACCGGGGCCGGAGCCTCGGTCAGGGTGCGGGCCTGCGCCGAACTGCCGGGAACGGCGCCTGGCACCCGCACGGTGACAAGCGGTTCTGCCCTATCCTTGCCGACGCCCAGCCCATCCGCGATGGTGGCGCTGGTCGGCGCTTTGGGTGTGGCGTCGGCGGGGGCGCCCTTGTCTTTCGGCGTCAGCGCTGCCGCGGCTTGGGCCTGCACGGCCTGCCCCGTCCCTGCAGGGCCATTATGGGCTGCCATAGCGGGGTCTGCGGACATTTTGGCGGCCGGAGCAGGGGCTGCGCCGCGCTCCATTGTCACGGCGGCGGAGATATTCTTGTCGGTGAGAATGGCCATGATTTCGCCGCGTGCCTCAGGGGCGAGCGCGGCCGCGTCCACGGCCTTGCCAGCACCCGGCGTTTCGGTCTTGATCGCGCCATCGCCGTCCAACGTGCCTTCGGTTCCCGGTTCGGCCGGGGAGGCTGTGGTTTCATCGCCGTCGTTCGCGGAAGGAACGGTGGGCTTGCCGGTCTGGTGGGCGGGTGCCTGTCCGATGGCGGCGACAAGCTCCGCGGCTGCGGCCGCAGCGCTATCGGGTGTTGCAGGAACGGCGGGTGCGGCGGCTTCGCTGGGCTTGGCCGGTCCCGCTTCCGGAAGAAGCGCTACGTCCCCTCCGGGGGGCGTGCCTGTTTCGGCGCCCTTGTTTCCCGGCACAATCGTCTGACCCTCGGCAGGCGCTTCTTGCGCCGACAGCAGCGCGGTCAAAGTGGGATGGGCCGCGCCCTCGCCGGGCGCAGCCTGCATCAAGCGGGCAAAGCTGCCTTTGCCGTCCGGAACGCCATCCTGTCCGATGGTCGCCAGAAAGGCGGCAAAGCCTTGCGGCATTGACGGCTGTGGACCGGTGGAAAGAAGATTCATCACAGGACGCCCCCTTCGATCAGGCGCAGCCGCATGCCCTGCCCCTGAAAGGGGCGGTTGGCGTCGCGGCGGCGCTCGGCTTCGGCTTCCGCCGCCTGACGGCTGCGTTCATACAGGCGATTGGCCGATTCCTCCTTGACCATCGCGGCCTGTGCCAGCGCGCTCATCTGGTCGCGGCGGGCGCTGGCATCATCCAGCGGCTTGGCCAGGCTTTCCTTGGCGGTGTCGAGCCGGATCCCCAATTCGCCGATCGAGTTGAGCGCGCGGCCGGTCGCCGCCCCCTTGGCCATGGCGAGTTCGGTGCGCAGGCTCTCAAGGCGCTTGGCCAGTTCGACCAGATTGGCTAGCTCGCCCGAGGCGCGGGCCAGATTGGCCTCCGCCCGTTGATGTTCGACGGTGCGCACGCGAATGATACGTTGGCGGCGTGCGGTACGGGCGTTCATGCAGAATATCCTTCGATCAAGCTTTGGCGGGATGTTTCGAAATCGACCCGGACGCCGGGCGCTTGCGTGACAAAGGCAAGCTGGTCGGCGCGGCGGGCAATGGCTTCGTCGAGTATGGGGTCGCTGCCGGCGGTGTAGGCGCCCATCAGCATCAGGTCGCGATTCTCTTCATAAGCGGACCAGAGCTGGCGAAAGCGGGCGGCGGCGGCGGCGTGCGGCGCATCGACCGAATCGGCCATGGTGCGCGACAGCGAGCGCGCGACATCAATGGCGGGATAGACGCCCTGTTCGGCCAATTGCCGCGACAGGATGATATGGCCGTCGACGATGGCGCGCGCGCTGTCGACCACCGGATCCTCAATATCGCCGCCATCGGCGAGCACGGTGTAGAGCGCAGTGACCGATCCGCCGGTTTCGCGGTCGATCCCGGCCCGCTCGACCAGCGAGGGGATGAGGGCAAAGACCGACGGCGGATAGCCTTTCATCGTCGGCGGCTCGCCCAAAGTCAGGCCGATCTCGCGCTGGGCATGGGCAACGCGGGTCAGGCTGTCGATCAACAGCAGCACCTTCTTGCCTTCGTCGCGAAAGGCTTCGGCGATGGCGGTCGCGCGCATCGCGGCGCGCAGGCGCAGCAGCGGGGGATGATCGGCGGGAACGGCGACGACGACCGATTTCTTGCGTACCGCAGGCGGCAGCTTGGTTTCGACAAAATCGCTGACCTCGCGGCTGCGTTCGCCGATCAGGCCGACGACAATGACGTCGCATTCGGTTCCGGCAATCATCTGTCCCATCAGAACCGATTTGCCGACGCCCGACCCCGCAATGATCGCAACGCGCTGGCCTTCGCCAACGGTCAGCAGGCCGTTGATGGCGCGCACGCCCATGTTGAGCGGTTTGGTGACGCGACCCCGGCGCAGCGGATTGACCTTGCGCCCGGCCAGCGGCCATTGGAATTGCGATTTGACCGCGGGCCGGCCATCGAGCGGCTGGCCCTGCGCGTCGATGATCCGTCCCAGCAGCGCCTTGCCGCACGGCACCATGCTCGATGCGCCATGCGGCTCAACGGGTGCGCCGGTGACGAGCGGCTGGTTGGTGTCAAAAGGCAGGACCAGGCTGCGGTGTCCGCGAAAGCCGACGACCTCGCCATTCACATAATCGCCCGTTGCCGATTTGATGCGGACATTGCTGCCCAGCGGCTGCGGAAAGCCGGATACCTCGAGCATAATGCCTTCATGCGCGACCAGCGTGCCGACGCGGCGCGGCGATGCGTGCGTCAGATCGACGGAATCGAGCAATTGGCGCGCGGTCATGGCGAGGCGGCGGGTCATGCCACCTCTCCCGGATGGCCCAGCGCGGCGCGCAGTTCATCCAGATAAACGGCGCGGCCATGTTCGATCCAGCCGGCCGATGTTTCGATGCGGATGGTGCCGCGCGGCATGGCCGGATCGGCCTCGACCGGCAGCTTGACCGGACAGTCGACCAGCAGCGCGGCGTCGGCGGGATTGACCCACAGGGTGCGCGCCTTGTCGGCTTCGGCGACCATGGCGGCGGCGGTTTCGGCCTGTTGCTGCAACCAGTCGGCGTTGATGGGTGCATCTTCGACAATCTGCCGCACCAGCCGCTCGACCGTTTCGGCGATCAGCTGCGCCAGCTCTTCGCTCGGCTCATCCTGCAAGGCTTCGGCGGCGGCGACCAGCGCAAGCAACTGATGCCGCTCGGCATTATGCGCCGCTTCCGCCAGTCGCTGCCCTTCGGCCAGGCCGCGTGCAAAGGGATCGTCGGCCTGTTCCGGGGTCGCGGCCTCGGGCGCGGCGCGGTCCGCGGGCATGGGGGCCGATGCGGGTGCATGCGGCGCGGCAAAGGACAGCGGACGAAAGCCGCTGCTTTGCGCCATGGCAGCGGCCAGCGCGCCGGGGGCAAAGGCGGTGGGGGCGCTGCGATCAGACATAATCGTCGCCTGCGCCCGCAATCATGATCTCGCCCGAAGCCGCCATCTGGCGGACGATCTGCATGATCGCCTTTTGTGCTTCGTCGACATCGGTGCGCTTCACCATCGTCATTTCGGCCATTTCGTCGCGGATCGTTTCCGATGCGCGTTTCGACATGGTCGACAGGCACAGATCGACCATTTCCTCGTCGGTGCCCTTGAGCGCGATCGCCAGTTCGGCGGCATCGACACTGCGCAGCACGGTGCCGAGGCTCTTCTTGTCGAGGTCGCGCAGATTTTCGAAGATGAACATTTCCTCTTCGATGATCTGGGCCAGCGCCTTGTCATGCTTCTTGAGCGCGCGGATCGTGCGTTCCGACAATTGCTTGGGCATTTGCTTCATGATCTTGGCGACGTCGCTGGGGCCGCCGATCGCTTTCTTGGCGACGCGCTGGCCATCGGCATTGGCGGCGGACAGCACCGCCTCCAGATCCTCGATCGCAGCCGCGGGGACCGAGCTCAGCTGTGCCGCGCGCAGCACCAGATCGGCCTGCAAGGTTTCGTCGAGCGTTTCGATGGCACGCGCGGCGACATCGGGCACCAGCACCGACAGGATCAGCGCGCCGACCTGCGGATGCTCGCTGGCGAGCAGCCCGCTGATCGCCTCGACATCCATCCAGCGCAGCATTTCGAGCGAAGCGGCGCTGCGCTGCGGCGCGACGGCGGCCAATATATTGTCGGCGCGGACATTGCCCACCGCCTGATTGATCACGGTGCGAATGCGCGTGTCGGCTCCGATGGCGAGCGCGCTCACACCGCGGCTTTGCACGACAAACTGGCCCAGCGCCTGTTCGATCTGCGCTTCGCTCGCATTGGCGGTATCGAACATCGACTTGGCAAGCTGGCGCACCTCTTCGGGGTCGAGATGCTTGAGGATTGTCGCCGCCTCGCTTTCATCGAGCAGCATCAGCAATATGGCGGCGGCCGACGAACCATCGACCAGGGGCTTGCTGGTGGGTGCGGCTTCTTCGAGGGCGATTTCGGCAACCTCAGGCACGGGCACCCTCCTGCATCAGCTGGCGCACGACCAGCGCGGCGCGTTCGGAATCCTGCCGGACAAAGGCCCGCACCAGATTGGCGCGATCTTCATAGCTGGGGGCGGCCTCAATCATTTCGAGCGTGATTTCGCCGCCATTGTCGCTGTTGCCGCTCGGCAGCGCCGGGCGCGTTTCCGTGGCAGCGAGCAGCGATTCCTCGAGCGCGCTTTCGCGTTCGGCGCGCGCGCGGGCGCGTTCCTTCGCGGCCTTGATCAGCGGGCGTCCGATGAAGAGAAAGGCGAGCAGCGCGGCGAGAATGGCGCCGCCTTGCTTGACGAGCGGCAGGAACCAGCTTTCCTCGTAAAAGGCGGGCGGCGTTTCCTCCACCTTCACAAAGGGGCGCTGATTGATCGCGACAGTGTCGCCGCGCGCTTCGTCAAAGCCGACCGCGCCTTTCACCAGCGCGTCGATCTTGGCGAGATCGGCTTGGGTCAGCGCTTTCTGGCCCTGATTGAGCGCCACCGCGACCGACACGCGGCGCAGGCGGCCCTGCGGCTGATGCGTCACCGAAATTTCGCGGCCCACTTCATAAGCGCGCGAGGCATTTTCATTGCTCTGCGTTTCCGTTCCGCCCCCGGCGGCGACCGGCGCGGGCGCCTGATCGACGACGGTGGTGGCCTGCGGCGGCTGGTTGGAAAGCGCGCCGGGAATGCCGACTGCGGGCGGCGTGCCCTGACCCGACACCGATCGCGTGATCTGCTCGCGGGTCAGCGCGCGGTCATTTTCGGGGAAGCTTTCGCGGGTCGCCTGGCTTTCGGACATGTCGACATCGGCGTGGACCTCGACCGAAAAATTGCCCGCGCCCAGCATGGGGCGCAGCAGCGTGTCGAGCGCCGCGCGAAAGCGGTCCTCGATCTGGGTCTGGAGCTGAAAGGCCTTCATGTCGCTGCTCGTCGCCGAATCGGACAGCAGCGCACCGCGCTGGTCGATCACCGACACCTGCTCGGCATTCATGCCCGGAACCGACGAAGCGACGAGGAAACGGATCGCCTGCACCTGTCCATCGGACAGCGTGCGACCATTTTGCAGCGTCAGCATCACCGATGCGGTGGCCGGCTTGTCCTCGCGCACGAACAGGCTGGGTTCGGCGGCGGCAATATGGACGCGCGCGTTTTTCACCGCGTCGATCGCCTCGATGGTGCGGGCAAGATCGGCCTCGCGGGCTCCTCTCAACGTTTCGCCTTCGATCGCGCGGCTCGACCCCATGGGCAGCGCGGCGATCATGCTGTCGCCCGTGGGCTGGGCGCGGGGCAGGCCCTGTCCGGCCAGCGTCATGCGCGCCTGATGCAACTTGTCGGCATCGACCGTCAGCGCGCCGGTGGCGGGGTCGATTTCATGGGCAATGCCCGATGATTGCAGCGCTTCGGCCACAGCGGCCTTGTCGCTATCGTCCAGGCCGGAAAATAAGGGGGCCTGCGGTGCCGCTTGCGTCAGGAACCAGGCAAGCGCGGCGATGCCGATCGCGCTGGTGGTGGCGATGGCGGGCAGGGCCCGCTGCACGGCGGGCTGGCGGGTAAACTGACGGAGCGGCGCGAACCGCTCACCGATGCCGGGCGCGGGAAGCTGCGCCGGCGAAGATGTGTCGAGTGGGGCAAGAGCTTGAGCGTTGGACATGGATTACACCGGCATGTTCATGATGTCGCGATAGGCGGAGAGCAGTTTGTTTCGAACCTGCAGCGTCGTTTCAAAGCCGAGCGAGGCTTTCTGCCGCTCGATCATCACGCTGACGATGTCGTGCGTGTCGCCGCGCTCATAGGCTTCGGTCATAGCGCCTGCCTTGGCCTGCTGATTATTGACTTGCTGCAGGGCGTTCGAAATCGCGGCACCGAAATCGGGCGTGCCCTCGGCACCTGCCGCACTGTCGAGGCCGCCGCGTCCGGCCGCCCGCTGAAGCGCTTCATTCTGATTGAGGATCGAACTGCGCATTTGCAGCAATCGGCTCTGGTCAATCGTGCTCATAAGCTTTCATCCATCCTGTCGGCGGCGATACACCGCACACCCCGATATAATGCAATCGACGTGCCAAGCTGGAATAAGTCAATGAATTCCGTCATTTATGGATGGGTGCTCCTGCCTCGATAGTCAGGTCGGCATTTTTTTGACGCCGGTTCGCTTAATCCCCGTCTCGCCCCGCCGTTATTGCATTCGTGACCGCTCGCCGAGCCCTCACACCACGGGAATGGCCATTGAGCCGGAAAGGAAGATCATGACTGTCATCAACACCAATGTTAGCGCGCTTCGCGCCCAGAACAGCTCGCGTGTTGCGGGCCAGATGCAGGCCCAGGCGATGGAACGCCTGTCGAGCGGCAAGCGCATCAACAGCGCGAAGGACGACGCCGCTGGCCTCGCCATCGCAACCCGCATGGACGCCACCGTCCGCGGCCTGAACCAGGCTGTGCGCAATGCCAATGACGGCATTTCGCTGGCGCAGACCGCCGAAGGCGCGATGCAGGGCATTTCGGACATTCTGGTCCGTATGCGCGAACTGGCGGTTCAGTCGGCCAACGGCACGAACGGCACCACCGACCGTTCGGCGATCCAGACCGAAGTTACCGCGCTGATCTCGCAGATTGGCGACATCGCGACGCGCACCGACTTCAACGGCAACAAGCTGCTCAACGGCAGCGTCGCCGCTGGCTTCGACATTCAGACCGGCGTTGCTTCGGGTGAAACGGTGAACATCACCATCGCCGACCTGCAGGCTGCGGCGCTGGGCGTTGCCGCTCTCGACATGTCGACGGCGGCTGGTGCTTCGGGCGCGCTTGGCACGCTCGACACCGCGATCCAGACCGTTGCGACGCAGCGCGCCAACCTCGGTGCCCAGCAGAACCGCCTGAGCGCGGCTGTCGATAATTTGACATCGACCGTCACCAATCTGTCGGAATCGAAATCGCGCGTCGAAGACGCTGACTTCTCGGCGGAATCGACGAAGCTTGCTGCGGCTGGCATCCTGTCGCAGGCATCGACCGCGATGCTCGCTCAGGCGAACCAGAGCCAGCAGGGCGTGATGAATCTTCTCCGCTAAGCGGCGATAGATCAGCCAAAACCAACCGGTCTCCTGTACCGGCTGAACCAGCGCCCCGGCCTTATGGTCGGGGCGCTTTTTTCATATGGGGAGCCGCTATTTCTCTACTGTAGCAGGGTGTGTCCCCGCGAAGGCGGGGACCCATCGCCTGCCACCGCCATTTTTGCGCCAACTGCCAGGGGGAATTGCATCTTCGCCCCTGACCAGGCTTCAGCCGGGGCTATCCTCTCCCGCACCGCCATCGCCGCCCAGCGCGCGGAACAGCGCGATGCGGGTCTGGACCAGCAATGTTTGCACCGCAATCTCGCCCTGCCGCGCCGCCAACAGGCTGCGCTGGGCATCCAGATTATCGAGGAAACTGTCGATCCCGCCCCTGTAACGCGCTTCGGTCAGCCGCGCTGTGTCTTCCGCCGCTGCGCGGTTGGCGGTGGCCGCGCGCAATCGCTCGGCGATTGTGCCTTGGACCGCCAGCGCGTCGGCGACGTCGCGAAAGGCGGTCTGGATCGCGCCTTCATAGCGGGCGAGCGCGGCATCGCGTTCGGCTTCGCTCACCGCCACGCCCGCGCGGCGGGCGCCAAAATCGAAAATGGGCGCGCTGGCATTGGCGCCCGCAGACCAGTTCCAGCCGCTACCCCTGAACAGCCCGGTCAGGGCATCGCTTGCCACGCCGACCAGCGCGGTCAGCGACAGGGTGGGGAACAGCCGCGCGCGCGCCGCACCAATATCGGCATGGGCCGCGCGCAGCCGATATTCGGCCGCGATGACATCGGGGCGGCGCAGCAGGACGGATGACGACAGCCCCGCGGGCGGAAGCCTGATCGCTGGCGCGGCATCGTCCAGCCCGGACGGCAAGAGCGCGGGGTCCAGCGGGCCGCCAAGCAACAGGCGCAGCCGGTTTTCCTCCTGTGCCAGCGCGCTTTTCTGCGCGGCAATTTCCTGCTCGGCGGTCGCCAAAATCTGTTCGGCGCGGCGCAGGTCGGTGCGCGGCGCAATGCCGCCATCCAGCCGCGCGCGCGTCAACCGCACGCTTTCGCGCGCATTGGCGGCACTTTCTTCGGCAATGGCCAGCCGGTCGCGCGCGGCGCCATAGGCGGTCCAGCTTTCGGCGAGATCAGCGATCAGCGCCAGCCGGACGGTGCGCGCCGCCGCCTCGCTCGCCAGCGCGCGGCTGCGTTCGGCGTCGGCGGCATTGGCCAGCCGCCCGAACAGATCAAGTTCAAAGGCGCTGATGCCTGCCCCCAGCGAAAAATCGCCGCCGCCGCCATTATCGCGCTCGGCATAGCCGCTTCCCGCGCTCGCGCCGATGGTGGGAAGCCGCGCCGCCCGCGCGCCTTGAGCCGCCGCCCGCGCGGCAGCCACATTGGCAAAGGCGACGCGCAGGTCGCGATTGCCGCCAAGGCTTTGCTCGATCAGCGCCTGCAACCGCACATCGCTAAAAATGCTGCGATAAGAAGGGATGGGGGATGCCGCCGCGCCCTCCGGCGCCGGATAGGCCTCGCCGCTGGGCCAGCTTGGCGGGACCGGCGGCGCGGGCAAAATGGTTTCGGGCGCGAGCGAACAGCCCGCTGCGATCAGGGGCAGGGCGATGGCGCAGGCCGCACGCGCGATCATGCTTCCGCCTCCCCCTTTTTGCCGCGCCGTCCGAAATGCGCGCGCACCGCCGCCAGCCCATCGCGCACGCCGCGCCGGACGAGAACGAAGAAGAGCGGGATGAAGAAAATGGCGAGCAGGGTCGCGGTCAGCATCCCCCCGATCACCGATGTGCCGATGGCAACCCGGCTGTTGGCGCCTGCCCCGCTCGCCAGTGCCAGCGGGATAACGCCAAAGATAAAGGCAAAGCTGGTCATCAAGATGGGGCGCAGGCGAATGCGCGCCGCGGCGATGGCGGCTTCGATGACGCGCTTGCCTTTCTTCTCTTCCTGCTCGGCAAATTCGATCATCAAAATCGCATTTTTGGATGCGAGCCCCATGGTCGTCAGCAGGCCGATCTGCAGATAGACGTCATTTTCCAGCCCGCGCAGCGTCACCGCAAAGACCGCGCCGACCAGCCCGAGTGGAATGACGAGCAGCACCGCGACCGGGATCGACCAGCTTTCGTAAAGCGCGGCGAGGCACAGGAAGACGACAAGCAGCGACAGCGCATAAAGCAGCGGCGCCTGTCCCGACGACAGCCGCTCTTCAAAGGAGGCGCCCGACCAGGCGGTGCTGGTGCCGGGGATCTCGGCCGCCATGCGTTCCATTTCTTCCATCGCCTCACCCGAACTGGTGCCGGGCGCGGCCTGCCCCGAAATTTCAAAGGCGGGGACCCCCTGAAAGCGGGAGGTGCTGCTGGGCGTCGTCGCCCAGTCGATGGTGGAGAAGGCAGAAAAAGGCGCCATCTCGCCATTGGCAGATCGGACATACCATTGGCTGATGTCTTCGGGCTTGGCGCGATAGGGGGCATCGCCCTGGACATAGACGCGCTTCACCCGGCCATCGTCGATGAAGTCATTGACATATCGCCCGCCCCAGGCCGTCGCCAGCGTCGCATTGACGTCATTATTGTTGAGGCCATAGGCGGTCAGCCGCTGGGTATCGACGTCGATCTTCAGCGTCGCCACATCGGGAAGGTCGCTCAGCCTTACCGACGTCAGCCGCGGATTTTGCTCGGCCATGGCGAGCAATTTGTCGCGCGCTTCGGCAAATTGCTCGCGCGACAGGCCGCTGCGGTTCTGAAACTGCATGGTAAAGCCCGACGTGTCGCCCAGCCCGCGGACCGCGCCCGGCACCAGCGCGAAAATCTGGGCATCGCGTTGCCCCGCCATCGCCTTGCGAAGACGGTCGGCAATGGCATCGGCGCTGTTTTCCTCTCCCGGACGCTCGTCCCAATGGACAAGGTTGAGGAAGCCCTGCCCCGTATTCTGTCCCGCCGCCCCGCGCCCGCCGCCCGCGAGCAGGAACAGCGCCTGAATATTGTCTTTTTCTTCGCTCAACAGATATTTTTCGAGGCTATCGCGCACTTCCAGCGTGCGTTCCTGCGTCGCGCCCGCCGGCAGGCGAAACTGCACCGCAACCCGGCCCTGGTCCTCATTCGGCAGAAAACCACCGGGAAGCCGCAAAAACATAAAGGCCAGCAACGCCAATATAATCAGATAGAGCGCTAAAAACCGCCCCCTACGATCCACAACTTTCGTGACATTGGCGGCATAGCGCTGGGTCATGGCGTCAAAGCGTGTGTTGAACCAATGTTTCGCGGCCTCGAAACGCACCGCGGCTTTGGGAAAGCGGTGGGGCGCCGCGCCCTGCTCTGCCTTGGGTTTTAACAGCGTTGAAGTGAGCGCCGGGCTCAGGATCAGCGCGACGAGCACCGACAGACCCATCGCCGACACGATGGTGATCGAAAATTGACGATAGATGACGCCGGTCGATCCCCCGAAAAAGGCCATGGGCAAGAAAACGGCGGACAGCACGAGCCCGATGGCGATCAACGCGACCTGTAATTCCTTCATCGACAGGATGGTGGCTTCCCGTGCGGTCATGCCGGGGTTTTCTTCCATCAACCGCTCGACATTCTCGACCACGACAATAGCGTCATCGACCAACAGGCCGATGGCGAGCACCAGTCCGAACAGGGTCAGCGTATTGATGCTGAACCCGGCGATATAGAAAATGGCGAAGGTGCCGAGCAGCACAACCGGCACGGCAATGGCCGGGATCAGCGTCGCGCGCCAGCTCTGCAAAAAGATGAACATGACGAGCACGACCAGCAGGATCGCCTCGAACAGCGCTTTTTGAACCTCACTTACCGACAATTTGATGAAGGCGGTCGAATCATTGGCATAGGTGTAGGAAAGCCCGTCTGGAAAATCGGCGGCGAGCGCGTCCATGCGGGCCTTCACCCGTTCGGCGGTCTCCAGGGCATCCGCGCCCGGCGATAGGGAGATCGACATCCCGGCCCCGGGATGCCCATTGACGCGGCTGACCGTGCCATAGCTTTCGGCCCCAATTTCGACGCGAGCGACATCCTTGATCCGAACGCTCGATCCGTCGTTGAGCGTCTTGAGGATGATATTCTCAAATTCTTCCGGGGTCCGAAGCCGCGACTGGGCGGTGACGGTGGCGTTCAGCAACTGCCCCTCGGGGGCAGGCAATCCGCCCACTTCACCCGCCGCGACTTCGCTGTTCTGCGCATTGATCGCCGACACAATGTCGCCGGGCATCAGCGAAAAGGCCGCCAGCCGCTGCGGGTTCAGCCAAATGCGCATCGCATGCGGCGAACCAAAGACATTGACGTCGCCTACGCCATCGACCCGCGACAGCGGGTCCTGGATGTAGGATGTGAGAAAGTCCGAAACATCCTGATTGGACCGCGTGTCCGTCTCATCATAAACGGCGACGAGCAAGAGCCCGTCGGAATTGGATTTGGTGACCCGTACGCCTTGGCTCTGCACTTGGGCGGGCAGACGGGAAATGGCCGACTGAATTTTATTCTGGACCTGCACCTGCGCAATGTCGGGGTCGGTGTCCTTGGAGAAGATGGCGGTAATGCTCGCCTGTCCGCGCGAGCTTGATTGCGAATTGAAATAGAGCAAACCGTCGATACCGGTCAGCTGCTGTTCCAAAATTTGCGTGACGCTATTTTCAATCGTCTCGGCTGAAGCGCCGGGGTAAGTGGCGCGAATATTGACCTGTGTGGGGGCAATGTCGGGATATTGTTCGATGGGCAGGGCCGACAGCGCCCCCAGCCCGCCCAGCATGACGATGATCGCAAGCACCCAGGCAAAGATCGGCCGGTCGATGAAAATGCGCGACATGAACGCTAGCCGCTCTTGGCGCCGGCATTTCCGCCGGAACCGGTCCCACCTTCACCCGCCTCGCTGTCGGGGGCGGTGCGCTGGGCTTTGCTCGCGGAAACGGGCCGAACGGGGGCGTCGTGACGCAAATTGCCCAGTCCCTGGGTGATGACGCGCTCGCCAGCTTTCAGCCCTTCGGTGACCACCCAATAAGCGCCTGCCGTGCGCGCGGTGCTTATCGTGCGCCGCATCGCCTTATTGTCCTTGCTGACGACATAGACAAAGGCCGATCCATTGAAATCCCGCTGAACCGCAGGTTGCGGCACCAATATTGCGCCCTGCTCGATGGCCTGATCGAACAGCGCGGTTACGAACATGCCGGGTAGCAACAACCCCTTGGGATTGGGGAAGCGGGCGCGCAGCGTCACCGTTCCCGTCGCTTCATTCACGGCCGCTTCGGAAAACTGCAACCTGCCTGTAAAGCCATAATCGCTGCCATCGTCCAGCTGCAGCCTTACGGTCATGTCGCCGGCGGTTATGCCGCCTTTGCCAAGCGATTGACGGAGGCGGGTGAGCTCGGCGCTCGATTGCTGCATGTCGACATAAATGGGGTCAATTTGCTGGATGACGGCCAATGGCTGAGCCTGACTGGCGCTCACCAGCGCGCCGGGGGTGGCAAGGCTGCGGCCGATGCGCCCGCTGATCGGCGCGGATATGGTCGCATAGCGCAGGTTGATCTGCGCTGTTTTCAACGCAGCGGCATTTTGCGCAACCGCTGCGCGCGCAACGCGGGCCTGCGCCACTGCGTCGGTATAATCCTGCTCGGCGACGGCCTGCATCTTGGCGAGCGGCTCAAGGCGCCTTGCCCTTTCCTCAGCGGCGGCGGCGGCGGCCCTGGCGCTCGCCAGATTGGCGGCGGCCTGTTCGGCAGCGGCCTGATAGAGGCTGGCGTCAATCTGATAAAGCGGCTGGCCTGCCTTCACAAATCCGCCTTCGGTGAACAGGCGGCGACGGATGATGCCGCTGACCTGCGGACGAACCTCACTCGTTTCAAAAGCCTGGGTGCGCCCGCCCAATTCGGTGGTGATCGGCACCGCCGCGCTTTGAACGACGACATAGCCAACCTCCGGCGGTCCCCGGTCGCGTCCCTTGTCGGTGTCCGAGCAAGCCGCCAGCATCAGCATGACAGCGCCCAAAGCCGCAGCGAGCAGCGGTGCCCCTTTGTCCAGCATAATCGATTATTCTCTTGTCAGTCCGTCGGCAGGCGGAGGCGTCTTTTCAACCGCCGACCCAATAGTTGCAAGTGCAATGAGGGACTTGCGACAAATTGCGACAATTTTTGTCTGCCGGCCCTATGACCGCGGCGCGTTTCAGCGTGCGGCAGGCACCGCGACCGATTGTCGTTCAATAAAGGTGGAGGTCAGTCTGTCCGATCCCTCCACGCTGCTTCGCCCTGCACTTCCCAGGAACTCCGGCACCAACAATTGCGCCGAACGCATTCCCATTTGGTGGATGGGCCAGCGGATCGTGCTGAGGGCAGGCCAGATATGCGTCGCAGTAGGAGAATCGTCGAAGCCAACGATGGAAAGCTGCGCGGGGACGGCAATGGCCTTGCCATGCGCAACGTTCATGACCCCAGCTGCCATTTCATCATTGGAACAGAAAATGGCCGTTGGTGGTTCGGGTAGGGCCAGAAGATGTTCTCCGGCTTCGATGCCATCAGCGAAGCGATAATTTCCCGGGCAGGCATAGGCGCCGGGAAGCTGCAACCCGGCTTCTGCCAAGGCTTCGCGAAAGCCCTTTTCACGCTCTGCGGCCGACCGGAAGCCGACCGGCCCCCGCACGAAACCGATCCGCCGGTGGCCAAGGGCAATGAGTTTTTCGCAGACTGATTTGACGATTTCGCGGTCATTGGACGCAACGCAATGCTTGTCGTCGTCCAGCGCCGCCGATCCGATGCGAACATAGCGGACGCCAAGGCTTTGGCACAGACGCGCCAAATCGTCATTTTCCGAAATGGGAGGAAGCAGAAGCGCGCCGATTGGCCGCTGTTTTTCCAGAAAAATGCGGACATCTTCCAGCATGTCGCTGGACCGGCGGTCCACCGGACGTACGAGTAGCGCCAGATCGCTGTCCCTGATCGCATCCAGCACGCCGCGCTGAAAATTCAATACGGTCTGCGCATTGGGATTGTCGTAAAGGACGGCGATCAGGAAGTTGCGGCGAAAAGCCAGCGCGCGTGCTTGGGGATTGGGAACAAAACCAAGTGTTTTGATCGCCGCTTCAACAGCATGGCGCGTCTTTTCGGTCACAAATTCCGACCGATTGATCACCCGGCTGACGGTCTTTTTCGACACGCAGGCCAAGGCCGCGACATCGTTGATCGTCGGTTGCTTACCTGCCGGCGCCCTGCCTTGTGCAGCCATTTTTTCTTTCCCTTGCTGGCGCAAGATTTTCTCACGCCAAGATTGCTGCTTCTGATGGGCTCTGCCGAAGGCGAAATCAACTCTGGCAATATTGCCGCAGAGATTTGACACCGGTTACCAAAATGGCTAAGACTGCGGAAGCAGAAAAAGGAATATGGTTATGAAGATCGCGCTGATCACCGAAAACAGCCAGGCCGCGAAAAACAGCGTCATTCACGAAGCCCTGACCGCCGTCGCCGAGCCGCTTGGCCATCAGGTTTTCAACTATGGCATGTATTCGGCCGAGGATAAGGCATCGCTCACCTATGTGATGAACGGCCTTCTTGCGGGCATCCTGCTCAATTCGAAAGCGGCCGATTTCGTCGTGACCGGCTGCGGCACGGGCATGGGTTCGATGCTGGCCTGCAATGCGATGCCGGGTGTCTTCTGCGGCCTCGTGATCGATCCGACCGACGCCTTCCTCTTTGCCCAGATCAACGACGGCAATGCGATTTCGATGCCTTATGCCAAGGGTTTTGGCTGGGCGGCGGAGCTCAACCTGCAGGATTGCTATCGCAAGCTGTTCGACGGCGAATCGGGTCTTGGCTATCCGAAGGAGCGCGCCGAAATCATGCGCAAGAACCGCGGTATCCTGAAGGATCTGAAAGCCGCATCGTGCAACGACATGCTGACCGTGCTCAAGACTGTCGATCAGGACCTGCTTCGCGCCGCGATCGCGGGCGAGAAATTCGCCGAATATTTCTATGCCAATTCGCAGGACGAGGCGATCAGCGACTATCTGAAGAGCGTGTCGGCAGAGGCGGCGCTTGCCTGACATGACGACGTCCTTCGATCTTGCGGGCCGCGTCGCGCTCGTCACCGGCGCCAACACCGGCATCGGCCAGGGCATATCGCTTGCACTCGCCGGGGCGGGGGCCGATGTCGCCGCCGCGGGCCGCTCGCCTGCGACCGAAACGGTGGACAAGGTCCGCGCGCTCGGCCGCAAGGCAGAGAATTTCAAGGCCGACCTGTCGGGCGTCGCGGCGGTGCAGCCGCTCGTCGATGCGGTGATTGGCGAGTTCGGTCGCATCGACATTCTCGTCAACAATGCCGGCATCATCCGGCGCGCCGATGCGGTCGACTTTACCGAGGAAGATTGGGATGCCGTGATGGACACCAATCTCAAGACGCTTTTCTTCCTCTGCCAGGCGGTCGGGCGCCACATGATCGGGCGCGGTAGCGGCAAGATCATCAATATCGCCTCGATGCTCACCTTTCAGGGCGGCATCCGCGTGCCGAGCTACACCGCATCGAAGTCGGGCGTCGGCGGACTCACCAAGCTGCTCGCCAACGAATGGGCGGCGAAGGGCATCCAGGTCAACGCGATCGCACCCGGCTATATCGCGACGAACAACACCGCCGCGCTGCAAGCCGACGAGACGCGCAACCGCCAGATCATCGAGCGCATCCCCGCAGGTCGCTGGGGCGACCCCGCCGACATCGGCGGGGCGGCGGTCTTCCTCGCGTCCAGCGCCTCTGATTATGTTCAGGGACATATCCTCGCGGTCGACGGCGGCTGGCTCGCGCGGTAAGGCCGCGCATCGCATAAAATAACGGCCCGCATGCACGGGCGAATGGAGTGGGGATGGGCAAGCTGGTCTTTTTCGGCGAATTGCTGATCCGGCTGACCGCGCCCGGCAATGAATTGCTGATGCAATCCCCCTCGCTCGACCTTCATGTCGGCGGGGCCGAGGCAAATGTCGCCATCGGTCTCGCCCATCTCGGCCACCCTTGCGCGATGGTCAGCCGCGTTCCCGCCAATGCTCTGGGCCGCGGGACTGTCGCGGCGGTGCGCGGCGCAGGCGTCGATTGTGCCGCCGTCAGCACCGGTCCGGGGCGCATGGGGCTTTATTTCCTCAGCGTCGGCGCCGGGCTGCGTTCCTCCGAAATCGTCTATGACCGCGCAGGATCGAGCTTCGCGGCGAGCGGGGCGGGGGATTATGACTGGGATGCGCTGCTTTCGGGCGCTGCACTGCTGCACCTGTCGGGAATCACCCCGGCGCTCGGGCCGCGTTCGGCCGAGGCGGCGCTGGCCGCGGCCCGCGCGGCGAAGCGGCTCGGCGTGCCGGTCAGCTTCGACGGCAATTACCGCGCGATGCTGTGGGAGGCGTGGGACAGCGACCCGCGCACCATCCTTTCCGAACTCATCGGCAGCGCGGACATCTTGTTCGGCAACCATCGCGACCTGTCGCTCGTGCTGGGCCAGGAGTTCAGCGGCGACGGCGAGGACCGGCGCCGCGAGGCGGCAGAGGCGGGCTTTGCCGCTTTCCCGTCGCTGCGGCTCATCGCCTCGACCGCGCGCCATACGGTCACCGCCGATCATCACCGCATCGCGGCGCGGGTCGACCTGAGGGATAGCGCGCACCAGACGGGCGAGATCGACGTCACCGGCATCGTCGACCGTATCGGCGCGGGCGACGCCTTTGCCGCCGGCGTGCTCCACGCGCATCTTTCGGGCGGCGATGCCGAGGCGATGGCGACAAGCGGGCTGGCGCTCACCTGCCTCAAACATTCGCTTCCCGGCGATGCAAGCCGCTTTGGCCAGAATGATATCGACGCTTTCCACGGCGGCGGGCTCGATGTCCGGCGCTAGGTTGACGCGCCGCGCGCTGCTCGCGGCGGGGGCCGTTGCAGCCTTCGCTCCGCCGCTGTTCGCGCGCACGGCACCGCAGCCAAAAGCCTTCAAGGGCATTCGCTACGCCACTGCCGAGCGTTTTGCGGCGCCGGTCGCGCTGCTCGATAACCGCCAGGCGCTCGGCACCTTCGGTCCCGCCTGCCCGCAGCGCGGGGAGCGGTACCAGCCGCAATCGGAAGACTGCCTGTTCCTCAACGTCTGGACGCCCTCGACCGACGCGCGCGCGCGGCGCCCCGTCATGATCTATTTCCACGGCGGCGCCTATTCGACCGGCAGCGTGACCGATCCGGTGAACGACGGCGCGGCGCTCGCGGTACGCGGCGATGTCGTCGTCGTCACCGTCAATCACCGGCTGAACGCGCTTGGCTATCTCTATATGCCGGGGCGCTTCCCCGACAGCGGCAATGCGGGCCAGCTCGACCTGGTCGCCGCGCTCCAATGGGTGCAGCGCAATATCGCGGCCTATGGCGGCGATCCCGCCAATGTCACCGTCTTTGGCCAGTCGGGCGGCGGCGCAAAGATCGCGACGCTGATGGCGATGCCCGCCGCGGCCGGGCTGTTCCACAAGGCGATCACGATGAGCGGGCAGCAGGTGACGGCGTCGGGGCCGCTCAACGCAACAAGGCGCGCCGAGGCCTTTCTTGCCAAGCTGGGCGCGGGCGTCGATCCCGCGACGGCGCCGGTTGCGACGCTCGTCGATGCGCTTGGCGCGACCGACCCGGTACTCGGTGGGGGCGTCTATATGGGGCCGGTGCTCGATATGAAGCATCTCATGCGCCATCCCTTCTGGCCTGACGCTGCGCCGCAGTCGCGCGCCATTCCGATGATGCTCGGCAATACGGTGATGGAAACGCGGGCCTTTTACGCGCCCGACGCGAAGCAGCTTGCGGGGCTGGACTTTGCCAATCTTGCCGAGCGGATCGCGCCCGAAATGCGGATCGACATTCATCCCGAGTGGGTGGCGGGGCAATTCCGCGCGCGCTATCCCGATGCGCCGCCGCTCGAGCTTTTTCACCGCATCGTCACCGCGGCGCGAAGCTGGCGCGGGCAGGTCGAGGAGGCCGAGGCGCGGGCACGGGCCGGGGTGCCCGCCTTCGTCTATCAGCTCGATTTCGAGGAGGCGAAGCACACCGACGATATCGGCTTTGCCTTTGGCGCCACCCCCGACGCGACCCCCGCGCAGCAGGCGTTGAGCGAGCGGATGATGGACGCCTTTGTCCGCTTCGCACGCACCGGCGATCCGGGCTGGCCCGCCTATGAACTCGACCGGCGCGCGACGATGATTTTCGATACCGTCAGCCGCATCGAAAACGACCCGCGCCGCTGGGAGCGCGAATTGTTCGCGCGCGTGCCCTATATCCAGCCGGGGACGTAAAAGGCCGTCATGGCGAGGAGCTGAAGGCGACGGAGCAATCTCCAGTCACCGGCCTTGCGCGAGATCGATAGCTGGAGATTGCTTCCCCGGCTTTCGCCGGGCTCGCAATGACACGTCTTAGACGACCCCCTGCGATCCCAGCCAGTTCCACAGCAATTCGGGCCAGATCGCGACGGGTAGCCCGGCAGTTTTCATCAGACCGAAGCCATGCTCGCCGCGCCCGAACCAATGCGCCTCGACCGATGCGCCGACCGCGCGCGTTGCCTGATGCAACCGCAGGCTGTTCTCGATCTTCACCACGCTGTCGTCCTCGGCATGGAGCAGCCAGAGCGGCGGCTGGTCGGCGCGAACATTGCGGTCGGGCGAATAAAGTCGGGTGCGTGCGGCATCGGGCGCGGGGCCGAGAAGCTTCGCGCGGCTGCCGGGATGCGCGACCTCTGCATCCATCGACACCACGGGATAGATGGCGGCGAGCGCGTCGGGGCGCGCAGACAGGCTGTCCGCCCCGCCGACTGCGTCATATGCCGCGGCATCGAACCGCGTGAGCAGGCTCGTCGCGACATGGCCGCCCGCCGAAAAGCCGCCGAAAGCGACGCGCGCGGGGTCGACCCCGTCGATGGCAGCCCGGCTGCGCACGAGCCGCACCGCGCGCTGCGCGTCGGCGAGCGGAACGTCGGCGCCATTCGCCCAGCCGTCGCCAGGGAGCCGATAGAAGAGGACATAGACGGTGACCCCGCGCGCGGTCAGCCAGCGGGCAAGCTCATAGCCCTCCTTGTCGACCACGACATAGCGATAGCCGCCGCCGGGCGCGAGGATCACCGCCGCGCCATTGGGCGTTTCCGGGCGAAAAATGTCGAGCCGCGGACGCGTGATATGCTCGAGCATGCGGTCGCTGGCTTGCGGGTCGTCGCTGCGCTGGACGGTCCGTTCGACTAGCCCCGCAGGCGGCGTAAGATGCCCCTCCGGCCAAAGCGCGATGCTCGCATCGGGGGCCAGCCCGGCGGGCCGGGTCCAGACCGCGGACGCGGCAGCGCTGGCGAAGGGCAGGGCAAGGC
The DNA here is from genome assembly GCF_000763945.1 of Sphingopyxis sp. MWB1. NCBI lineage: Bacteria > Pseudomonadati > Pseudomonadota > Alphaproteobacteria > Sphingomonadales > Sphingopyxidaceae > Sphingopyxis > Sphingopyxis sp. MWB1. The sequence goes on from NZ_JQFJ01000002.1 coordinate 2,106,888, forward strand.
TGCCCGCAAGCAGCGCGCGGCGCCCGACCGTCATGGTGCGGGCTTTTCGTTCGGATAGGCGATGATCAGCACCAGTGGCTCGCTTCCGGTCTGGCGAATGCCGACCTTTGCGCCCTTGTAGAGCCACGCCGCCATCCCGTCTTTGAGTTCGGCTTCCTCGCCGTCCGAATGGACGACGCCGGTTCCTGACATGACATAATAGATTTCGTCGTGCGAAATCGGGTGAACGCCGATCGCCGCGCCGACGTGCAGCGCGCGCTTGCGAAATTCGAAGCTGCGCGGCGCGGGGACATGGTCGCTGATCCGCCACGCGGTCGACATGCCAATGGCGCCGTGCGGCGGGGCTTCCTCGCGGACTGTTTCACTTTCGTCGATGACGACCATCGCCGGGGCGGCGGCGAGCAGCAGGGCGGTGAGCGCGCTCATTGCGCCTGCTCCCGCGAAGCGCGGTCGCGCGCCGACAGATGCTCCTGCGGCAGCGGCGCGGTCTGCGCGGGATAGCGGCCCGATTTCGGTTCCATCGTTGCAAGGTCCCATTCGCCCTCGACGAAGGGCGCGCGGACGGCTTCCTTGACCTTGGGATAGGCGCTGACCTCGCGTTCATCGTCGATCACTTCGCCGCGCCCTTCGGCGACGAAGAACAACACCCGGATTTCCTCTGCATCGCGCGCCCAGGGCCGCGCGCCGGCGGTGGCGAGGACCGAGGTTTCGACCGCGCGCGACGGCAGGATGCGATAGCCCGTGGTTGGCGCAAGCGGCGCCTTGGCGCGGATCAGCTTCGCCTCGGTCTCGCCATAGCGGCCGAATTCGGGGAGCGGCTTGCCATGGCGGTCGACGTGGAGATTGTCCTTGCTATAATATTCGAGGTCGCCGTCGCCGCCGAGCATCAGGAAGGGCAGGCCCTCGTCGGTGTCATTGCCGCCGCGCATCACATTGCCGACGGCGGTGATCTGCCCCGTCACATAATCATGGCCGACCCATTCGAGGTTCATCAGGTTGTAATGCACCGCGCGGTGCTGGGGGTTATAGATCAGATTGTTGATCATCAGCGCCTGCCCGCCGCCCTTGATCAGCGGGTTGCGCTCGACATTATGCGCCCAGACATTGCGGTAAAAGACGATACCAGTGGCATTGTCGTGGATCAGCGATCCCTTGCTGTGCTCGCCCTTCGGGTGGCTCGCATCGGCCAGGCCTTCGGCGGCCAGATTGTTCGAAAAAGTGATATTGTGGCTCGTGCCCTTGCGCCATTCTTCGACCGTCTTGCCGGTGAAGCGCGGGCCCGATGCCGACATATTCTCGTCGATCGCCCACAGGAAGGTGCAATGGTCGACGATGACATTGCGCGCCGCGACGGTCGAAAAGGCGTCGGCCTCCCACCCGCTGCGCTTGGGCTGGCCGTCGACCCCGGTATAGACGCGCAGGTGGCGGATGATCACGTCGTGCGTTTTGACGTCGATGCCGGTACGGATCAGCGTGATGCCGGGTCCGGGCGCGGTCTGCCCCGCGATCGTCAGATAGGGATGTTTGATCTCGAGCGATTCGCGGCCCATGTCGATGACGCCGCCGACCTCAAACACCACAATCCGCGGTCCGGGCGTGTCGATGGCGGCCTTGAGCGATCCGGGCCCGTCGGGGGCCAGCGTCGTTACACGGATAATCTGCCCGCCGCGCCCGCCGGGGGTGACTGCGGCCGGGCCGACGGCGCCAGGAAAGGCTGTCGCCCCATTTGCCGTCTGTGCCATGGCAGGCTCCACCAGGGTTCCGGCGCTGCTGCCCACCGCAAAAAGCAGCGCGATCATCCAGGATTTCAGGGACATCCTCTCTCTCCAATATTGGGGTCTTGACATGTTTGTCACAATCCGCAATCTTTCTGACACCGGTTACCCCAATCGGTCAATGAGAATATTTTGTGGGTGAGGATGATGATCTGGCCGCGCATGTCTGGCGTCGGTTCACTCCCGCTCTCGAATTGGAAATAAGGCGGAACCTGCGGGTTCCTCTTGTTTCCTCAACTAAAGTAACCGGTGTCATTGCTTGAAAAGCAAGCGGTGACGGCGATAAAGGGAGGATGAGGATGGCTATTCATACATTGCGGGGGCTTCGCACCGTTACACGACTGACCTGCGGCGCATCGCTCGCCGCGCTGATGGTTTCGCCCGTCTGGGCACAGGAAGGCGCCGCGCTGCCCGCGGCGCAGGCCGACGAAATTATCGTCACCGGCTTTCGCGCGTCGCTCGACAAGGCGCTCGATCAAAAGCGCGACTCGACCGCAGCGATCGATGTGATCGTCGCCGAGGATATTGCCAAATTCCCCGACCAGAATCTCGCCGAGTCGCTGCAGCGTATTCCGGGCATCTCGATCCAGCGCGACGCGGGCGAAGGCCGTGCGATCACCGTGCGCGGGCTGGGCGCGCAATTCACCCGCGTCCGCCTGAATGGCATGGAAACGATCGCGACCTCGACCGATGGCGCGGCGGCGAATCGTGACCGCGCGTTCGACTTTAACGTTTTCGCTTCGGAACTGTTCACCTCGCTGGTGGTCCACAAAACCGCATCGGCCTCGCTCGACGAAGGCTCGCTGGGCGCGGTGGTCGACCTCAACACTGGCAACCCGCTGGGCGGCAAGGAAGGGCTGACCCTCGTTGCTTCGGCGCAGGCCCGCTATAATGATCTGGCGAAGGATGTGGACCCGCGGCTCGCGGGGCTCGTCGCCTGGACCAATGCCGACCAGACCTTTGGGGTTTCGGCCTCGGTCGCCTGGGCCGATTATACGACGCTTGAACTTGGCAACAACAGCGTGCGCTGGGCTCAATCGCCCTTCCGGCGCGTCAACGGCGTCACCTGCATGGCGGGATCGAATTTCGTCGCCAATCCGTCGCAGGCGTGTATCGACGTCGCCGAAGCCTTTCATCCGCGCATTCCGCGCTATGGTCTGGTCAGCCACGACCGCGAACGTCTGGGCGCCACCGCGTCGATCCAGTTTGCGCCGAGCGACGATACCAAAATCTCGATCGACGGTCTTTATTCGACCTTCAAGGAAACCCGTGACGAATATTGGGGCGAAGTGCTTTTGCGCTCCAACGAACGCAGCATCGACGTTTCCAACTATGTGATCGACGGCAATAATAATCTCATCTCGGCCGACCTGAACAACGTCTATGTTCGCACCGAGCGCTATTCGCGCGAAAGCGAGACGAAATTCTACCAGCTTTCGGCGCGCCTTGAACAGCGGATCAACGACCGGCTTCAGGTGAAACTGCTGGGCGGCATGTCCAAGTCAAAAGCTGATATTCCGATCGAAACGACGCTCGCCTTCGATGATACCGACGCAACCGGCTATCGTTATGATTATTCGAACATGAAATTCCCGCTGCTCAGCTTCGGGCCGGGGATCGAGGATCCCTCCTCCTTTGTGCTCGCGGAATTTCGGGACCGTCCTTCGTTCCTGACGAACAAGTTCAAGACGTTCGCGGCTGATTTCGAGCTGGAGGTTGCCGATAATTTCGACCTTCTGGGCGGCGGCTTTTATCGTCAGTTCGATTTCGATACGGTGGGTTATCGCCGCGACAGCACCTATTGCGGCGCCTTCACCTGCGCGCCGGGAACGGGCGGCCTGCCCGTCACCCCCGACATTGCCGAGCTGTTCAAGCTGGGCAAGGCGGGCCAGCCGGCCGGAAACACAAACGCCTGGATTGTCCCCGATCTGGCGGCAGGGACCGCACTGATCGGCCTATATGATCGCGAAGCGGTGCTTCAGCAAAGCGAACAGCGGGCGGTTACCGAAAAAACCTATGGCGGCTGGTTCATGGGCGAATTTGAAACCGAACTTGCCGGTATGCGGGTGACGGGCAATGCCGGCGTGCGCTTTGCAAAGACCGACCAGTCATCCTCGGGCTTTACCGACGGTACTTATGTGACCGTTGATCGCAGCTATGACGACTGGCTTCCGTCCTTCAACCTCAACCTGCATCCGACGAACAATATCATCCTGCGCGGCGCCATTGCCAAGGTGATCACGCGTCCGACGCTCGGAAATCTGACACCGGGCGGGGGGCTCGACCAGTTCAACTTCCGCATCACCTCGGGCAACCCCTTCCTCAATCCCTATCGGGCGACGACCTTCGATCTGGCGGCTGAATGGTATTTTGCTCCCGGCGCCATCGCCTCGGTCGCGCTTTTCGCCAAGGATATCGAAAGCTTCCCCATTTCGGCCTCCACGCAGGGAACCTATGCGTCGAGCGGTCTGCCGCTTTCGCTCCTGACCCCCGGCACGCCCGCCTATAATGCGGTGGTGCGCGGCGATAATCCCAGCCAGCAGTTTGAATTCCGTACCAATATCAATGGCCCGGGGGCGAAGCTGAAGGGGCTCGAGCTTTCGCTGCAACTGCCCTTCTCCGTCTTCTCCGATTCGCTGCGGCACTTCGGTGTCCTGGGCAACACCACCTTCGTGGACAGCGATGTCGATTATTCGCTGCGCGGGGCGCTCGTTTATGATCCGGCTACCAATCGCCTTCAGGCACCGCCAGAGGCTATCTACACCCAGCCGCTGCTCGGCCTGGCCAAGCGGGCGTGGAACGCCACGGCCTATTATGACGATGGCAAATTCTCCATCCGCGGGTCGGCGGCGTGGCGCAGCGGCTATAATGACGGAACCAGCGGCAATAATAATCTCTTCGAAGGCTATGGCAGCTCGTTCAACGTCGACGCCTCGATCCGCTATGCGATTACCGAGAATATCGAAATATCGCTCGAGGGAACGAACCTGACCGATGATTATCGCTATCGCTTCACCGATTATGAAGCGAACCGCAATTATGAGAATAATCATTATGGCCGCACCTTCCTGTTCGGCGCCCGCGTCAAAATCTGATTAAAAACCAATCCCTTGGACCTGCCCGGCCTTTGCTTGCAAAGGTCGGGCGTTTTCTTGGGACGGCACAAGGGGGGTTTTATGCCAGCACGGCGCGACATGTTGAAACTGGCGGGCGCGGGCCTGCTGACGACCGGCTTTGCGCCCGCAGCCGCGCGCGCAGAGGCTGTGCCGGCAGGATCGGGCTGTATGCCTTCCTCGCTTTCGCCCCTCCAATGGGCGCGCGGGCTGGACGGGCAACGAAAAGCGGATCTGGGCGACGGGCGCTTTCTCAACCCGATCATGGCCGGCGACCATCCCGACCCCTCCATCCTTAAGGATGGCGACGATTATTATATGACCTTCTCCACCTTCGATTCCTATCCGGGGCTGGTCATCTGGCATTCGCGCGATCTGGTGAACTGGCGTCCCGTCGGCCCGGCGCTGACGCGCAATATCGGGGCGGTCTGGGCGCCCGAACTCTGCAAGCATGACGGGCGCTATTATCTCTACATCCCGACCAAGGGGCCGAACACCAGCTGGGTGATCTGGGCCGACCGGATCGAAGGACCATGGAGCGATCCGGTGGATCTTCACCTGCCCAACCATATCGACCCCGGCCATGCGGTGGGGGAGGATGGTTCGCGCTGGCTGTTCCTGTCGGGCGGCGACCGGGTGCGCCTGTCCGACGATGGCCTCAGCCGGATCGGGGAGCCCGAACATGTCTATGACCCCTGGCGCTATCCGTCGGACTGGGTGGTCGAAGGCTTTGCGCCCGAAGGGCCAAAGATTACGCGTCACGGCGATTATTTCTACATGATCACTGCTGTGGGCGGCACGGCAGGTCCGCCGACCGGGCATATGGTCATCGCCGCGCGGTCCAAATCGATCCACGGGCCGTGGGAAAATTGCCCGCATAACCCGCTCGTGCGCACGACATCGGCGAATGAAAAATGGTGGTCGCGCGGTCATGCGACTTTGGTCGAAGGGCCGGCGGGCGATTGGTGGAGCGTCTATCATGGCTATGAAAATGGCTATTGGACGCTGGGGCGTCAGGCGCTGCTCGATCCCGTCGAATGGACGGCGGATGGCTGGTTCCGCATGAAGGGCGGCGATTTGTCGCAGCCGCTGGCAAAGCCCGCGGGCGGGGTGCCGGGGCCGCATGGCATGGCGCTTTCCGACGATTTCTCGGCGCTTGCGCTGGGCGCGAAATGGAATTTCTTTCGCCCCGCCCCCGACGAGGCGGCGCGCGCGCGGGTCGAGGAGGGCGCGCTGATATTGAAAGCGCGCGGCAAGGCGCCGGTCGATTCCTCGCCCTTGCTGCTGATCGCGGGGGATCAGGCCTATCGCTTCGAATGCGACATTGAAATTGCGCCCGGCGGCACGGCGGGGCTGATATTATTTTATGACGACAGGCTTTACTGTGGCCTTGGCTTTGATGGCGCGCGCTTTGTCACGCATCAATATGGCATTGAACGCGCTCGCCCGGCCAATCCCCATGGCCGCCATATGCGCATGCGCGTCACCAACGACCGGCATATTGTGACCTTCGATACCAGCGGCGATGGCGGGAAAAGCTGGACGCGCTTTGACCGCGGCATGGAAGTGTCGGGCTATCACCATAATGTCCGCGGCGGCTTTCTGATGCTTCGCCCCGGCCTTTATTCGGCGGGGGAGGGTGAGGCGCGTTTTCGCAATTTCACCTTCCGGGCGCTGGGGGCCTGAGCGCGCCCCCTAAAGCGTGATTCCGGATTTCCAGATGGCGATGTCGCGTTCGCCATTGGCTTCGCTGCGGCTCGGTTCGCCCGAAGCGACGGCGATGATGTGGTTGAGCAGCGCGGCAGAGACTTCGTCAAAGCCGCGCGACAGAATCTGACCGGCATCGAAATCGATCCAGCCCGCCTTGCGGCTCGCCAGCGCGCTGTTCGACGCGATCTTGATCGTGGGCGCGGGAAAGCCCAGCGGGGTGCCGCGCCCCGTGGTGAACAGGATCAGCGTCGCGCCCGCCGCCGCCAGCGCGGTGGAGGAAATGGCGTCATTGCCGGGCGCTTCGAGCAGGCTCAGCCCTGGCCTCTGCACCCGCTCGCCATAGCGCAGCACATCGGTCACGGGTGCATTGCCACCCTTTTGCACCGCGCCCAGTGACTTTTCTTCCAGCGTGGTGATGCCGCCGGCTATATTCCCCGGGGAGGGATTATCGCTCAGCCCCTCGCCGTGGCGGAGGAAAATGGCTTTGAAGTCCCCGACCAGCGCCGCGATGGCGTCGAACACGGCCCGTGAGGCGGCGCGCTCCATCAAAAGATGTTCGGCGCCGAATATTTCGGGGATTTCGGTCAGGATGATGCTGCCTCCCGCGCCGGCCAGCGCATCGGCCATGCGCCCGACCAACGGGTTGGCGGTCAGTCCCGAAAAACCGTCCGACCCGCCGCATTTCACCCCCAGTGCCAATTCGCCGATCGGCATGTCGCTTCTTTCCGCATCGCCGCACTGTTCGGCCAGCTCGTCGATCAGCGCATGACATGCCGCTTCCTCATCGTCGCAGCTTTGCGCGGACAGGGTCCGGATATGGGCGCGCCGCTCGGGCGGGATGGTCTCGATCAGGGCATCGAGCTGATTGCTCTCGCAGCCAAGGCCGAGGATCAGCACGCCGCCCGCATTGGGATGCTGCGCCAGCGCCGCGATCAGCGCGCGCGTATGCTGCAGATCGTCGCCCAGTTGCGAGCATCCGAACGGATGTTTGAAAGCGAATATGCCATCGACGCGCCCTGCATGGCGGCGCTGCGCGGTCCGGGCGACGCGCTCGGCGAGCGTCCCGACGCAGCCCACGGTCGGCAATATCCAGATTTCATTCCGGGTCGCCGCGCGCCCGTCGGCGCGGCGATAGCCGCGGAAATGGCGCTCGCCCGCGTCAAAGGCCATCGCCCGGCTTTGCGGGGCATAAACATAGGGGGCGTCGCCTTTCAGCGTCGAGACCAGATTATGGCTGTGGACATGCTCCCCCGGCGATATGACAGAGGTCGCGCGGCCAATGGGTGCACCATATTTAACAATGGCTTCACCGGCGGCAATGGCGCTGAGCGCTATCTTGTGGCCGGGCGCGATGGCCTGGCGGGCGGTCAGATCGAATCCGGGCAAGCGGACCGTTTCGTCCGCCGCGACCGCTTCCAGAAGGACCGCCACATTATCTTGCGGATGCAGATGCAGACAGGAAGACATGGGCGATCCTTTGGCGGCGTGGGCGATATGCGCTTTTGCTTGCTAAGCGCTTGCGTTTGACACCGGTGTCTTATAGGGACATTGCCGAGAGAGGGAATAGACAAATATGCGCGCCACGCCCGAACAGCAGAAAATCGCCAGCGCCTTTCTTTCGGCGCGCCAGAAAAAGACACCGCTTACCTCCTATCCCGGCCCGCTTCCGGCGACGATGGAGGAGGCTTATGCGATCCAGGATGCCGCGCTCGGTCTCGACGGGCGCCGGGTCGGGGGGTGGAAGGTCGGCCGGATCGCGGACGATCTTGTTTCCTGCTATGGCGAGCATCGGCTGACCGGTCCGATTTTTGCCGAGGAAATCGTCGATGCGGCGGATGGACGCTGCCCTGCCATGCCTGTTTTTGCCGGGGGTTTCGCGGCGGCGGAGGCCGAGCTGCTCCTGCGTTTCGGCGAGGTCGGCACGCGTGTCCATGATATCGATTCGATCCGCGATGCCATTGACGATGTCCGCATCGGCATAGAGGTTGCGAGCTCGCCCTTTCCGGGCATCAACAGCCATGGCCCGGCGGTGACCGCCTCCGATTATGGCAATAACAAGGGGTTGGTGCTGGGACCGGCGCTTGCGGACTGGCGGAGAAGCGATTTGCTTCGAATGCCGGTCGAATTTCATATCGACGATCTTTGCGTGGGGCGGGGGACGATGGAAACAATGCTCGATGGCCCGTTCGGCTCGGCCCTGTTTCTCGTCCGGCTTTTGCGTGCACGCGGCATTGCGATTCCGCCGGGGACATGGGTGTCCGCCGGAGCGATAACCGGAGTTCATGAAATAGGCGCCGGACAGCGCGCCGAAGCGGTCTTCGACGGAAAAATCCGCGTTGCCTGCACTGTTACGGGATAAAAGACCAAAGGGAGGGGAATATGGCAGAGGTAATTTCAGGCGGGGGCGCAGCGGCGCCCGTGCCAAAGGCCGGGCGCTATCGCTGGATGATTGTGGCGCTGCTCTTTGCTGCAACGACCGTCAATTATATCGATCGCACCATGCTGGGCCTGCTTGCTCCGACTTTGGGCGACGAGCTTGGCTGGTCCGAAAATGATTATGGCAATATCGTCACGGCCTTTCAGGCGGCTTATGCCCTTGGCTTTCTGCTCATGGGCTGGCTGATCGACCGCTTTGGCCCCAAAATCGGCTATGCGCTGGCCATCGGCATCTGGACAATCGGCCATGTCGCGCACGGTTTTGCGTCCTCGGTCGCCTCCTTCATGGCGGCGCGCGTCATTCTGGGCGTGGGGGAAGCCGGGCATTTCCCCTCGGTCGTTCGCGCCTCCAGCGAATGGTTTCCGCAAAAGGAACGCGCTTATGCCATCGGCTGGGTGAACAGCGCGACGACCATCGGCGTCATCCTAACGGCCCCCACCATTGCCCTGTTCATGGTGGTACTGGGCTTCAACTGGCGCGAAACCTTCAGTTACACGGGCGCATTCGGAACCGCTTTATTCATTCTGTGGCTCTGGCTCTACAGCAATCCGCGCGAAAGCGGAAAGGTCAGCGAAAAGGAGCTGGCGTGGATCGAACATGATCCGCCCGAACAGATTGAACGTATCGGCTGGGGGCAAATCGTCACCAAGCGCGAGGCATGGGCCTTTGCTGCCGCCAAATTTCTGACCGATCCCGTCTGGTTCCTCATGCTCTTCTGGCTGCCCAAATATTTCAGCACCACCTATGACGTCGATCTCAAAATCGTACTCCTTCCGATGATCATCATGTATCTTTTGTCCGATGTCGGCAGCATCGTCGGCGGCTGGGTCTCTTCGAAACTGATCCAGCGTGGACATAGCGTGAATTTCGCGCGCAAGGTGACGATGATCGGCGCGGGATGCTGCGTGCTGCCGCTGCTTTTTGTCTCGGGGCTGGAAAATATGTGGCTCGCGGTCGTGCTGATCGGCATCGCGCTGGCGGGGCATCAGGCCTTTTCCTCGACCATCCTCTCGATCCCGCCCGACATGTTCCCCAAACGCGCGGTCGGCTCGGTCATCGGGCTTGGCGGCTTCATGGGCGGCGTCGGCGGCATGATCATGGCCAAGTCGACGGGGCTGGTGCTCGATGCCACGGGCGGCAATTACACGCTGATCTTTGCCGCCTGCACGACCGTCTATTTCCTGGCGGTTGCGGCGGTGCATCTGCTCAGCCCGCGGCTTGCCCCCGTTACCGTGGCGAGCGAATGACGCGTCCGCTTCGCCTGCATCCCGACCGCCTTTTCCCGTCCGATGCGGGGCAGCGCGACATTGCGCGCCGCCTTTATGCCGAGGTTGCGGACCTGCCGATCATCAGCCCGCACGGGCATACCGATCCGGCGTGGTTCGCGGCCAACGCCCATTTCGGCAACGCTGCCGAACTGCTGCTGCATCCCGACCATTATGTGTTCCGGATGCTCTATTCGCAGGGCGTGTCGCTGGACGCGCTGGGGATTCGCAACCCCGACGCCGATCCGCGCGAAAGCTGGCGGCTGTTCGCGCAAAACTATCATCTGTTCCGCGGCACGCCGACGCGGATGTGGATGGACTGGGTGTTCGCCGAAGCCTTTGGCCTCGACGTCCAGTTCGAGGCTGCGACGTCCGATCTCTATTACGACCATATCACCGATGCGCTGGCGACTGACGCATTCCGTCCGCGCGCGCTGTTCGACCGATTCGGCATCGAGGTGATCGCGACGACCGAAAGCCCCCTCGACACGCTCGACCATCACCGCGTCGTCAGGGAAGCGAACGCGCGCGGCGAATGGGGCGGGCGCGTCATCACCGCCTATCGCCCCGACCCGGTCGTCGATCCCGAATATGAAGGGTTCCGCGACAATCTCGCGCGCCTGTCGCAGCTGTCGGGCGAGGACGCCTTTTCCTATGCCGGTTATCTCGCCGCGCACCGAAACCGCCGCGCCTTCTTCGCCGAATTGGGCGCGACCTCGACCGACCATGGCCACCCGACCGCCGCGACCGCCGACCTGTCGGATGCCGAAGCCGAGGCGCTGTTCGCGCGGGTCACCGCAGCCGACGTCTCGCCCGCCGATGCCGAACTGTTCCGCGCGCATATGCTCACCGTGATGGCCGGGATGAGCCTCGACGACGGGCTCGTCATGCAAATCCATCCGGGCAGCTTCCGCAACCACAACCCGTGGCTGTTCGAACGCTATGGCCGCGACAAGGGCGCCGATATTCCGACGAGTACCGACTATGTTCATGCGCTGCGCCCGCTGCTTGGCAAATATGGCAATGATCCGGCGCTGACGATCATTCTCTTCACGCTTGATGAGACGAGCTATGCGCGCGAACTCGCGCCGCTCGCGGGTCATTATCCGGCGCTGAAGCTTGGCCCGGCCTGGTGGTTCCACGACAGCCCCGAAGGGATGCGGCGCTTTCGCAGCCAGGTGACCGAGACCGCGGGCTTCTACAATAGCGTCGGCTTCAACGACGACACGCGCGCCTTTCTGTCGATCCCCGCGCGCCACGATGTCGCGCGGCGCATCGACTGCGGCTTCCTCGCGCAGCTCGTCGCTGAACATCGGCTGGAGGAATGGGAAGCCGCCGAACTCGCGGTCGACCTCAGCTATAATCTCGCCAAGGCGGCTTATCGGCTGTGAGGCTGTCGGCGAAGACCCCGATCCCGGCGTCGGTGCGGACGCCGGACTATGACCGCAGCGCGCAGGCGGCGGGGATCGTCCATATGGGCATCGGCGCCTTTCACCGCGCGCATCAGGCGGTCTATACCGACGATGCGATGGGCGCAGGGGACAAGGGCTGGGGGATCACCGGCGTGTCGCTGCGCTCGGGCGATGTCGCGGCACAGCTTGATCCGCAGGACGGCCTCTATACCGTCAGCACGCGCAGTGCAGACGGAACCGACCTGCGCCTGATCGGGGCGGTGCGGCGCGTGCTCGTCGCGGGCGAAACCCCGCAAGCCGTTATCGACGCCATTTCTTCCCCCGCGACGCACATCATCAGCTTCACCGTTACCGAGAAGGGCTATTTGCGCGCACCCGACGGTTCGCTCGACCTCGCAGCGGCGCGCGGGGCGTCGAGCCTCTATCGCTTCGTCGGCGCGGGGCTCGCGGCGCGGCATGCGGCAGGGCTGTCCGGTCTGACGCTGCTCAGCTGCGACAATCTCGCGAACAATGGCGCGGTGTTGCGCGCGCTGATGCGCGACTATCTTGCTGCCGAGCATCCCGATCTCCTCGACTGGTTCGAGCGCGAATGCCGCTGCCCGGCGACGATGATCGACCGCATCGTGCCTGCAACCACCGACGCCGACCGCGACGCGACCCAAGCGGTGCTCGGCGCGCGCGACGAAGGCGCGGTGGTCACCGAAGCCTTCAGCCAATGGGTGATCGAGGATGATTTCGCCGGCCCCCGCCCGCGTTGGGAGGATGTCGGCGCCCAGCTTGTCGCCGATGTCGCGCCCTATGAAACGGCAAAGCTGAGGATGCTCAACGGCGCGCATTCGGCGCTCGCCTATATCGGGCTGGGGCGCGGCCACGCCTATGTCCACCAGGCGGTCGCCGACCCCACTATCCGCCCGCTGATCGATCGGCTGATGCGCGAAGAGGCGGCGCCGACGATCGACGCCGCGCCGGGGCAGGATCTTGCCGCCTATGCCGGCGCGCTGATGCGTCGCTTCGCCAACCCCGCGCTCGACCACCGGCTCATTCAGATCGCGATGGATGGCAGCCAGAAAATCCCGCAGCGCTGGCTCGAAACGCTGGCGTGGCACCAGAAACGCGGGCAGCGATGCCCCGCGCTGGAGGCAGCGGTCGCGGCGTGGATCGCCTTTCTACGCAGCGATTATCCGGTCGACGATCCGCTCGCGGACAAGCTCCGCGACGCAGCTGCAGCCCCCGATGCGATGGAACGGCTGTTCGGGGCCGGCGGGCTGATCGCGTCGGACTGGCGCCCCAAAGCGGATTAGGGTCGGTCCGGCACCAACACCTCGCGGCTCTCGCGCACCTCGCCATCCAGCCAATCGATAAACGCGCGTATCCGGGGCTGCTGCGCCACATCGCGGTGCAGCGCGAGCCAGAAACTGCGTGTGATCGCCTGTTCGCGCCGCACGCGCCGCAGCGCGGGGTCGCGCTCCGCCAGGAAGCAGGGTAGCACGCCAACGCCAGCGCCCCCGGCGATCATCCGCCGCTGGGCAAGGATCGACGAGGAGCGGATGGCGGCGCGCAATCCGGGCTCGATCTCCCCCAGATAATCGAGCTCGGGCGCATAAAGAATGTCGGGGATATAGCCGATCACCGGAATCGCCGCGCGCGACAGCGGCGCGGTCTCCACCGCTTCCGCCCAGTCCTGCCGTCCCGCCGGGGCATAAAGGCCAAGGCTGTAATCGGCGAGCTTGCGCGTGATCAGCGGGCCCTTGCGCGGCCGCGCGAGCAGAATCGCCATATCGGCTTCGCGCCGCGATGGATTGAGGAAGCCCGAAGAGGCGACAAGGTCGATTTCCAGCTCGGGATGCGCGGCGACAAAGGCGCCGAGGCGCGGCGCAATGAAGCTGTTGCCGAAACCCTCGGACACGCTGATCCGCAATTGGCCCGACAACGCCGCGCGCCCGCCTTCGCTGGCGTGAACCCGCGCCGCCGCAGCCGCCATCGCCTCGGCATGGGGAACCAGCGCCCGTCCGGCAGCGGTCAGCGTAAAGCCTGCGGGCGCGCGCTCGAACAAGGTCTGGTCGAGCGCCTTTTCGAGCGCGCCCACGCGGCGGCTGACCGTGGTCGGGTCGACATGCAGCGCCTGCGCCGCACGCGCGAGCTTGCCGTGGCGCGCGACCATCAGGAAATATTGCAGGGCATCCCAATCCATATGCTGCAATTATGCAGCTTTGGACTGCAAGTCTATCCCTTGCAATTTAACCCCTGTTGGTCTCAGTCGGCGGTAACCAGATACGGGAGACGAATGGCCATGCGACAGATCGACCACCATATTGCCGGCGGCGCCGAAGGACTCGGCGCCAGCCGCAAGAGCGCGATCTTCGATCCCAACAATGGCGGCGTGCAGGCCGAGGTTGCGCTTGGCGACCGCGCGCTGCTCGACCGCGCCGTCGCGGCGGCGAAAAAGGCACAGCCCGCCTGGGCCGCGACCAACCCGCAGCGCCGCGCGCGTGTGATGTTCGAATTCAAACGCCTCGTCGAAGCCAATATGAACGAGCTCGCCGAAATGCTGTCGAGCGAACATGGCAAGGTGATCGCCGATTCGAAGGGCGACATTCAGCGCGGGCTCGAAGTCATCGAATTCTGCTGCGGCATCCCGCATGTGCTGAAGGGCGAATATACGCAGGGCGCGGGCCCCGGCATCGACGTCTATTCGATGCGCCAGCCAATCGGTATCGGCGCCGGCATCACCCCGTTCAACTTCCCCGCGATGATCCCGCTGTGGATGGGCGGTGTCGCAACCGCCGTGGGCAACGCCTTCATCCTCAAGCCCAGCGAGCGCGACCCCTCGGTCCCCGTGCGCCTCTCCGAACTCTTCCTCGAAGCCGGGATGCCCGAGGGGATTTTCCAGACCGTCCACGGCGACAAGGAAATGGTCGACGCGATTTTGGATCATCCCGACATCGGAGCAGTCAGCTTCGTCGGCTCGTCGGACATCGCCCATTATGTCTATAATCGCGGCGTTTCGAACGGAAAGCGCGTGCAGGCGATGGGCGGCGCGAAGAACCACGGCATCGTCATGCCCGATGCCGACCTCGACCAGGTGGTCAACGACCTCACCGGCGCCGCCTTCGGCTCGGCGGGCGAACGCTGCATGGCGCTTCCCGTCGTCGTTCCGGTCGGCGAAGATACGGCAAATCGCCTCCGCGAAAAGCTGGTCCCCGCCATCGAGGCGCTGCGCGTCGGCGTGTCGACCGATGCCGAGGCGCATTATGGCCCGGTGGTGACGCAGGCGCACAAGGAAAAGGTCGAAGGCTGGATCGCCAAATGCGCCGACGAGGGCGCCGAGCTGGTCATCGACGGGCGCGGCTTCAGCCTTCAGGGGCATGAGCAGGGCTTCTTCGTCGGCCCGACTTTGTTCGACCATGTCACCCCCGACATGGAAAGCTACAAGGAGGAAATCTTCGGCCCCGTGCTCCAGATCGTTCGCGCGCCCGATTTCGAAACCGCGCTCGAACTGCCGTCGAAGCATCAATATGGCAATGGCGTCGCGATCTTCACGCGCAACGGTCACGCCGCGCGCGAATTTGCCGCGCGCGTCAATGTCGGCATGGTCGGCATCAACGTACCGATCCCGGTGCCGGTCGCCTATCATACGTTCGGCGGCTGGAAGCGCTCGGCGTTCGGCGACACCAACCAGCACGGCATGGAAGGCGTCAAATTCTGGACGAAGGTGAAGACCGTCACCGCGCGCTGGCCCGACGGCTCGCCCGACGGCGGTAACGCCTTTGTCATTCCGACGATGGGTTGATTGGCCGGGCCATGAAACTGCCGTCGCTCATCGGGCATTTCCTCTTTCAGGCACCGGCACGATGCCGGCGCTGCGAAGGAGAATGACGATGATGCGCTGGATATTACCGGCGACTGCCCTGACGCTTGCGGCTTGCGGCGGCGGCCAGAGCGATGGCGAGCAAAATGCGCCAGTGGGGGAAGATGCCGTTCCCGACATGGCGGCTCCCATAGGCAATCCGCCCGCCGAAAAGACCGAACCCTCCGACGCTGATCTCGGTTATGTGGTGGACCCCTCAATGCCGCCCCCGGCAACCGCTGAGCCGGGCATCGGCGCGGGCGACAAGATGATCCCGGCACCGATCCGGGGAAGCTGGGCGCTCGACGCGGCTGACTGCACAAAGGAAAAGGGGGTCACGCTTCTGTCCATCGACGCCGCGACGCTGCGTTTCTATGAATCGGCGGGCGAACTGATGCGCGTGCGCGATCGCAACGCCAGCCGCATCGTCGCCGATTTCCGGTTCAGCGGCGAAGGCGAAAACTGGAACCGGGTAATGCTGCTTGGGCTTGCCGATGGCGGCAAGACCTTGGTGCGCCGCGATTATGGCGAGGGTGCCGAACCCGCCTTGCTGCGCTATACACGCTGCGCCGCTCCGGCGGCATAAAGGATGCAAGGGAGATTAATAATGGATATTCGTTTGATTGCCGCTGCCGCCGCCCTCCCGCTCGCGGGCTGTGCGGGCGGCTATGCTGCTACCGATCCTGTAACGCCGCCCGCCCCCGCCACCTGCAACGCCGACGCCGTGCAAAGCTTTGTAGGCCAAACTGCGACAGCCGATGTTGGCGCGGCCATTCTAAAGGCCAGCGGCGCGCGCACCCTCCGCTGGGGTCCGCCACGTTCGGCAATGACGATGGATTATCGCGAAGACCGCGTGAACGTCACTTATGACGACAGCAACAAGATTGAAAAAATCACCTGTGGCTGACGCCCAGGGGGCCGCGCGGACGACCGTCGCGGCCCCTCTGCTCCATCGCTTGGGGCGCGCAATATGTCGCCAGCCTGACGGCCTAGCGTGACGACAGAGAAGAGACATGACCGACCAGTTCCAGCTTACCGACGACCAGCTCGCCATTCAGGATATGGCGCGCAAATTTACCGCCGATGCGATCACGCCCCATGCCGCCGAATGGGATGAAAAGGCGCATTTCCCGCGCGACGTGATCAAGGCGGCGGCCGAGCTGGGCTTTGCATCCATCTATGTCAGCGAGGAATCGGGCGGTATCGGGCTTGGGCGGCTCGAATCGGCGCTGATCATGGAAGCAATGGCCTATGGCTGCCCCGCGACGAGCAGCTTCATTTCGATCCACAATATGGCGAGCTGGATGATCGACGCGTTCGGCAGTGCCGACGTCAAGGCCAAGTTCCTCCCCGACCTCGTCACCATGGACAAGATGGCAAGCTATTGCCTGACCGAACCCGGTTCGGGTTCCGACGCGGCAGCGCTCAAGACCAGTGCGAGGCGCGAAGGCGACCATTATGTCGTGAACGGCACCAAGCAGTTCATTTCGGGTGCCGGGGTCAATGATATCTATGTGACGATGGTGCGTACCGGCGATCCGGGGCCGAAGGGCATTTCGTGCCTGGTCATCGAAAAGGATATGGAAGGCGTCAGCTTTGGCGCGAAGGAGCGCAAGCTCGGCTGGAACGCCTCGCCGACCGCGCAGGTGATCCTCGACAATGTGAAGGTGCCGGTCGAAAACCGCGTCGGCGCCGAAGGTGACGGCTTTCGCTTCGCGATGGCGGGGCTCGACGGCGGCCGGCTCAACATCGGTGCCTGCTCGCTCGGCGGCGCCCAGCGCTGCCTCGACGAAGCCGTTGCCTATACCAAGGATCGCCAGCAGTTCGGGCAGCCGATTTCGGATTTCCAGAACACCCAGTTCACGCTCGCCGACATGGCGACCGACCTCGAAGCCGCGCGCGCCTTGCTCTATCTGGCCGCCGCCAAAGTCACCGCCAATGCGCCCGACAAGTCGCGCTTTTCCGCGATGGCAAAGCGGCTGGCGACCGACAGCGGCAGTTCGGTTGTCGACCGCGCGCTCCAGCTGTTCGGCGGCTATGGCTATTTGAAAGATTATCCGATCGAGCGTTTCTGGCGCGACCTGCGCGTCCATTCGATTCTCGAAGGAACGAACCAGGTGATGCGGATGATCGTCGGAAGGGATCTGCTGCGCCAATGACCGAAGATGTTCTGATTTCCACCGACGGCCGCGCAGGCCGCATCGCGCTCAATCGTCCGAAGGCGATCCACGCGCTCAACCTTGCGATGTGCGAGGCGATGACCGACGCGCTTGTCGCTTGGCGCACTGACGACGCCATCGAAGCGGTGATCCTCGAGCATAGCGAGGGTCGCGGTTTCTGCGCGGGCGGCGACATTCGCATGCTGGCGGAGAGCGGCGCGAAGGACGGCGCCGAGGCGCGCGCCTTTTTCCACACCGAATATCGCCTCAACCACCTGCTCTTCACCTACGCCAAGCCCGTCGTCGCCTTCATGGACGGCATCACCATGGGCGGCGGCGTCGGCATTTCGCAGCCCGCCAAATATCGTGTCGCGACCGAACATACGCGCTTTGCGATGCCCGAAACGGGGATCGGCCTGTTCCCCGATGTCGGCGGCGGCTGGTATTTGCCGCGGCTGGAGGGGCGCGTCGGCCAATATCTTGCGCTCACCGGCGCGCGGCTCGACGGGGCGGAATGCCTCGCGCTCGGCCTTGCAACGCACTATCTGCCGTCCGAAAAGCTTGCCGAGGCAAAGGAACGCATCGCCGCGCATCCCGACCGTATCGGCGGCATTTTGGGCGAGCTGTCGGCGACCGCCCCGCCAGCGGCGGTGATGGACCGTCTCGACAAGATCAACCGCCTGTTCGCGAGCGACCGCTACGAGGACATCCTCGCCGCGCTCGAGGCCGACGGCTCGGAATGGGCAAAGAAGGAACGCGACACGCTCGGCACCAAATCGCCCCAGACGTGCAAGGTTGCGCTGCGACAGCTCAAGGAAGGCGCGGCGATGCCCGACTTCGCCGCCGAGATGGCCCAGGAATATGCGATCGGCGCGCGCGTCGTTCAGATGCACGACTTCATCGAAGGCGTACGCGCGCTGATCGTCGACAAGGACAACAACCCTAAATGGGACCCGCCGACGCCGGAGGCGGTCAGCGATGAATGGATCGACGCGATCTTCGCGCCGCTGCCCGATGGAGAGAAGTGGACGCCGCTCACCTAATTTCGTCACCCCGGACTTGATCCGGGGTCCAGTCAACCTCGCCGGAATGGATGCCGGAGCACGTCCGGCATGACGATCACCAGGAGATCATCAGAATGACCTATGAAACCATCCTCGTCGAACAGCGCGGCGCCGTCACGCTCGTCACGCTCAACCGCCCGCAGGCATTGAATGCGCTCAACAGCCAGGTGCTCGACGACCTGATCGCCGCCTTCGCCGCGTTCGAGGCCGACGACAGCCAACGCTGCGCGGTCCTCACCGGATCGGGTGACAAGGCGTTCGCTGCGGGCGCCGACATCAAGGAGATGGCCGACAAGCCCGCGGCCGATTTCTATCTTGAGGACTTTTTCTCGAAATGGACGAGCGATTTTGTGAAAAAGGTTCGCAAGCCGTGGATCGCGGCGGTCAACGGCTTTGCCTTGGGCGGCGGCTGCGAGCTCGCGATGATGGCCGACTTCATCATCGCCAGCGACAAGGCCAAATTCGGCCAGCCCGAAATCAAGCTCGGCGTCGCGCCGGGCATGGGCGGGTCGCAGCGGCTGACGCGCGCGGTCGGCAAGGCAAAGGCGATGGAAATGTGCCTCACCGGCCGGATGATGGACGCCGAGGAGGCCGAACGGTCGGGCCTCGTCGCGCGTGTCGTCGCGCATGAGACTCTTGTCGATGAGGCGATGAAGACCGCCGCGACGATCGCATCCATGCCGCCGATGGCTGCGATGGTGAACAAGGACATGGTCGACGCTGCGTTCGAAACCACGCTCGACCAAGGGCTGATCTACGAACGCCGCCTGTTCCAGATCCTCGCCGCGACCGAGGACAAGGCCGAAGGCATGGCGGCGTTCATCGAGAAACGCGAAGGCGTGTGGAAGGGGCGGTGAGTCCGGGTCCCGTCCCGCTTGCGGGAGGGGTTAGGGGCGGGCCTGTTTCAAGGTCGCTCCGGCATGTTTCAACTATCGGGAGACTGGCCCACCCCCGGCCCCTCCCGCAAGCGGGAGGGGAGACCAAATGAAAATCGCCTTTATCGGACTCGGCAACATGGGCGGCGGCATGGCCGCGAACCTTGCGAAGGCGGGCCATGAGGTCCGCGCCTTCGACCTTAGCGAAGAGGCGCACGCGCGCGCGGTCGATGCGGGCTGCACGCGCGCCGCATCCGCGGCCGAAGCCGTGACCGGCGCCGAAGCCGTCGTGACAATGCTTCCTGCGGGCAAGCATGTCGCCTCGGTCTATGAGGCCGACGTCTTCCCGAGCGCCGCCCCCGGAACGCTGCTGCTCGACTGTTCGACCATCGACGTCGCAACCGCGCGCGCCAATATCGAGGCGGCGACCGCCAAGGGCCTAGTCGCGGTCGACGCGCCGGTGTCGGGCGGCATCGCCGCCGCCAATGCCGGCACGCTGACCTTCATGGTCGGCGGCACCGGCGAGGGCTTCGCGCGCGCCGAACCGATCCTTTCGGCGATGGGCAAGGCGGTGATCCACGCGGGCGATGCGGGCGCAGGGCAGGCGGCGAAGATCTGCAACAATATGCTGCTCGGCGCCTCGATGATCGCGACCTGCGAAAGCCTTGCGCTCGCGCAGAAACTCGGCCTCGATCCGCAGAAATTCTTCGACATCGCGAGCGTGTCGTCGGGGCAATGCTGGTCGCTCACCAGCTATGCGCCGCTGCCCGGGGTCGGGCCGACGACCCCCGCCGACAATGATTACAAGGGCGGTTTCGCCGCCGCGCTGATGCTCAAGGATCTGCGCCTCGCGATGGAAGCCGCGGCAAGCGTCGACGCCGATGTGCCGATGGGGACGAAAGCGCGCGATCTTTACGAGGCTTTCGTCGCGGTGGATGAGGGCGGTCACGACTTTTCGGCGATCATCCGAACGTTGCAGGGCTGAATCTTCTCGCGCTGCTTGCCCACCCCCTGTTCGTCACCCCGGACTTGATCCGGGGTCCATTCGCGCCGCCGTGGATCCCGGATCAAGCCCGGGATGACGATGATTGGGGAATAGCGAACGCTCTGCTCCCTCTCCCGGTAAAGCCCGCTCTACCTCGGTCGGTGTGCGAATAGCAAAAGGCCGCCTGTTCCCAGGAGGAACAGACGGCCTTTCCGGTCAGTATAGCCGGATTATCAGAACCCGGTTTTCGCCTCCGCCTTTTCCTTCAGCAGCGGCGCAATCTCGAACCCGTGCTTTTCCAGCGCCGCGACAATCTTGTCGGTGCCTTCCAGCCCCGCCCAGAACATCGGGCCACCGCGATAGACGGGCCAGCCATAGCCATAGATCCACACGACATCGATGTCGCTCGCGCGCTGCGCCTTGCCTTCCTCCAGGATCAGCGCGCCTTCATTGACCATCGGGTAAAGCGTGCGCTCGATGATTTCCTGATCGGTAATCTCGCGCTTCTCGACGCCCGCCTTCTTGCGAAACTCTTCGATGATCTCGGCAACGCGCGCGCTTTCGGACGGTTTGCGCTTCTCGTCATAATCGTAAAAGCCCGCCTGCTTCTTCTGGCCCCAGCGGCCTTCGGCGCACAGCGCGTCGCGGATGCTTTCGATGCGATTGGGGTCGCGGTGCCAGCCGATATCGACCCCGGCAAGGTCGCTCATCTGGAACGGCCCCATCGGCATGCCGAATTCGACATGCACCTTGTCGACCTGCGCCGGGGTGGCGCCTTCCATCAGCAGCTTCATCGCCTCCATCTGGCGGGGCTTGAGCATGCGGTTGCCGATAAAGCCGTCGCACACGCCCGCGACCACCGCGACCTTGCCGATCTTCTTGCCGATCGCCATCGCGGTCGCCAGCGCGTCGGGCGCCGTCTTGTCGCCGCGCACAACTTCCAGCAGCTTCATGACATTGGCGGGCGAGAAAAAGTGCATGCCCAGCACATCGCCGGGGCGGCTCGTCGCGGTCGCTATCTCGTCGATGTCGAGATAGCTGGTGTTCGATGCCAGGATCGCGCCGGGCTTGGCAATCTTATCGAGCTTGGCGAAAATCTCTTTCTTGACGTCCATATTCTCATAGACCGCCTCGATGATCAGGTCGCAGTCGGCAAGGTCGTCGAGGCTCAGCGTCGGCGTGATCAGTCCCATCATCTGGTCGACTTGTTCGGGCTTGAAACGACCCTTGGCGGCGCTGGCGTCATAATTTTTGCGCACCACACCCAGCCCGCGGTCGAGCGCTTCCTGCTGCATCTCGACGATGGTGCAGGGGATGCCTTTCTGAAGGAAGTTCATCATGATGCCGCCGCCCATCGTGCCGGCACCGATAATGCCGACCTTCTTGACGTCGCGCAGCTGCGTGTCCTTGGGCAGGCCGTCGATCTTCGCGGCTTGCCGCTCGGCAAAGAAAATATGCCGCTGCGCCGCCGACTGGCTGCCGAACATCAGCTTCATGAATTGCTCGCGTTCAAAGGCGAGACCCTCTTCAAAGGGCAGCCGCGTCGCCGCCTCGACACAGGCGAGGTTGGCGTAAGGCGCTTCGAAGCCGCGCCAGCGGCGGGCGTTTTTCTCTTTCAGTTTATCGATGACGGCGATGTCGCCGAACACTTCGCGTTCGCGCGTCGGGCGCGGGCCGTCGGCGATTTTGGTGCGGGCATAGGCGATGGCGTCGGCGGCCAGGCTATCCTCGCCCGCCAGTTCGTCGACCAGGCCCATTTCCTTCGCCTTGGGCGCGGGGACGGGGTTGCCGGTCGAGGTCATTTCGGCGGCTGCCTCGACGCCGACGATGCGCGGCAGGCGCTGCGTGCCGCCCGCGCCGGGGAGCAGGCCCAGCTTGACCTCCGGCACGCCGAGCTTTGCCGAGGGCACGGCGACGCGATAATGGCAGACGAGCGCAGTTTCGAGCCCGCCGCCCAGCGCGGTGCCGTGAATCGCCGCGACCACGGGCTTCGGCGCGGCTTCGATCATGTTGAGCACCGCGTTGAAATCGGGACCGCGCGGCGGCTTGCCAAATTCGCTGATGTCGGCGCCCGCGATAAAGGTGCCGCCGTCGCAGCGCAGCACGATCGCCTTCACGCCCTCATCGGCGATGGCGGCCTTGAAATGATCTTCCAGCCCCTGGCGGACGTGCCAGCTCAGCGCGTTGACGGGCGGATTGTTGACGATGATGACGGCGATTTCGCCGTCTTTTTCCATCGTGACGCTTACGGGGGTTTCTTCGGACATGGGAAAGCTCCTCTAATTATTCCCGTTCGCTTCGAGCGTCGTCGAGAAGCGTCTGAAGCGCTGCTCTGCGTGTCTCGACTTCGCTCGACACGAACGGAAGGTGGGTGTCATTTCAGTCATCGAGCGCGGCGTGAACGAGGGTCTTGACCTGGCGCCGCACGGGATAGGTGGAGGAGGGCATGAGCTGGGTCATGAAGACCATGCAAATCTCCTCGACCGGATCGACGAAAAATCCGGTCGAAAACATGCCGCCCCAATAAAAATCGCCTGCCGAGGCCGGGATGCCGGCGCGCGCGGGGTCGAGCGTGACGGCAAAGCCGAGGCCAAAGCCGATCCCGGCATTATCATCCTCGCTGAACACGCCGACGCTATGCTGCGTCAAATCGCCGCCACCGACCAGATGATTGGCGGTCATCAAGGCCAGCGTCTTGCGGCTGATGATCCGCACCCCGTCCAGCGTGCCGCCGCCCAGCAGCATCAGGCAGAAACGGTGATAATCGGCCAGCGTCGAAACCAGCCCGCCGCCGCCCGAATGAAAGCTGCGCGCCTTGGCCCAGCGGCTGCGGTCGCCGCTGTCGAACAGCTTCATCTTTTCAGCCGGATCGAAGATATAGCAATCGGTCAGCCGGTGCTGCTGATCGGCGGGCACCTGAAAGCCGGTATCCTTCATCCCCAGCGGCGTGAAAATCCGCTCGTTCAGCACTGCGGCGAAGGGCTTGCTCTCGACCCGCTCGATCACCGCGCCCAGCACGTCAGTCGCCATCGAATAATTCCAATGCGCGCCGGGTTCGAATTGCAGCGGGATTTTCGCCAGCGCCCCGATAAAGCCGTCCATCGTATAATCGGCGTCGAAATCGTCGATCCGGGTCTTGCGATAGGCCGCATCGACCGGCGTGCGTTCCTGAAAGCTGTAGGTCAGCCCGGCGGTGTGGCGCAGCAGGTCGATGATGCGGATCGGCTGGGTGACGGGCCGCGTGACAAAGGGCATATTGCCGCCGCCCGCGACAAACACGCCCGTGTCGCGAAATTCAGGGCAAAATTTGACCAGCGGATCGGACAGCGCGACCTTGCCTTCCTCGAGCAGCATCATCAGCGCGACACTGGTGATCGGCTTGGTCATGCTGGCGATGCGGAAAATCGCATCTTCCTTCAGCGCCGCGCCGGGCCGCGCGTCGCCGATGCACGAGCGGTGCACAACCTCGCCGCGCCGCGACACCAGAGTCGCCGCATGAGGCAGGCGGCCGCTATCGACATATTTCGCCGTGAGGAAAGCGGGAATGCGGTCCAGCCGCGCAGGGTCAAAGCCTTGGGTCATCTTGTTCCTCTGTGATCCGGTTTTCCGGAACCATAGTCCTGCCGCCGTTCGTGTCGAGCGAAGTCGAGAAAGGCCGAAGGCGTGCCCGGCCGATGCGCGTCTCGACGATGCTCGACACAAAGGGGAAAGGGACGCCGGATCAATATCTCCACCTCAATGCGACGTCTGGCCCAGCAATTGCCGGGTCACGGGGTGCGAGCTGGTGAGCCCGCCGTCAACCGCAATCGCTTGCCCATTGACATAGCTTGCCTGATCGCTCGCCAGGAACAGCGCGACATTGGCCAGCTCTTCGGGCTGGCCCGCGCGCTTGAGCGGGTTCAACTGCCCCAGCTTGTGGGTGACGCCCTTGTCCTTGGCATAGTCAAAGGTCGGCTTGGTCATCCCCGTTTCGGTGAGGCCGGGGCAGATGGCGTTGACGCGCACGCCGCTTGTGGTGAGCTGCTGCGCGGCGGTCTTGGCAAGGTTGATCACCCCCGCCTTTGATGCCGAATAGGCGGCGGGACCGGCGCCAGAATTCAAACCCGCGACGCTCGCGGTCAGCAGGATCGCGCCGCCGCGTCCCTGATCGACCATCGCTTTGCCGGCATGTTTGACCATCAGCGCGGGGCCGATCAGATTGACGCGCAGCGTTTCGGCCCAGGCGGCGGGGTCAAAGTCGAAAATGCCGCCCATGTCGCCAATGATCCCGGCATTGGCAAAAGCGATATCGAGGCCGCCATGGCTTTCCTTCGCGGTGGCAACCAGCTTTGCGACATCGGCCTCGACGCCCGCGTCGATTTCGAGCGCGATGACGTCGCCGCCCGCATCCTTCACCAGCTGTGCGGTTTCATGCACCGCGGCGCTCTTGTCGCCGATCACCAGCTTCGCGCCCTCGGCAGCAAAGCGCAGCGCGCTCGCGCGTCCGATCCCGGAACCCGCACCCGTGATGATCGCAACCTTGCCGTCCAATGCGCCCATCATGCGCCTCCCGAAATTGTCGCGCCGCCATCACAGACGATGGTCTGGCCGGTGGTGAAGGCGCCTGCCCTGGACGCCAGAAAAACCGCTGCGCCTGCAATTTCATGCGGCTCGCCGATGCGCTTCAGCGTCGATGCGGCGGTGGAGCGTTTGAGATTCTCCGGATTCTCCCACAGCGCGCGCGCCATGTCGGTGCGGATCAGTCCCGGCGCGATGCAATTGACGCGCACGCCCTTGGGCCCGAACTCGACCGCGAAATTGCGCGCGACCTGCATGTCGGCGGCCTTGGAAATGCCATAGGCGCCGATGATCGGCGAACCTTTCAGCCCGGCGATCGAACTGATGATGGTGATCGACCCTGCGCCGCGCTCCAGCATTTCGGGGGCGACCATCGAAATCAGCCAATGGTTGGACAATATATTATTGTCCATGATCTTGCGAAACTGCTCGTCGCTGATGCCAAGGCCGGGGCCATAATAGGGGTTGGAGGCGGCGTTGCAGACCAGCGCGGTGACCTTGCCGAACGCCGCGCGCGTTTCGTTGACGAGGTTCTGAAGGTCATCCTTCGACGAAATATTTGCGGCGACCGCAATCGCCGTGCCCTCGCCAAAGCGCGCGTTGATTTCGGCGGCGGCTTGATCGCAGGCATCCTGCTTGCGGCTTGAGATCACCACCTTCGCGCCCTGTTCGGCCATGGCCTCGGCGGTTGCCTTGCCAATGCCGCGCGACGATCCGGTGATCAGGGCGACCTCGCCGGTCAGATCAAAGAGGCTCATGCGCCCGCCTTTCGTGCAAATTCCCATGCGCGCGCGGCCAGCGGCTGGACGCGCTCCGACATCGCCTTGGCATGTGCCGACGAAGCGGTGCCGTCGATGACGCGCTTCTTGATCCCCTGCATGATCCCGGCGAGGCGAAAGAAATTATAGGCGAAATACCAGTTCATGTCGGGCACGCCGTCGCGTGCCGTCGCCGCGCAATAACGCTCGACCATTTCGTCGAGTTCGGGAATGCCCAGCGCCGCGCGGTCGAGGTCCATCACCCCCGACCGGCCACCATTTTCGGTGACCCAGGCCAGCGCCACATAGGTGAAATCGGCCAGCGGATCGCCCAGCGTCGACAATTCCCAATCGAGCACCGCGCGCACTTCGGCGCGGTCATGGGCAAAGATCATATTGTCGATGCGATAATCGCCATGGACGACGCTGGTGCGCGTCTGTTCGGGCAGGGTGGCGGGCAGAAACGCGATCAGCCGTTCCATCTCGTCCATAGGCTCGGTTTCGGCGAGCTTATATTGTTTGGTCCAGCGGTCGACCTGCCGCCCGAAATAATTGCCGGGCTTGCCATAATCCGAAAGGCCGGCCGCTTCGACGTCGACATTGTGGAGCGCCGCGAGCGTGTCGATCATCGCCTCATAGGTGGCGCGGCGGTTCACGGGGGTCGATCCCGGCATCGATCCGTCCCAGATGGTGTGGCCGTCGACCATGGCCATCACATAGAACCAGCTGCCGACCACATCCTCATCGGTGCACAGCCCATATTGGCGCGCGACAGGAAAGCCCATCTTATGGAGCCCCGCCTGCACCTTATATTCGCGGTCGACGGCATGGGCCGAGGGCAGCAATTTGCCAAAGGGCTTGCGGCGCAGCACATAATCGCCCGAGGGCGAGCTGATCTTGTAGGTGGGGTTCGACTGGCCGCCGGCAAATTTGCGCTGGGTCAGCGGTCCTTTAAACCCTTCGACATGGGCTTCCATCCAGCGGGTCAGCTTCGCTTCGTCGAGCAGGTCCGCGCCTTCGGGCGCGACCGTTCCGCTAAAGGCTTTTTGAGCGTCGAGCGCTTCGGTCATGCTGTTTCCTAACCCTTGCCCCGCTTTCGTCCGGCGGGAATTTTCCTGTCATCATAAACAAAGGGGGCCGCACCAGCGCGCGGCCCCCTTTGGTTGAACTACTGGTCGAACACGATAACCGAGCGGGCGGCATCGCCTTTCTTCATCTTGTCAAAGCCCTCGTTGATCTTCTCCAGCGGGATAGTCTCGGCAACGATGCTGTCGAGGTCGAGCAGCCCGCGCAGGTAAAAATCGACAAGCCGCGGAATATCGACCGGGAAGCGGTTGCCGCCCATGATCGCGCCCTGCAATTTCTTGCCGGAGAGCAGGTCCATCGCGCCCAGCCCGACTTTCTCGGCGAGTGGCATCATCCCCAATATCGTCGCCGTGCCGCCGCGGCGCAGCGAGGCAACCGCCAGATTGGCCGAGGCGGGCCGTCCGACCGCTTCGATCGCATGATCGACGCCGCCCTTGGTCATCTCGACAATCTGCTTGGCGGCATCGTCGGCCATCGCATCGACCACGTCGGTCGCGCCCAGCTTTTTGGCCAGCTCGCGCTTTTCGGGCACGGGGTCGGCGGCAATGATCCGCCCTGCGCCCGCAATTTTCGCCGCATTGATCGTGGCGAGGCCGACGCCGCCGCAGCCGACGACCGCGACCGTTTCCCCCGGCGTCACCTTGCACGCGTTGAAGATCGTGCCCGCACCCGTCGTCACCGCGCAGCCGATCACCGCCGCGCGGTCGAGCGGCATGTCGGGGTCGATTGCGACGCAGGCATGTTCATGCACCAGCATCACCTCGGAAAAGGCGCTGAGGTTCAGCATCTGGTGGACCGGCGATCCGTCTGGGCGGGTGATGCGCGGGCTGGCGCCTGCGGGCCGCCGCGTGTCGCCGCCCATGCACAGCGACATGCGCCCGGTGACGCAAAATTCGCAGTGCCCGCAAAAGGCGGACAGGCAGGTGACGACCGCATCGCCGACCTTGACCGTGCGGACCTCGCTTCCCACCGCCTCGACAATGCCCGCCGCTTCATGGCCCGGAATGGCGGGCAGCGGATGAGGATAGGCGCCGTCGATGAAATGCAGATCCGAATGACACAGGCCGCAGGCGGCGGTGCGGATCCGCACCTCGTGCGGGCCCGGCTTGTCGACGACAATCTCCTCGACCGACAGCGGCTTACCCGGTTCGATCAGAATCGCGGCTTTGGTCATTTTTCCATCTCCGTTCGGTTCGAGCGAAGCCCGGAACCATTCTGCGCCCCCGTGTCTCGACTGCGCTCGACACGAACGACGTGCTGCCCCTTAACGCGACACGCCAATGTCACCCGACGAAAAGCCGCTGTCGCTCGCCGCCGCCGAATGTTTCGCCAGTTCGATGCGCGAAATGGCGCGGGCATGGACCTCGTCGGGACCGTCGGCGATACGCAGCGCG
The DNA here is from genome assembly GCF_000763945.1 of Sphingopyxis sp. MWB1. Taxonomy (NCBI): domain Bacteria; kingdom Pseudomonadati; phylum Pseudomonadota; class Alphaproteobacteria; order Sphingomonadales; family Sphingopyxidaceae; genus Sphingopyxis; species Sphingopyxis sp. MWB1. Next base: position 2,135,325 of record NZ_JQFJ01000002.1, read on the forward strand.
CGCTGGCCCGCATACATTTTGGTCAGGCCGAAATCGTCGCTGACCCCGCCGCCGCCATGCGCCTGAATGGCATCGTCGATGATCTGCAGCGCCATGTTCGGCGCCTGCACCTTGATCATCGCAATTTCGGCGGCTGCCGCCTTGTTGCCGACCTTGTCCATCATGTCGGCGGCTTTCAGGCAAAGCAGGCGCGTCATCTCGATATCGATGCGCGCGCGCGCGATCCGCTGTTCCCAGATGCTGTGTTCGGCGATCGTCTTGCCAAAGGCGACGCGCGACTGTAGCCGCTTGCACATTTTCTCCAGCGCTTCCTCGGCGGTGCCGATGGTCCGCATGCAATGATGGATGCGGCCCGGCCCAAGGCGGCCCTGCGCAATCTCGAACCCGCGGCCCTCGCCCAGCAGCATCGCCTCCTCGGTGTTGACGCGCACATCCTTCAGTTCAATCTCCATATGGCCGTGGGGCGCATCGTCGAAACCGAACACGGGCAGGTGGCGTTTGATATGAATGCCCGGCGTGTCGAGCGGCACGACCAGCATCGACTGTTGCTGGTGACGCTTCGCCCCGAAATCGGTCTTGCCCATGACGATGGCGACCTTGCAGCGCGGATCGCCCGCGCCTGACGACCACCATTTGGTGCCGTTGATCACATAATCATCGCCGTCGCGCTCGATTCGCGTTTCGATATTGGTCGCATCGGACGAGGCGACCGCGGGCTCGGTCATCAGAAAGGCCGAACGAATCTCGCCCTCCATCAGCGGCTTCAGCCATTTGTCCTTCTGCGCGCGGGTGCCATAGCGGTGGAACACTTCCATATTGCCCGTATCGGGCGCCGAGCAGTTGAACACTTCGCTGGCAAAGCCGATGCGCCCCATTTCCTCGGCGCAGAGCGCATATTCAAGATTGGTGAGGCCGGGGCCTTCAAACTCGAACGTCTCTTCGACATGATGATGCGCCGCGCTGCGCGGGGGCATGAACAGATTCCATATGCCCGCGGCCTTGGCCTCGGCCTTCAGATCCTCGATGACCTGGATGACTTTCCACCGGTCGCCCTCGGCGTCCTGCGCCTTATAGGTCGGCACCGCGGGGCGCACCTTGCGCTCGATGAATTCGCGCACACGGCCCTGCCAATGCTTCTGCCGGTCTGTCAGATCGAAATCCATCGGTGCTTCCTTCTCTTTCCCTTTACGTTCACGTAAACTAATGGACCGTTTCGCGCCGCTTGCCAAGACCCGCGGTGCGAAATTTCCTTCTTGCGCCCCGTCAGGGGTGGGCGGCGTTGGCGTCGGGCTCGGCGCGCGCGGCATCATCGAGCAGCGCCAGCCGCGCTTCATGGTCGGCGCGCGAGATGGGAAAACGCCGCATCACCATCAGGCCCAGCGCCCCCACGACCAATATCGCCAGCATATAGCCGAGTGCGAGATTGCCCAGCACCGTTTGCGCGACCTGTCCCGGCTCGGCGCCCGCCGGAAAGGCTGCAAAGGACAGGATCATCCCCGCCACAAAAATGCCAAGCCCCGTCGCGCATTTCTGCATGAAGAAATATCCGGCAAAGAACAGCCCTTCGGACCGGCGCCCCGTCTCGCTCTGCGATGCCTCGACCACATCGGCCATCATCGAGGAGGAGAGGATCATCAGCATGATCGAACAGCTGTTGGCGATGAACACCAGGCCGAACATCCAGGCGACGCTGGGTTTTCCGGGCAGGCCGGGGAAAAATCCTTCCATCCATGAAAAATAGATGGCGCTGTTGAAGGCGATGGAAATCGCCCCCGCGACAATCGCCCCGTCGCGCTTGCCAAAGCGGGCCGACAGCGGCGCGACGCATAAAAAGGCCGCGATCATCGAGGCAAAGAGCAGAAAGACATAGGCGACCATCTCGCCCTGGCTGAACTGCCAGAAAAAGCTCAGGAGATAATTGTTGAGCGCAAAGGTGATGCCCTGATTCACAAATCCGAACAGCGCCGCAAAGGTCAGCCACAAAAAGGCGCGGTTCGACAGCGTCTCGCGCATCTCGCCGATAATATGCGACAGGCGGGCGGGCGGACGCTTTTCATGCAGGTTCGATACCGCAATGCGCTTGTGCTGCCCGGCGGCGGAGAGCATCACCGCGCCCAGCATCACCAGCGCGCCGGTCAGCGCAAAGGGGAAATAGCCCGCGGGATCGACCAGCCCCTTGGCGCCGTTGAAAAACACGCCATAGGCCAGCACCAGCAGCACCAGCCCGCCGCCCCATCCGAACAGAAAACGGTATCGCATCACCCGCGTGCGCTCATCATAGTCGGCGGTGAGTTCGGGAACGATAGCGATTGAGGGCACTTCGCACATCGACACCAGCGCGCGGACGATGATCGCAAAGCCGATCAGCCAGGCGACGGTCGCGGCATCGCTCATTTCGGGCGGCGACCACAGCAGCATCCAGGCGATGGCCAGCGGCAGCGGGGTAAAATAAAGCCAGGGCAGGCGGCGGCCCCAGCGGCTGCGCGTTCGGTCGGTCATCTCGCCGATAACGGGGTCGATAAAGGCATCGAAAATCAGCGCGGCCATGATCGCCGTGCCGACCAGCCCGGCATCGAGCCCGATCACCTGATTGTAAAACAACAGCAAAAAGGTCGAAAAGCCATTTTCCTTCACGCCATAGGCGAGGCTCCCCAGCCCATGCATGATTTTCAGGCGCAGCGGTAATCGTTCGGCCGGGGGCGCCGTCAGGCTCGCGCTCATGCGGCGGGGGCCGCGGCGTTCGCGTCGCCCCCTCCCATCGCGGTCAGCGCATCGAACAGGCCGGGGGTTTCAGGGTCCCAGGCGTGACGCTGGCCAATGGTCAGCCCGCCGTCGACCAGCATATGGGTGCCGGTCATAAAGCTCGATTCCTCGCTCGCCAGATAGGCTGCGGCATTGGCGATATCCTGCGGCTGGCCGCCCCGCGCGACGGGCTGTGCCGCGGCGCTCATATCGGCGATCACCGCCTTGGCGGCTGCCTTGCTCGCCTCGGGCACCTCCAGCGAAGAGGTAAAGATATTGGTGTTGATAAAACCGGGGCAGATGGCGTTCACCCTTATGCCATAGCGGGCAAGGTCGGTCGCCGCTACCTTGGTGAGGTGCAGCACGCCTGCCTTGGCAACGGCATAGGTGGTGGGCGAATATCCCGCGCCCAGCGCCGCAACGCTCGCGGTGTTGATGATCGACGCGCCGCCCGTCCGGGTCGCGGGGCGGCCCTTCATGTGCGGCACCGCATAGCGTATTCCCATGGCGACCGACCGCAGGATCAGGTTCATCGTCGCGTCCCATTCCTCGGGCTCAATCTCGTCGATCGGCGGGCGTGCACCGCCCGCGGCGGCATTGTTGAACAAGATGTCGATCCCGCCCGCCGCAGCGGCGGCGGCATCCATCAACGCCTTGATATCCGACGGCTCGCACACGTCGCAGCGGATGAAATCGATCCGCCCGTTGCTCGCCTCGCCGAGCGCGCGTCCGCCCGCTTCGTCAATGTCAGAGGCAAAGACATGCGCGCCTTCGCTCGCCAGTTTCAGCGTCGCCGCCTTTCCAATGCCCGATGCTGCACCGGTGACGATGGCGACCTTGTTTGCGAATCGCATGCTGCGCTCTCCCGTTTTATTTTGCCACTTAGCTTAGGCGTCCCGAAAGGCGCGTCAACGGCGGCCCATCGGACGCTACGGCGCCGTAGCGGCAGGCGCGCGGGCCCAAGTTGACGCTTGCGTAAAGCTTCGCTCTCGCCCTAGGTTTATCGCCAATGACGTGCCTTCGACGCCGGCCCGCTCCCCCGCCTGGCTTCCCCGACGACAGGAAGCTGGGGGAGGCCGGGCGGGGGAGCGGGCCGGTGCCGAACTGTTTTCGCGCAGCGGAAACAGGCTCAGCGTCAACGAAAGGAAGAGGAGCCTGAAGATGAGCGATCTGGACGCTTTCCGCGCCGAAGTGCGCGCCTGGCTGGAGGCAAATTGCCCCGCCGAAATGCGCGAACCCGTGCGCGACGAGGATGATATCTGCTGGGGCGGGCGCAAGTTCCAATTCAAGAGCGAGGCGCAGAAGCTCTGGCTCGAACGCTGCGCTGAAAAAGGCTATACGGTTCCCGATTGGCCCAAGCCCTATGGCGGCGCGGGTCTCTCGGCCGAAGAAACGAAAATCCTCAAACAGGAAATGAAGCGTATCGGCGCGCGCTCGCCGCTCGACAGCTTCGGCATCTGGATGCTCGGCCCCGCGCTGCTCAAATTCGGCACCGAAGAGCAAAAGGTCCATTATCTGAACCAGATTGCGCGCGGCGAAATCCGCTGGTGCCAGGGCTATTCGGAACCCGGCGCGGGCAGCGACCTTGTCAGCTTGCAGACATTCGGCGAGGACAAGGGCGATCATTGGGTCGTCAATGGCTCGAAAATCTGGACCAGCTATGCCGACAAGGCCGACTGGATCTTCTGCCTCGTCCGAACCGACAAGGCGAATAAATATCAGGGCATCACCTTCATGCTTTTCGACATGGAAAGCGAAGGCGTGTCGACCAAGCCGATCCTGCTGATTTCGGGCAACAGCCCCTTCTGCGAAACCTTCTTCGACGATGTCAAAGTGCCGAAGGATCAGTTTGTCGGCGAGGTCAATCGCGGCTGGGACGTTGCCAAATATCTGCTCGGCCACGAACGCGAGATGATCTCGGGCGGCGGCGCGGGCGGCGACATGGTCAGCGTCGGCGCGCTCTTCGCCAAGTCGCTCGGCCGCAACGACCATGGCGAGCTCGACGATCCGATCCTGCGCGCCGAAATGGCCGCCTTCGACACCGATGTTTTCGCCTATCGCGCGATGGGCGAACGCTTCATGGACATGTGGAAAACCGGGCGCGCGCATCCTGCTTCGTCGAACATGATGAAATATGTCGGGACCGAGCTCAACAAGCGCCGCCACGAACTCGTCATGGCGGGCGGCGGCAGCGACGCGCTCGAATGGGACAGCGAAGAAAGCCGCGGCGGCGCCCGTGCGCGCAGCTGGCTTCGCACCAAGGCCAATTCGATCGAAGGCGGGACGAGCGAGGTCATGCTCAACGTCATCGCCAAGCGTATCCTGGAACTGCCGGGGGCGTGAAACTTCTCCCCTCCCGCGAGCGGGAGGGGCAGCGAAGCTTGCGAACTTGTTCGCTAGCTGCAGCGGGGCGGGAAAAAGCGACGTCGCTGGCCCACCCCTGACCCCTCCCGCAGGCGGGAGGGGAAATGGAGAGAGAAAAGATGCCGCTTTATCACAATGACGACCAGGCGATGCTCAAGGACAGCGTCGCCCCTTTTGTGGCCGAACAGGCCCCCGTTTCGCATCTTCGCACGCTGCGCGACACCGCCGATGAAACCGGCTTTTCGCGCGAGCTTTGGGGGCAGTTCGTCGAAATGGGCCTGCCCGGAATGCTGGTGCCCGAAGATCATGGCGGCCTTGGCATGGGGCATATGGAGGCGGGCATTGTGCTCGAAGAGATTGGCCGCAATCTCACCCCGTCGCCCTTTCTCGCGACCAGCGTCGGCGCGGTCGCGGCGCTTGCGAAAGCGGGCGGCACGCAGGCGAGCCGCTGGCTCCCCGCCATTGCGGGCGGCGAGGCGATTGTCGCGCTCGCCATCGACGAAGGGCCAAAGCATCGCCCCGACCGGGTGGCGACGACCGCCACGCGCAGCGGCAATGGCTTCCGCCTCGACGGCAAAAAGGATTTCGTCCTTCACGGCCATGTCGCCGATATGAGCATTGTGTCGGCGCGGACCGATGGCGGCATCACGCTGTTCGCGGTGCCCAAAAATGCCAAGGGCCTCACCGCCGACCCACGCCGCCTCGTCGACTCGAGCCTCGCCAGCCATGTCACCTTCGACGGGGTCGAGGTCGATGCCGATGCGGTGATCGGAGAGGTTGATGCGGGCGAAGAGGTGCTGAACGCGCTGCTCGCCGCAACGCGCACCGGCGCCGCCGCCGAAATGGTCGGCGTGGGGCAGGGGGCGATGGATATGACCATCACTTACCTCAAGGAACGCAAGCAGTTCGGAAAGCTGATCGGCGAGTTCCAGGGGCTCCAGCACCGCGCCGCGCATCTTTATGGCGAAATGGAAGTCGCCCGCGCCACGGTGATGAAGGCGCAGCAACTGCTCGACGAAGGCAGCGAGGGCGCCAAGCTGATGGTCTCGGTCGCCAAGGCGAAAGCGGGGCGCGCGGCAAACCTTGCTGTGCGCGAAGGCGTCCAGATGCACGGCGGCATCGGCATGACCGACGAATATGACATCGGCCTCTATATGAAACGCGACCGCGCGCTCGCCGAATTTATGGGCGATGTCCATTACCACACCGACCAGGTCGCCCGGATGAACGGCTACTGACCTTTGACCCCCCTCCCGCTTGCGGGAGGGGCAGCGAGAGTTGCGAGCGTGCTCGCTACTCGCAGCGGGGTGGGCCATTCCCCTGCCGCTGAACGAACGGAGAAAAACAGATGAACCTCAACGACATGTTCGGCCTCGATGGCCGCATCGCTCTCGTCACCGGCGGCTCGCGCGGCATCGGCAAGATGATCGTCGAAGGCTATCTCGCCGCAGGCTGCGCGCGCGTCTATATTTCGGCGCGCAAGGCCGATCAGATCGAGGCGGCAATCGCCGATTTCGAAACCCGCCATCCCGGCAAGGTGATCGGCCTTCCCGTCGATTTGGCGACGGTCGAAGGTTGCCGGGCGCTGGCGAAGGAACTCGAAGCGCGCGAGGAACGGCTCGACATCCTCGTCAACAATGCCGGCGCCGCCTGGGGCGAACCGTTCGAAGGCTTCCCCGAAGCGGGCTGGGACAAGGTGATGGACATCAACGTCAAATCGCCCTTCTTCCTCACGCAAGCGCTGCACGGGCTGCTCAAGGCAGGCGGCAGCGCCGATCAGCCGGCGAAGATCATCAACATCGGCTCGATCGACGGCATGCGGCTCAATCCGTGGGAAACCTACAGCTATCATGCGTCGAAGGCGGCGATCCTTTATCTGACCAAGCGCATGGCGGCGCGGCTCGTCACCGACAATATCATCGTCACTGCCATCGCCCCGGGCGCCTTTCAGTCGGACATGAACAAGGCGGCGCGCGACCATGGCGATGCCGTCGCCAAAAGCATTCCGGTCAAGCGCATCGGCGTGCCCGAGGATATGGCAGGCGCCGCGATCTTCCTCGCGTCAAAAGCGGGCAATTATGTCGTCGGCGACACGATCACCGTCGACGGCGGCCTTGTTCACGGCGATCTCAAAACCAGCATCGACGCCTGACCCGGACGGCTCCTTCGGGGGCCGGACGATCCTGCAAACTTCTGCCTGAAAAGCGTCATTGCGAGCCCGGCGAAAGCCGGGCGAAGCAATCCAGCCCTTCGCCTTTACCCGCTGTTCCGCAGCGCCGTTGCAATCGCGTTGATCGTCAGCTGAATCCCCTCGGCAATCCGCGGATCGGTCTCGCCCGCCCGGTGCCGCTTCATCAGTTCGATCTGGAGCAGGTTGAGCGGCTCGATATAGGGCAGACGCAGGCGGATCGACGCCTCCAGCGCCGGATTCTTCTCCAGCAGCCGCGACTGGCCGGTGATCGTCAGCAGGCCGTCATGCGCGCGTTCCCACCCGTCACGAATGCGGGTGAAAATCGCCTCCTGCCCCTCGACGTCGGCTGCCAGCGCGGCATAGCGCGCGGCGATGCCCATGTCCGATTTGGCGAGCACCATTTCCATATTGCCGATCAGGGCGGAGAAGAAGGGCCAGCATTGCAGCATGTCGGACAAGAGCGCCTTGTCCTTGAATGCGGCAAAGGCCTCGCCCGTCCCATACCAGCCGGGCAGCATGACGCGCGCCTGCGCCCAGCTGAACACCCAGGGAATGGCGCGCAGATCCTCGATCGCGCTGCTTTTCTTCCGGCTCGACGGACGCGACCCGATTTTCAGCGTCGCAATCTCGGCGATCGGCGTCATCGCGCGAAAGAAGTCCTTGAACGCCGGGGTATCATAAACCAGCCCGCGATAGGTGGCGAAGGCGGTGTCCGACAGTGCGTTCATCGCCCCGCGGAACCGCGCGGCGTCCTTCTCGCACATGGGTTCGGGTTCCAGGCTGGCGAGCAGGCTCGCCGATACCATCGCTTCCAAATTGGTCTCGGCGCTGTCGGGCGTGCCATATTTGGCGGCGATGACCTCGCCCTGTTCGGTGATCCGGATCCGCCCCTGCACCGTGGCGGCGGGCTGCGCGCGGATCGCGGCAAAGGCACTGCCGCCGCCGCGCCCCACGGCGCCGCCGCGGCCATGGAATAATTGCATCGCGCTTCCCGCCTCGGCAAACACCGGGGTCAGCGCGTGCGACGCCTGATGCAGCCCCCAGGTCGAGGTCAGATAGCCGCCATCCTTGTTCGAATCCGAATAGCCGATCATCACTTCCTGATGCCCGCGCAGCGCGACCTGCGGCCCGATTTCGGGCATGGCGAAATAACGGCGCATGATATCGGGCGCGCGGCTTAAATCGTCGATCGTCTCGAACAGCGGGACGACCATCAGATTGCTCTTCCCCGCGTCTTCCCCGCCGCGCCACAGCCCGGCCTCGCGCGCCAGCACATGAACTTCCAGAAGGTCGGACAAATCCTGCGCCATGGAGATGATCCACTGGCAGATGGCGTCCTTCCCCAACCGCGCGCGCACATCGGCGGCGGCGTGAATAATGGCCAGCTCGCCTGCCGTTTCCTCGCTCCATTCGTGCCAGGGTGCGGCCAGCGGACGGTCGCTTTGCAATTCGCCGGTCAGCAGCGCGACGCGCGCTTCCTCGTCCAGCGCCAGATAATCGTCGCACACGCCCGCGACCTTCAGCAATTCGGCCAGCACGCGCTCGTGCACCGAACTATTTTGCCGCATGTCGAGCGTCGCGAGATGAAAGCCAAAGACCTCAACCGCGCGGATGAGTCGTCCCAGCGCGCCAATCCCGCCAAGCTGCCCTTCGCCACTCGCCGACAGGCCATCGGCCAGGGTGACGAGATCGCGGCGGAAATCGCCCGGGGTCGTATAGGCCTCGCCCGCCAGCGCCGACGGACGCGGCGGCGGCTTGCCGACGATCCCGGCATAGGTCGCCGACAGCCGCGCATAGATGCCCGAAATGGCGCGGCGATAGGGTTCGTCGCGGCGGCTGGGTGCGGTATCGCCGCTCGCTTCGGCCAGCGCGATCACGGCGTCGGGAACGGGGGCCAGATTGGCCGAAACCGACAATTCGGCGCCCAGCGCATGGACGGCATCAATATAATGGCCGATCACCGCTGCCGCGCTGCGGCTGGTAGCCAGACGCAGCGTTTCGGCAGTGACAAAGGGGTTGCCGTCGCGGTCGCCGCCGATCCAGCTTCCGATGCGCAAAAAGCTGGCGGGGCGCCGCCCCAATTGCTTTTCCCAGCGCGCATAGAGCTTGGGCACGACGGGCAGAAAAACGTCACGCAAATAGGTCAGCGCATTGTCGATCTCGTCGGCGACGAATAATTTTTCGGTGCGCTGGGGCCGCGTCTGCCACAACAGCGCGACCTGTCGCCGGATCGCTTCCTCGATCACATCGCCTTCGGGCGTTTCCTCGACGCCCGCATCGCGCATCTGCATCAGCTCGGCGATACGGTTCTTGTGATCGAGCATCGACTTGCGCCGCACTTCGGTGGGGTGGGCGGTCAGCACCGGCGCGATCAACGCGGCGTCGAGCAGCGCGGTAACAGCGTCGGTATCAATCCCGTCGCCCTTCAATGTTTCCAGCGCGGCGGCGACGGTCGCTTCGGGCTCGGCGGCGACGCCCTGCCGGTCCTCGGCCAGATTGGCGAGCATCGAAAACAGCATGAAGCCGCGGACAAAAGCGATGGTGTCATCAAGGCTGAGTGCGTCCAGCCCCGGATCAATCGCTTCCGCGCCCGCGATGCCGCGATGCCGGTCGACGCTGGAGGAGCGAATATATTCGGTCTGGCGAAACAGCTTCTCGCCGCCATAAGCGCGGATAACGTCGCCGAGGATCCGCCCCAGATAGCGGATGTCGGGATTCTGCGAAATTTGTATCGGTGGGCCCATGCCCCTTTTGCTGCACGTGCGAAGGCGCGCGGTCAAGCGGCGCATAGCTATGCTTTTCGCATGCGATCCTGCGCCGAATTGAAATTATTAAAGTGCGAAGGCGCCAACCGGGAAATTTGCAGGCCTGGGCTCATGTCTCCGGTCGGCGCCCCAATCGCAAAGGGTCAGCGGGTCTTCACCAGCGTCACCATCCCCATGTCGACCAGCTTGCGGCTGTCGAACTGCACGTCATTATGGGTATCGGTGATGAACATCAGCCGCCCTGAGGCATCGGTGATACGGGCCGACAGCGTATAGCGGCCCCGGGGATCAATCTCGCCCTTGTCGACGGTAAGCGAGAAAGCAAAGGGTACCTGACGGCCATTGGCTGTAAAAGCCTGTCGCGCCAAGGTGCGCGCGGGGGCGTCCATCCGGCTGACATCGTCGACGCGAATTTCAATCTGTGCAGTGGGGGGCAGGGCGATGCGCTCACGATAGCTGATTTCCCCCATCACCTGAACCGGCTGCTGCGCTGAAGGAAAAGTAGCGCAGGCCGATGTGGACAGGGCGGCAAGGCCAAGCGCAAGCGTCTGGGTCAGGCGGACCATTGGATAATCTCCTTCAACTTCGGGAAAGGGGAGGCTCCTAAAGTCGACAGGCTGAACCGGGGATGTCCGATTATCCTTCCAGTTCGACGTCCCAATAAAGCCAGTCGATCCAGCTTTCATGCAGGTAATTGGGGGGAAAGGCGCGGCCATTATCCTGCAATTGCCAGCTCGTCGGACGCCAGGGCTGGCGATAGAGCGGCATATGCGCCTGTTCGGGCGTGCGTCCGCCTTTCTTGAGGTTACAGGGCGCACAGGCGGTGGCGACATTTTCCCAGCTCGTCCGTCCGCCCAGGCGGCGGGGGATGACATGATCAAAGGTCAGATCCCTGCCTGACCCGCAATATTGGCAGGCGAAACGGTCGCGCAGAAACAGGTTGAACCGCGTGAAAGCGGGGTGTTCCGACGGCCGCACATATTGCCGCAGCGCAATGACGCTGGGAATGGGCATCGACCGGGTCGGCGAGTGGATTTCGCGCTCATAATTTTCAACGATGGTGACGCGGTCGAGGAAAACCGCCTTGACCGCTGTTTGCCATGGCCACAGGCTCAAGGGATAATAGCTGAGCGGCGTATAATCGGCGTTGAGAACAAGGGCCGGACAGGAGTCGGGATGCCGGGCAAGATCGGGATGAAACATGGGTCGGTAACGCTGCCCCCTATGCTGCGCGGGATGGCGCGCCACTGCCGTTCCCGAGTGACAGCATCATTACATGACGGATATGATTTCGCCGTCAAGAGGGGATGTGCGACAATATATGCCTCCCTTGTGCCCTGTCGGCCACAGCATGTGGAGGCTCGCCCGCTCTCATGCTGACCCGCTTCGCTCCCAGCCCGACCGGGGAATTGCACCTCGGCCATGCGTATAGCGCGATCATCGCGCACGACGCGGCGCGGGCTGTGGGTGGGCGCTTTCACATACGGATCGACGATATCGATGGCAGCCGCTCGCGGGAGGCCTATGTGACGGCGGCGCTCGCCGATCTTGAATGGCTGGGGCTGGACTGGGACGCTCCGCCGCTGCGCCAGTCGGACCGGCTCGGCGATTATGCGGCGGCCATGGACGATCTGGCGCGGCGCGGGCTCGTCTACCCCTGTTTTTGCACCCGCGCCGATATCGCCGCCAGCCTGTCCGCGCCGCACGGTCCGTTGGGGCCGGTATATCCCGGCACCTGCCGCGCCCTGCCGCCCGCATTGCGTGACGCGCGCCGCGCCGATGACCCGCATTGCTGGCGGATCGACATGGCGCGCGCCGCCGCGCTGGCCGGACCCCTGACGTGGGAAGAGGAGGGGCGCGGCCCCCGCCGCGCCGATCCGGGCGCGCATGGCGATGTCGTGCTCGCGCGCAAGGATGCGCCGGCCAGCTATCATCTGGCGAGCACGATCGACGATGCCGCTTTGGGGGTCAGCCACGTCATCCGGGGCGCGGACCTGATCGCATCGACCGACATCCACCGCCTGCTTCAAGCGTTGCTCGGCCTCCCCACACCCATTTATCGCCATCATCCGCTTCTTTGCGGCCCGCAGGGCAAGCGGCTCGCAAAACGTGACGCCGCCGCCAGCCTTGCGGCGATGCGCGCGGACGGCGTCGATGGCCGCGCCTTGGCCGATGATTTGCGCGCCGGGCGGCTTCCTACTGGATATTCGCTTCAAATGCCCTAGGTTAAGATTATGAACATGCTGCTCGTCCTTGCGGTGGTTGTGGCCGCTGCCTTCGTCCTCTTCGCGCTGGCGCGGGGCCTTTTCTATTTTTCGCAGGGCCATCGCGCTGCACTCGACGGGACGGTCGAGGAAAATCAGGCGATGCAGAACAAGATGATGATGGCGCGCGTCAAATGGCAGGCGATCACCGTGATCCTGCTCGTCCTCATCGGCGTGCTCGCCGCAGGCAACTGATCGTCGCAGCCGGACGAAGATGGTCAAGCTCAACAAGATTTACACCCGCACGGGGGATCAGGGCACGACGGGCCTTGTCGACGGGTCGCGTATCGCCAAGGCGGCACCGCTGATGACCGCTATCGGCGATGTCGACGAAGCGAACAGCGCGATCGGTCTGGCGCTTGCCGCGCTGGGCGAAGGCGCACCGGATGCGGCCGATGTCCCGGCGATGTTGACCCGCATTCAGAATGAGCTTTTCGATCTCGGCGCCGATCTGGCGACGCCCGCCGACCCGCAACATGGTTTTGGCCCGCACGATATGGCGCTGCGGATCGTCGCGAGCCAGGTGGACCGGCTGGAGGCGGAGATTGACGCGATGAACGACGCGCTTTCTCCGCTGACCAGCTTTATCCTCCCCGGCGGAAGCGAAGCGGCGGCGCGGCTTCACCTTGCACGCGCGGTCGCCCGCCGCGCCGAACGGAGCGCCGTTGCGGCGGGTGCGGATCGACAGCTTAATCCCCTGGCGCTGGCCTATCTCAACCGCCTGTCGGACCATCTTTTCGTCCTCACCCGGCATATCAATGCCGCGGCCGGGGGCGATATATTATGGAAGCCTGGCGCGACCCGCTGATATTCGTTCCCGAAATGTTCTGGACATCGGGGCGCGGTGCCAACATATTGGGGCCGGTTCGAAACGAATCACGCTTCGGGGGATTGTCAGTTCATGGCCAGCCATGTCGACGTTTCGCGCTCTTCCATGTTCGTGACCCGCGACCCTCTCGGGCAGCGGCTGGCGGATACACGGCGCCTGTCACTCGAACTGGCCGCCCCGCTGTCGGACGCCGATGCGACGGCGCAATCGATGGACGATGCCTCGCCTGCGAAATGGCATCTCGCGCATACGAGCTGGTTTTTCGAAAGCTTTGTGCTGCGCGACCATGTGCCGGGGTATCAGCTGTTTGACGAACGCTATCCCTATCTCTTCAACAGCTATTATGAAGCCGAGGGGCCGCGCCATGCCCGCCCGCACCGCGGCCTTCTCACGCGCCCCTCGCTCAAGGATATTCGCGCATGGCGCCGCCATGTCGATGCGGCGCTTGATGCGGCTCTGCCCCATCTTTCGGTCAGCGCGCGCGCGCTTGTTGAACTGGGCATTCATCATGAGCAACAGCATCAGGAATTGCTGCTCACCGATGTAAAGCATCTTTTCGCCCAAAACCCCCTCGGTCCCGCGCTGTGGAACGCGCCGCCTGCGCCGCCCGCCACCTCGTCGCTTCCTGCGCTCCAATGGGTGGAGGGACAATCCGGCCGCGTGACCATCGGTCATAAGGAGGGCGAAGGCTTTGCCTTCGATTGCGAAGGCCCGCGCCACGAACTGCTGCTGGGCGCCTACGCGCTCGCCGACCGTCCGGTCTCCAATGGCGAGTGGCAGCAATTTATCGATGATGGCGGCTATGAAACCCCCGCGCTCTGGCTCAGCGACGGTTGGGCCTGGGTGCAGCGCGAGGCGATCTCGGCGCCGCAATATTGGAAAGAGGGTCAGCAGTTCACGCTTGCCGGTTGGCGCGATATCGACCCGTCCGCTCCCGTGACGCATATCAGCTTTTACGAGGCGGACGCCTTCGCCGCCTGGGCGGGCGCACGCCTTCCGACCGAAGCCGAATGGGAAGCCGCCGCGGCGCCGCTCGATCCGCATGGCGGGGACCAGCTCGACGAGCCCGGCCCCGTCCATCCCGCGTCCATGGCGAGAAGGGAAGAGCAAGGCGGCATGGCGGACGGCCACCCGCGCCATATGTTCGGCGGCGTCTGGGAATGGACCGGCAGCGCCTATCGCCCCTATCCCGGCTTTCGTCCTGCGCCCGGGGCGGTGGGCGAATATAATGGCAAGTTCATGAGCGGGCAGTTCGTGCTGCGCGGCGGAAGCTGCGCGACCCCGCGCGGCCATATGCGCGCCTCCTACCGCAATTTCTTCTATCCGCACCAACGCTGGCAATTCACCGGCTTGCGGCTTGCAAAGGATCTTTGACCATGGGCGTTGTGCGGCAATTGCGGCAGGTGGATGCCGACGACAGCGGAATAGATGCGGCTTTTCGCGCTGATGTCCACAGCGGCTTGGCGCAGGCGCAAAAGGCGATTCCTGCCCGCTGGTTCTACGATACAATGGGCTCGGCCTTGTTTGAGGATATCACCGCGCTTCCTGAATATTATCCGACGCGCAGCGAAACCGATCTGCTGACCCGCCATGCCGCCGCCATCGCCGATCATGTGGGCAAGGGGCGCGCGGTCGTCGAACTGGGATCGGGCAGCTCGGCCAAGACGCCGCTTCTTCTCGGCGCCATCGCTCCTTCGGCCTATGTGCCCGTCGATATTTCGGGGGAGTTTCTGCGCGACAGCGCGGCCGGGCTCGCAGAAAAATTTCCCGGCCTGCCCATCTATCCGGTCGAAGCCGATTTTACGCAGCGCGTCACCCTGCCGCGCGAAATCGCAGCCGGGCCAAAGCTTGGCTTTTTCCCCGGATCGACAATTGGCAATATGGTCGCGCGCACGGCAGTCGATTTGCTGCGCGACTGGCGCGACAGCCTCGGCGAAGGGGCATTGCTGCTGATCGGCATCGACCGGATCAAGGATGTTGATACGCTGATCGCGGCCTATGACGATCCGGCCGGGGTCACCGCCGCCTTCAATCGCAACCTGCTGGACCGGATCAACCGCGAATTGGCGGGCGATATTCCCGTCGATGATTTTTCGCACCGCGCGATCTGGAACGATGTGCATGGGCGCATCGAAATGCATCTGGTGGCGGGCCGGGCCATGGAATTCAGCGTGGATGGGCGGCGCTATGCGATGGCGGCGGGGGAGACGATTCACAGCGAAAACAGCCATAAATATGGGCCGCGCGATGCCGGCCTGTTGCTCCGGGCGGGCGGCTGGACCCCCCTTGCCGCCTGGGATGATGTTGACCCCGCCTTTGCTCTCATCCTGGCCGAAGCCACCGCCTTTCGCTCCGCTCCCTGATGGGCCAAAGCCGCGTCTGCCCTTGACCTCGCCGTGCCAGCGCCTAGGCAGCAGCCACATATTTTCAGCGGAAAGGGCATGCTATGATCGTCGGCGTTATCGGTGCGGGGCAAATGGGGGCGGGCATTGCCCAGGTGTCGGCGGGCGCGGGCCATGATGTGCTCCTCTCCGACATTGATCTTCCGCGCGCCGAAGCGGGCAAGGCAGGCATCGCCAAGGCGCTCGACCGGCTGGTGTCAAAGGAAAAGGTGACGCGCGCCGACGCCGATGCGCTTCTTGCGCGCATCACCCCCGTTGCCGATCATGCAGCCTTCGCTCCGGCCGAACTGGTGATCGAAGCCGCGACCGAGCGCGAAGAGATCAAGCGCAGGATTTTTGAAAGCGTCGGCGGCCATTTGTCGGACAGCGCTATCCTCGCCAGCAATACCAGCTCGATCCCGATTACCCGTCTGGCGCAAGCGTCACCGGACCCGGCGCGCTTCATCGGCGTCCATTTCTTCAACCCCGTCCCCGTGATGGGGCTGATCGAATTGATCCGCGGACTTGCCACCAGCGATGACACGCTCGCGCGGGTCGAGGCCTTTGGGCGCGGGTTGGGCAAGGAAATCGTCCATGCCAATGACGCGCCGGGCTTTATCGTCAACCGCGTGCTGATGCCCTTGATCAACGAAGCCATATTTGCGCTGGGCGAAGGCGTCGCGACGATGCAGGATATCGACACGGGATGCCGCCTCGGCCTCAATCATCCGATGGGCCCGATCACCCTCGCCGATTTCATCGGGCTTGATACCTGTCTCGAAATCATCCGCGTGCTGCACAATGGCACGGGTGACCCCAAATTCCGCCCCGCGCCGCTGCTCGTTCAATATGTGGAGGCGGGCTGGGTCGGCAAGAAAGCCGGACGGGGCTTCTACGACTGGACGGGGCCAGAGCCCGTGCCGACCCGGTGATGGTGGCCGACGCGGCTACGCTTGCGATGCCCCCTGTCGCGGCTTCGGAATAAAGGCGCGCGCCATGCCATGAAATCTTGACAGGGCGCGCGCCTTTACCGTCGAGTCGCGCTTAAAAGGGCGTGATTACCGTGCGGCAGGTTTCGGCGGCGCTGCGCGCCGCTGTGTTCCAGGTGACGCTGTTGCCGTGGCGTTCGAGGCGAAGGCCGTTATGATTTTCATATACGGTGCCGCGATTGCTGGCCACCTGGCGCAAGGGGATCGCGCGCTTGCCATTGACCCGGACGAGCGCGCTGTCCTTCAGATAATTCACGTTCAGCTTCGTGCCGCGGTCACATTCATAAAAGCTGCCCGTCCTTTCCGGAACGGAGGAACAGGCGGCAAGCGCAACAGCGGTCAGTGCCCCGGTGGCAATCGTCATCAACTTGTTCATCAGACTTCCCCTTCCATCAATATCCGGTACGAACGCACAGGACGTCGGCCAGGTAGACGCGCCGGTCGACGCTTTCCATATGCTCGCGTGCCGACCCGCCCCAGCCGATCGAGCGGCACCAATTGTCGGCGGTTCGTGCAGCGCAACTTGCCGTTGAAGATCCGCTGGCGCAGGCAAGGACGCGGCGGCCATTTGTGGCGGGCTGGGTATGAAATTCGGCAAAACTTCCGCGTGCGCTTTCGCCGCGGGCTGGCGGGTTCTGCCAATCGCCGCCCCCGCCTCCGCCGCCGCCAAGCGGCCGGATCGACTGGACGGTCATGCCCCGCTGCGAATTGTTCAGGCGCGCGGTATCGCGATTGACCGTGCGGCACTGGCCACGAAAATAGGCTCGCTCGCATAATTGCCACGAACCGCTGCCCACCCGGATCGAATTGACCGGCCAGCTCAGCCCCAGATCGGACTTTTCTTCACTCACAGCCATTGCCGGGCCGCGATAGGATGCATCGCGATAGATGGTGGCTTCGCTAGGACGATACATTTTATCGCTTGTTTGCGCGACCGAAGGCGGCCCGCTCATGACGGCGCCTGCTATCACGGCGCCAATCATATATTGATAATATTTCCTGATGCTCGTCATCCCCAATCCTTCCCAAATCAGCAAGTCGGTGCGACAAGCGCAAATGTCTCATAGTTCGAACGACTTGGCAATTAATAGGAAGGCGCCTCATTAGGAGAGCATTAGGCACGTTTTCCGCGCGCCTAATCAACGATTCATATCCCGGCGCGCTTTGCGTTTAAATCAAACCCAGCATTAATCCCGCCAGGGCGGCTGACATGAGGTTGGACAGGCTGCCTGCCAGCAGCGCTTTCAACCCCAGGCGGGCAATCACCGGTCGCTGATTGGGGGCAAGCCCGCCGGTCACCGCCATCTGGATGGCAATCGAGCTGAAGTTGGCGAAACCACACAAGGCAAAGGTGCCGATCGCGACCGAGGTGGCGGACAAATCGCCCTGGACGCGGCCAAGGTCGATAAAGGCGACAAATTCGTTGAGCACGACCTTGGTGCCGAACAGGCCGCCGACGGTGCCGCTCTCCGCCCAGGGCACACCCATCAGATACATGACGGGGGCGAACAGCCAGCCGATGATTGCCTGAAAGGAAAGGTCGGGATAACCGAACCATGCGCCTATGCCGGCCAGCATGCCATTGGCGAGCGCCACCAGAGCGACAAAGGCCAGCACCATGGCGCCGACCGCCACGGCCAGTTTGACCCCGGTCTGCGCGCCCTGGGCCGCCGCCATGATGATATTGGCGGGTTTCTCTTCGTCATGGCTCGCCTCGGGCATGATCACCGGCTCTACTCCCAGGCTCTTGGGATCGTCGGGCATCATGATCTTGGCCATCAATATGCCGCCGGGCGCTGACATGAAACTGGCCGCCAGCAAATAGGGGAGAAGCTGCTCGCCGATCATGCTGGCATAGGCGCCCAGGATTGTTCCGGCGACACCCGCCATTCCGACGGTCATGATCGTGAACAGCTGGGAGGGGGTCAGGCTGGCGAGATAGGGACGAATGACCAGCGGGGATTCGCTCTGTCCGACAAAGATATTCGCGGCGGACCCCAGGCTTTCGACCTTGGTGATACCCGTGATCTTCTGGATGGCGCCGCCGACCCATTTGATCACCAATTGCATGATACCAAGATAATAAAGGATCGAAATCAGCGAAGCGAAGAAAATGATGACAGGCAAAGCCGCGATGGCAAAGCTGTTCGCGCCTATCTCCGGCGACGCTAAGGGCCCGAAAATAAAGTCGGTTCCCGCCTTGGCATAGCCCAAAAGATTGGACACGCCGTTAGACATAGCGAGAATAACCGCCCGCCCCCAAGGCGTCCCAATAACCAGCAGGGCAAATCCTGCTTGGAGCAAAAAGGCGGGTATCACGACGCGCAGGCGTATCCAGCGCCGGTTGGATGAAAAAAGCACGGCGATCCCCAAAAGGGCAGCAATCCCGAGCAGAGCGATGAGCCGTTCCATATATGCTACGTCCAAAACCGATGTTCCGGCCTGTCTAGCGGGCTTTGACGCGGGGGCAAGGGGCGGCTGCTCCTGTGCTTTTTTTGTGCATCTTTCCAGCATCTCGAAAAACGACTATCGGGCAGCGATGACCGACCTGACTTCGGCGGCTTTGCCGCGGGCTGTATTGCCTTCGCTGTTTCTTTTCGCTCTCCTTTACGGGGGGATGGTTGTGCTGGCCGGGGTGCTGGGCAACAAGCAGGTCGCGCTGGGCGGCTGGCTGGCCGTGGAAGCGGGGATTTTCGCCTTTCTTCTGCTCGTCGCCCTGTCGAGCGCGACGGCGGAGCTGCATGGGCAGCGCATGGCGAACCGGATGGTAGTTTGGGGTTTTATTCCCTTAATTTTGTCTATTTTGCTTACCGCGCTCGTTTATATGCTGCCCGCCGCGCCCAAGATGGAGGCCGAAAGGCTGGCGGCGTTCGAGATGATATTGGGGCAGACGCCGCGCCTGATGGCGGCCGGAATTGTTGCCTATGGAACGTCGCAATTGCTGAATGTGACGATTTTTTCGAAGCTGAGGGGAGACGGAAGCGCGCGCGGCGGGTCCTTGTGGCTGGCGGCACGCGGCGCGGTGGCGAGTGCGCTCAGCCAGATCGTCGACACCTTGCTGTTCATCACCATCGCCTTTTACGGCGTCTTTCCCATCGCCAATCTGATGGCGGGGCAGATGATCGCCAAAGTGCTGCTCTCGCTGCTCGTCATTCCTTTCGTGATTACCGGCCTTGTCGCGCTTGGCCGCCATATGGATAAAAAGGTCGCCGCATGAACCCCAATCCCGCCTCCTCGCCTGCCGCTGCCTCGCCCCCCGACGCATCGGCCATGACCGACCTGCTCGCCAAGGCGGGGACGCTGGTCGAGGCGCTGCCCTATCTGCAGCGCTATGCCGGCGAGACCTTTGTGATCAAATATGGCGGCCATGCGATGGGCGACCCCGAAGCGCAGCGCGACTTTGCCGAAGATGTCGTGCTGTTGAAGGCCGTCGGGATCAATCCGGTCGTCGTCCATGGCGGCGGCCCGCAGATCGGGGCGATGCTGAAGCAATTGGGGATCGAATCGACTTTTGTCGGCGGCCTGCGCGTGACCGATGCCGCGACCGCCGAAGTCGCCGAAATGGTGCTGGCGGGCAAGATCAACAAGGAAATCGTCGGCTGGATCGCCGCGCTCGGCGGGCGCGCGGTCGGCCTGTCGGGCAAGGATGCCAATCTGGTGCTCGCCGAAAAGGTGCGGCGCACCCAGCCCGACCCGACCTCGGGGATCGAGCGCCATGTCGACCTGGGTTTCGTCGGCGAACCGGTGGCGGTCGATCCGACGATCCTGACCAATTTGGCGAATGACAATTTTATTCCGGTGGTCGCCCCCGTGGCGCTGGGCGCCGATGGCGCCACCTATAATATCAATGCCGACACGATGGCGGGCGCGATTGCGGGCGCGCTGGGCGCCAAGCGCTTCTTTCTGCTGACCGATGTCGCCGGGGTGCTCGACAAGGCAGGGACGCTGCTGACCGATCTCGATCGCAAGACCATTGACGGGTTAAAGGCCGATGAGACGATTACCGGCGGAATGATCCCCAAGGTGGACACATGTTTGTCGGCGGTCGATGCCGGGGTCGAAGCCGCGGTGATTCTGGACGGACGCATCCCCCATGGCATGTTGCTGGAAATTTTCACGGCAAGGGGTGCAGGCACGCTGATCCATCGCTAAAAGCCATATCCATAAAAAGCCTCTCGGCATTACGTCGCAGCATTACGGAGATCGACCTTGTTTCTCATGCTTCTCCAGATCGTGGATATTTTGCTCACCATATTATGGTGGTTCATCATCGCGCAGGCGGTGATGTCGTGGCTGATCGCGTTCAACGTCATCAACACGCATAATGAATTTGTCGGCCAGCTCTGGAACGTGCTCGACCGGATCACCGAGCCGCTCTACCGCCCCTTCCGGCGCATCATGCCCGATTTCGGCGGGCTCGACCTGACCCCGATGCTGGTGCTGATCCTGATCATCATCATCCAGGGGCCGGTGCTGCAATATCTCGCGCGCTTTGCCTATAACAGCGGAATGGTCTGATGGCCGCCGCATCCGGGATGATTGACGGCAAGGCCTTTGCCGCGGGCCTGCGGGCGCGCATCGCCGAGGCTGTTCCCGCCTTTCGCGCCGCGACGGGCCGCGCGCCGGGACTGGCGGTCGTGCTGGTCGGCGACGATCCCGCAAGCGCGGTCTATGTCGGGTCGAAGGGCAAGGCGACGCGCGCCGCGGGCATGGAAAGTTTCGAACATCGGCTGCCCGCGAGCGCGACGCAGGACGAGGTCGAGGCGCTGTTGGCAGAGCTTAACGCCGACGAGGCCGTCGATGGCATTTTGCTGCAATTGCCGCTGCCCTCGCACCTTGACGAGCAAAGGGCGGTCGCCACCATCCATCCCGACAAGGATGTCGACGGATTGACCCCGGTGAGCGCGGGGCGCCTTGCGCTCGGCATCCCCGGCATGGTGCCCTGCACCCCCTATGGCTGCCTGTTGCTGCTTCAGGACCGGTTGGGCGATCTGAGCGGCAAGGATGCGATTGTCGTCGGCCGGTCGATTCTGGTCGGCAAGCCGATGGGGCAATTGCTGCTGGGCGCCAATTGCACCGTCACCATGGCGCATAGCCGGACGCGCGATCTGCCCGCGCTGGTGCGCCGCGCCGACATTGTCGTGGCGGCGGTCGGCCGTGCCGAGATGGTCAAGCGCGACTGGATCAAGCCCGGCGCGATCGTCATCGACGTCGGGATCAACCGTCTGCCCCCCGCAGAAGGCGAGGCCAAGGGACGGCTGGTCGGCGATGTCGATTATATGGGCGTCGCCGAAGTGGCGGGCGCGATTACCCCGGTTCCGGGCGGTGTCGGCCCGATGACCATCGCCTGCCTGCTGCGCAATACGCTGGTTGCCGCGCACCGCCGCGCGGGCCTTGCCGACCCCGAGGGGTTTTGATGCGGATCGCCGGGATACGGGGCATTGCCGCGGCGCTGACCCTGTCCCTGCTTTCCGCCTGCGCCGCCGCGCCGCGCGGCGACATATATCAGCGGCCGCTGGCGGCCAATCCCAGCGCCTTTGTCGCCGCCGAGATCGGCTTTGCGCAACTGGCTGAGCAGAAAGGCCAGTGGGCGGCCTTTCGCGAAACCGCGCATCCCGACGCGCTGATGTTCGTGCCGGAGCGGGTGGTGGCGCGCGACTGGCTGAGACAGCAGCACGAGCCCGCGGAGCCGCTGCGCTGGCAGCCCCATGCGGTTTATTATAGCTGCGACGGCAATGTCGGCGTGACGAGCGGCGCGTGGCAAAAGGGCGGCGAGACGGGCTTTTTCAACAGCGTCTGGCTGCGCGATGACAAGGGTAAGCTGCACTGGGCGCTGCGAATGGGCGACCGGCTGGACAGCCCGCGCATCGCCCCCGATTTCATTGCGACGCGCAAGGCGGCGTGCAAGCCCCGGCGCGAGGCGCTGCCGCCGCCCGGCGGCAATCCGGCCGCAGCGATGGTAGCGGGCATGGCAAAGGATGCGACGCTGGAATGGGATGTTTCCGCCGATAGCCGGGGCAAGCCGCGCCTGATCGTGCGGTTGTGGAATGGCGAGGCGATGGAAAATGTGATCGACGACCGGGTCGAGGGGGCGGGCCTTCCATGATCGACCTGTTCATCTCTGCCTTTGTCACCCTGTTCGTGGTGATCGACCCGCCGGGCTGTGCGCCCATTTATGCGAGCCTGACCGCCGAGGCGAGCGCGGCGCAGCGCCGCGCCATGGCGGTGCGCGCCATTTTGATCGCGGGCTGTATCCTGATTTTCTTTGCCATGTTCGGCGAAGCCTTGCTGTCCTTTCTGCACATCGACCTCGACAGTTTCCGCGTCGCGGGCGGGATCATGCTGTTCATGATCGCCATCGACATGGTGTTTGAAAAGCGCACCGAACGGCGCGAACAGCGCGCCGAAAAGGTGATGGCGACCCCCGAGGTCGAGGATGTGTCGGTGTTTCCGATGGCGATGCCGATGCTGGCGGGTCCCGGCTCGATTGCGTCGGTGATGCTGCTGGTGTCGCATAATCACGGGCTGGAAAATGCCTTTGTGATCTTTGCCGCGCTGTCGCTGGTGCTGCTGTTGACGCTCGCCGCGCTACTGAGCGCCGGGCCGCTGATGCGCCTGATCGGGCAGCAGGGCGAGGCGGTGATCACGCGCCTGCTGGGCGTGTTGCTGGCCGCGCTGGCCGCGCAATTTGTGATCGACGGGCTGAAGGCGAGTTTCCCCTCGCTGGGGTGACACGCCGGGCTGACAAAGAAGGGGGCGGTGCGCTGGTGCGCCCGCCCCCCTTTAACAATCCATGTTCTTGACGATCAGAGCGTTCCGCCGAGCGCGCCATATTTGGCTTCGAAACCGGCCTGATCCTTGCGCGCGAGATAGCCCGCCTGATCGACCCAATTGTCGCGCGTGATCCGCCCTTGAAAAGTGCCGAGCTGGGGATCGATCGCCGCAATATCTTCCTCGGTCCAGGCGGCGATCTGTTCAAAGCGGGTGATGCCAAGGCTGTTGAGCAGCGTGACCAGCTTTGGCCCGACACCCTTCATCAATTGCAGATTATCCGCCGGCTGGGCCGAGGGTACGGCGTCGGCGGGCGGCATCCGCTCGATCCCCGGCGCGGCGACGGGGGGCGCGGGCGGCTCGGCTGGAGGCGCGGTGGGCGCGGGTTCGGGCTTTTTGAAGCGCGCGGGTTCGGCCGCGATGATATCGGGCTTTTTGGGTTCGAGCGGCTTGGCCGGTTTTTCGGGGGCCGCGGGCGGCGCCACCTCGTCCGGCATTTCGGGGCGGTTGCGGGCAAAAAGCCACCAGACAAGCGCGATAGCGACGATCGCCACGACCAGCGCGACGATCCAATTTTCCTGAAGCCAGAGCATAGACATTCTCCCTGCTGTTCGATCAGTTTATGACGGGGAAGCCCGGGGGTCCACCCCGCCACGGGGGCGGATCAGCGCGCCTCGCGTGCGACTTCGCGCCAGCCGATGTCGCGGCGGCAAAAGCCCGAGGCAAAGTCGATCTTGTCGACCGCCGCATAGGCGCGCGCCTGCGCTTCGGTGACGGTGGGGGCAATGGCGGTGACATTGAGCACGCGGCCCCCGGCGGCGACGAGCACGCCATCGGCGCGCGCGGTGCCCGCGTGAAAGACGCGCACCCCGCCGGCTTCGGCATCGGCGATATGGCGGATCGCGCCGCCTTTTTCGGGCGTGCCGGGATAGCCCTTTGCCGCCATCACCACCGTCAGCGCATAGCCGCCGGTGAAGGTGGGCGCGGGAGCCTCGGCAAGCGTTCCGGTGGCGGCGGCGTGGAGGAGCGCGGCGAAATCGCCCTTGAAGCGCATCATCAGCACCTGGCATTCGGGATCGCCGAAGCGGCAATTATATTCGATGAGCTTTGGTCCCGCCTCGGTCAGCATCAGCCCGGCGAAGAGCACGCCGACATAGGGGGTGCCATCGGCGGCGAGCGTGTCGACGGTGGGGCGGATGATCTGATCCATCACCGCCTGTTGCAATTCCGGCGTGAGGAC
This sequence comes from Sphingopyxis sp. MWB1, assembly GCF_000763945.1. NCBI lineage: Bacteria > Pseudomonadati > Pseudomonadota > Alphaproteobacteria > Sphingomonadales > Sphingopyxidaceae > Sphingopyxis > Sphingopyxis sp. MWB1. Next base: position 2,159,861 of record NZ_JQFJ01000002.1, read on the forward strand.
GGGCGCGGGGCTGTAGGCGCCCATGCCGCCGGTGTTGGGGCCGACATCGCCGTCGCCGACGCGCTTGTGATCCTGCGCGCTGCCAAAGGCGACGACATGCTGGCCGTCGGACAGGGCGAAGAAGCTCGCTTCCTCCCCGGTCATAAATTCCTCGATCACCACTTCGGCGCCTGCGCCGCCAAAGGCGCCGCCGAACATGTCGGCGATGGCGCCCTCGGCCTCGGTGCGGCTTTCGGCAATGATCACGCCCTTGCCCGCGGCCAGCCCGTCGGCCTTGATCACCACGGGAATGGCGATATCATCGAGCGCGGCGAGCGCCTCCTGCGCGCTGGTGCAGCGGACATAGGCGGCGGTCGGGATGTTTGCGCGGGCGCATAAATCCTTGGTAAAACCCTTGGACCCCTCCAGCTGGGCGGCGGCGGCATCGGGGCCGAAAACGGCAATGCCAAGCGCGCGGAGGCGATTGCCCAGCCCCGCGACCAGCGGCGCCTCTGGCCCCACCACGACCAGCTGGATGCGATGCGCCTCGACAAAGGCGACCAGCTTGTCGAGATCGTCGACCGCAATCGGCGCGCATTCGGCATAGGTTTCAATGCCGGGGTTGCCGGGGGTGGCATAGAGCTTGGCGCAGCTTGGCGATTGTGCCAGTTGCCAGGCGAGGGCATGTTCGCGGCCCCCCGACCCGATAAGCAGGATATTCATGGTAGCTCCTTTTCCCGATCCGGCGTCCGATGGCGATACGCCCGCGCGGCTGTTAGCCGAGGCATCGCGCGGCGACAATGCACCCGCCCTGTCGGTCGGCCAATTATCCGCCGCGATCAAGCGCGCGGTAGAGGACGGCTTTTCGCGCGTGCGGGTGCGCGGCGAATTGTCGGGCGCCAAACGCGCGGCGTCGGGGCATTTCTATGCCGCGCTCAAGGACGATAATGCGCTGATCGACATGGTGATGTGGAAGGGGCAGGCGGCGCGGCTCGCCTTTCGGCCCGAAGACGGGATCGAGGTGATCGCGACGGGGCGCGTCACCACCTATGCCGGGCGGTCCAAATATCAGCTCGTCGTCGACAGCCTGGAGGTGGCGGGCGAAGGCGCGCTGATGCTGCTTTTCGAAAAGCTCAAGGCGCGGCTGGGCGGCGAGGGGCTTTTCGACCGGGAGCGCAAGCAGGGTCTGCCCTTTCTGCCGCGCACCATCGGCGTGGTGACATCGCCGACGGGGGCGGTGATCCGCGACATATTGCACCGGCTGGCGGATCGCTGTCCGGCGCATGTGCTCGTCTGGCCCGTGCTGGTGCAGGGAGAGGGCGCGGCGGCGCAGGTCGCCAATGCGGTGCGCGGCTTTGACGCGCTTCGGCCCGGGGGCGCGGTGCCCCGGCCCGACCTCTTGATCGTCGCGCGCGGCGGCGGGTCGATCGAGGATCTGTGGGCGTTCAACGAAGAACCGGTGGTACGCGCCATCGCCGATTGCTCGATTCCGGTGATCAGCGCGGTGGGGCATGAAACCGACGTCACCCTGGCCGACTATGCCGCCGACCGCCGCGCGCCCACGCCTACGGCGGCAGCCGAGATGGCGGTGCCGGTGCGCGCCGAACTGCAGGCACAGCTTGCGACATGGCAAGGGCGGCTGATGGGCGCGGCCAATCGCGTGCGCCTGCTCGGCGGGGAGCGGCTCGCCGCGCTCGCCCGCCATCTGCCGCGCCGCGAGAGCCTTTATGCGCCGCAGCGCCAGCGCCTTGATGAAGCCGAGGGGCGGCTCGATCGGACGCTCCACCACCGCCTCGACCGCGCCGCCGAGCGTTTCGCGGCGCTGGAACGCCTGCTGCCCCCGCCGACCGCGCTGTTCACGGCGCGGCAGCAGCAGCTTGTGGGCACATGCCGTCATATGGAGCAATGGACGCGCAACCAGATGGCGCGGACCGAGGAAAGGTTGACCAGCCGCGCGCATATTTTGCGCCCCGCCCTGCTGGAGCGCAATTGGCAGCGCGACCGCGCGCGGCTTGATGGGCTGGGACGCCTGCTCAGTTCGCTTGATCCGCGCGCGCTGCTGGCGCGCGGCTATGCCATGGTGCGAAGCGCCGACGATGACGCGGTGATCAGCACCGCGGCCGGCGCCCGCGCGGCAGGCAGGATGAAGCTGCACTTTGCCGACGGCGGGGTCTCGGTCCTCGTCGCTGAGGGCGCGGGCGCTGCGCCTGCACCTGTCGCCGCGCTCGCCCCTTCACCGCGAGCCAAAGCCAAAAAGCCCAAGGAGCAGGGCGAGCTTTTTTGACGCCGATTGTGGAATCGCCCGGACTGGCCGCGCGCGCCATTATGATTATACTCCGCCCGATGATCTTCCCTTTTGAATGTGAGCGCCCATGTTGATTGCCAGCCGAAACCGCCTTGCCCGCCTGCAATATGGGCCGAATGGCTTCAAGATCTTGTCGCCCGGCGACCATGTGACCTGCGCGGTCACCGGCGCGGCGATCGGGCTTGACGAGCTGCGCTATTGGTCGGTCGAGCGGCAGGAAGCCTATGCGACCGCCGCCATTTCGGTGCAGGCGCTGCTGGAAGACGCGCCGAAATGAGGGGCGCGCACGGGTCGATGCCCAAGGCCGCCTCCATCACCCTGCTGGCGGCGCTTGCAGCGTGCGTGCCCGCGGCGAGCGAAGCCAATGGCGCAGAGGAAGAAGCCGCCGCGCCGCTGTCGGTCAGCAAGGCGCCGCCCCCCACCCCGACCCCCGCGCCCTTGCCCCCGCCCGAACCCGTGCGGGCCGACTTTGTTCTCACTGGCCAGGCCGAACAAGGCGGGGCGATGACGGGATTGGCGCCCAGCGGCACCGAGCGCCTTCTCTTTAATGGCCAGCCGGTCGAGGTGGCAAAGGACGGGCGTTTCCTGATCGCCTTTGACCGCGACGCGGCCGCCGAGGCGCTATTGGTCGCCGAATTGGCCAATGGAAAGCGGGTTGAGCGCACGCTGGCGGTAACCCCGGGCCAGTGGCGGATCGAGCATGTCAACGCCCCCTATCGCGGCAGCGCGTCGAGCAGCGCCGAATTCCAGCGCCGCCGCCCCGCCGAACTGGCCCAGATCGGCGAAGCCCGCGCCCGCAAGGTCGAATCGGACGGCTGGCGACAGAGCTTCATCTGGCCGGTCAAAGGGCGTTTTTCGGGCTTTTTCGGATCGCAGCGCGTCTATCAGGGCAAGCCCGGCAGCTATCATAGCGGCACCGACATCGCCGTGCCCGCGGGCACCCCCTTTGCCGCCCCGGCCGATGGCGTCGTCGTGCTCGCCGCCGATCAGCCCTTCACGCTGGAAGGCAAATTGCTGATCGTCGACCATGGCATGGGCCTGAACAGCGCCTTCCTCCATTGCCAAAGCCTCGACGTCAAAGTCGGCGACCGCGTCGTGCAAGGCCAGCGCCTAGGCACCGTCGGCGCCACCGGCCGCGCCACCGGCCCCCATATGCACTGGGGCATGAAATGGGGCGCGGCGCGACTGGACCCGGGGAAACTGGTGGGTGCGATGGCTTCGCCCTAAAACAATAATGGTAACAATCGAAACATAGTTTCGTCATATTAACACTCGAGGCCAGATGTGTTGCGTTGTCATTTGCTGGTGTTGCAAATCGGTCACACAGCGGTTTGAAACCACGGAAATTGGCCGATTTTGCTTTACTCAAAATGAACGAAAGCCCATCCCTCGCTGTATCGGGGTGTATGACGCGGCGGATGTTGCATCGGCGCGCGTCGTTCATTCGGGTGATATAACCATCAGTAGCAAGGGAACTGCACTGTGAAGAACACGCATTTTTCAAAGTTGAAATTGAGCGCGGCGCCGATCGTTATGGGCGTCGCCTTGGTTTCGGCACCCGCATTCGCGCAGGATGCGTCTGGCGACGAAGCGGCCGTTTCGGTTAACGAGGTGATCGTTGTTACCGGCTCGCGTATTACCAACCCCAATCTGGTCCAGTCCAGCCCGGTGCAGGTGATTGGCCGGGATGAAGCATCTCTTCGCCAAACGGCGAGCGCCGAAGATCTGGTTGGCGAACTGCCGGGCGTTTCTCCTGGCATCGGCAGCAATGTGAATAATGGCAGCGGCGGCTTCGCTACGCTCAACATGCGCGGCCTCGATACCAACCGTAACCTCGTGCTCCTCGACGGGACCCGTCTTGTGCCTTCAAGTCTCCAGAGCGAGACGGACCTGAACATTCTGCCGGTTGCGTTGATTGAGCAGGTAGAAATCGTTACCGGCGGTGCCTCGTCCGTTTATGGTGCGGACGCCGTTGCAGGTGTTGCAAACTTCATCCTCAAGCGCGACTTTTCTGGCTTGGAAGCCTCGGTTGGCACCGGTTTGACCCAGCGTGGGGATGGTGCGCGCTTTACGGCCAATGTTACGGCAGGGGCCAATTTTGATGATGGCCGCGGTAATGCCGTGCTGAGCGTGGGTTACACGCAGATCGACCCTGTGCTGCAAGGTGATCGCGCGGTATCTCGTTCAGCTCTTTGGGTGAGCGGTGATGTACTGGGTTCGGGGACTGCTGTACCCACCCGCTTGAACGGCGACCAATATGATCCCGACACGGGTGAGCTGGTCCCGACATATAGCAGCTTCAATTTTGCGCCCTTTAACTATTTCCAGACGCCGATGGAGCGTTTCAACATCTTTGGCGCTGCTCGCTACGAGGTCGCCGACGATATTGAAGTCTATACCAAGGGCATGTTCACCAAAAGCACCGTGTCGTTGCGACTGGCGCCCTCTGGCATGTTCGGGGATACGTGGCAGTTTCCTCTGAACAACCCCTTCATCAATGATTCCATTCGGAACGATCTTTGCGACGCCAATGGCATTGATGCGGCGCGCTGTTCGGCCGCCGGCGCTGCTGCCGACCCCACGGATCCCAACTATCTCGAAGTTCCGACGATTGTGAACCGCCGTCTGGTGGAAATGGGCGCGCGTGAAACCGACTATGTTACCAACCAGTTCCAGATTTGGGGTGGTGTTCGCGGATCGGTGACCGATACGGTCAAGTTCGATGTCTATGGCACCTATGGCCAGTCGGACCGTACGCAGACCGCGCGCAATTGGGGTTTGAAGTCACGTTTGCAGCAGACCTTGCGCGCTGTTGATACCGAAACTTGCGTTGACAATTCGAACGGCTGCTACCCGGTTAATCTCTTCGGCGATGGCCAGGCAATTGATCAGCGGACGATTGATTTTATCAATGCTCCGGCCATCACGACGGTTACAACTTCGCTTGCAGTAGTGAATGCCAGCTTGTCCGGTGAATTTGGTAACGAGAGCTTTCTGTTTGCCAACACCCCTATCGGCTTCGCTGTCGGCGCGGAGTATCGCGAATATAAAGCAAGCCAGATTTCTGACGCGGCTTTCGGTACGCAGGATGAGGTTATGGGTACGGGCGCTCCGTCTCCCAGCTTCTCTGGCGGGTATGACGTCAAGGAATTGTTCGGCGAGCTTATCGTTCCGATCATCGAAGATGTGCCCGGATTCCACAGTCTGACTTTGGAGGCTGGCGCTCGCTATTCGGACTATTCGACCTCCGGGACCAATTGGACTTATAAAGTCGGGGGCTCGTGGGAGCCGGCGCGTGGTTACAAGGTACGCGGCATCTTCCAGCACGCCGCGCGCTCGCCGAACATTTCAGAGCTGTTTCTTCCTGTTACGACAGGTCTGACCAATTTGGCCGTGGACCCCTGCCAAGGGGCGTTGCCGGTGGGCAATGCTGCGCTGACGGCTATTTGTATTGCACAGGGTGCACCGGCAGGAAGCATTGGCTCAATTCCCGCTCCTTCGGCGGGCCAGATCAATGCAACGAGCGGCGGCAACCCTGCCCTCGGAGTCGAAAAAGCGGATAGCTACACAATTGGTGTGGTCCTGACGCCGCCTCAGGTTCCGGGCTTCTCGGTTACGCTCGATTATTTCAATATCAAGATTGCCGACGCCATCACCACGCCTGTGCCCGGCGACATCCTGGATCCTTGCTTCGAGGACGGCGATGCTGCAGCTTGTGCGCTGGTTCGGCGCAATCCGTTGAACGGCTCACTGAATGGCGGCGGAGATACTCCGGGGCTGCTTCTCAATCTGACTAATCAGGGTGAGATCAAAACCTCGGGCGTCGACGCTCGCCTTACCTATAAGGTCCCTGTCAGCTTTGGCGCACTGTCTTATGACTTCACTGGTACCTGGACCAAAGATCTGAAGTTCAAGGCAAGCCCCACGACGGCTTTCCGTGATTGTGTGGGGCAATATAGCACCAATTGCGGGTTCTCGCAGGGCGAGATTATGCCGGAATGGAAGTTCAATCTGCGCACCACCGCCAATATTGACGGCTTTGGCGATGTTTCGCTCTTGTGGCGCTGGATCGACGGAGTTGAATATGAGCGTGGTCTGCCCACGGCTGGTATAAACCCGGATTATCTGTCGATCGATTCGTACAGCTATTTCGATCTGTCGCTTCGTCCCCATGTTTCGGACAATTTCCAGCTGACTTTCACTGTGCAGAACTTGCTGGATAAAGATCCCCCGGTTGTCAGCTCCTATATCGGAACGACAACGCACAATTCGGGTAATACTTATCCCGCGACATATGATGTGCTCGGACGCACATTCTTCCTGTCGGCGAACATGAGCTTCTAATATCTAGAAGACTTTCTGAGGGAGGCCCTTTTGAAGGGTCTCCCTCATCTTTTTCTGTGAAAAAACATGTCGGGCTTTACGAGAGAAGCAACGGAAGTGGTAGCGTAAGGGGTATCCCTCGCTCTTGAGCAACGGTTTCAGCCCAGACTGTCACCTTTTCAATTTCGTCGCGGTGAGCCTCGACCGCCATATCATATTCCTGGCGACGATCCTCGGCTCCGAAAAACTCTTTGGTTTTGGAGTGAGTGGTAAAAGCGGGCCCCTCAGCAACTGCCTTCAGGGTAGCTGGCTCCAGCGGAAGCCCGTAGAACTGGGCGAGTTTCTCCATCATATTGAGAGGGTCGGCGAGAAGGCTCTTGCTGTCGAGCGTCCTGATACGCGCTGCCCCGAAGCGTTCACATAGCTTTGAGAAATAATCCTGCTGAGCCAGCCAGCCCGCCGCGGCGATTTGTAGATCGCTTTGCAGGAAATGTTGTTCGTCGGTGAAGCCCAGTTGAATCATCTTATCGCTTCGCAGGCCAGCAAAAAGTTCGCGAACCCACAAGCGTCCCCACAAACCCTTCTTTACGATGGATGTCAAAAACGTACTGAGGGGGGCATATAATAAAATAGCGCGGGATTGAGGTCGCAGACCTAACAATGCGGGCGCCAAGCTGTTTACGATGTTTGACGGCTTGATGATATTAACCTCTCCGTCCTCAAACGGGCGAGCGAGCAAGGCGAGGCTAATGTCGAGCGTGGCCGCCAACTTTTGCAGATCACACCCCCGCCGTTTCCAGCCGACAAGGTCGTTGAGAATAGTCGGTTCTTTCAACCCCATAGCAGTGCCTTCAATGTCGCAGGCACGCGCCAAGAGGGTCGAGCAGCAAAAGGCCGAATGGAGTATGAAATGGATCGGCGAAGTTTGAAGCGGTTGCTTGATGTCAGCAAGAGGAATAGCGATCCGCTCCGCCTCGGAAGGTAAATATTCCTCTGTCAGGAATGTCACTTTTCGATGGATGCCGCGTGCAGTTTTTAGAAAGTGAATTTCGTCACGGGCTTCAGCGTATCGGTGAGGTAACCATGAGGCGTCTTCGAAAATGGGAAGACTGTTCTCTGCCGCCTTACGGCGCTTTGCACTTTCCGTCTCTGGTGACAGGGCAGGGGTAATGGCTACGCCCGGCCTTCTCGACATTGGCTGTTCGGCGATGTCCCCAATTAACTGATTGGAAGCGGGGGGTAGTCGTCGCAATAGCTTTTCTTCCCTAAAGTCTCGGGAGGCTTCACATAAGTAATCGATGCGAAGCGGGCGTGAGCCGCAAGGCGATGCCTTTTTCAAGGGAAGCTCGATGCCTCGACCAACCGACGAAATATTAGCCAATTGGTCCGGATCTGCAAGGGGATTCAGTGACGAGTGGCGCGCGTGATTTCCAACGTGAGCTGTTGCATATCAGTCACACCCAGCGGTTTTTGCGTAAAAATCGGGCGAAACGGCTTTACTCGGCAGGGTAGGGCGATATCCCGGTAGGCACCCGGGGGGTCTGACTAAGGCTAAATATCGTCTCTTTGATGTATCCCCGGCTGTTTTATCACCGGTAGCAGGGGATCATGCTGTGAAAGCATCAGGAATATTCAAGTTCAAGCAGGGGGTCGCCCCCCTCGTATTGAGCGCCGCCTTGGTTTCGCCTTCAGCATATGCGCAGGAAGGGGGCGCTGCCAATTCGAGTGAATATGTTGGCGAGGAAGCGATCGTGGTCACCGGCTCGCGTATCGCGCGGCCGAGCCTCGATTCGACAGTTCCCGTGACGGTGCTTTCCGGCGAAGAGTTCTTCCAGCAGGCGTCGATCAATGTCGGCGACACGTTGAACGACTTGCCGCAACTGCGCAGCACGTTCAGCCAGTCGAATGCTGGCCGGTTTTTGGGCACCACCGGGCTCAACCTTCTCGACCTGCGTGGCCTGGGGACACAGCGCACGCTGACTCTCGTCAACGGTCGTCGGCACGTTCCTTCTGACATTCTCTCCAACGGGACTTCAACAGACGTCAATACGATCCCGAATGATTTGATCGAAAGGGTCGATGTTGTCACGGGCGGCAATTCGGCGATCTACGGATCGGACGCCATAGCGGGCGTGGTCAACTTCATCCTGAAGGATGATTATGAAGGTGTGCAATTGCGGGGGCACACGAGCCTCAATTATGAAGGCACGTTCCCCACGCGCTATGTTTCGGCCTTGGCAGGCACCAATTTTGCTGATGGCCGTGGCAATGTAACAGTCCATGGCGAATATTCGAAACAGGAGCGCGTATACGGATCCGATGTATCATTTCTTCGGCGGAATGATGGTTTTCTCACGATTGATATCGATCCCGCTGGCTCCCCGCGAGGAAGCGATGGCTTTCCGGACCGTGCTTTTTTCCAGGATATCCGCTCGCGCAGCATTTTCTACAACTCCCTGGTTCCTATCTCGCGCTTTGAAAACGATGCCGCATGCGGTACCGGTATCAATGGGGTAGCCTACAACTGCATCTTGTTGTTCACGCCTGATGGCAATCTGGTTTCCGAAGATGCGAGTTCTATCGTCGGCACCGGTCCCATTGGTTCAGCGATCGGGGGTCGAGGGCAAACGGGGCGCGAGGGCGAACTGCTTTCGGTTATACCTAACCAGCAGCGTATAAATTTGAACTTGCTGGCTCGTTTTGAAATCAGCCCGGCGCTTGAGCCGTTCATTGAAGCCAAGTATGTTAATATCAAGACGCAAGGGCAGCAATCGTCGCCAGCCTTTCTTCAAGGTCAATTCCTTACCTTTGGCGATGCCCGTGAGGCACCGCGGCTGGACAATCCGTTCCTGAGCGATCAGGCCCGCGAGCTGATTAAGCAGCAGTTGCTCGAGTCCGGGCGCCGAGGCAGCTTGATCCGCAATGCGTTGCTTTCTCGGCCGCTGACGGCTGCTGACATTGCCGCGATCAATGACGGCTCGTTTCGCTTTGATATTTCACGGTTCCTTTCCGATCTCGGAAACCGTGACGAGAAGTCAGAGCGGGATGTGTTCCGAATTGTCGCTGGATTAAGAGGCGAGTTTGCTTCGAGCTGGAATTACGAGGTTTCAGTCAATTACGGTCGTGTGAAAGAGGCCACTGAAATTCTGGGCAATATCGTTCCTCAGCGTTTTCTGCTTGCGTTCGATGCTGCTCGTGATCCATCCACGGGTCGTATCGTTTGCCGTTCGCAAATCGACCCAAGTGCGGCGATCCCTTACGATAGCGCAGAAGCTCTCGCGGAAGAGGTTGCAAATTGCGTACCATATAACCCATTCGGCGCTGGCGATAATCGGGCGGCGGGCGAATATATTGTAGAGAATACTGTTTCGCATGCAACGCTGGAACAACTGGTGGTCTCCGGCTTTGTTTCAGGCGATTCGAGTGGTTTTCTTGAGCTTCCCGGCGGCCCAATCGGCTTCGCATTGGGGGCCGAATATCGCCAAGAAAAATTATTCTACCAAGCCGATCCGATCGTGGAGGCTGGTCGTACTTTCTACAACGCGTTGCCGACCTTCAAACCAGAGCCCTTTGAGGTTAAGGAAGTTTTCGGTGAGATCCGTATCCCGCTCCTTGCCGAACGTCCGTTTTTTGAAGAGCTGACCATTACGGGAGCCGGACGGATTTCCGATTACGACGGTGCGGTCGGCACTACCTATGCATATAATGCCGGGGTGGAGTGGCAGCCGGTGCGCGATGTTCGGTTCCGGGCGCAATATGGCCGATCGGTTCGGGCGCCGAATCTCACCGAGACGTCTTTCCCGCTGACGCAGAATTACGCGCCTAGCTTCCAAGACCCTTGCCGTGCTGCCAATATCGGAACCGGGTCTCAGTATCGCGCTGCCAATTGTCTGGCGGACCTGGGCCCCGACTTGTTGGCCTCGATTGCCACCCTGCCCAATTATTCGCTGGAAATTCTTAGCGGCAGCAACATCAATCTGGGCGAGGAAAAGTCCGATTCCTATACGGTTGGGGCAGTAATCCAGCCACGTTGGGTGCCTGGTCTGTCGCTGACGATCGACTACTTCGATGTGAAGGTGGATGATGTTATCGTTGCACCCAGCGCGCAACAGATCGTAAACGCATGTTACGATCTTCCGGATCTTAACAATCAGTTCTGCGATATTTTCCAACGGTATCGGGGAGACGGTCTTGGACCTAATCAAGAGGTTCCTGGACAGATTCTTGACGCCGACGCGGAAATTACGCCCTTGAATTTCGCCGCTCGAACGGTGCGTGGCATTGATACGGAACTGGCGTATAGCAAGCCCTTTGGGAACAATAACCTGTTCAGCACACGGTTTATGTATACCCACTTATTCGAACGGAGTAACTTCCAAGACCCCTCACGCCCGGACTACGAAGATCGAATTTTGAGCGAATTGGGCGACCCTCAGGATGAATTCCGCTGGAATGTAGACCTGAAGCTGGGCAATGTTACTCTTGGATATAAGATGAGCTACATCGGCCCCATGGTTCTTAACAACTATGAGGATATATATAGCCTTCAAGGGCGTGAGCCGGAAAATGAAGACTATGCTGACGTTCGGAAATATCCGGCTACATTCTATCACGATGCCCGTGTTCAATTCGAATTGAATGATGAGTTCGATATTGACCTTGGTGTTGATAATATTCTCAACACCAATCCACCCCTGGGCCTGACTGGCATTGGAGGTGGCAGCGGGATTTATCGGATCAAGGGGCGCGTATTCTACGTGGGTGCGCGTGCTAAATTCTAAATCCTGAACTTCTACGTTTATGGGGGGCGAAGCATTTTGCTTCGGCCCCCTTTTTTTGGGAGATGGTGGTGGGGGCTGGGCAACAAGCTATCGGGCTGATGCAGCAAAAAGGGGTGAGGGCTGCCTTTGAGTTGCTTTCAGAAAAGGTTTCTGCGGGCGATCCAGAAGCAGCTTTTGCTCTGGCACAATGGCGCTTGACCGGGGACATAATCCGTCGGGATCTCGTGGAGGCGCGTCGCCTCTTTGGTTTGGCGGCGCAATGCGGTCTTAGAGAAGCCCAAGGGCCTTACATTGCATTGCTGGCAAATGGAGCTGGCGGGACGGGGTGCCGAGAATGGCGAGCCGCTTTGCGAAGCCTGCGCGCCAGTGCCGATGCCGAAGAGAGTGAACGCCAACTCGCTCTGATTGAGGCCATGGATGTGGATGATCAAGGAAATCCTCGCATGACATGGAAGAGCGAAAGGGTTTCTGTTGCGCCGCAAATTTGGAAATTGGCTCACTTCTTATCACCCGAGGAGTGTAGCTATCTTTGCAGCTTGGCTATGCCGCGTTTGCAGCCTTCAGTCGTAATACATCCGGCAACTGGGGAATTCATCCGCGATCCAGTTCGAAAATCTTCCACTACATCCTTTCCTTTCATAGATGAGAATCCGGTGATCCATGCAATTAATCGTAGAATTGCGGCGGCAACTGGAACTTCATATAATCAAGGGGAGCCGACTCAGATAATTTCCTATGATGTGGACGAAGAGTATCGGTTGCACAGCGACGTCATCCCTTCCAGCGACAATCAAAGGGATCTGACATTTCTTATATATTTGAATACGCATTATGAAGGCGGAGAGACTTATTTCCCGTCATCGGGATGGGCGTATAAGGGCAAATTAGGCGAAGCCGTGTTTTTTAAAAATGTGGATGAACGGGGCGCGCCTTGCCCGCTGGCTGCCCACGCTGGCTGCAAGATTATCTCCGGTAGAAAAATGATTCTTTCCAAATGGATCAGGCGTCAAGCGCTGGATATCAGAGGGCCATCTGGCAAGCCCTTCTAAGTTAAAAGGCCCCCATAAGCTTGCTCTCGCCTGCACGACTGAACGGGATCTGAGAAGCGGGCTTTTGCGAATCCATGCTTAACCGGCGGGCTGTAGGGTGAGCCTGCCCTCTCCTTCTTCAACTTTCACCACATCCCCATCCTTCACCTCGCCTTTCAGCAGCATGTCGGCGAGGGGGTCTTGGACATATTTTTGTACTGCGCGTTTGAGGGGGCGGGCGCCGTAGATGGGGTCGTAGCCGACGCGGGCGAGCCAGTCGCGCGCGGGGGGGGTGAGGTCGATGCTGATCTTGCGGTCGGCGAGCAGCCTTTGCAGGCGCGCGATCTGGATGTCGACGATGCCGCCCATATGCTGTTGCCCCAGGCGGTGGAAGAGGACGATCTCGTCGAGCCGGTTGAGGAATTCGGGGCGAAAATGGCCGCGGACGATCTCCATCACCGCAGGTTCGGCCTGTTCGACCGGCGCATCGTCGGGGAGCGCGGCAATCGCCTGGCTGCCGAGGTTCGAGGTCAGGATGATCAGCGTATTGGTGAAATCGACCGTGCGCCCCTGTCCGTCGGTGAGGCGGCCGTCATCGAGCACCTGGAGGAGGATGTTGAACACATCGCCATGCGCCTTTTCCACCTCGTCGAACAAAATGACCTGATAGGGGCGGCGGCGGACGGCTTCGGTGAGCGTGCCGCCTTCTTCATAGCCGACATAGCCCGGGGGCGCGCCGACGAGGCGCGCGACGCTGTGCTTTTCCATATATTCGGACATGTCGATGCGGACCATCGCCTGATCATCGTCGAACAGAAAGCCCGCAAGCGCCTTGGTCAATTCGGTCTTGCCGACCCCGGTGGGGCCGAGGAAGAGGAAGCTGCCCAGCGGACGATGCGGGTCCTGCAGCCCCGCGCGCGCGCGGCGCACCGCGGTGGAGACAGCGCGGACCGCCTCGCTCTGGCCGATGACCCTTTTGGAAAGGGCGCTTTCCATGGTGAGGAGCTTTTCGCGTTCGCCTTCCATCATCCGGTCGACGGCGATGCCGGTCCAGCGGCTGACGACAGCGGCGATATCTTCGGCGGTCACTTCCTCGCGCAGCATCGCGTTGCCCGTGGCGGCCTCCGCCGCTTCGAGGCGCTTTTCGAGCTCGGGAATGCGGCCGTAGCTCAGCTCGCCCGCCTTGGCGAGATCGCCGGCGCGCTGCGCCTGTTCGAGTTGCAACCGCGCGGCGTCGAGCTCCTCCTTGAGCCGCGCCTCGGCGTGGATTTTCTCTTTCTCCGCCTGCCATTTCTGCGTCAGTTCGGATGATTGCTGTTCGAGATTGGCGAGCTCGGCGCGTAGTTTCTCGAGGCGATCCTTTGATGCCTCGTCGCTTTCCTTGCCCAGCGCCGATTCCTCGATCTTCATCTGGATGATGCGGCGGTCGAGATTTTCAATCTCTTCGGGTTTGGATTCCACCTCCATGCGGATGCGGCTCGCCGCCTCGTCCATCAGGTCGATCGCCTTGTCGGGCAGGAAGCGGTCGGTGATATAGCGGTTGGACAGGGTGGCGGCGGCAACGATTGCGGCATCGGTGATACGCACGCCGTGGTGCAGCTCATATTTTTCCTTGAGCCCGCGCAGGATCGAGATGCTGTCCTCGACCGTGGGTTCGCCGACGAAGACCGGCTGGAAACGCCGCTGAAGCGCGGGGTCTTTTTCGACATGCTTGCGATATTCGTCGAGCGTCGTCGCGCCGATGCAATGGAGTTCGCCGCGCGCGAGGGCGGGCTTGAGCAGGTTGGAGGCGTCCATCGCGCCTTCGGATTTGCCCGCACCGACCAGCGTGTGCATTTCGTCGATGAAGAGGATGATTTCGCCCTCGGCGGCTTTGACATCGTCGAGCACGCCCTTCAGCCGCTCTTCAAATTCGCCGCGATATTTGGCGCCCGCAATCAAGGCGCCCATGTCGAGCGCGAGCAGGCGGCGATCCTTGAGGCTGTCGGGCACATCGCCATTGGCGATACGCAGCGCAAGCCCTTCGGCGATGGCGGTCTTGCCGACGCCGGGTTCGCCGATCAGCACCGGATTATTCTTGGTCCGGCGGGCCAGGATCTGCACCGTCCGGCGAATTTCCTCGTCGCGGCCGATGACGGGGTCGAGCTTTCCCTCGCGCGCGACTTCGGTGAGGTCGCGGGCAAATTTCTTGAGCGTTTCATAACGCTCCTCGGCCGAGGCCGTATCGGCGGTGCGGCCGCCGCGCAGATCGTTGATCGCGGCGTTGAGCGCGTCGGCGGTCAGCCCCGCCTCGGCAAAGGCCTTGCCCACGGGTGTCGATTTGGAAAGCAGCATGGCGAGCAGCAGCCGCTCGACCGTGACATAGCTGTCGCCCGCCTTGGCGGCGACCTGTTCGGCCTGATCGAGCAGGCGCACCGCATCATTGTCGAGCCCCGGCGTCGCCTGCGCGCCCGAGCCGGAGACGGCGGGCAGCTTGGCGAGCAGCGCGTCGATACCCGCGATCGCGCGCGCCGTATCGCCGCCGCTGCGGGCGATAAGGCCCGCGGCCATGCCCTGATTATCCTCCAGCAAGGCCTTGGCGATATGTTCGGGCGCGATGCGCTGATGATTCATGCGGATCGCGATTGTCTGGGCGGCCTGCAAAAAGCCTTTGGCGCGATCGGTGAACTTTTCCAGATTCATGGGGGGAAGATCCTTTCTCGCAATCCAAGATAGTGTTGCTTTTGGGCAACACAAGAGCGCCGCGGGCCCTTCAGCCTAGGCGGGAGAAGACAGAATGTCTGCCACCCTTTCTTGCAGGCGCGGAATAATCTCCTCCTCGAACCAGGGGTTGCGCGCGAGCCAGCGGTTGTTGCGCGGGCTGGGGTGGGGAAGGAGGATCTGGTGCGGCCAGCCGGACGCCCAGTCGCGCACCCGTTCGGTCAGCGACGCGCGGCGCGCATCGTGCCAGTCGGCGGCATAGCGGCCGACGGCGATGGTCAATTGCAGCGCGGTCAGCGGCGCGAGCAGCCCGGCGCGCCACAAGGCGGCGCATCGCGCTGGCGGGGGCGCGTCGCCGCCCTTGCCGCTGCCCGGAAAGCAAAAGGCCATGGGCAGGATGGCGATGCGGTCGGGGTCGTAGAAGGTGTCGCGCGATACCCCGAGCCAGCGGCGCAGCCGGTCGCCCGACGCATCGTCGAAGGGCAGGCCGCTGGCGTGGGTCTTGCGCCCCGGCGCCTGCCCCGCGATCAGGATCCGCGCGCGCGGGCTCCATTGCAAAATCGGGCGGGGGCCGAGGGGCAGATCGGGACAGGCGCGGCAAGCGCCTATGCGTTCGAGCAAAGGGCGATCATCGGCGCCTGTCACGTTAGGGAATGAACCTTTCCGGTTTAAAAGCCGTCCCGCGCAAATTGATCGAGCAGGCGCACGCCATAGCCCGTCATGCCTTTGGGAACGAGCGGGCGGTTTTTCTCGCTGCGGTTCATGCCCGCAATGTCGAGATGGGCCCAGGGCATATCCTCTTCAACGAAAAATTCGATGAAATGTGCGCCCAGGCTGGCGCCCGGCCCGTCGCCGCTGCTGTTGCGGATGTCGGCAATGTCCGAATCCATGCGCTCGGCATAATTGTCGTGCAGCGGCAGGCGCCACACTTCCTCGCCGCTTTGCTTGCCCGCGGCGAGCAATTTGTCGGCCAGCCCGTCATTATTGGCGAACAGGCCGGCATATTGGTCGGACAGGGCGCCGACGACCGAGCCCGTCAGCGTCGCGATATTGACGATGGCGCGCGGGCGATAGGCTTTGGCGACATATTCATTCGCATCGGCGAGGACGAGGCGCCCTTCCGCGTCGGTGTTGATCATCTCGATCGTCTTGCCCGACATGGTGCGGACAATGTCGCCGGGACGCTGGGCATTGCCGTCGGGCATATTTTCCGCGAGCGCGGCGACGGCGACGATATGGACCGGCGCGCGCGACTTGGCGAGCGAGAGGGCCGTGCCCATGACCGAGGCGGCGCCTGACATGTCGCCCTTCATATTGCCCATGCCCGATCCGGGCTTCAGCGAAATGCCGCCGCTGTCAAAGGTGATGCCCTTGCCAACGAGCGCGAGCGGTGCGGCATCCGAGCCCGGGCCGCGATAGCGCAGCAGCATCATGCGCGAACCGCGCGGGCTGCCCTGCCCGACCCCGACGATGCTGCCCATGCCAAGCTTCCGCATCGCGGCTTCGTCGAGCACCTCTATGCTGACCCCCGCAACGCCGGAAAAGGCATCGCGAACGCGGGAGACGAAGCTGGCGGGGTAGATGATATTCGCCGGTTCATTGGCGAGGTCGCGCGACAGCCGCACCCCCTCGGCCAGTGGTTCCCAGCGACTGGAAAAAGCGCTCCGCGCCGCGTCGGCGGCATCGCTGACGAAAATAATCCGGTCGGCGCCGGGGTTTTCGCGGTCGACGGTCTTGTAGCGATCGAAGCGATATTGGCCGAGCGCGAAGCCATAGGCGACTTCGGCGGCGGCGGCGCCCGGGGCGCCTGCGACGGCGACGGGATGCCCCTCGCTTTTGAGGTCCTGCGCGATCTTGCCGCCCGCTTCGGCGAGGGCGAGCGCGTTGGGGGCGGTGCCGGTGCCGACGAGCAGGATGCGCGGCCAGGCGCCGATGCCGCGAAGCGACAGCGTCGAGCCCGCCTTGCCGGTGAACTTCGCCGCGGCAATGGCCTGGTTCAGCGCCTGCTCTTCGGCTGAGCTGAGCGAAACGCCCGGAAGCGGCGGCAGCTTTTCATCGGCCATCAAAAGCGCGAGCGTCGCGCCCTGCGGCGCGGTGGCGGCAAAGGCGATGGGACGCTCGGCGCTATTTTGCGCGGCCGGGACAATGCCCGATCCGATGACGGGCTGTGCCAGCGCGGCGGGGGCGACCCCCAAGGACAGGAAGGCAGCGAGAAGAAGGCCCCTGGAACGCATGATATAATGTCTCCCTATTATGGTCATCGGTTGGCCTTAGCTTTTCTGCCGCGCTAATCCAGTGCCAGTCGACGAACGACAGCGGCTTGCGTTCAAGCCTGACTGACGCCAGACAGGCGCGGGCATTGGAAGGGCATAAGCAGATGTGGCGACGGGCGTTGATTGGATTGGTGCTGCTGTTGGTCGGCGCGGCGGCGGCGCTCGCTTTTTGGGAGCCATTGACCGCTTCGGCTTCGGCTCCGCCGGCGTCAGATTATCAGCCTGAACGGGTGGAGATTGCGCGCGACCGCTTTGGCGTGCCGCATATCTTTGGCAAGAGCGATGCCGATGTCGCCTATGGCGTCGCCTATGCCCATGCCGAGGATGATTTCGAAACGCTGCAGCAGGTGATGGCGATGACGCGCGGGCGCGCGGGCGCCTTGCTGGGCGAAGAAGGCGCGCGGATCGATTATGTCGCCGCCTTGCTCGATGTGCGCGCGACCAGTGCGCGCGACTGGCCGGGCCTGCCCGCCGATGTGCGTCGGCTGTTCGACGCCTATGCGGCGGGGCTCAACCATTATGCGGCGAAGCATCCTGAGGAAGTGGCCCTGCGCGGGCTCTTTCCGGTGACGGGCGAGGATGTGGTGGCGGGCTTCATCCTGCGCTCACCCTTTTTCTTCGGGCTCGATTCGGTGCTGGGCGATGCGGTGGAGGCCAAGCCTTTCGCGCGCGAAGGCGGGCCTGCGCTGGCGGACGAGACGAAACCGGTCGTGCGTCCCCTGACCCCGGTGGGCCGCGATCCCGATGACAATGGATCCAATGCCATGGCGGTGGCGCCCGCGCGTTCGACCGATGGAGCGACCCGGCTCGTGTCCAATTCGCACCAGCCCTGGACCGGCAGCGTCGCCTGGTATGAACTGGTGGTGCATAGCGATGAAGGGTGGGATTTTGCGGGCGCGACCTTTCCGGGGGCGCCCTATCCCTTCCTGGGCCACAATAAATATCTTGGCTGGACCAATACGGTAAACCGGCCCGACCTGATCGATATTTACAAGCTGGTTCTCGACGACAGCGGCGAGGCCTATCGCTTTGATGGTGAGTGGCGACCGCTGGAGAAAAAGCGCGTGTGGCTGAAGGTCAAATTTGGGCCCTTCACGCTGCCCGTGCCGCGTACCGTCTGGCGTTCGGTGCATGGGCCGGTGGTGAAGAATGACGAAGGCGCCTTTGCCATTCGCTATGCCGGGATGGATCAGGCCGATATGGTCACCCAATATTACCGGCTGAACAAGGCGCGCGATTTTGCCGAATGGCGCGCGGCGATGGCGGGGCAGGGGGTTCCGGCGACCAATTTCATCTATGCCGATGCCAAGGGGAATATCGGGCTATTCTATAACGCCATGTTCCCCGACCGGCCGCAGGGATATGACTGGCGCGGCGTGCTGCCCGGCGATCAGTCGGCGGCGCTGTGGACCGAAACCTTGCCCTTTGGCCGCGTGCCCGCGCTGGTGAACCCGCGCTCGGGCTATGTGATGAATGCGAACAACAGCCCCTGGGTCGCCGCCGGACCGGGCGACGAGCTCGACGCCGCGGCCTTTTCGCCGCTTTTGGGGGTGGAGGAAGATATGACCAACCGCGCGGCGCGGCTGATCGACCTGTTCGAGGCGTCGGGCCAGATCGACGAGGCGCGGCTGAAGGCGATCAAATATGACACCAGCTATGCGAAGACCGGCTATGCCAAGGCGTGGATCGACCGGCTGCTCGCGCTCGATGTCAAAGGCGATCCGGCGCTGGAACGGGCACAGGCGCTGCTGCGCCAGTGGGACTGGAACCTCGATGGCAAGGGGAAGGGCGATGCGCTGGCGCTGATGCTGCTGCGCCCCGCCAACCGCAGTCATTATCAGCGCCGCCCCGCGCCCGATCCGATGAAGACGCTGAAGGAGGTGACGGTGCATCTGCAAAAGCATTTCGCCGGGCTCGACCCGCGGCTGGGCACGGTGCTGCGCCTGAGGCACGGCGAGGGCGCGGCGCGCGTCGACCTGCCGCTCGATGGCGGCAATGACACGATCCGCGCCTCCACCCTGTGGGATGTCGAGCCTGACGGGCGGCTGAAGGTGCGCCACGGCGACAGTTTCATCATGTTCGTGACATGGGATCGCGATGGACGGGTGCGGTCCGAATCGATCCAGCCCTTTGGCGCCGCGACGACGCGGCCGGCGAGCCCGCATTATAATGACCAGGCGCCGCTGTTCGTCCGCCATGCGCTGAAGCCCGTGCTGTTCGATCCGCAGGCGCTCAAGGCCAGCGGGGCGCGCTTCTATCGGCCTTGAACCCCTTTCGCCTTGCTGTAATAAGGCAGTCATACAGCATCTGTGGGTGCTGCCGGATTATCCGGCGCCGCAGCCTTGCGCGCGGCGCCTTTTCAAGGGGACCATCATGGCTCGTTTCCGTCATTTTTCTTTGGCTCTGGCTATCACGACCTCGCTGGTTGCAGCCGGTCCGGTGCTCGCCAAGGCCAAGGGCGATGAGCCCGCGCCAATTTCCGACCTGGTGAAGGCGGTCGATATCCCCTATGAAAGCTTCACGCTCGACAATGGGCTGCGCGTGATCGTCCATGAAGATCGCAAGGCGCCGGTCGTGGCCGTATCGGTCTGGTACCGCGTGGGATCGAAGCATGAGCCCAAGGGCAAGACCGGCTTTGCCCATTTGTTCGAACATCTGATGTTCAACGGTTCGGAAAATGCGCCGGGCGATTTTTTCGAGCCGCTGCAGCAGGTCGGCGCGACCGATTTCAACGGCACCACTTTCCTTGACCGCACCAATTATTTCGAGACCGTGCCGACTGCGGCGCTCGACCGCGCGCTGTTCCTCGAAAGCGACCGCATGGGGCATTTGCTGGGCGCGGTGACGCAGGAAAAGCTCGATAACCAGCGCGGCGTGGTGCAGAATGAAAAGCGGCAGGGCGACAATAATCCCTTTGGCCTGCTGCGTTACGAGATTTTCGAAAATCTCTTCCCCAAGGGGCATCCCTATCACCACAGCACCATCGGTTCGATGGCCGACCTTAATTCGGCGAGCCTCGATGATGTGAAAAAATGGTTCACCGACAATTATGGCCCGAACAACGCCGTGCTGGTGCTGGCGGGCGATATTGATGTCGCCACCGCGAAGGAGAAGGTGACGCACTGGTTCGGCGATATTCCGCGCGGTCCGGCGGTGAAGGCGGTCGATGCACCGGTGCCGACCCTGCCCGCGCCGCTGGCGAAGGAAGTGAAGGATCTGATCCCGACCACGCGCCTTTATCGCATGTGGACGATCCCGGGGCTCAACGATCCCGATGCCGTGCCGCTGCAGATGGCGATGGGCGTATTGGGGGGGCTTTCCTCCTCGCGGCTCGACAATGCGCTCGTCCGCAAGGATCAGGTAGCGGTCAGCGTGGGCGCCAGTGCCTCGCCCTTTGAAGATGCCGGCATATTGATCGTCCAGGCCGATGTGAAACCCGGCGTCGATGTCGATCTGGTGTCGAAGCGGCTCGACGAGGAAATCGCCAAATTTCTGGAAAGCGGCCCGACGGCGGATGAATTGCAGCGCGCGGCGGCAAGCTATCTGGGCGGCGCCATTGGCGGGCTCGAATCGGTCGGCGGTTTTGGCGGCAAGGCGGTCGCGCTGGCCGAAGGGGCGCTTTATTCGAACGACCCCGGCTATTATCGCACCGAGCTTGACCGCATGGCCAAGGCGACCCCTGAGCAGGTGCGCGATATCACGCGCAAATGGATGTCGCGGCCGGCCTTTTCGCTGAAATATACGCCGGGTGAGCGCACCGAGGGCGGCGAGCATCGCGGCGGCGCGGTGGTGGCGGCCAAGGATGCCGTGCCCTTTGCCGCCGACCGTTACTGGAACCCCGATCTGGGCGATGTCGGCCCTGCCTCCTCCACGCCCGGCGCGACGTCGATCGCCGACCGGTCGCAATTGCCCCCCGTGGCCAATCTGACCGCGCTCGATTTTCCCGATATCGAGCGGGCGAAGCTGAAAAACGGCATCGAGGTGGTGTTTGCGCGGCGCAGCGCGGTGCCGACGGTGAATGTCGCGGTCAGCTTTGATGCAGGCTATGCCGCCGATCCGCGCGACGCGCTCGGCACCCAGTCGCTGATGCTCAGCCTGATGAACGAAGGCACGACCAGCCTCGATTCGATTGCCTTTGCCGAGGCCAAGGAGCGGCTGGGCGCGCAGATCAGCGGATCGGCCAATGCCGACGAAACCGTCTTTACGCTGTTCGCCCTGACTCCCAATCTCGCGCCTTCGCTGCGCCTGCTCGCGGATTATATCCGCCATCCCGCCTTCGACGCGAAGGAATTGGAGCGGGTGCGCGCGCAGCAGCTCAATCGCCTGAACAGCGAATTGAACACGCCCAATGCGATTGCGTCGCGCGTCCTGATGCCCGTCCTTTATGGCGAGGGGCACCCCTATGGCATTCCGCCGTCGGGGCTGGGGAATGAAGCGGCGGTCAAGGCGGCGACCCGCGACCAGCTCGCCGCTTTCCATCAGGCGTGGATCCGTCCCGACAATGCCCGTATTTTCGTGGTGGGCGATACGACGCTGGCCAAGGTCACCCAGCAGCTGAACGCGACCTTTGGCGACTGGCGCGCCCGGCGCGATGCCAAGCCGGTGAAGCATTTCGATGTCGCCATTCCGGCCCCGCAGCCGCGCATCATTCTGGTCGACCGGCCCAAATCGCCGCAGTCGGTGATCATGGCGGGCAAGGTCCTCGACAAGACCGGTCGCGATTCGCTCGAAATCTTGCGGTCCGCCAATGATATTTTCGGCGGCAGCTTCCTCTCGCGCTTCAACATGAACCTGCGCGAGACCAAGGGCTGGTCCTATGGCGTGCGCACGCGCGTGTCGGGTGAAGCCGACCGGGTGAGCTGGACCGCCTTTGCGCCGGTTCAGGCCGACCGCACCGGCGATGCGATCAAGGAATTGCAGAGCGACCTTTCGGCCTATCTGGGCGACAAGGGAACGACGGCAGAGGAATTGGAGCGGACGGTCAACGGCAGCGTTCGCGAACTGCCCGGCAGTTTTGAAACCTCGGGCGATGTGCTTGCGGGGATGCGCTCGATCGTCAAGTTTGACCGCCCCGACACTTATTATGAGACGCTTCCCGAAATCTATGAAGCGATGACTCGTGAGCAGGTCGATGCGGCAGCGCGCGAAACCCTGAGCGCCGATAATCTGGTCTATGTCGTCGTCGGCGATGCGGCGGTTGTGAAACCGCAGCTTGACGAACTGGGGCTTCCCGTGGAAACAGCGACATTGTCTAATTAACATTGGTTTAAATTAGGAGATGGATATGTCGCAGGTTGATGGCAGCTATGATTGCGTAACCAAATCGCCGATGGGCGACCAGAAGTCGGTGTTCACCGTCAAGAGCGACGGCGACAGCTTTACCGGGCAGAATGCCGGGGCCATGGGATCGCTCGATGTCGAAAATGGCAAGGTCGATGGCAATAAGCTGACCTGGACGATGAACATGAAAGTGCCGATGCCGATGACGCTTGAATGCGAAGCGACGGTCGATGGCGACACGCTGACCGGCACGATCAAGGCGGGTGCTTTCGGCTCGATGGCGATGACGGGTACGCGTCAGAGCTGATCCTTTTAAAGCCGCAAAATGGGAGGCCGTTTCGCGCGCGCGAGGCGGCCTCTTTTCATTCTGCATAGCTTTGCGTTCCTGGCGCGCGCCGAAGGGCTATCCAAAACGGGCCTTGAGGCGCATATGTCCTTGCTATGCACGACATTTCCGAATCTCCCCCGCGCCGCAGTCTTCCAGGTGAGCGCGAAATGGTTTTGATGATGGCGATGGTGATGGCGCTCAATGCGCTGGCCATTGATGCCATGCTGCCGGCTTTGCCCGCCATTGGCGAAGGGCTGGGCGTCACCGCCGCCAACGACCGGCAATATGTGATCTCCACCTATCTGGTGGGTCTTGGCATTGGATCGCTTTTCTATGGACCGCTGGCCGACCGTTTCGGGCGCAAGGGCGTGCTGGTGCCGGCGCTCTTTGCCTATATCATCTTTTCTATCGGCTGCGGTCTCGCCACCAGCTTTCCCATGTTGCTTGGCTTGCGCTTTGGTCACGGGCTGGTCTCGGCGGGGCTGGGGGTGATTGTCGTCGCGGTCATTCGCGACCTGTTCGTCGGCGACGCCATGGCCAAGCGCATGTCGCTGATCTTTCTGGTCTTCATGATCGTGCCGATCATCGCCCCAACCTTGGGGGCCGGCATTGCCGCCGTCGCTGGCTGGCGCGCGATTTTTCTGGTGCTGGCGCTGATGGGCGGGGTGATGCTGTTCTGGTTGCGGCGCCTGCCGGAAACGCTGACGGCGGCGGATGTGCGCCCGCTCAACTGGCGGACGATGGTTGCGGGGTGGGCGACGGTGACGCGCCATCGCCGCGCGGCGGGCTATATGATCGCGGCGGGGCTGATGCAGGGCGCGCTCTATGGCTATTTGAACAGCAGCGAGCAGATTATCGGCGATGTGTTCGGCGCGCGTGAGCTATTCCCGCTGGTCTTTGCGGCGGTGGCGGTGGGCCTTGCCATCGCCAATTTCTCCAACTCGCGCATTGTCGAACGCTTTGGCGCGCGGCGGGTGTCGCAGACGGCGGTTTTCGCCTTTATGGCGACCTCGATCGCGCAGATTGTCGCGGCGCTGAGCGGCGGCGAGACGCTGACCATCTTTACCGTGCTGATGATGATCAACGTCGGGCTGATCGGCTTTATCGGCAGCAATTTCGGGTCGATCGCCATGGAGGATTTCGGCCATATGGCGGGCGTTGCGTCCTCCTATCAAAGCTTTGCGCGCACCTTGCTGGCCGCCGTCGCGGGCGCGGTGATCGGGCAGCAATATGACGGCACGACCCTGCCGCTGGCCTATGCCTTTCTGATCTCTGCCATTGGCGGCTTGGCGCTGGTTTTCTGGGCCGAGCGCGGGCGGCTCTTTACCCGTCCGGGCACCGCGCCCAAGGCGCCTTTCTAGCGCGTTGGGCGTCGGCCCGTTCCCGGATCACCCGAATGAGCGCATATTGGGTAAGCGCATAAAAGAAAGGGGGCCATTGGCCCCCTTTCGATTGGCTGATGCGCGACCCGTCAGTCGAACGACGGGACGGGCGGAACAGGCGGCGGCGGGGCGTCACTGTCATCTTCATGCACCTCGACGATGCCGCGACCGACATGGCTGCGACGATAACCGTAGATGAAATAGATGACGAGGCCGATGGCGCCCCAGACGGGCAACACCATTTTCGCATCGAAGGGCAGGTTGAAATAGAGGCCCAGCGTACCGACAATGGCGAGCGGGGCGACGATCCAGACCAGCGGGGTGCGGAAAGGCCGGTGACGCGTCGGATCCTTGATGCGCAGCGCCAGCACCGCAATCGCCACCATGAAGAAGGCGAAGAGCGTACCCGAGTTGGAGATGTCGGCAAGCTTTCCGACCGGGAGGAAGGCGGCGAAGAAAGCGACCGCCACACCCGTAATCATGGTCACAACATGCGGCGTTTTCCACTTGGGGTGGATCGTCGCGAGCTTTTCGGGAAGCAGGCCGTCGCGGGCCATGACGAAGAAGATGCGCGTCTGGCCGAAAAGCATGATCAGAATGACCGAGGGCAGCGCGAGGAAAGCCGCGATGCCGATGGCGTTGCCGAGCCACGGATAGCCGATTTCGCGCAGCACATGAGCCAGCGCCTCACGCGAGCAAACCAGCGGTTCATGGCCGATTGCGACAAGCGAAGCACATTGTTCAGCAAGCGCGCGCGAACCGGGGGCAAGCAATTCGCCCGCCGGACCGGAGACCGGCTGCGCGCCCAGCGTGCCGATCGCACCGGCGGCCACCGCAAGGTAGAAGAGGGTGCAGACGCCGAGCGAGGCGATCAGGCCGATGGGCACGTTGCGCTGCGGATTCTTGGTTTCCTCGGCCGCGGTCGAGACGGCGTCGAAGCCGACATAGGCGAAGAAGATCGACGCCGCGGCGCCGACCGCGCCAAAGCCCGCCATCTGGCCGAACCAGCCATTGGGCAGGAAGGGATCGAAATTCTGGCCCTTTATCATCGGCAGGGTGAGCGCGATGAAGAGGGTGAGAGCGGTGACCTTGATCACCACGAGGACGGCGTTGACGCGCGCGCTTTCGGTGGTGCCGATCATCAGCAGCCAGGTGACGAGCAGGGCGATCACCAGCGCCGGCAGATTGACGAGCCCGCCCGCATAGGGACCGACCGTCAGCCAGAGCGGAAATTCGATGCCTGCATTGGATAAAAGCCCGACGAAATAGCCCGACCAGCCGACCGATACGGCGGAGGCCGCGACGGCATATTCGAGGATGAGCGCCCAGCCGACGGTCCAGGCGAGAAGTTCGCCCATTACGGCATAGGTATAGGTATAGGCGCTGCCCGAGACGGGCACCATCGAGGCGAGTTCGGAATAGCAGAGCGCCGCGACGACGCAGACGAGGCCTGCGATCACGAAGCTCCACATCATGCCGGGCCCCGCCTTTTGCGCGGCCTCTGCCGTCAGGACGAAAATGCCGGTGCCGATGATGGCCCCGATCCCGAGCATGGTTAGCTGAAAGGCACCGAGGGATCGGTGCAGCGACTTTTTCTCGGCAGTTGCCAAGATTGCGTCGAGTGATTTGACGCGTCCAAAAATCATGCGTGTCTTCCCCTTATTGGGGCCGGAACGGGCCCCTCTCCTGCCCCGCAAACTAGCTTCTCCGCCGGTCAGCGCAACTTAATTTCAGCGTCGTGACGCCAGTTTTACGGCTCGAAGGCGCCGCGCGCCGGGACAAAAGAGGCGGCGGCGTGGGGGCTTGGGGAAAGCGGAAGTTGGCGAAGGTGCCACGCAGCATAGGTGGGGCCGCGTGAGAATTTCACCTATCCATTAATATTATCAATAAGTTAATTGGAGGCTTCGGCGCAGGCTTGCGCTCCTAACCCGCCAGCATTGGTCCGAGCGGCTTGCCGGCGAAGAGGTGGACGTGGAGGTGCGGCACCTCCTGATGGCCATGGCGCCCGATATTGGCGAGCAGGCGATAGCCGGGCTCGACAAGGCCCAGATCGCGCGCGACCTGACCCACGGCGCGGATGAAGCCCGCGATTTCATCGGCGCTAGCGCGCGCCGAAAAATCGTCCCAGCTGACATAAGGCCCCTTGGGGATCACCAATATATGCGTCGGCGCCTGTGGGTTGATGTCGTGAAAGGCGAGGGCGTGATCATCCTCATGGACTTTCTTGCACGGCAGTTCGCCGCGCAGGATGCGCGCGAAAATATTATTCTCGTCATAGGGAAGGGTCGGGTCGATCGCCATGATCAGGGCTCCTTTTGCTGGCGGGCAGCCTTTTCGGCATGGCCCGAAATTCCGTGCCGCCGGTCAAGTTCGGTGGCGATGGCGTCCCAGCCAAGGCCGCGTTCGGCGAGCAATATATTGAGGTGGAAGATGAGGTCGGCGGCCTCGCTCGTCAGCGCGGCGTCATCCTCGGTGAGCGCGGCGATGACCGTTTCGACCGCCTCCTCGCCCAGCTTTTGCGCGATCTTGCCGCGTCCCTTGGCGGCGAGGCTGGCGACATAGGAAGCGCCCGCATCACCTTCGGCGAGACGCTGGCGCACCAGCCGGTCGAGCCGGTCGAGAGCAGGGCCGATATGTTCGCTCATCTGATTTCCCTTTCGCGCGCCAAGGCGGGGCTGTGCATGTTCCTATCGCCTAGTGCGGCGGGGCGGCAATTTCCACCGCTGATGTTGTGGGCGCGGGGTGGGGCGCCGATAAGGTGCTGGACAAGCTGGTCCGGCTCCGGTCAAAGGGCGCGCATGGCGGAGGTCAAGCTTCATCCCGACTGGCTCGCCGCGATCGGCGGCGAGTTTGAGCAGCCCTATATGGCGGCGCTCAAGCAGTTTCTGGCCGACGAACGCGCGAAGGGAAAGACCATCTATCCGCGCCCGCGCGACTGGTTCGCCGCGCTCGATGCGACGCCGCCGCAGGCGGTGCGCGTGGTGATTTTGGGGCAGGACCCCTATCATGGGCCGGATCAGGCGCATGGGCTGTGCTTTTCGGTGCGTCCCGGCGTGCGGACGCCGCCCAGCCTCGTCAACATCTATAAGGAGATGGAGGCGGACCTTGGCATAACCCCCGCGCGCCACGGCTGCCTGACCCATTGGGCGCGGCAGGGCGTGCTGCTGCTCAACAATGTGCTGACAGTCGAGGCGGGGCAGGCGGCATCGCACAAGGGGCGCGGGTGGGAACGCTTCACCGACGCCGCGGTCGCCGCGGTCGCCGCCGATCCGGCGCCCAAGGTCTTTATCCTGTGGGGCAGCCATGCCCAGCGCAAGGCCGCCGATCTGCCGGGACTGGGCGCGGATAGCCCGCATCTGATCCTCAGCGCGCCGCACCCGTCGCCGCTGTCGGCGCACAAGGGATTTTTCGGCACGCGGCCCTTCAGCCAGGCCAATGCGTTTCTGACCGCCAAGGGGCGCGGCGCCATCGACTGGCGGCTGCCCGATGTGGCGGAGGAATTGTCGCCGGCATGAGCCTGCTCGCCGATCCGGTGACGCTGGCGGTGCTGCTGGCGGCGGTGGTGCTGCTCGGCATGGCCAAGGGCGGGCTGGCGGGGGTCGGCGCGCTTGCCACGCCGCTCGCCGCGCTGGTGCTGCCGCCCGCGACCGCCGCCGCGCTGCTTCTCCCGATTTTGATCGTGCAGGATGCGATCAGCGTCTGGGCGTTTCGCAAGACATGGGACCGCTGGATCATCGCATGGATGCTCCCCGGTGCCGCCCTCGGCATTTTGGCGGGCTATTTTTACGCCGACCGGGTGGATGAGGCGCAGCTGATGGCGGCGCTGGGCGCGATTACCTTTGCCTTTGGCGTCTATCGCCTGTGGGTCGAGCGCGGCGGGCGGATCGTCGCCGCGTCGCAGTCGCCGGGCTGGGTCGGCAGCCTGTTTGGCGGGGCGATGGGGTTCGCCAGCCAGATCGCCCATGCCGGCGGCCCGCCGTTCCAGATGTGGGTCGCGCCGCGCAAGCTGCCCCACCTCACCTTTGTCGGGACCAATGCGGTGCTGTTCGCGCTGGTGAACTGGATCAAGGTGCCTGCCTATGTGGCGCTGGGCGCTTTCCCGCATGAGGTGATTGTCGCCGCGCTGATCCTGATGCCGCTGGCGATTGTTTCGACCCTGCTGACGGTACGCTGGTTGAAACGGATCGACGGGGCGCGATTCTATGTCATCATCTATCTGCTGATGATCTTCCTTGGCGCCAAGCTGATGTGGGACGGGCTGGGTGGATAAGGGGCGACTTGCGCTGCCAAAGCGCGTAGGCTCTGCCCCGCCGGGCAAAGGCGCCCGCGCCGTTTCAAGGTATTGACCATGGCCAAAGGCCAGAAGAAGACGAACCGCGAAATTCGCAAACCCAAAGCCGAAAAGCCGAAGAAGCCCAATGCCAGCAATCCGTCAACCAAGGCGGGGGTGGTCGCGGGCCTCGACAATATGAAGAAATAACCCCGCCGCCCGATGACTGACGTGACAATATTGGTCGATGCCGACGCCTGCCCGGTGAAGGAGGAGATTTACCGCGTCGCCTGGCGGCATGAGGTGGCGGTGAAGATCGTCGCCAACAGCCATTTGCGCGTGCCCGACCATCCGCTGATCGAACGGATCACCGTGTCGGACGGCTTTGACGCTGCCGACGACTGGATCGCCGAGGCGGCGCATGGGCGCGCGGTGGTGATCACGGCGGATATTTTGCTCGCCGACCGGGCGCTGAAGGCGGGGGCAAGCGTGCTGGCGCCCAATGGCAAGCCCTTTACCGCGGCCTCGATCGGCCCCGCGATTGCGACGCGCGCGATCATGGCCGACCTGCGCGCGGGCGGCGACCAGATTGGCGGACCGCCGCCGTTCAGCAAGAAGGACCGGTCGGCATTCTTGCAGGCGCTGGATGCGGCGTTGGTACGGCTCGCGCGGCAGGGGTAGGCCGCGAAGCGATTTACGGCGGGCGGTTGTGGGACGGATGGCTGGAGGGGCGTTGTCATTCATCCTTCGCCTTTCGGGCGAGCGAATGGGAAAGCCGCTTCGCGGCAAGCGCATTTCCTCCGCGCCTCCGCACGAACCGGGAACTTTGCGTCCTGATCCTTGGCCCAAAAGGAAGGCAGGCCCCGGGTCGAGCCCGGGGTGACGGGGTGTGTGCAGGGCGGTGCTTGACGGGATGCGGGTGGGGGCGCATTCTTGCGGTATGGCGCGTGACTATCAAAGCTTTGCGGCTTTCTGGCCCTTTTACCTGCGCGAGCATGGCAGGTCTGCGACGCGGGCGCTGCATTATATTGGGACCAGCCTGGTGGTGCTGATCGCGCTGTTTGCGCTGTTTTCGGGGCGCTGGGTGTGGCTGCTCGCGCTGCCGGTGGCGGGCTATGCCTTTGCCTGGGTCGCGCATTTCGGGGTCGAGAAGAACCGGCCCGCGACCTTTACCTATCCGCTGTGGAGCCTTGCGGCCGATTTTCGCATGTGGTGGCTGTGGCTGACCGGGCGGCTGGGGCCGGAGCTGGACCGCGCCGGGGTGACGCGCGGGCGTTTCGAACGCTGAACCTTCAGGAAGCTGCGGCGTTCGATCAGAGTGAGTGACAGCTTCGATTGGCGTTAGTTGCGAATCATTCTTAAGTTGGCAGCTCCGCTTTTGGAGAAACGCCTGTGCCGACCGATCTTGCCAAGACGATCACCTATCTGGCGCTGCATCTGACCATCGGTTTCAGCGTTGCCTATGCGCTGACCGGATCGGTGGCGCTGGCGGGCGGGATCGCGATTATCGAGCCGTGCATCAATGCTGTCGCTTTCTTTTTCCATGAAAAGGCGTGGCGCCGCGTCGGCGAGCGTCGCCTGATGAATGCCGCCACCTGAAATCAACCAAGGAGAAGAAGATGACCGTCAATCGCGCATCGGCCCATTATGAAGGGCTTGGCAAGGAAGGCCGGGGGTCGATCACGACCAAGTCGGGGGTGCTCGACGCCCAGCCCTATGGTTTCGGGACCCGCTTTGAGGGCAAGCCCGGCACCAATCCCGAGGAACTGATCGCTGCAGCGCATGCCGCCTGTTTCACCATGGCACTGTCCTTTGGTCTGTCGCGTGCGGGATATGCGGCGGGAACGCTCGACACCAGCGCCGAAGTGACGCTGGAGCAGCAGGAGGGCGGCTTTGCCGTGACCAAATCGGCGCTGTCGCTGACCGCGCGCGTCGAAGGAATTGACGCCGGTGAATTTGCGCGGCTGGCCGAAGAGGCGGAGAAAAATTGCCCGATATCGAAGCTACTCAATTGCGAGATTACGCTGGAGCATAGCCTCGAAAGCTGAGATGCGGACAAGCGGTGCAAAAAGCGCTTGATCTCAACCGGGGTTGAGCTTGCAAAGGGGCGGGCGATGAAATGATGATCGGAGCCATGCCATGAAGCTTTCCTCCCCGCCCTTTCTCGACCGCTACTTCGCGCGGATCCAATATGACGGGCCGCTTGCGCCGACGCTGGCGGTGCTGCGCGACCTGCAGGCGGCGCATGTCGCCGCCATTCCCTTTGAGGCGCTGGGGCCGCTCACCGACGAAGGCGTCGATATCAGCCCGGCGGCGATTGAGGCCAAGCTGATCGACGGCGGACGCGGGGGCTATTGTTTCGAGCATAATGGCCTGTTCCTTCGCGTGCTGCACGCCATCGGTTTCGAGGCCGAGGGGCTGCTTGCGCGGGTGCGCTGGATGCGGCCCGCCGATGCGCCGCCGTCGCCGCGCACCCATATGGTGCTGCGCGTGCGGATTGCGGGGCGCGCTTGGCTGGTCGATGTCGGCTTTGGCGGCAATGTGCCGACTGCCCCGCTCGCCTTTGGCGATGAAATGCCGCAGGCGACCCCGCACGAACGCTATCGCATCGCGCGCGAAGGCGCGCGCTGGTCGGTGCGGATCGAGGCGGGGGACACATGGATGCCGCTTTATGTCATCGATGACGAGGTGCCGCCCTTTGTCGATTATGAACTCGCCAACTGGTATACCTCGACCCATCCGGCATCGCATTTCCGCCACCAGTTGATCGCCGCGCGCACGACGGCAGCGGCGCGCTATGCGCTGCGCGAAAACCGGCTGACCATCCGCCATGCCGACGGGCGGACCGAGCAGCGCTATCTGGCCGCACGCGAGATTGAGGCGGCGCTGGGCGAGATTTTCGGCCTGAGCGTCGAGCCTGAATGGCGCGCCGCCATCGACCGCGCGGCGACCGCAGAGGTGGCGGCGGAGGTTCCGGCCTGACGATCTTGCCCGCGCGGCGCGCGCGGGTTCAGGGCGCCGGTGGCAGTTTCGGGCAGATGTCGCTCGTCCCCTGGGCGAGATCGCGCACCAGCGCGCCGGTGTCGCCGCCCTGCCGCTGGATCGCGATGGCGGAGACGATGGCGACATTATCCTCCTTGCCCTTGGCCACGGGGTCAAAGCCCAGCGTGACGATATAGGGCACATCATCCTTGCTGTGCATCATCATCGCCCCGGCGCGCCCGCCCGCGCGCAGCGGCATGAAGGGGCGAAGCTGATAATCGCTGGGGTCGCTGCGCGGCAGATAACAGCCAAAGCGGCCGAAATTCTGCGTCATGAAATCCAGCACCGCCGCGCGGTCGCGTCCGCCGCCGTTGACCGCCGCCGCCGCCCCGGCGAGCCGGTCGTCGACGATGCTGACGTCGATTTTCTCGGCAAAGCGCGGGAGAAGATCGGCATTGACCGCGCCGAGCGTCGCCATCAGCCCCAGATTGTCCATCGCCCGGTGCATCGCGCGATAGGAGGGCGGGACTTGCTCGGCGGTCACCACCGGAGCCTCGATTGTGATGCCGCCGACGCGTTTGAGATTGGCGCGGGCGAGCGGGCCGAAACAGGCGATCTGGTCGAGATGCCCCGACACGGCGGCGTGCGAGCTGGTCTTCGCCATCGCCCAGAGCCACAGGTCGGCGTCGATTTCGGACAGGCCCAGCGTCAGGAGATCGGGGCGCAGCGCGGTGCAGCTTCCCGAAAAGGCCTGCGGGCTGGCCTGCGCGGCGAGGGCGTCGGCCTTGGCGCCCAGCCGGTCGCGCACCGTTTGCGGGCGCCCATCGGCGGCGCGCATCGGGGTCGCGCTGAGGATGCTTTGCGGGATCGGCTGGGCAAGGTCGGAGAGGTAGCGGGTCGCGGGCAGCAGCACGCTCGCCTGATAATCGCCCTGCAAGGTCACCCCGCCCTGCAGCGTCGCGGGGTCGGTCTGGCCGAATTTGTCAAAGCCCAGATAGATGAATTCGGACTGGGTGCGATCGCCCGCGGGATTGGCGGTAAAGCGGCGCACCGCACGCGCCTCGCCGCCCACCTGGGTCAGCGCGTCATTCACCTCTTTCTTGCCCTCGCCCGCCAGCGCCTCGACCAGCGGGGCGAGCGGGGCGGAGACGGTCTTGGCGAAAAAGCCGAGGCCCGACCAAAGCTGGTCGATGCGCTGCTGGTTCGCCTCCATCTGATGCACCGATTTCAGATCGACGATCATTTCGGTGCCATAGACATGTTCCTGGACATTGATCGGCGTGATGAACAGGAAGCGCGGCGGCGCGCCTTCATTATTGACCCCCAGCACATCGGGGACGCAATGTTTCGCCTGCGGATTTTTGACGCTGATCAGGCGGATTTCCTGCCGCGTCGCCTGCCCCGCCGGGTTGCTGACGGCAAAACCCGCATTGATGCCCCACAGCCCTTCGCGCTTGAAAATATTGTCATAAATGCGGTCGTTGAGCTGGCGCCAGCGCTTGCCCTGTCCGCTTTCAAAGGCGCGGCGCGGACAAATGGCCGCCTCGGTCGAGTGATTGTCGATCAGGCGGACGAGGAAATAGCCGGCGTCGGGATGCGCGCCGACACGCTTTATCGTCACGCCATTGTCGAGCGGGGTGACGCGCCCCGCCAGCCCCTTTTGCAGCAATTCATCGCCGCTTTCGTCCGCCGCCGCCGCGCCCGCGGGCGCGCCCAGCGAAACCACCGCCGCAGCAATAGCCGCGGCAAACATGCCCTTGTCCATGGAAAGCCCCCTGTCCATGCGCCCCCTGCGCGAACAGGGGGCGACGCGCCACCCTATTCGCCTTCGCCCCCAGCTTATTGGACCAATGCGCCAAGGCAAGTGGATTTGGCGCCACAAAGGCGGCGATCAGTCGATGATGACGTCTTTCCCCTCAGCCTTCAGCGTGGCGAGGCTGTCTTTCATGGCTTGCAGGACTTCGGGCGGGTGGGGTGTCCAGCTTTCCACCTCGCCGATGATCCGCAGGGGCGCGCGGCTGCGATAGCTGCGCGTCGGGTTGCCGGGGAAACGCTGGTCGGTGAGATTGGGATCGTCGAACCAGTCGCCCGTGGGTTCGACGATATAGATACGCTCCCGCCCTTCTCCGGCGGCGAGTTCGCAGCCCCAGATCGCCGCTTCCAGCGTTGCGGCGAAATAGATCCACGACAAGGGCGCGCCGTCCGCAAAATTGCTGGTCCAGCCGGGCGCGAGCAAGTCGCCGACGGCGAGGTCGGCGCGGGTGCCGTGATAAAAGGTGGCGCCCGCATCGGGGCCGGTGGGCGGGGGCGAAGAGGAGCGGGGTGAAGGAGAGGTCATCGGAGCCGCTTTCCTTGCAAGGGGATGAAAGGCACAGGAAGCGCAGCGCGGCGACAGAGTCAAATCGGTGGCGGGCGGCGGCGGGATATTTCATCTGCGTCACCCCGGAGTTGATCCGGAGGCCATGGCTGCGGCGGTGCGGTGGATCCCGGATCAAGTCCGGGATGACGAAGGGGGGAAGGGCGGTCTTTTTCGACTCGTTGTCCGGCTCAGCCGGGGGCGCCCTGAAGCGGCCAGCGGCCATGTTCGACATGGGTGGTCCGCCCCACGATGCTTTCGGTGAGGATGATTTCATCGACCGTCCAGCCGATGGGCGGCATTTTTTCGGCGCGCAGCCGGTCGCCGCGATAGTTGATCGTGATGTGCGGTTCGGGGGTGGTGCCATCCGTGATCGGCGCTTTCTCGCACAGCAGATGGTTCACCAACGCCTTTTGAAACGCCCGCGCCTCGGCCAGCGGGTCGCGCGTCCGCAAGGTCACCGCGCGGCGATTCTCGATCCGGTCGAAGCGGAGCGGAAAGGGCGGCGCGACGAAGCTGTCGAGCGCGGCGATGGTCGCGGGCAGCCACTCGGGCGGGGCGTAATGGAGGTCGTAGAGCGAGATGAGCGTGACATGGAGCAGATGCGGCCCGCGCCCGGGGTCGTTGCGGGGCAGCGCGGCGATCGCCGCCTGCACGGGCCGAGGCGGCTTGGCCATGACGTAGAGGGGGTTCCGGGCGCGCATGGGTGGGAGTGTAGCATGGTGGTGGTGTTGCTGTGCCGACCATTTCCCGCTCTATGCGGCTCCCTAGGCCTTCGGTAATTTTTCTTCGAAATCCCAGTAATTGCTTAGCTCTCGAACAATCGCCTTCCGTGGATTGTCTTTCATCCCAGTAACGTACAATCGGTCCTTTTCATTCTGGGATAATAGTCGTTTCGAGTGCTTTTCAGGAGTTTCCTTAGACATTTTCGAGGTCCTTTATGTCGTCTATCATGCCAAGGATTTTAAGCTGTGAAGCAACAATTGCCTCAACGGAGAGATGTGCTGTAGAAAGAGAGGTAAATTTTGGAAGAGCCCGATCTTTCGTCCATTCAACGATATATCCCGCAGATGTTTTTCTTTTGGTGGAGCTGAAGATGTCTCTAAAACGCCTAGGGGACACGCCTTCAAAAGGGCGGAAGACAACCTTTTTTGATTTGTCTTTGGACGAAGATTCCTCGTCTATGGACACGTCTTCCGGGTAGAGTTCCTTCGTCATGCTCTTCGGATATGGTTCGATATAAACCACGTTCTCTATTCCCGACGAGATAATATGCCGTGCACACATGTGGCACGGGAAAGTGGTTGTGTAGATCGTCCCCCCACCGACTGCTAAGCCCCGCCGCGCCGCTTCGGATAATGCGTGCATTTCTGCATGAACAACTCTCCCAAATTCGATCAAATTTGACACTCTCAAATCTTTGAAACGGCTTTTGAGATTCCCAAAAATGAGGTTCGTTACAAAGGCGTCAATCTGATCGCTCGGGAGGTTGAGGACGTTCACGTCCTTCTCGGCGAGGAACTTTATAAGCTCCTCTATAATATCGATTTTCTTGACAGCGTTAAAGTCTCGTCCAGTTGTGAAATCACGATTGTCTCTTTTTCCTACATCGTCGATCCAAAATGAGCCTCCGCCAGGGAGCGGAACTTCGTTGCATCCCTGTGCGACGGCATCTCCTTGAGCATTCGCTATCACGGCGCCAATTTGCCGCGAAAGGTCGGCAGATTTGAGCGCGATCGAACTGGCTTGGAACATATGCATTTCGCAACGAGTCGGCGTTGCATATGGATAGCTAAAGATGTTTTGAAAAAATCCATCCAGTCTGGATTGGAAATCTCCGTGCATGGAGAGAAAAAAATCTGCCAAATGAAAAGTTTCAGATAGGTTTTGACCTATTTTTTCCCCCGGTCTCTTTCGATCAAGGCTAATTAACCTATCAGCAGACTCCAAGAATTTGGCATCATTTGTCGTTTTGTAGGATTTGGCTATTTGTCTAGTAAGATATGTTTTTCGTTCACTTTCGTGAGTGAACGCCGATATCATTATGAATTTGTCGCCATAAATGTGTCGAAGTAAGTCTACCTCGTCAGGGTGCTTGAGGCTGTTCAATATATAGCAATGATTATATAATTCTAGATCTTCGTAATCTAAATCACATCCCTCTTTCAAAAGAAATCCTTGTCTAAGGCTCCTTATTTCGGTAGTTATTAGCGGAACGGTCGCGGCTCCTGATTTTACTTTTCTCCTTAGGAAGTCTGCAGCCGCCATAAGAAGTTCAACCCGACGCTCAAACTTTGATTTCGTTATTTCATCAGAAACAGGTTTTGAGCAAACTGCTTGGATGAGTGAACTCACTCTTATCTGGAACGACTGATAGCCGTATGGTCTAATGGCATCTGCTACCTCAGATGCCAGTGATTGAAGGTCGGTGCCGGCGGGCCCTGCAAGTCCAATGACAATTTCGGGCTTCGGGAAAAGAGGATCGTAGTGCTTCATAGATATGAACTGTACTAAAAACTGCATTCTCGCAAGATGGACACCTCTCAATCATACTCCCGACCACTCGCGCCCAACTTGCTCATCTGCGTGTCCTTGTTTCTTTGTGCAAGATTTTTGAAGTCCGTTCAAAGGCGCCAAGGCCCATCGGCGCGCCTCACGCTATGGCTGATGCTTCCCTTGGAGGGAGCGATTTATAGTGGGTGAGGTCGAAGCGGATGTGGATGTGGAGGGAGGCGCCGGGGGCGGTGTGGGGCTGGAGCGCGGCGGCGAGGTTGGTGGCCAGC
Organism: Sphingopyxis sp. MWB1; assembly: GCF_000763945.1. Classification (NCBI taxonomy): domain Bacteria; kingdom Pseudomonadati; phylum Pseudomonadota; class Alphaproteobacteria; order Sphingomonadales; family Sphingopyxidaceae; genus Sphingopyxis; species Sphingopyxis sp. MWB1. The sequence goes on from NZ_JQFJ01000002.1 coordinate 2,196,631, forward strand.
GTGTCGGCGAAGGCGTCGTCGCGGTGAGGCTTGGGCAGCGTCGACAGGCTGAGCAGCATATGGCTGTGATGATAGTCGGCGATGCTGTGGGCGCGGCCCTTGCAGGCGCCTGCGCCCGGGTCGAGGGCGAGGATCGTGCGCTCGACCGCCTGAAGGGCGGCGACGGCGTCGATCCTCTGATCCCCGGTGATGTACAGATCGGCTTGCGGCATGGGGCTTGAACTTAGGCCAGCAGAGCCACGCTGTTCAAGCCCGCCGTGCGCCGGTCAATCATGCTCGCGCCCGCCCGCGCCCATATACAGCTCGCGCCCGGTTTCCTCATAAACCTCGCTCATCTGCGCCATGCCCTTTTCGGCCTCTTCGGCGGCAATGAAGCCCGCGCTGTCCTGATTTTGCAGCTTCGCGAACTCGCGGACTTCCTGGCTGATCTTCATCGAGCAGAACTTCGGGCCGCACATGCTGCAGAAATGCGCCGACTTGGCGCCCTCGGCGGGGAGCGTCTGGTCGTGGTACTGCTCCGCCGTGTCGGGGTCGAGGGACAGGTTGAACTGGTCGCGCCAGCGGAATTCGAAGCGCGCTTTTGATAGCGCGTCGTCGCGGACCTTGGCGGCGGGGTGGCCCTTGGCGAGGTCGGCGGCGTGGGCGGCGAGTTTATAGGTGACGACGCCGACCTTCACATCGTCGCGGTCCGGGAGGCCGAGATGCTCCTTGGGCGTGACGTAGCAGAGCATCGCGGTGCCGTACCAGCCGATCATCGCGGCGCCGATGCCGCTGGTGATATGGTCATAGCCCGGCGCGATGTCGGTGGTGAGGGGCCCGAGCGTGTAGAAGGGCGCCTCGCCGCACGCTTCCAATTGCTTGTCCATATTCTCCTTGATCTTGTGCATCGGGACGTGCCCCGGCCCCTCGATCATCACCTGCACATCCTGTTCCCACGCGCGCTTGGTGAGCTCGCCCAGCGTGTAAAGCTCGGCGAACTGCGCCTCGTCGTTCGCGTCGGCGATGCTGCCGGGGCGGAGGCCATCGCCCAGCGAATAGGCGATGTCATAGGCCTTCATAATCTCGGTAATCTCGTCGAAATGGTCGTAGAGGAAGCTTTCCTTGTGATGCGCGAGGCACCATTTCGCCATGATGCTGCCGCCGCGGCTGACGATGCCGGTGACGCGCTTTGCGGCGAGGGGGACGTAGGGCAGGCGGACGCCGGCGTGGATGGTGAAATAGTCGACGCCCTGCTCGGCCTGTTCGATGAGCGTGTCGCGGAAGATTTCCCAGGAGAGCTCCTCGGCGATGCCGCCGACCTTTTCGAGCGCCTGATAGATGGGGACGGTGCCGATCGGGACGGGCGAGTTGCGCAAGATCCATTCGCGCGTGTCGTGGATGTTGCGCCCCGTGCTGAGGTCCATGACGGTGTCGGCGCCCCAGCGGATCGACCAGACCATCTTGTCGACTTCGGACGCGACGTCCGACGCGACCGCGCTGTTGCCGATATTGGCGTTGATCTTGACGAGGAAGTTGCGGCCGATCGCCATCGGCTCGCTTTCGGGGTGGTTGATATTGTTCGGGATGATCGCGCGGCCGCGCGCGACCTCGTCGCGGACAAATTCGGGGGTGACATAATCGGGGATCGACGCGCCCCAGTCCTGCCCGTCGCGGACATATTCGGCGAGCCGCTCGCGGCCGAGATTTTCGCGGGTCGCGACATATTCCATCTCGGGCGTGATGATGCCGCGGCGGGCATAGTGCATCTGGCTGACGTTGGCGCCGGGTTTGGCGCGCAGCACGGTCTTGCGGACGTTGGGGAAGGCGGGGACGCCGCCCGACCGGTCGGGGCCGAGCTGGCCGTTATCCTCGGGGCGGACTTCGCGCTGGGTGACTTCCTCGACATCGCCGCGCGCGCGAATCCAGGGCGCGCGCAGTTCGGGAAGGCCCTGTGCGATGTCGATGGCGGCATTCGGGTCGGTATAGGGGCCGGAGGTGTCATAGACGCGCACCGGCGGCTCGCCCGACGAAGGCTCGAGCATGATTTCGCGCATCGCGACGCGGATGCCGCTGCCCGACGGGCAGGCGACGTGGATCTTGCGGCTGCCGCGGATCGGGCCGGTGGTGACGCCAATGGGGGTGGCGCCGGCGGTTTCGAGGCGGGAATCAATGTCGGCCATGTGCAGTCGCTCCAAATAGCTTGCGGAGCGAAGATGGGATTTCCGGCCCTTTGAAAGCTGGCGCGGAATGCCGACCCTCCCTCCGCCCGTATTACCGGGATCAGGTTCGACGGGTCGCGGTCTATTCCGCTCTCAACCTGCGATTGCGCGTCAGGCTCCCCGGGGATTGGACGGGTGTAGTCCTTTGCGGGCGCGCTGTCCATCGCTGTGCGTCGCCTGTTGCACGGCGCGCGACCAGCGGAGGGGGCGGGAGGAGGCGCCATTAATATCGCATGAAATTGTCATGATATTGCAATGACTTGGTCATTGCTCTGACGCGCCTCCTCGTCAAAGAGCGCGCAGGCGAACCGCGTTCAAGGCCCCGTAGAAGGGCCGTGTCACAGGCGCGCCGGTCGCGCGGAACGGTCCGCCGACATTCAACAGGGTCAACAGGAAGGTCTCCCCTCGTCATGAAGAATATGCCGCGCAACCTGCCGCGCTTTTCGCTTGCCATGCTGCTTGCCGCTACATCGACTCCCGCGCTGGCCTTTGCCGAGGCGAATGGTGCGGACGCGGCCGACGCCGCCGCGCCGATGGCCGAGGGCAGCGCGAGCGGCGGCGATATCGTCGTTACCGCGCAAAAGATCGAGCAGCGGGCGATCGACGTGCCGATCACCATTTCGGCAAACAGCGGCGAGGCGATGCGCGCGCTGGGGGTCAGCGATCTGGATGAACTGTCCAACTATGTTCCGGGGCTCAACATTCAGGAGCAGAGCGCGAACAATCCCGGCGTCGTCATCCGCGGCATCACGTCGGACAGCGGTTCGGCGCAGCAGGCGCCGCGCGTCACGCTTTATTATAATGGCACCGATATTTCGCGCTCGCGCGGTTCCTATCAGGCGATCTACGACGTCGACCGGATCGAGGTGATCAAGGGGCCGCAGGCGACGCTGTTCGGCACCGCATCGGCGGTCGGCGCGATCAGCATCATTTCGGCGCGGCCCAAGCCCGGCTTTTCGGGCGAGGTCAATGCGAGCTATGGCAATTTTGATGCGACCGTGCTTGGCGGGCACCTTAATCTGGGGTCGGAGAAGGTCGCGGGGCGCGTCGCCTTTGAATGGAAAAAGCGCGATGGCTATGTCCGCAATCTCGCGCCCGATCAGGATGATCTTTATGCGCAGGATCAGCTGGGCGCGCGCGGCTCGCTGCGCCTGACGCCGAGCGAGCGTTTCACCGCCGACCTGATCCTGACCTATGACCGCCAGCGCAACAGCGGCACGCCCTTTATTTCGGGCACATATCCGACCGCGTCGGGCCCCGCCAATCCCTTTGGCGATGCGGCGCTGGGCGGTTCGCCCTTGTCAAAGGAGGCGCTGGGGCAGGCGAAGCTGGGGCTGACGCGCGATGTCTATGACGCCAATCTGACGCTGGGCTGGGACGTCGCCGACGATTGGACGATCAGCATGATCAACGCCTATCGCGAATTTGACTCGCTGGAGATTTTCGACGCCGACGGCAGCGCTGCCTGGTATCTGGAATTTGCCGAAGATGCCAAGGGGCATCAGTTCAACCATGAAACGCGCTTTTCCTATGACAGCGCGGGGTTTCGCGGCTCGTTCGGCTGGAACGCCTTTATCGAAAGCGGGTCGCAGGCGGTGCCCTTTTCGAGCGAAGAGGGGATTTTCCTGCAATGTGCCGCGCGGCTGATCCCGAACCTGCCCTGCATTGCGCCCGACGGCAGCGTCGCGGCGGCGGCGGCGACGGGCATTTTGACGGGCGGCGCGGCGACGGTGATCCCCTATCAATCGAACTTCGCCAATATCGGCAAGAACCAGAGCTATTCGGTGTTCGCCGACGGGACGTGGATCGCCAGCGACGCGCTGGAAGTGACCGCGGGCATTCGCGCGCTGATCGAAAAGCGCCGCTCGGGCTATCATGCCGAGGTGCCGGGATCGGTGCTGACCGGCGGCCCGTCGCTGATCCCCGGACAGGTCGATACGGGCGGCGAGACTTTCTGGTCGGAAGACAGCTTCCAGGCCTTTCTGCCGCGTTTCAACATCCTCTATCGCATGGGTGACGGGGTGAATGCCTTTGCCACCGTGTCGAAAGGGCGGCGTTCGCCGACGGTCAGCCTGAGCGCGCGCCGCACGGCGAGCGGTCCGGTGGCCAATATCAACCCGGTCGCATCGGAAAATGTCTGGAACTATGAGGTCGGGCTGAAGCTCGCGCGCGGCGGTTTTGCGGGATCGCTGGGCGTCTATTACCAGAAATATGATAATTTCCAGGTCTCGGTGCGCCAGCCCGACGGGACGACGATCACCCAGAGCGCAGGCACGGCGAGCAATCTGGGGGTCGAAGCCGAGGCGAGCGTCGCGGTCAGCCCGTGGCTGAAGCTGTTCGGCAATGTCGGCTATATCGACGGCGGCATCGACGACAAGGAGGTCAATGGCGTGTTCGCGGGTCAGCGTTTCCGCCTGCAACCCGAATGGCAGGCCGCGGCAGGCTTCACCATCGACGCGCCGCTGGGCGGCGGCATGCGCTTTTTCGCGACGCCCAGCATCACCTATCGCAGCCGCATCTTCTTTGAAGTGCCGAACAAGGCCGAGATCAGCCAGGATGCGGTTACGCTCGTCAATGCGCGCGCCGGGTTTAGCTTTGCCGACGAGCGGTTCGAAATTGCGGGTTTTGTCCGCAATGCGACCGATGAGGATTATCTGCTCGACGCGGGCAATACCGGCGGCGCCTTTGGCATTCCGACCTTCATCCCCGCCGAACCGCGGCTTTACGGCGTACAGCTGGTCGCGCGCTTCTGAACGAAGGCGCTGATCCAGGGGCAGGCCTGTGTCCCCGCGAAAGCGGGGACACATCGGTCAGAGGCCGAGCGCCTCCAGATCGGCATGGTCGTCCGGGCGGCGGCCGCCCTTTTTGTCGCGCGGCCAATGGAGCCGCCGTTCGCTTTCGGCAATGGCCAGATCATTGATGCTGGCGATGCGCCTTTCCATCAGGCCATGTTCGTCGAACTGCCAATTTTCATTGCCATAACTGCGCCACCATTGGCCTGTCGCGTCATGCCATTCATAGGCGAAGCGCACCGCGATGCGATGCCCGGCGAAGGTCCACAGGCCCTTGATCAGCCGATAGTCCTGCTCGCGCGCCCATTTGTCGGTAAGGAAACGGATGATGGCCTTGCGCCCCGTCAGGAACAGGTCGCGGTTTCGCCAGCGGCTGTCGGGCGTATAGGCAAGCGCGACCCGTTCGGGATCGCGGCTGTTCCACGCATCTTCGGCAAGCCGCACTTTCTGCGCGGCAGTTTCGGCGGTGAAGGGCGGCAGCGGTGGGCGGGCCATGTCGTTGCCCCTGGTCATGCCGCGTCCCACCCCGGCATGGCGCGGAAGCCCGGAAGGGCGGCGATGCGGCGCGTCCAGGCGGCGACATGCGGCCAGCGGGCGGGGTCGAGCCCCGCGTCGCCGATCAGCGCGAGATAGGGGCTGGCGGCCATGTCGGCGATGGTGAGCCGGTCGCCGACCAGCCAGTGCCGTTGGGCCAGATGCGCGTCGATCACCGGCAGGAATTTTTCGGTGATCGCGAGCGCTTGCGCCTGGTCGATGGGGGCATCGAACAGCCGCTCGAGGCGGAGCGCAGCGGGGCCGTTCTGAATTTCATTGGCGGCGTGCGAGAGCCAGACGTTGATTTCGCCACGCTCCTGCGGATCGCGCCCGTCCCAATCGCCGGGACGGTGACGCGCGGCGAGATAGGCGAGTATCGCCTGGCTGTCGCGCAGGGTGAAATCATCCTCGCGATAAAGCGGTATCTGGCCCATCGGGTTGAGCGCGCGATAATCGGACGAGGCGCGGATAGCGGCATCGGTCGGCACCTCTTCCCAAGCCGTTTTTTCCTCAAACCCCAGAAAGGTGAGGGCGAGGCGGACCTTGTGTGCGTTGCCCGACAAGGGCGTCCCGTAAAGGCGGATCATGTTTCTTCTCCTGTGCTTGAGGGCGTCTCGATGCCGAGGCGGGCGCGAAGCTGGTTGAGTTCGGCGGCGAGCGGGCGGATCGCCTCCATCATCTCGGCCTCGGTAAAGCGCGGGGTGATGTGCTGGGAGCAGTTCCATTCCCAGCCGATCACCTCGATGAAAAAGCCGCGTTCGGGCGTCGCGCGATAATCGGGCGGCATCAGAGCGGTGACGGCGGCGGGATCGTCAGCCGCCTCGACAATGCTCGCATGGCCGAGCAGCTTGAGCCGGCGCCGATTGGCATAATCCATCAGAAAGAGCGCGACGCGCGGATTTTCGGCGAGGTTTGCGGTGCTGATATATTGCCGGTTCCCCGAAAAATCGGCGAAGCCGATGCGGTTGGCATCGAGGTGACGGAGAAATCCGGGCGGGCCGCCGCGATGTTGCATATAGGGCCAGCCATGCGGGGTGACGCTGGCGATATAAAAGCTGTCGCGCGCCGCGATGAAGGAAATTTCCTTGCCGGTCAGCGCATCGGGCGTCCCGTCGGCATCGGCCTCCATCCGCGCATAGGAGGCGCGCGAACCATGCGTTTCCTGCCGCGCGCGGGCGGCGTCGGTGAAGATGGTACGAAGATAGTTGCGCGCCACAAGCGCCTCCCGATGAAAATGCTTCGGTCGGGCGGGATCTACGCCATTGTTCCTGCCGGGATAATATGCGAAAAATTGGCCAATCTATTCCGATAAGTGGAATAATAATGGATCGGCTGCGGGCGCTGGAAATTTTTGTCGCGGTGGCGGGCGAGGGGGGCTTTGCCGCGGCGGCGCGCAAGCTGGGCAGCTCGCCGCCCGCGGTGACGCGCGCGATTGCGGCGCTGGAGGCGCGGCTAGGGACGCGATTATTCCATCGCTCGACGCGCGCGGTCGCGCTGACCGATGCGGGCGCCGCCTTTCTGGTCGAGGCCCGGCGCATATTGGCCGATCTGGCTGATGCCGAGCGCGCGGCGCGCGGCGGCGAGGCCACCCCGCGCGGGCAGCTTCACCTGACCGCGCCGGTGATGTTCGGCCGGCTGCATGTGCTGCCCGTGGTGCAGGCGATGCTGGCGCGCCATGCCGAGCTGACGGTGCGGATGATGCTGATCGATCGCAATGTCCGCATTGTCGAGGAAGGGATCGACGTGGCGGTGCGGATCGGCGCCCTGTCCGATTCGAGCCTGAAAGCGGTGCGGATCGGGTCGGTGCGGCAGATGCTCGCCGCCAGCCCCGCCTATCTCGCGCGCCATGGCGCCCCCGAATGCATCGCCGATCTGGACCGGCACCAGCTGATCGGGTCGATGGGGCCGCGGGTGACGCGCGAATGGCAATTTGCGCGCGGTCGCCACCGGATCGAGGGGCAGGCGCGGCTGACCCTCAACAGCGTCGAGGCCGCGCTCGCGGCGGCGGAGGCGGGATTGGGCATCGTCAATCTGCTGAGCTATCAGCTTGCCGATGCGGTGCAGGCGGGGCGGTTGATCGCGCTGATGCCCGACGAGCAGCCGCCCGCGCTGCCCGTCCATCTGTTGTTCGACAGCTCGCGCTCCGCGCTGCCTGCGGTGCGATTGTTTCTCGATGCGATGAAGGAAGAGGCGCGCCGTGCGCGGCTGGCGTAAAGGCCGCTCGGTGCTTGCAGTCGGTGCGGTTTCGGGCCATCGCGCGCGCATGATGTGCCGAATGATCCTCCTCGTCCGCGCCCCGGTGCCGCAATGAGCCGCGCGCCGCGCCTTGCGGGCTATGCGCTGATGCTCGCGGCGGGGGCGCTCGCGGTGGCGATGCGGCGCGGGATGGTGGAGAGCATCGGGCCCTTTCCCGTGGCGGCGGCCGCGCTGCTGCTGGGCATGATCGGGGTGATGCTGGTCTTCACCGACCTGATGGTGCGCGGTCTTTATGCCCAGGTGGAAAGCGCGAAGCTCGAAAGCGCGAAGCGCGCGCAGGAAGAGGATGGCGGGGAGGCCTAGTTGCCGCTCGCGCGGCGCGCCGGAAACCCTTTTCATTCGACACTATCGGCGCCACCCATTATGACGGCGTGATGACTGATGTTCCGCATACGCCGCTGCTCGACACGGTGGATGTCCCCGCCGACCTCCGCAAGCTGAAACCCGAACAGCTCTGCCAGCTCGCCGACGAGCTGCGCGCCGAGATGATCTCGGCGGTTGGCACCACGGGCGGGCATCTGGGCAGCGGGCTGGGGGTCGTCGAGCTGACGGTCGCGATCCATTATGTGTTCAACACGCCCGACGACAAGCTGATCTGGGACGTGGGGCATCAATGCTATCCGCACAAGATCATCACCGGGCGGCGGGACCGTATCCGCACCCTGCGCCAGGGCGGCGGCCTGTCAGGCTTCACGAAGCGCGCCGAGAGCGAATATGACCCCTTTGGCGCAGCGCACAGCTCGACCTCGATCAGCGCGGCGCTGGGCTTTGCCGTCGCCAACAAGCTGAATGATGCGCCGGGGCGCGCCATTGCGGTGATCGGCGACGGGTCGATGTCGGCGGGCATGGCCTATGAGGCGATGAACAATGCGAAGCAGGCGGGCAACCGGCTGGTCGTGATCCTGAACGACAATGACATGTCGATCGCACCGCCGGTCGGGGGGCTGAGCGCCTATCTCGCGCGGCTCGTTTCCTCGCGACCCTTTCTGGAATTTCGCGAGATTGCGCGGCGTTTTGCGCGCAAATTGCCGCAGCCGCTGCACAAGGCGGCGCGCAAGACCGACGAATATGCGCGCGGCATGGCGATGGGCGGCACCTTGTTCGAGGAGCTGGGCTTTTATTATGTCGGTCCCATCGACGGGCATAATCTCGAACATCTGATCCCGGTGCTGGAAAATGTGCGCGACAGCGACCATGGCCCGGTGCTGATCCATGCCGTCACCAAAAAGGGGCATGGCTATGCCCCCGCCGAAGCGGCGGCGGACAAATATCATGGCGTCCAGAAATTTGACGTCATCACGGGTCAGCAGGCGAAGGCGCCGCCGGGCCCGCCCGCCTATCAGAATGTGTTCGGCGAAACGCTGGCGAAGCTGGCTGAAACCGACAAGCGGATCGTCGCGATCACCGCCGCTATGCCGTCGGGGACGGGCGTGGACAAATTTGCCAAGGCGCATCCCGACCGCACCTTTGACGTTGGCATCGCCGAACAGCATGCGGTGACCTTTGCCGCCGGACTCGCGGCGCAGGGAATGCGGCCCTTTGCCGCCATTTATTCGACATTTCTCCAGCGCGCCTATGATCAGGTGGTGCATGATGTGGCGATCCAGAATCTGCCCGTGCGCTTTGCGATCGACCGCGCGGGGCTGGTTGGGGCCGATGGTTCGACCCATGCGGGATCGTTCGACATCACCTATCTGGCGACGCTGCCCAATATGGTGGTGATGGCGGCGGCGGACGAGGCCGAGCTGGTCCATATGACCTATACGGCGGCCGAATATGATGATGGGCCGATTGCGTTCCGCTATCCGCGCGGCAGCGGGACGGGCGTGCCGCTGCCCGAGGTGCCGCAAAAGCTGGAGATCGGCAAGGGCCGCATCGTGCGCGCGGGCAAGACGGTCGCGATCCTGTCGCTGGGCACAAGGTTGGCCGAGGCGCTGAAGGCCGCCGACACGCTGGAAGCGCGCGGGCTTTCGACCAGCGTCATCGACCTGCGCTTTGCCAAGCCGCTCGACGAGGAACTGATCCGCAAGACGCTCAGCGGACATGAAGTGTGCGTGACGATCGAGGAAGGCAGCATCGGCGGGCTGGGCGCGCATGTGCTGACGCTGGCGAGCGACGCCGGGCTGATCGACGCGGGGCTGAAGCTTCGCACGATGCGCCTGCCCGACCAGTTCCAGGATCAGGACAAGCCCGAGGCGCAATATGACGCCGCCGGGCTGAATGCGCCGCAGATCGTCGATTGTGTGCTGAAAGCGCTGCGCCATAATAGCGCCGGGGTCGCGGAGGCCGGGCAGCGGGCCTGATGAAAGCGCTTATTCGCTGGCGGCGGCGGTGAGGCTTTCGAGCGAGGCTTCGGCGGCGCTGGCGATACCGCGATAGCCTTTTTCCTTCGCCGATTCTTCGACGAGCCGGATGTTGCGCTCGATCATCGAGCGTTCGGGCGAATTGGGCGCGAGCTCGGCGGCCTTGGCGGTGTTTTTCTGTAGCGCGGTGCCGACATCCTGCTGAAACTCCGCCTTGGTTTCGGCGGAAAGCTGTGCGGGTTCGCTATTGTCGAGCGCATCGACCAGCGGGATGAGCGCGCCCGAGCCGTCGGCGGCGGCGGCGCTGCGGCCCGCGCTCCGCACCTCTGCCTCGGCGGCCTCGGCGGCTTTTTTCTGCAGCGAGGCGCTGATGACCGACGGAAAGCTGATCGCGCACAGCAGCGCGAGAAAGAAAAAGGGCAACTTGTCCTCGCGCCGGCTGTTGGCGACCACCGTGGTGCCGATGCCGGCGGCAGCAAAGCCCAGCCCGATTTTCTCCCACAAGAGCAGCCCCTGTCCCGAGGGCGTCTTGGCGACCCATGCCGCCGCGTCGGACAGAAAGCCGCCGATCACCCCGGCGACGCAGATGAGGAAAAAACAATTGGACCAGAGCGGCCAGCCCGCGACCCATTTGACCCAGGCGATAAAGCCGTTGCCGCCTGCCTCGTTGTCCCGCGCATCCGTCATCCCCCGCACCCCCCTGCTTCGTGACGGGCGGGAGGCTAACAAGCGGAGTGATTATTGCAACCGGTCGGCGTGGCGGATTTGGTGCGTGTTTATCCGGATGGGGTTCGCGCAAAGGCGCAAAGAGGACGGTGGGGCCACAGGCCCATTTCTCTTTCAAGGCGGCGCCAACCCGCTGCAGACACAATATAGCCGCTTCGCGGCCTCCGCTTCTTTTTGCGCCCTTGCGCCGTTGCGCGAAAAAATGGCGCCACCCCCAGCAGGACAGCGCCATTTGTTGTTTCGCGAGCAGGGGGCTGATTGCCCCCTAAGTGCCGGGTGTGAAAGGGCGGCTTATGCCCCCGGAATGGCGGCGCTGGCGTCGCGGCCGTCGCCCTGGGGGGCGGCGAGGATGTCGCGGACGACGAGGCCTTTATCGACAACCTGCGTCTGGGGGCTGCCGACATCGCTGCGCACGCCGGGGTCGGCGCGGTCGCCATCGGCCTGACCGATGATCGCGCTTTCGGTCGCGCTGCGCGGGGCGGGGCCGCCGAAGAGCGCACGAAGCGTCTGCTCCGCGGTCGATTCGCCGCCGGGGATCGCCGATCCGGGCGCGGGCGGGGTCAGCGAATAATCGGGCGGCACGACGAGCGGTGCCTGACGCGACACGGCAAATTCATCGGGCCGGTCGCGGCTGAACAAATTGTTCGACCCGCATGCCGACAGCGAGACGGCGGCGAGCGAGGCGGCGAGGATGATCTTGGTCCGGTTCACGTGTTAAACTCTCCTATACGCCCCATGACTGCGCAATGAACATAGCGTGGGGTCGTAGGCTTAATGGCTTGCGGCGCTTTTGTCCGCCGGGGGCGTCTTTTCGCCCAAGAGCAGCGCGCGCGCAACCAGCAAAAGCACGCCAATGGTGATGCAGGCATCGGCGACGTTAAAGATCATGAAGGGGCGGAAATCGCCAAAGTGCAGATCGGCATAATCGACGACAAAGCCATGGCGGACCCGGTCGACGATATTGCCGAGCGCGCCGCCCAATATCAGCGCGAGCGCGACGACATCGCCCTTGGCCTGTTCCCGGCTCATCCACACCGCCACCAGCCCGGCGACGAGCGCGGTAACCGCGACCAGCGTCCAGCGCGTCGTGTCGGTACAGCTGGCGAACATCGACAGCGAAATGCCGCAATTTTCCGCCCAGGTCAGGTTGAAGATCGGGACAAGCTCGATCACCCTTTTTGCCTCCAGCCCCAGGGGCACGATGATGACCCATTTGGCCACCTGATCGAGGATGAAGGCGAAGGCGGCAACGAGCAGGCCAAAGCGAAGATAGGGCGAACGCGACTGGGTCATGCGGCATCCAATACATGGGTGCAGCGATTGCATAAAGCGCCGTCTTCCGAAACTTCGGGCAAATGGCGCCAGCAACGGCCGCATTTGTGATTGTCGGTGCGGATGACGGCAAGGCTCTCGCCCGCGCGCACCGCCGAGACGATGAAGATTTCCTCCAGCGCCGCGGTGCCCAGCGCGGGATCGGCGATGGTCACTTCGGCTTCCAGACTCGACCGGATCGTCTTTTCGCGGCGATAGGGCTCGATCGCCTCGGTCACGGCTTCGCGCTGTTCGCGCACCGCGTTCCAGCGGGCGGCAAGCGCGGGATCGCGCCAGCCCGCGTCAACGTCGGGCCATTCGAGCAGATGGACACTGCCGCCATCGGGATAGCGTGTGCCCCACACTTCCTCTGCCGTGAACACCAGCACCGGCGCGGCATAGCGGACGAGGGCGTGGAACAGCGTGTCGAGCACGCTGCGATAGGCGGCGCGTTCGGCGGTCTGATAACCGCTCGCCGGATTGACGTCGCAGTAAAGCCGGTCCTTGCGGATATCGAAGTAAAAGGCCGACAGATCCTCGTTGCAGAAATCGGCGAGCGCGCGGGTATAGGCGTTGAAGTCGAAATCATCGACCGCGCGCGACAGGCGGGCATCGAGATCGGCGAGGAGCGAGAGCATATAGCGCTCCAGCTCCGGCATGGCTGCAATGTCGGTGACGCGCTCTTCTTCGCCAAAGCCTTCGAGCGCGCCGAGCATATAGCGGAAGGTGTTGCGAAGCTTGCGATACTGGTCGGCGACGCCCTTCAAAATTTCATCGCCGATGCGGTGATCTTCGGTGAAATCGACCGACAGCGCCCACAGGCGGATGATATCGGCGCCGCTCGTTTCCATGACCTTCAGCGGGCTGATCGTGTTGCCGAGCGATTTGGACATTTTCATGCCCTTGGCATCCATGGTGAAGCCATGGGTCAGCACCGCCTTATAAGGCGCTTGCCCGCGCGTCGCGCAGCTTTCGAGCAGCGAGGACTGGAACCAGCCGCGATGCTGGTCCGACCCTTCGAGATAGAGGTCGGCGCTGTGGGTGCCCCCGTCGCGGCGGACGAGCGCGGGCCATTTGCCGCTTTCGAGCACAAAGGCATGGGTGCAGCCCGAATCGAACCAGACGTCAAGAATGTCGGTGATGCGCTCATAATCGGCGGCGTCATATTGATCGCCGAAATATTCCTGCGCGCGCGCGTCGCTCCACGCGTCGACGCCGCCTTGCTTGACCGCGGCGATGATGCGCGCGTTGACCGCGGGATCGACCAGATATTGGCCGGTCTGGCGGTGAACGAACAGGGTGATCGGCACCCCCCAGGCGCGCTGGCGCGACAGCACCCAGTCGGGGCGCCCTTCGACCATCGAGCCGATGCGGTTGCGGCCCTTTGCGGGGACAAAGCGCGTGTCGGCAATCGCCTGCATCGCGGTTTGGCGGAGAGTCTGGGCCGCGCCCTGTTCTTCTCCGTTCGCATCGAGCGAAGTCGAGATGCCCGTCGTGACAGGCTTGTCCATCGGCACAAACCATTGCGGGGTGCAGCGATAGATGACCTTGGCCTTCGACCGCCAGCTATGCGGATAGCTGTGCTTGTAATCGGCGCTGGCGGCGAGCAGCGCACCGGCTTGCCTAAGGTCGGAACAGATGGGGCCTTCGGGGGCATTGAACTTGGGGTTGATCACGGACATGCGGCGTTCGTCATCGCCGCCGAGCCAGCCCCAATCGTCGCGGTAGCGGCCATCGTTCATCACCGCAAATTGCGGCTCGATCCCATGCGCCTTGCACAGCTCGAAATCATCCTCGCCATGGTCGGGCGCCATATGGACAAGGCCGGTGCCGCTGTCGGTGGTGACGAAATCGCCGGGCAGGAAGGGGCGGGGGCGGGCGTAGAAGCCGCCGAGATGGTGCATCGGGTGGCGGGCGACGGTGCCGGCGAGGTCGGAGCCTTTGCCGGTCCAAGTTACCGTCCACCCCTCGCCTTCGCTCAGCCACGGCGTATTGCCGATCCGCTGCGCTGAATCATTCCAAAGTTCTTGTGCAACCAGCAAGCGATGCTTGCCTGCCTGCATGATGATATATTCAACCTCCGGCCCATAAGCGAGCGCCTGATTGACTGGGATCGTCCACGGCGTCGTCGTCCAGATGACCGCGTATGCGCCTTTGAGTTCCTCGATGGGTGAGTCGACAATCTCGAACGCCACGTCGATCTGGGTCGAAACAATATCCTCATATTCGACCTCGGCTTCGGCGAGGGCGGTTTTTTCGACCGGGGACCACATCACCGGCTTGGCGCCGCGATAGAGTTGGCCGGATTCGGCGAATTTGAGCAATTCGGTGACGATGGTCGCCTCGGCGTCGAAATCCATCGTCAGATAGGGATTGTCCCAGTCGCCGCCGATGCCAAGGCGTTTGAGCTGTTCGCGCTGAACATTCACCCATTCCTGCGCATAGGCGCGGCATTCGGCGCGAAACTCCTCGACCGGAACCTCGTCCTTGTTGCGCTTTTTCTTGCGATATTTTTCCTCGACCTTCCACTCGATGGGCAGGCCGTGACAGTCCCAGCCGGGGACGTAAGGCGCGTCCTTGCCCTTTAGCGTCTGGGTGCGGACGACCATGTCCTTCAATATATGGTTGAGCGCATGGCCGATATGCATGTCGCCATTGGCATAGGGCGGGCCATCGTGAAGGATGAATTGCTCGCGGCCCTTGCGGCTTTCGCGAATCTGCTTTTCCAGATCGCTTTCGATCCATTTGGCGAGAATCGCCGGTTCCTTCTGCGGCAGGCCGGCCTTCATCGGAAAGTCGGTTTTGGGCAGGAAGACGGTGTCGCGGTAATCGCGCGGATCGGTTGCGGGCGTATCGGTCATGGTCGGCGCGCTTAGCGCAGTTTTGGGCGGGAGCAAACTATCCTCTCGTGCCGCGGCCCTGTATCCGTTCGCGGTGGCGAAGTTATCAGATGCCCGACAAGAGGGCGCGCGCCCGATCGCAATCGGCGGCCATTTGTTTCATCAGCGCATCCATATCGTCGAACTTCGCCTCGGGCCGGATGAAGGCGTGAAAGGCGACGTCGATTTCCTGACCATAAAGATCGCCCGAAAAATCGAAGAAATGGGGTTCGAGCAATTCCTTGGGCGGGTCGAAGCTGGGGCGGATGCCCAGATTGGCGGCGCCCTTCAGCACGCGGCCATCGGGCAGGCGGCCGGTCACCGCATAAATGCCATAGCGCGGGCGCAAATAGCTTCCCATGTCGAGATTGGCGGTGGGGAAGCCCAGCAGGCGGCCATTTTTGTCGCCATGCTGGACGGTGCCGCGCACGGTGAAGGGGCGGGTGAGAAGGCGCGCGGCGGTGGCGCAGTCGCCCGCCTGTAGCGCGGCGCGAATGCGGCTGGAGGAAATGACTTCGTCGCTATCGTCGACGGGGGAGACCATTTCGGTGAAAAAGCCAAGGCGGCGGGCATGGTCGGCGAGGGTCACGACATCGCCGCTGCGCCCCTTGCCAAATACGAAATCGGCGCCGGTGACGACGCCTGCGGCGCCATAGCGGTCGAGCAGCAGGCTGGTGATAAAATCCTCTGCGCTGGTGCCCGCGAGCGCGGCGTCGAAAGGAAGGACAAGCATCGCATCGGCCCCCGCCGCGCCGAACAGCGCCTGCCTTTGGTCGAGCGTTGTCAGGCGGAAGGGCGAGGCGTCGGGCTTGAAAAAGCGCACCGGATGCGGGTCAAAGGTGGCGACGATGGCGGGGCGCCCCTCGTCGCGGGCATGGCGCACCGCGCGTCCGACGACCGCCTGATGCCCGCCGTGGAAGCCGTCGAAATTGCCGAGCGCAATGACGCCGCCGCGCAAGGGCGCCTCGATACGGCTGTGGCCGTCGAGGCGGATCATGGCGCTGCTGTCGCAGGCGGCACCAGCGGGGTTAGCCCGGCCTTGAGCACGCGCAGCGCATTGCCGCCCATCACCGCGCGGATTTCATCGTCGCTGAACCCGGCGTCGATCAGCGCCTGCGTCACCTGCACCAGCTTTGACGTATCGAAGCGCACCGTGGTCGCGCCGTCATAATCGCTGCCCAGCGCGACATGTTCGATGCCGACCAGATCGCGGACATGCTTCATCGCCCTGGCGATGGTCGCGGGCGAGGTGTCGCAGATCGCGCCATCCCAATAGCCGATGCCGACGAGCCCGCCCGTTGCCGCGACCCCGCGAATCTGATCGTCGCTGAGGTTGCGGTTGACGCGGCACACCGCCTGCACTCCGCCATGGCTGGAGACGACGGGGCGGCGCGCCATTTTCAATATGTCGGCGACGCAGGCCTCGCTGCAATGGGCGATATCGACGATCATCCCCCTGGCTTCCATGCGTTCGACGACCTGCCGGCCCAGGGGGGTCAGGCCGCCTTTTTCAAGGCCGTGCATCGATCCCGCCAGTTCATTATCGAAAAAATGGGTGAGGCCGGCCATGCGGAAACCGGCATCGTACAGCCGGTCGAGATTGGCGATATCGCCTTCGAGATTTTGCAGCCCTTCGATGCTGAGCATCGCACCGACGGGAAGCGGACGCCCCTTGCGCGCGGCAAGCAGCGTGTCGATGTCGGCGGGGGTGGCGACGGCTTGCAGCGCCCCTTTGGACCCGGCCACCGCACGGTGCAGCTTTTCGGCATGCCAGAGCGAGCGTTCGAGCAGCGAATTCCATGTCCGCACCGGCTGAAGCTGCGCGATGGCGAGCGCGGTGATATTGTCGCTGTCGGCGCCATTAGCGTCATAATTCTGCCCCTTGGGCGTCTTGGTGACGCTGGAGAGAATCTGGAGCGCGACATGACCTTCCTCCAGCCGGGGCAGGTCCATATGGCCGCGGCTCGCGCGGTCCAGAATATCGCGCTTCCACAGCAAGGTGTCGCTGTGCAGATCGACGATGGCGAGCGTCTTGTGCAGATCCTGCGCGCGCTGGCTGACGGCGGGGAGCGGCTTGCCGTCGATCCGGTTCATGCTGCGTTCGGCGATGCCGGGGGCAAAGGCCAGCGCGCCGCCGATCAGAAGGACAAGCAGAGCGAGAAGAATCAGAAGCCAGCGCCGCATCGCCTAATCCTTTCGGACGAAAGTGACGAAGCTGTAGGCGGGGCGGCTGCCCTCGGCCGGATGATCTTCGCGCGCAACTTCGCGCCAGTCGGCGGGCCCCGGATAGGCGATCGTCGCATCGCCCTTTGGCTCCAGCGCCACTTCGGTGAGTTCGATGCGCGTCGCGAGCGGCAGGAAGAGGTGGTAGATTTCGGCCCCGCCGATCACCATCACCTGCGGCGCATTGGCGAGGCGCAGCGCTTCCTCGACGCTGGCGACGGGCTCGGCATCCTCCCCTTCCCATTCGGGGTCGCGGGTCAGGACGATGTGGCGCCGCCCTTCGAGCACGGCGGGCAGGCTGTCATAGGTTTTGCGTCCCATGATCATCGGGCGGCCCATGGTGAGCTGTTTGAAACGGCGCAGGTCGGCGGGAACATGCCAGGGCATCTTGCCATCGGCGCCGATAATGCCATTGGCGGCGCGCGCGAGGATCAGCGTGATGTCCGGTCGGTTCATGCAGAAGAGGCTCCCACCCAGGTGGCATGGCCGAGCTTGCGCCCGTCGCGCACCTCTGCCTTGCCATAATGATGCACATGGGCGTTGCCGTCGGCGAGGAGCCGGGGCACCTCCCCAATGGCATCGCCGATCAGATTTCGCATGGTGACGGGCAACGCGGCGGTAGCAGTGCTGCCCAGCGGCAGGCCCGCGACCGCGCGAATATGATTTTCAAACTGGCTCGTCACCGCGCCCTCGATCGTCCAATGGCCGCTGTTGTGGACGCGCGGTGCCATTTCGTTGAACAGCGGCCCGCCTTCGCAGGCGAAAAATTCACCCGTCAGCACGCCGATATAATCGAGCGCATCGACAATATCGCGCATCATCGCCCGCGCTGCCGCTTGCTGTTCGACGACGATGCCGGGCGGGGGCAGGCTGGAGGTGGCGAGAATGCCGCCTTCATGGACGTTGACCGGCGAATCCCAGAAACGGATTTCGCCGTCGATGCCGCGCACCAGGATCACCGAAAATTCATGGTCGAAGGTGACAAAGCCCTCCAGCACCGCGGCCTGCCCGCCGATGGCGTCCCACGCCGCATCGGCGTCGGCGGGTGTGGCCAGACGCGCCTGCCCCTTGCCGTCATAGCCCATGCGGACGGTCTTCAATATGGCGGGGGTGCCGATGCGTTCGAGCGCGACGTCGAGTGCGGCGCGATCGGGGGCCGGGGCGAACGGGGCGGGGCGTCCGCCCAATCCGGCGACGAAATTTTTCTCGGTCAGCCGGTCCTGCGCCGCCTCCAGCGCCTTGGCGCCGGGGTGCACCGCGACATGACCCGCAAGGAAGCGGACCGTATCGACGGGCACATTTTCAAATTCGAGCGTGACGACGTCGCATGCAGCGGCAAAGGCCGCGAGCCTTTGTTCATCATCCCATGCCGCGCGCGTGTGGCGCGCCGCGACATCGGCGGCGACGCTTTCCGCCTCGGGCGCATAGATGTGCGTTTTGTAACCAAGCTGCGCGGCAGCGACGCTGAGCATCCGGCCAAGCTGGCCGCCACCCAAAATGCCGATGGTCGAACCGGGAGCGAGCAAGCGAGACTATCCTTCGCGAACCGGAATGGGGGCGACGCTTTCGGTCTGGGCGGTCCGCCAGGCGTCGAGCCGCTGAGCCAGCGCGCCATCTTCATTGGCGAGCAGCGCGGCAGCGAACAGGCCGGCGTTGATCGCCCCCGCCTTGCCGATGGCAAAGGTGGCGACGGGGACGCCGCCGGGCATCTGGACGATGGACAGAAGGCTGTCCATGCCGCTGAGCGCCGCCGATTGCACGGGGACGCCGAGCACGGGAACGCGCGTCATCGCCGCGACCATGCCCGGCAGATGCGCCGCGCCTCCCGCGCCCGCGATAATCGCGCGAAGGCCGCGGTCCGCCGCGCTCTTGGCATAGTCGACGAGGCGGTCGGGGGTGCGATGCGCCGAGACGATCTGCACCTCATGCGCAATATCCAATTGTTCCAGGATCTGGACGGCGTGCGCCATGGTCGTCCAGTCCGACTGGCTGCCCATGATTACCCCGACGCTGGGCGTGCTGCCTTCCATGAAACCCTCTCTCCTGCACCGACGCGAAAGGCGGGAGCAAATGCCGCCGATACGGCCCCGCGATTCCTGAACCCTTGACCTTCCCCTAGCGAGTCGGACAGGCGCGGGCAACGTCGCTCACGGCGATGGCGATAAGAAGCGGCCGGGGCAACCAATGGCCCCCGTTTACGTCTTGGTATGATGTGCGCGCTATGCAGAGAATATGCGACGCTGGCATCGGGGCCGGGGTCGAGGACAGGGACTGGGAACTGAGCATGGATATTGTGGGGGGGGCACGAATCGCGGTTGATCAGCCCGGCGTTGCCCCTGCGGATTCCATCGAGGACCAAATGCGCGAACTACGCCGCGAGCGCGACGCGCTTCGCCGGGAAAACCGCGTCCTCAAGATCGCCGTTGCCGAACTGGAGCGCGTGTCCGAGCGCGACACGCTGACACCGCTGTTCAACCGCCGCTATTTTCTGACTGCCATTCATCAGCGCATTGCGCGTTTTGAACGCCATGCCGAAAGCGCGGCGGTCGTATTTGTCGACGTCAATCAGCTCAAATATATCAATGATAATTATGGCCATGCTGGCGGCGATTTTGCGCTGTTGGAAATTGCCAAGCGCCTTTCCTGTTCGATCCGTTCGACCGATGTCGCCGCGCGGATCGGCGGCGATGAATTTGGCCTGATCCTCGACCAGTCGAGCGAAGAGGGCGCGCGCGCGCAGGTCAAGCGGCTGCGCGAGTTGCTGAGCGCGACGCCCGCCCAATATGACGGGCATGATATCAGCCTGTCGGCTTGTTTCGGCGTTGCGATGCTCGAAAGCGGGGCGACCGAGTCCGATATATTGGCTGCTGCTGACCGCGATATGTATCGGTGCAAGCGGGAAAAGAATGCGGCGAGCGCGCGTTGAGACGCGCCCGGCGCTGGCTCTGAGGCCAGACCCGCCCACCCCCTTTTTATTCCGCTTTCGTGGTCGATTTCTGGCTTAGGCGCGCGGGCGGCGGAGCGGCTTCAAGGCCTTGTTAACCATTTTGACGCAGCATCCCTGCAATCAGGGGGTGCTCGATGCGTAACCATTATGTTCCGGAGCCCGCGCCCGATATGGAGGCGCATCTCGCCGATCGGATCGACGCGCTGGCGAGTGCGCTGCCGCGCTGCGGTCTCACTGAAATTGTACGGGGCGTGGATGATATCCGCTGCCTGGCACGGGACAATGGATATCCGGCGGTCGAGATATTGGCGAGCCATTTGGAATCGGCGGTCGCGGCCGACGGGCGCGGTGCGGCCATTCGAACCTATTTCGCGGCGATGCAGGATGCTGCGCATGCGCCGCGAGGCCCTTTGCCAGCGGGCGTGGCCGATGCCTGGCTGGCGTCGGTGGCGGTGCGCCTGACATGTTGATCAAGATCATCGCAGCGGAGCCTGCTTGACCCCGGCGCGCGGGCGGGTCACATCCCCTGTCCATGGATGCAATTATGATCGCGCTGGTGGCGGTGATGCTGGCCAATGCGGACGGGCGCAGCGGCGCCCTTTTGTCCGGTCTGCTTGCGCGGCGCCGTGACCGGGGGCGCGTCATCGCCATTGCCGTGGGCGCTTTTCTGGTCAATGCGATCGCCGCCGCTTTCTTTGGTGCGGCGCTCAGCCGGATGGTGGGGCAGGGGGTGGTGGCGCTGCTTGTTGCCTTTGCGCTCGGCACAGCGGCGTTGGCGCTGTTGTGGCGCGGGCGGTTGATGCCTGAAGTCCAGGTGCTGGCGCCATTGTCGGCCCCGATGCTGGGGGCACGCCTGACCCTGGCGCAGCTGGGCGACCGCAGCCATTTCCTGATCGGCGCGCTCGCCGCCACGACCGGCGCGGGCCATTGGGCCGCCGCGGGCGGCAGCATCGGCTGGGTGCTCGCCATGCTGCCCATGCTCGCCTTTGGTCCGGCGCTCGCCGATCATCGAGGGGCGCGCTGGTTGCGTTGGACAGCGGCGGCAGTGCTGGCTTTTTGGGCCTTGCGCGCGGCGTTGACGGCATTTGGTTTGATCGAATCCCGATAAGGTTCCCGCCTATTGATCAATTTTTTCGATAAGCGCGATAGGGAGCTTTTATGGGCAGGCGAGCGTCCGCTTCCTATATGGATAAGAGCAAGAGAAAGGATGAACTCCATGTCCCAGAAGAACAGCCCCAATGTCGTCGATGCGCTAAATGCTTTGCTTGCCGACAGTTTCGCTCTCTATCTGAAGACCAAAAATTATCATTGGCATGTGAAAGGCCCGCGTTTTCGCGACCTGCATCTGTTGTTCGACGAACAAGCCGGCGAAATATTGGCGACGACCGATCTGATCGCGGAGCGGGTGCGTAAAAACGGCGCGGGGACCTTGCGCTCGATTGGCGATATCAGCCGCCATCAGTCGATCAAGGATGACGACAGCGAGGGCCTGGCTGCCGATGCGATGATCGAGCGGCTTGCCGCCGACAATGAACGTTTGCTGGAGCGGATTCGTGAGGCAAAGGCGGCTGCCGAAGCGGCTGATGATATTGCGACGAGCGGCATCATTGATGAATGGGCGGACCAGACCGAACAGCGTATCTGGTTCTTGAAAGCAACGCTCGACGGTTAAGTCGTGCCAATAGGCCGTGAGCAGCCCGGCAGCGCGCACGACCGCCCTGTTGTGACAAGGATAGCGTGAAACGAAAAGGGCGGCCCGATGGAGCCGCCCTTTTACTTGAAGAGAATGTCTCTGTTCTCAGCCTTGTTCGGGCTGGAGATTGACCGCTGCAAATTTGCCGCGATCATCCACCTCGATATCGAAAGCGACGCGGTCGCCTTCATCGAGGCCCGCCATGCCGGCGCGCTGCACCGCGCTGATATGGACAAAGGCGTCGGCCTGTCCGTCATCGCGGGCAATGAAGCCAAAGCCCTTCGTCGTGTTGAAAAATTTCACCGTGCCGGAGGTGCGTTCACCCGTCAGCTGACGCCGGCCGCGTGCGCCGCCCGGGGCGGCGCGATCGTCGCGGCGGGGCGCAAATTCCTCAACCGGCATCGGCTCGCCCTCAATCTTGAGGTCGATGGCCGAAACCTTGCCATTGCGTTCGACGAGGGTGAAGCCCAGCGGCTGACCCGAGGCCAGGCCCTGCAGGCCGGCCTGTTCGACCGCGCTGATATGGACGAAGACATCTTCGCCCCCATCTTCGCGGGCGATAAAGCCAAAACCTTTGGACGGGTTGAAGAATTTCACCGTGCCCTGGCCTTCGCCGACAACCTGAGCGGGCATTCCGCCGCCGCGTCCGCCGCCGAAGCCGCCCCCGCCGCCGCCAAATCCTCCGCCGCCGCCGCCGCCGGCACCGCCGCCGCCAAAGCCGCCACGATCCCCGAATCCGCCCCGGTCGCCGCCGAAGCCGCCACGGCCGCCGCCATAATTGTCGCCGCCGTAAGGAGCGGGTTCAAAACTGTCGAAATTGCCGAAGTCGTCGCGCTTGCCGCGTCCCCGATGGCCACGGCGATCCTTGTTGAAACTCATTGCTTAGTAGTCGCTTTCGCTTCGTCCATACCCCATTTTACCAGCGCATTGCGCCGGACGGAAACGCAATTTGCCGCGGGCACAGACTCGCCCCATGCCGTTTACGGCGTAACTTATAACGCATCGCAAGCCATTCTGCGAACAGAAAATTCAAATGGCTGAAGGCTCTTTATGCACATTTGGTCGTAATTAGGGGTAAAGGCGCTGGCTATTGGTGGGCGCTCCCGTAAAAACCAGTCATTGAGCGGCACGTCGGCTTCGCGTAAGGCCGAAAACATGACAGTTTATTTCCACGAAGAAGATTTGCCCGCCGACGCGCTCGGCCCTGGCTCCGTTGCCGTCGATACCGAGACGATGGGGCTTAATCCCATGCGCGACCGCCTGTGTCTCGTTCAGATCAGCGACGGCAAGGGTGATGAGCATCTGGTGCGTTTCGCCCCCGGCAGTCGCTATGAAGCGCCCGTGCTGAAAGCGGTGCTGACCGATCCTGACCGGCTGAAGCTGTTTCACTTTGCACGGTTCGACATTGCCGCGTTGCAACAGGCCCTGGGGGTGGTGACCGCGCCGGTTTACTGCACCAAAATCGCCTCGAAGCTGGTGCGAACCTATACCGACCGCCACGGGCTGAAGGAATTGGTACGCGAGCTGTTGGGACAGGAAGTGTCGAAGCAGCAGCAGTCGAGCGACTGGGGCGCCGCCGAACTGAGCGAAGCGCAGCGCGACTATGCCGCGAGCGATGTCCGGTTTCTGCATGCGATGAAGGAGGTGCTCGACGCCCGCCTTGCACGTGAAGGGCGCACCCATCTTGCCCAGGCTTGCTTTGACTTTTTGCCGACGCGCGCGGCGCTTGACCTTGCGGGATGGCCCGAGGTCGATATTTTCGCGCATAGCTGACGGACGGGCGGCGGACAGGCGATGTCGGAACAGGCCGAAGTGGATCGCAGCATGCGGCGCCTGTGGGCGGCGCGCGGGTCGAGCCACGACCGGCTGGTGCGCGCCCTGCGCTTTGTCCTGCCGGCGCTGATCGGGCTGATCGGCGCGATTCTGGTTTTTTCGCCGTTTACACAGCGCGCCGAGATCAGCTTTCTGCTCGCCAAGGACAAGGTCGAGGTCGCGAAAGAGCGCATGCGGGTGACCCGCGCCGAATATCGCGGACAGGATTCCAAGGGGCAGCCCTTTGCGTTGATTGCGGGAAGTGCGGTGCAGAAAAGCTCGGCTGAACCCATTGTGCGGATGGAAAATCTGTCGGGGGCGATCAAGCTGGCCGATGGTCCGGCCACCATCGCGGCGCTGGAGGGTGCCTATAATATGGAGACGGAGCGCGTGCTGGTTCCCGGCCTCGTCAAACTGGCGAGCGCCGACGGCTATCGTATTGACGCGACCAATGTGGTCGTCGACATGAAAAACCGCAGCCTGATCGGCAGTGGCGGCGTTCAGGGTGCATTGAACATCGGACGTTTTTCGGCCAACGCGATGACCGCCGATCTTGACAAGCGGACCGTCCGCCTGTCGGGCAATGCGCGACTGACGATCAATCAGGGAGTGCTGAAATGACGGGGCTTTGGAACCGAAAGAGCGTGGCGGTGGCTGCGGCAAGCTTTGCGCTCACCGGCATGGCCCTGCTGGCAACCGGCACTGGCGGCAGTGCCGCGCAGGCGCAGGCGCTCGCCAATCACAATAGCAATGCGCCTGTTAATTTCGTGGCAGGCGATATCGAGGTCCAGGATCGCGCCGACCGGGTCGTGATATCGGGCAATGTCCGTGTGACCCAGGCCGGACTGACGCTGACGGCTCAGCGCATGACCGTCGCCTATTCGCGCGTCGGGGGTACCGAGGTGCACCGGCTCGACGCAACGGGCGGTGTGGTGGTGACCAAGGGCGATGAACGCGCGTCGGGCAATGTTGCCATTTACGACCTCGACCGGCGGATCATCACCATGGTCGGCAATGTCGAATTGCGCCAGCGCGGCAACCGCCTGTCGGGCGGGCGGCTGGTGATCGACCTCAACAGCGGGCGTGCCACGGTCGACGGGCGCGGTGCGGCGCGCGGGCCCGATGGCAATCCCGTGGCGGGCGGCACCGGCGGGCGCGTGACGGGCACCTTTACCGTGCCGCAAAGGAAAGAATAACCACTTTCCTTTGCCCGGCGGAAACCTGCAAGGGATAGAGGAAGAGACGGGACCATCGTCGCGGTGAAGGGGGGACGCCGCTCCTTGCGAAGGATCGTCCATGGCTTCCTCTATTCACCCTCCGCTTTCACGCTCGCAATCCCGCGCTTTTGGACGGCATCGCTTGCCCTTGGATTGTGAAGCGAGCGCGCAGCAACCGCTGACGCGTGAAGAGTTGCGGCTGGTCGAGCGCATCCTGCGGCACTCGGCGCTGATGCGGCGGCGCTGAACCTTTCCAGCCTTGGCCCTTTAAGGCTTTGTTTCCAGGAGCGGTTGGCGCACTGCGTCCCAGCCCCTACATGGCCCTATGCCTCCTGATACCGCGATCACCCCCGGGCGCGAACCGCCGATCCTCCCGACGCTCAAGCGCTTTCTCCCTTATCTCTGGCCCGCCGGGCATCGCGGGCACAAGCTGCGGATCATTTTTGCGGCGTTGATTGTCCTCGCGTCGAAAGCAGTGCAGCTGTCGATGGGCTTCCTTTTTGGCGCGGCCATCGACCGCATGGCGCCGGGAATGGAAGCGGGGGTGGCGCTCGCCATCGGGCTGGTCCTTGCCTATGCCGGCGCGCGCTTTGCCGGGGTGCTTTTCGACAATTTGCGCAATGTGGTGTTCGAACGCGTGGGGCAGGATGCGACGCGCGAACTTGCCACCACGACCTTTACCCATTTGCACAGCCTGTCGCTGCGCTTTCACCTTGCGCGGCGGACGGGGGAGGTAACGAAGGTGATTGAACGCGGAACGAAGAGCATCGACACCATGCTCTATTTCCTGCTGTTCAATATTGCGCCGACGGTGATCGAGTTGATCGCGGTGCTGGTGATTTTCTGGACAAAGTTCAGCTTTGGTCTCGCCGGGGCGACGGCGGCGATGGTCGTTCTTTACATCCTCTTCACCCGCAAGGTGACCGACTGGCGCAACGCGCTGCGCGCGCGGATGAACGAGCTCGACACGCTGACCGTCGGGCGCAGCGTCGACAGCCTGCTCAATTATGAAACGGTCAAATATTTCAGCGCCGAAGAACGTGAGGCGGCGCGTTATCGCGACGTTGCCGACCAATATGCGCGCGCCGCGGTCAAAAGCGAAAACAGCCTCGCCTGGCTGAATATCGGGCAAAGCCTGATCACCAATGGCGCGATGGCGGGGGCGATGGCCTATACCGTCTGGGGCTGGTCGCGGGGTGAATTTGCGGTGGGCGATGTCGTGCTGGTCAACACATTGCTCGCGCAGCTTTTCCGCCCGCTCGACCTGCTCGGCATGGTCTATCGCACGATTCGCCAGGGGCTGATCGACATGGAGGCGATGTTCCGGCTGATCGACACGCCGCCCGAAGTGCGCGACGCCCCCGGCGCCCCGGCGCTGAAGGTTGCGGGCGCGGCGGTTGCCTTCGACAATGTCATCTTTGGCTATGACGAAGATCGCACCATCTTGAAGGGGGTGAGCTTTGCCGTCGGCGCGGGCGAGACGCTGGCGATTGTCGGCCCCTCGGGCGCGGGCAAATCGACCATCGCACG
The DNA here is from genome assembly GCF_000763945.1 of Sphingopyxis sp. MWB1. Taxonomy (NCBI): domain Bacteria; kingdom Pseudomonadati; phylum Pseudomonadota; class Alphaproteobacteria; order Sphingomonadales; family Sphingopyxidaceae; genus Sphingopyxis; species Sphingopyxis sp. MWB1. The sequence goes on from NZ_JQFJ01000002.1 coordinate 2,223,052, forward strand.
GCTGCTCTTTCGCTTTTACGACCCGCAGGGCGGGCGCGTGCTGATCGACGGGCAGGATGTCGCCGGGGTGACGCAGCAAAGCCTGCGCGCCAGCATCGGCATCGTGCCGCAGGACACGGTACTGTTCAACGACAGCATCGGCTATAATATCGCTTATGGCCGCGAAGGGGCGAGCGCCGAAGAGGTTGCCGCCGCCGCCAGGGGCGCTGCCATCGACGGCTTTATCACCAGCCTCCCCCATGGCTATGAAACCGAAGTGGGCGAGCGCGGGCTGAAATTGTCAGGCGGCGAAAAACAGCGCGTCGCCATTGCGCGCACCCTGCTCAAAAATCCGCCGTTGCTGATCCTTGATGAAGCGACAAGCGCGCTCGACAGCCGCACCGAAGCCGCGATTCAGGCGACGCTTGACCGTATCGCCGAGCGGCGCACGACGCTGGTGATCGCGCACCGCCTGTCCACCGTCGTCCATGCTGACCGTATCATCGTGCTCGACAAGGGGCGCGTTGCCGAAACGGGCACGCATGACGAATTGCTCGCGATGCGCGGCCTTTATGCCGACATGTGGGCGCGCCAGCAGGCCGAGCGCGAAGAGGGGACGGTTTAGGGGCGCGCGAAGGTCAAGGCGAGAGGGCGGGGATAAGCCTGCCCTAAGTTCGTCAGCTCTTGGCCGCCCCCTCTTCGCCGTCAATTCCCTGATATTTAAGCTGAAGATAGCGTTCGCGCGTCGCGAGCTTGTCGAGTTCGCCCGCGGCAAGGGTGCGGGCGGCGTCGCCGATTTCGCGTTCGAGCATCTGCAAACCGCCGACCAGCGTGTCGTCGGGGGTGCGTCCGGCATGGGCTTCCTTGCGAAGCCCGGCGGGAATGCGCTGATATCCGGCGACCAGTTCGGGCAGATCTTCGCCCACCAGCTTACGGATATTGGCTGCCGCCGGGGTGGCGGGGTCGAGGTTTTGAAGCTGCGGCGCGAGCAGGTCGAGCTGGACCCCGATGCCATCGACCAGCTGGCGCGCGGGCGCGGGGAGCGCGGGGCGCTGTGCTTCCAGCCAGATTTCGGTGCGTCCGGCGAGCTGCTTCAAATCGGTCTTGGGCAGGTCGGCCTGGCGCGGTTCGGGGAAGGGCGGCCATTTGCCGAACAGCACGGCCACGCCGATCAGCAGCACGACAAGCGCGAGCAGCCCGGTGAAGCCCAGCGGCTGGATCAGCGCGCCGAAGATCGCGGCGCCAAGCAGCACGACCCCGCCCGCGATGAGCACGCGCCCCATTTTCTTGAACAGATGCTGGCGGCGCAGCGCCACGCTTTTGGTGCCAATGGGGCGGCGGCGCTCGTGCGAGCGTTCAATCGCGGCTTCGGCCGCGACGCGGACCTTGTCGACTTCGCTCATCGTCACCCGGCTCAGCTTTCGATCGCGGCGAGCGGGCTGTCGGCGCCGCCGACGCTCGCCTGCGCCTGCGATGCGCCCTCGGCGCGGGCGATATAGCCCTTCGACTTGGCGACTTCGCCTTCCAGCGCGGTCACGGTCGTTTTCATCGTGTCGAGCGCCTTCAGCTTGAAGCTGTCGATCTCGTCCATCGTGTCATAGATATTCTGGAAGGCGCGTTGCAGCGTTTCCATCGGGATGGTGCTCGACGCCGCCTGTTCATGGATACGCGCCGTATTTTCCTTCAGCATTTTCGACGTGCCGTCGATGATGTTCGCGGTGGTGGAGTTGAGCGCGGTAATCTGTTCGAGCACCAGCTTTTGATTGGTCATCGCCTGCGCGACGGTGATCGCGGTTTTCAAGGCGCCGACGGTAGTGGTCGAGGCGCGGTCGACGCCCTTCACCAGTTCGACATTATTCTTTTTGACCAGATCGAGCGCGAGATAGCCCTGCACCGTCACTGCCATCTGGGTGAGCAGATCCTGCGTGCGCTGGCGCGCATAGAAAAGCGCATTTTCGCGGATCACCTTCGCCTTGGCGGGATCGGTGCCGTCGAGTTCATTCGCCTTGGCTTCGAGCCGTTCGTCGAGGGTGCGGGCGATGTGGACCATCTGTTCCAGCTTGCCCATCGATTCCCACATCTTGCGGCGCTCGACGTCGATGGCGGCATTGTCCATCAGCAGCTCGTCCTTGCCATTGGCAAGCGCGGTCAGAACACCGCTGATGTGCGACTGTGCGCTGCGATATTGGGCGAAATAATTGCCGACGCGCCCCCCGAAAATCTTGTCGAGAATGCCGCGCTTGGTGAGCAGCTTGCCATTGGCCGACGGGTCGAGCCGCTCGACCGTGTTGCGCAGTTCGATGAGGTTGGAGCCAATGTCATTGTCGCGCTCCATCGCCTTGACCGGCCGGTCGAGAAAGCGGTTCGAATGGCTCGCCGCCTCCAGCATTTCCTTGCGGCCCATATTGGTGATCTGGTCGATGCGCTTGCCGAATTCGGGGGAATTTTCATCCTGCGCGACGAGGTCGTCGATGAAGCTGTCGACCCGCTCGTCGAGCTTCGACTTTTGCTCGGTCGAAAGGGGGACCAGCCCGGCCGCCCTTTCCGGCGTTACCGCGGACACGGGTTCGGGCGGGGACAGTTTCAGATCGTCCGTCGCGGTCGCGGTTGCAGTCTGTTCGCTCATTCCGGTTCCTTCTACCCCGATGCCGCCGCCAATATGGCATGCGAGTCTGTGTTGTTCAAGCACTACACCTCTGGCGACCGGTTCAGCAGCGGCGCGATCCAGGCCGAGAGGATGAGCTGCGCCATATGATAGACGAGGATGGGCACCAGCACCATGCCCGCCGTCGCGGGCGGGAAGAGAGTGGCGGCGAGCGGCGCGCCCACCGCGATGCTTTTCTGTGCACCCGAAAAAAGCAGGGTGATGCGGTCAGCGCGCGCAAGGCGCAAGGCGCCGCCGAGACCCCAGGCGCCGCCGAAGGCGAGCGCGAGCAACAGGGCGACCGCCGCCAGCACCAGCGCGATCTCGCGCGTGTCGAGCTGATCCCAGATGCCTGCAACGACGGCGGCGGAAAAGGCGACATAGACGGCGATGGCGATGGCGCTGCGGTCCATCAGCGTCGCGAGGCCGCGATGCGCGAGCACCCAGGGGCGCAGCCAGCGCTGAGCCAATTGGCCGAGGATGAAGGGCAACAGCAGGATGAGCATGATACGCAGTGCCGCCCCGCCGCTGATATCGCCCTCGCTGCCCGCGAGCAGCGCGAAAAGCAGCGGCGCGGCGATCACGCCCGAAAGGTTGAGCAGCGCGGCGGCAACGACGCTGGCGGCGACATTCCCCCCCGCCATCGAACTGGCGGCGGTCGCCGACTGGACCGTTGAAGGGAGAATGCCGAGGAAGAGAAAGCCGAGCGCGAGCGTGGCGGGGAGCAGCGGGGCGAGCGCCGCCTGCGCGCCAAGGCCAAGCAGCGCCATGGCGCCGAAGCAGAAAAGGAGCGCGCCGCCCTGCAATTTCCAGTTGCGGATTCCGTGGAGCACTTCATCGCGCGGCAGGCGCACGCCGTTGAGGAAAAAGAGCAGGATGATCGCGGCGGTCGACAGCGCCTCGGCCACCGGCACCCCGGCGCCGCGCACGGGCAGCAGGCTGGCGATGACGAGGGTTGCGAGGAGCACCGGGACGAAGCGGTCGGGGAAGAGGCGCGCGAGCATGTCCTGGCGATGGCGCGATGCGGCCCCCTTTGCAAGATGATCGTCGCCTCCGTCTGCGCGCGGGGGACGGGCTGGTCATTTGCATCGCGCGCGAAGCCGCCTATGCAAAACGCCATGGCCCGCATCCTGATCCTCGCCGCTCTTCCCGAAGAAGCCTCCGCCCTTTTTCCCGATATGGGCACGGAGCAAGCTGGGCCCTTCGCGGTGCGGCACCTGACGGGGCATGGCCATGATCTCGCCATCGCGACCTGCGGGCTGGGCAAGGTCCATGCCGCGCTTTGCGCCGGGATGCTGGGCGGCGAGGCCGACCTGTTGCTGATGAGCGGGACCTGCGGGTCGCTGGGCGCGGCGCCCGGCGCCTATTGGACCGCGGAGGCGGTGCAGCATGATTATGGCGCCGCGCATCCGGGAGCTTTTCGCCGCTATCGCGCGGGCGAATGGCCGATGGGGGAAGCGGGCGAGGCGCATTTTTCCGCGATGCCCGATCCGGGCGTCGGCCTGCCCCATGCGCGGATCGCCAGCGGCGACAGCTTCATCGCCTGCCCCGACGCGGCGGCCGGTCTGGCGGCCACATTGGGGGTGACATTGGTCGATATGGAAGTCGCTGCGGTGGCGCAGGCGGCGGCGCGGCTGGGCAAGCCCTGGGCCGCGATCAAGGCGGTCACCGACGAAGCCAATGGTGACAGCGCAGGCGATTTCCACGCCAATCTGGTGCGCGCCGCGCGTCACGCGGGCGAGCAGGTCGAGCGGCTGGTGGCGACGCTGCCCTCGTAACGTGCGTCCATGCCCCCTCGGGGGCAGCGAGGCCGATCTGGCGCTTTCCTATTTTTCGCGCGCGCCTATATCCTGTGTCATTCCATGACCCGCGCCCGCGTCCTTCTTCTTAACGCCGCCCTCGGCCCGCTTGACTATCGGGTGCCGGAGGGCGAGGCCGCGCCGCTCGGCAGCGTCGTGATCGCGCCGCTCGGTCCGCGGCGGCTTGGCGGGGTGGTGTGGGAAGATGAAAGCTTTGGCGCGCCCGACCCCGTTGGCGACAACAGGCTGCGCAGCCTTTATGAAATCGTGGCGATCCCGCCGGTTCCCGCGCCGCTGCGCCGCCTCGTCGAATGGACGAGCGACTATTATCTGGCGCCCCCCGGTGCGGTACTGCGCATGGTGCTTCCCGGCGTCGCCTTTGCCGATGCGCGCCGCCCTATCGTCGAATATCGTGCGACCGGCGAATTGCCGAAACGCATGACGCCGCAACGGACCGTCGCGATGGAGATGATCGGCGACCGGCAAGGCACGGTGCGCGAACTGTCGGCGCTGGCGAAGGTCAGCGAAGCGGTGATTCGCGGGCTGGTGCAAACGGGCGCGCTCGAAGCGGTGAGCGTCGCCGCCGACGCGCCCTATCCCGCGCCCGACCCCGGCTTTGCCCCGCCCGATCTGTCGGAAGAACAGACCGCCGCGGCGCAGACGCTTCGCGATGCAGTCGCGGCGCGAAAGTTCGAGACGCTTCTCCTCGACGGGGTGACCGGATCGGGCAAGACCGAAGTCTATATGGAGGCGGTGGCCGAAGCGGTGCGCGCGGGGCGGCAGGTGCTGATCCTGCTTCCCGAAATTGCGCTGACCGAACCGATGCTGACGCGCTTTGCCGCGCGTTTCGGCTGTGAGCCGGTCGCCTGGCATTCGGGGCTGCGCCAGGCCGAGCGCCGCCGCGCCTGGCATGCTATTGCGCGCGGCGAGGCGAAAATCGTTGTTGGTGCGCGTTCCGCCCTCTTCCTTCCCTATGCCAATCTCGGCGCGATTATCGTCGATGAAGCGCATGAAACCAGCTTCAAACAGGAAGATGGCGTCCATTATCACGCGCGCGACGTCGCGGTGATGCGCGGCTCTTTCGAAGGGCTGCCGGTGATCCTCGCCAGCGCGACCCCCGCGCTCGAAAGTCTCGCGATGGTCGAGGCGGGGCGCTATCGCCATATTGCGCTGCCCGCGCGCTATGGCGGGGCGCGGCTGCCTGATCTCGCCGCCATCGACATGCGCGCCGATCCGCCCGACCGCGGCCATTGGCTCGCGCCGCCGCTCGTCGAAGCGCTTGCTGACCGGTTGCAAAAGGGCGAGCAGAGCCTGCTTTTCCTCAACCGCCGGGGCTTTGCGCCGCTTACCCTCTGTCGCACCTGCGGGCATCGCATCCAGTGCCCCAATTGCACCGCCTGGATGGTCGAGCACCGGCTCGTCCACCGCCTCGCCTGCCACCATTGCGGCCATGTCATGCCGCCGCCGCGCCTGTGTCCCGAATGCGAGGATGAGGACAGCCTCGTCGCCTGCGGCCCCGGCGTCGAGCGCGTCGCTGACGAGGTCAAGCTGCGCTTCCCCGACGCGCGCACCGCTATCGTCACCAGCGATACTTTGTGGTCGCCCGCCAAGGCCGCCGAATTTATCGACAATGTCGAGGGCGGGCTGGTTGATATCATCATCGGCACCCAGCTTGTGACCAAGGGTTATCATTTCCCCAACCTCACCCTCGTTGGCGTGGTCGATGCCGACCTTGGCCTCGATGGCGGCGATTTGCGCGCGTCCGAACGCACCTTTCAACAGATTGCACAGGTCGCGGGGCGCGCGGGGCGCGGGGCGAAGCCCGGCGAAGTGCTGATCCAGACGCGCGTTCCCGATGCACCGGTCATGGCGGCGCTCGTCGCGAACGACCGCGATGGCTTTTATGCCGCCGAGGCCGCCGCGCGCAAAACGGCAGGCGCGCCGCCCTATGGCCGCTTTGCCGCGCTGATCATCTCGTCAGAAGAGATGGAAGTGGCGCGCGGCGTCGCGCAGCGATTGGGGCAGAAAGCCCCCGTGCTCGACGGCCTGTCTATCTATGGCCCCGCGCCCGCGCCGCTAGCGATGCTGCGCGGACGCCATCGTTTCCGCCTGCTCCTCCACGCCCCGCGCAGCTTCGACCTGCAAGGCGCCATCCGCGACTGGGTCGGCAGCATCGACTGGCCCGCCAAGGCGCGCCTCGCCATCGACATTGATCCTTACAGCTTCGTCTGAACGCCCCCGGCGTCAGTAATCGGGTTCGCTGCCGCCCAGCACCTGCTGGGCCTGTGCGGTCAGCCAGGCCATGGCAGCGGCCCAGGGTTGGTGGCCGTGGCTGATCCGCGCGACACCAAGGCCTGCGAGTTCACGGTGCGTCGGGCCGCCCTTCCCGCGCAAGATATTGACGGGCAGGGGGGAGGCTTCGCAGATGGCGGCGATGCATTTGGGGTCGAGGAGGAAGGGGACGAAGAGTGATCCTGCTCCGGCATCGGCATAGGCGCGCGCGCGTTCGAGCGTTGCGGCGACCAGCGCATCGCCATCTCTCGCAATATCGCCCCCGCGAAAAACGTCGCAGCGCGCGTTGACGAAAATGCCCGTGTCGGCGGCGGCGCGATAGCGGGCCTGTGCATCGGAAATCGAAAGCAGCGCGGTGTCGCCGGGCATCCGGTCTTCCATATTGATGCCCACCGCGCCCGCGGCTTTGGCCTGCGCGACCGAGGCGCCTACCGCCGCAGCGTCGGTGCCATAGCCCGATTCCATATCGATGGTAACGGGAAGGTCGGTTACGGCGAGAATCCGCGCGAGATTATCCAGCGCATACTCCAACGGAAAATCCTCGCCATCGGCGCGCCCCTGCGCACCCGCGACCCCAAAGCTGCCGGTAGCGATCGCCTTCGCACCTGCCGCCGCAACCGCCCGCGCGCTGCCCGCGTCCCAGATATTGACGAGGATCAGCGGATCGCCCGGAACATGCAGTGCGGCAAAGGCGCGGGTCTTGTCGGTCATATATTCGGTCCTTTTCGCTTGCCGGGGGGCACCCGGCCTTATCCTTAAAATTCGTCGAAACCCGCTTGCCCCGCCGCGCCCTCGCGGCGCAGCAGCTCATCCTTGATCGGCAGGCCATAGGCATAGCCGCCGAGCGTGCCGTCGCTGCGCACGACGCGGTGACAGGGGATCAGCACCGCGACATTGTTCGCCCCATTGGCGCTGCCCGCCGCGCGCACTGCGGCGGGGCGGCCGACAGCGGCGGCGATTTCGGCATAGCTTCGCGTCTCGCCCGCGGGGATTTTCCTCAGTTCGCGCCACACCGCTTCCTGAAAAGCGGTGCCCTTCACATCGATGGGGATATGGTCAAAGCCGTTCACCGGCGCCTCGACCGCTGCGACCACTTCGGCGAGCAGCGCTTCAAAGGCCGCGCCCCCTTCGACCAGGGTGGCGGCGGGAAAGCGCTTTTCCAGCGCCTCGCGTCCTTCGTCGAACGACAGGCGGCACACCCCCTTGTCGGTGGCGGCGACCAGCATCTGCCCCAGGCTCGTCGGCACGACCGCCCAATGGATCGTTGCCCCCTTGCCGCCATTCACCCAGGCCGAAGCGGCCATGCCCATGCGTCCCTCCATATTCTCGTAAAAGCGCGACGGCCCCGAAAAGCCCGCGTCATAAATGGCGTCGGTCACCCGTTCGCCTTCGCTTAAGGCCTTGCGCGCGCGCTCGTCGCGCAGGGCGCGGGCATAAGCGGCGGGCGACAGGCCGGTGTGGCGGGTGAAGACCCGCTGGAAATGTGTCGGCGAATAGCCGGTGCGGCGCGCGAGATCGGCGAGCGCCAGCGGCTCCTCACTCGCCTTGATCGCGGCGATCGCCTTGATCACCGCGCTGTCGTCGCGCGCAACATCGTCAGGCAGGCAGCGCTTGCAGGGGCGCAGCCCCGTGGCGCGCGCCGCCGCCCCGTCGGCGAAAAAGCGGACATTCTCGCGCAAGGGGTGGCGCGCGGCGCAGCTTGGCCGACAATAAATGCCCGTGGTCAGAACGCCGGTCACGAACCGCCCGTCATAGGCCTTGTCGCGGCGCTGGACGGCGACCCAGCGTTCGTCGTCGGTCATGGTGGCTTGCGTCATGGGTCAACCCCTATCGATGCGCGCGGCGAAACAGCCGTTCGTCGCATATTGCGCGTGAATATAGGTGACATCGGCGCGGTCGAACAGCGCACGGATCGCCGTGTCGCTTTCCGCGCCGGGAACCAGGCGGGCGGCGGCGAGCATTCCTTTTTTGTCAAAGCCGCGAAAGGCCATTGTTCGTCCGGTAAAGGCGGGGGGCGGCTCATCGACATAAGTGGCGGGAAGGGCGCCGCGTCCGACATAAATGGCATAGGCGCTGCGGAACGGGGTTTCGACATCATGGCTGACATGATGGGTTAGAATGAGCTGCTCGCCAGCAGGCACATCGTCGAGGGTGATGCGGCAGGGATAGCCGCGCCCCTCTGCGCTCAGTCGCACCGCGCGCCGCGCGCTCAGTTCAGCATCGCTCATCGCGAACAGCGGCGCAAAGGGTGCGGGGTCAAGGCCGGTCATTTGATAGCGCATTATCCATCCTTTCCTTGAGGGTGGGCCCTTGTGCCATGGCCTTGTCGCTGCTGCGTCCCGATGCTTGCGATCAAAAGAGGGGCAAGTTCGATGTCTAGGTTTCGCTGCGCCTCACGCGCGCGGCGAAACAGCCATGCGCCGCATTATGTGCGTCGATATAGGCAATGGATTCGTCGGCGAACAAGGCGCGGATCGCGGCATCGGCCTCCCCGGGCAGTGCCAGCTTGGCATCGCGCAGCATCCCCTGTGCGTCAAAGCCGCGCATCGCTATGGGGCGCCGCTCAAAGACCGGCGGCACCCGGTCTTCATAATGAGCGGCCTCCACATTCTGCCGCACGAAAATCGCATAGGCGCTGCGATAGGGGGTGGGCACATCATGGCTGATATGGTGAAGCAGGATCAGCGTTTCGCCGTGGGCAGCATCCACCAAGCTGATCCGGCAGGGAAAGCTTTTAGGGGCCGCAGCGGTTACGCGCATCGCCCCGCGCTCCGCAAGCGCGGCATCGTCCATGGCAAATAACGGAGCGAAATCGGCGGGGTCGAGGCCGGCGATAGAATAGGTCATGGCATCATCCTTTCGTTTCCCCGATAGGCTTTGCGCGGCGGCGACACCTCCCGATGTTTGCGGTCAAAGCAGGATGAGATGGCGCGATGAATATCCCCCGATTTGGCGCTGCAGGGGGATTCGGACCATGCCGGCCTTGCCATCGCCCTTGGAGCCACTAGGTTCCCGCGCAATGACTCGTCTGCTGACCCTGCTGCTCGCCCTTTTCGCCATTCTTCTGCCTGCGCGGGCGGCGGATGATATCAGTGCGGTGTCGCGCAGCGTGGTGCGCGTCGTCACCGTCGCGATGATGAACGGCGAGGTTGTCGGCTTCGGCCATGGCAGCGGCATCGCCATTTCGCCGACCCGCATCGTCACCAATGCCCATGTCGTCGAATCGGCGGTTAAATATCCGCAGAATGTCGCGCTGGGCGTCGTTCCGTCCGAAGGAAAGAAAAGCTATCCCGCGCGGCTTGTCGCCATCGACACGCAGCGCGACCTTGCGCTGATTGAAATGACCGAGGGGCGGGTGCCACCCGCTGCCGTCTATTCAGGGCCGCTCGATGCCGGCGCCGATGTCACCGCGCTGGGCTATCCCGGCAATGTCGACCTCGCGACGGCGCGCAGCGCCGCCGACTATATCACCCCCCGCAATCCGGTACGCAGCGAAGGCAATATGTCGAATCGCGAAAGCGTCGACGGCGTGGGAATGCTCGTCCACACCGCCAAGATTTCGCGCGGCAATTCGGGTGGGCCGCTCGTTGATCAATGCGGCCGGATTGTGGGTATCAACAGCGCGATCACCCGCGCCGACGATGGCGACTCGCCCTTTGCCTTTGCCATATCAGTGCGCGAGCTCGCGCGTTTCCTGTCCGAAGCGGGGCAAAGCTATAACAGCATCGGCACCCAGTGCCTGAGCCTCGCCGAAGCCGATGCGCGCGACCGCGCCGCGCTCGATGCCGAAGCGCGCGCCGAAGCCAGGGAGAAGGCCGCAAGCGAAGCCGCCGCCCGCGCGACGCGCGAACGCAAGCTTGCCCATGTTGAAGAACAGGCGCTCGCCGCGCGCGAGAACCGCATGGCGCTGGCGGGTGTGCTCTTTGTCATCGGCGCGCTCGGCGCGGGCGCGGGGTTGATGTTCCATGGACAAGGGAAAGCCCGCAACGCCAAAATTGCGGGCGGCGCAGGCGCGGCCTTGATGATCGTCGCGGCGCTCCTGTTCATCACCCGCCCCGACGCCCGCGCCGACCTTCCCGAGGACACGCCCGCACCCGCCGCCGGAGACAAGGCGCCAACGGTTGCCGCTGCGGGCGATTTCCTGTGCACCATCCGCCCGAACCGCAGTCGCATCACTGTTTCCTCGACCGCGGATGTGCCCGTCAGCATCGATGCAAAGGGCTGCGTTAATGACCGCACCCAATATGCGCGCGGCGCCGATGGCCGCTGGCAACGCATATTGGTCCCCAATCAGGAAGCAACCGTCACCATCGCCTCCATCGACCCGGCGGCGCAGGAGTATCGCGTCGAACGCTATCTGCTCGACGCTGAAACCATGGCCAAGGCGCGCGCGACCCGCGCGGCGATGAGCGTCAAAAGCTGCGCCGCCGACGAAGCGGCAATGACGGCCTTTGCCGCGCAGCAGGAGGCGATTCGCGCGACCTTGCCCGGCAGCCCCAATGAGCGGCTGGTCTATGAATGCCAAAAGCTCGCGAAAAAGGATTGATTGCACAGGCCTGGCTGCGTGCTGCTTGTTATAGGGGCCATTCTCCAGCAAGGCTGGCCTGAAGCGCACAAATGTTGCGCCCGATTTGCCCGGAGGCCAGAAGACCCGGCCCCAGAGGTCCGGAGCGATCCTCGCCAAGCGGAGGAAGCGAGCGGAGTGCGGCACGCACCTCGTCTGACATCTGGCGCATTTGCCATTTGATTTCCTGTTCGGCAGCGTCGGGACGATCGAGCGCGGACAGGCGAACGGCTTCAATCGCATAAGCTGCGGCACCCAGCGCGTGGGCGCCCATGTGGCAAACCGCTGCCGCCTGCCCCGCGGCCTTGGCCGCCGCCGCAGCGGCGGGCGAGCCTGCATCCTGCGCCGCGCTTCCACCTGCGAAGCGGCGACGAATTTCAGACGCTGTATCCACTTCGCCCTGTGCAAAGGCCCGCGTCCGCGCAATGGCGGCCCGTGGACGCTCATCGCCGGGCCGAGCTGTTTCGAACAGCCCCAGCACATGTTCGGCGCAGGTCGCGGCCCATTCGGCGACAAGGCGCCGTTCAGCCTCGCTCAGGGTCTGGATGGATCGGGTCATCTCATCTGTTCCGCAACAATGTATCTCACATCCCCGTTTCCGACCGCTGATGGCCTGCCGCCCTATGTCGAGGGCCTTACCCCCCGCAGGCCTTGAACAGCATCAATGTTCGTTCGCGGGCCAGATCGGCGCTGGGTTGGTGGTAATCCTTGCGGCGGTCGCTGTTGAAGCCATGGCCTGCATCATAGACGAAAATCTCCGCGGTCGGGTGACGTCGCGTGGCGAGTGCCTCCACCCCGTCCATCGATATGCCCGCATCATGGCGTCCGAAATGAGCGATGGCGGCGCAGCGCGGCGCTTCATCCTTGAACATCGTCGGTATCAGGCTGCCATAATAGGCTGACGCGGCGGCAAGATCAGGGCTGATCTGCGCCATCCGCCACGCAACCGACCCGCCATAGCAATAGCCGACAATGAAGACGGGGCCGTCCGTTTTGAGGGCATCGATACAGGTTTGCGCGTCCTTCAGGCTTTGATCGAACGGATGAATGTCGCGCGCCAGCGCGATGGCGCGTTCCAGACCCTCGCCTGAATAATCGCTTTCAAAGCCGGGATGCTCGCGGTCGAACAGTGCGGGGGCGAACACTTCATAACCATCATCGGCATATTCATCGCACAGCTCGCGGATATGGTCGGTAACCCCGAATATCTCCTGAACCAGAACCAGCCCGCCGCGCCGCGTCCCTTTTGCGCTGGCATGATAGACAGCGATGTCGGCGCCATCGTCCATCGTCATCCGCGTCATTTCGCCCATCCTTGCCTCCCCGTCTTTGTCGGCGCTTGCGTCCTACCCCGTTCCTATCGGCCAGGGGGGGAAATGCAAACGCTGCCCCAGCTTGCATTGCGACAAAATCGTTGCTAGGCGCGCCGCGACTTCGCGTGGGGGGCATTCGCAGAATCTCCGCCAAAACCGCGCGACCCATCCCCCACGGGATCGTTAGAAAAGGACTTTCGCGCGTGGAGAATTCCGGCGGCATTCAAGGCAACATCACGGCGAGCCTCGCGGGCCGCTATGCCAGTGCGCTGTTCGCTCTGGCCCGCGAATCGAATCAGATCGACAGCGTTCAAAAAAGCCTCGCGGCGTTGAAAAGCGAATTGGGCGAATCGGCGGACCTGAAATTATTGGTGACCAGCCCGGTCGTCAGCCGCACCGATGCCGCCAAGGCCATCGGCGCCGTCGCCAAGGCGATGAAGCTCGACGCGCTGACCGCGAATTTTCTGGGCGTGCTGGCGGAAAACCGCCGCCTCGCCGACCTGTCCGACATGATCGGCGCCTTTGACGCGATCGTCGCGGCTTATCGCGGCGAAGTCACCGCCCAGGTGACGAGCGCGCATCCGCTGGCCGCTGATCAGCTCAAGCAGCTTGCCGCCAATCTGAAGACGCGCGTGGGCCGCGACGTCCAGATTCAGGCCAAAGTCGATCCCGCCATCCTTGGCGGCCTCGTCGTCCAGCTGGGCAGCCAGCTGATCGACGGCAGCATTCGTACCCGTCTCAACAGCTTCGCGCAGGCGATGAAAGGCTAAGCAATGGAAATCCGCGCCGCTGAAATCAGCAAGGTCATCAAGGACCAGATCGCCAATTTTGGAACCGACGCCACCGTCAGCGAAATCGGCTCCGTGCTCTCGGTTGGCGACGGCATCGCCCGCGTCCACGGCCTCGACAATGTCCAGGCTGGTGAAATGGTCGAGTTCGCCAATGGCGTGAAGGGCATGGCGCTGAATCTCGAAGCCGATAACGTCGGCATCGTGATCTTTGGCTCGGACAGCGAGATCAAGGAAGGCGACCAGGTCAAGCGTACCGGCACCATCGTCGACGTCCCCGTCGGCAAGGGTCTGCTGGGCCGCGTGGTCGATGGCCTCGGCAACCCGATTGACGGCAAGGGTCCGATCCAGGCGGAAAAGCGCATGCGCGTCGAAGTGAAGGCGCCGGGCATCATCCCGCGTACCTCGGTTCACGAGCCCGTGCAGACCGGTTTGAAGGCGCTCGACGCCCTCGTCCCCGTTGGCCGCGGCCAGCGCGAGCTGATCATCGGCGACCGTCAGACCGGCAAGACCGCCGTTGCGATCGACACCTTCATCAATCAGAAGACCGTCAACGCGGGCGATGATGAATCGAAGAAGCTGTACTGCATCTATGTCGCCGTCGGCCAAAAGCGTTCGACCGTGGCGCAGATCGTTCGTCAGCTCGAAGAAAATGGTGCGATGGAATATTCGATCGTCGTCGCTGCGACGGCATCGGAACCCGCGCCGCTGCAATATCTTGCGCCCTATGCCGGCGTGACGATGGGCGAATATTTCCGCGACAATGGCATGCACGCCGTGATCGTTTATGACGATCTGTCAAAGCAGGCGGTCGCCTATCGCCAGATGTCGCTGCTGCTTCGCCGTCCGCCGGGCCGTGAAGCCTATCCCGGCGACGTTTTCTATCTCCACAGCCGCCTGCTCGAGCGTGCGGCCAAGATGAACGCCGACAATGGTTCGGGCTCGCTCACCGCGCTGCCGATCATTGAAACGCAGGCGGGCGACGTGTCGGCCTATATTCCGACCAACGTGATTTCGATCACCGACGGCCAGATCTTCCTTGAAACCAACCTCTTCTATCAGGGCATCCGCCCCGCGATTAACGTCGGCCTTTCGGTCAGCCGCGTCGGTTCGGCCGCGCAGACCAAGGCGATGAAGAAGGTGTCGGGCTCGATCAAGCTCGAGCTCGCGCAATATCGTGAGATGGAAGCCTTTGCCCAGTTCGGCTCGGACCTCGACGCCGCCACGCAAAAGCTGCTCAATCGCGGTGCGCGCCTGACCCAGCTTCTGAAGCAGGCGCAGTTCAATCCGATGCCGTTCGAAGAGCAGACGGCGTCGATCTTCGCGGGCACCAACGGCTATCTCGATGCCGTCGCGGTTCAGGATGTAACGCGCTATGAAACGGCGATGCTCGCCTATCTGCGCAGCGACCATCCGCAGGTGCTCGAAACGATCCGCGAGACCAAGGATCTTGGCGACGACGCCAAGAAGGGCCTGGTCGCCGCGCTCGACGCCTTCGCGAAGATTTTCGCTTAAGACATTTGGGTTGGCCCGGTCCTCATGGCCGGGTTGACGAACCAGAGGGGCCGTAATGGCATCGCTTAAGGAACTCAAAGGGCGGATCAACTCGGTCAAATCGACCCAGAAGATCACCAAGGCCAAGAAAATGGTCGCCGCGGCCAAGCTTCGCAAGGCGCAAGCAGCTGCCGAAGCGGCGCGTCCCTATGCCGAACGGCTTGAGGGCGTGGTCGCGAGCCTTGCGTCCAAGGTTGGCGCCGCCGACAGCGCGCCGAAACTGCTCGCAGGCACGGGGCGCAGCGACACGCATCTGCTGCTCGTTCTCAACAGCGACCGCGGCCTCGCCGGCGCGTTCAACTCGAACATCGTCAAGGCCGCCCGCGACAAGGCCATCGCGCTTCAGAATGAAGGCAAGAAGGTCATCTTCTTCCTCGTCGGGCGCAAGGGACGTCCGGTGATCAACCGGCTTTTCGCTGGCCAGATCGTCGAACATTATGAAACGACCGGCCTTCGGGATATCGGTTTCGACCAGGCGTCGGAAATCGCCGAAAAGCTGAGCGAAATGTTCGAAGCCGGCGCGTTCGACGTTGCGCATCTTTTCTATTCGAAATTCCGCTCGGCGCTGGTTCAGGAAGCCACCGGCCAGCAGATCATCCCCGTTCCTGCCCCCGAAACGGCGCCGGTTTCGACGGGTGCAGCGGTGGAATATGAGCCCGGCGAAGAGGAGATTCTCGCTGACCTGCTCCCGCGCAATGTCACCATCCAGATTTTCAAGGGCCTGCTTGAAAATGCCGCCTCCGAACAGGGTGCGTCGATGACCGCGATGGACAATGCGACGCGCAATGCGGGCGAGCTGATCAACAAGCTGACCATCGTGTACAACCGCACGCGCCAGGCGGCGATCACGACCGAACTCATCGAAATCATTGCTGGCGCGGAAGCGCTATAGCCCAACCAATCGCTGGCGCGGAAGCGCTCTGACCGATCAACCGAGGAAGAAGACAATGGCAACCGCACCTGCCCCCGAAAAAAAGGCTCCCGCCAAAAAGGCCGCGCCGAAGAAGCCGGCTGCTCCCAAGAAAGCCGCCGCATCCGCAGCTGCGACGACCGTTTCCGGCACCGGCCGCATCGCGCAGGTGATCGGCGCTGTCGTTGACGTGCAGTTCGACGGTGAGCTTCCTGCAATTCTGAACGCGCTTGAAACCGACAATGGCGGCAACCGCCTCGTCCTCGAAGTCGCGCAGCATCTGGGCGAAAACACCGTTCGCACCATCGCCATGGACGCGACCGACGGTCTGACCCGGGGCCAGCCCGTGGCCGACACCGGTGCGCAGATTTCGGTTCCCGTCGGCCCCAAGACGCTCGGCCGCATCATGAATGTCATCGGCGACCCCATTGACGAGCGCGGCCCGGTGGGCAGCGACATGTCGGCGCCGATCCACGCGCCGGCTCCCGAATTTATCGACCAGTCGACCGAAGCGGCGATCCTCGTCACCGGCATCAAGGTGATCGACCTTCTCGCCCCCTATGCGCGTGGCGGCAAGATCGGCCTGTTCGGCGGCGCGGGCGTTGGCAAGACGGTTCTTATTCAGGAACTGATCAACAATATCGCCAAGGGTCATGGCGGCGTGTCGGTCTTTGCGGGCGTCGGCGAACGCACCCGCGAAGGCAATGACCTCTATCACGAATTCCTCGACGCCGGCGTTATCGCCAAGGACGCCGACGGCAACCCGACCCCTGATGGGTCGAAAGTGGCGCTGGTGTTCGGTCAGATGAACGAACCCCCGGGCGCACGTGCCCGCGTGGCGCTGTCGGGCCTCACCATGGCCGAATATTTCCGCGACCAGGAAGGGCAGGACGTGCTCTTCTTCGTCGACAATATCTTCCGCTTCACCCAGGCGGGTTCGGAAGTGTCGGCGCTGCTCGGCCGTATTCCCTCGGCCGTGGGTTATCAGCCGACGCTGTCGACCGACATGGGCGCGCTGCAGGAACGCATCACCTCGACCACCAAGGGCTCGATTACCTCCGTGCAGGCGATTTACGTTCCCGCAGATGACTTGACCGACCCCGCGCCGGCGACCAGCTTCGCCCACTTGGACGCGACGACCAACCTCAACCGCGCCATTTCGGAGCTGGGCATTTACCCCGCGGTTGACCCGCTCGATTCGACCAGCCGCATGCTGGAACCGCGCATCGTTGGTCAGGAACATTATGAAACGGCGCGCCGCGTTCAGGAAACGCTGCAAAAGTACAAGTCGCTTCAGGACATCATCGCCATTCTCGGCATGGACGAGCTGAGCGAGGAAGATAAGCTGACCGTTGCGCGCGCGCGCAAGATCCAGCGCTTCCTGTCGCAGCCCTTCCACGTTGCCGAAGTCTTCACCAACATCCCGGGCAAGTTCGTCCAGCTGGAAGACACGATCAAATCGTTCAAGGCAGTGGTCGATGGCGAATATGACCATCTGCCCGAAGCGGCCTTCTACATGGTCGGCGGCATCGACGAAGCGGTCGCCAAGGCCGCGAAGCTCGCCGAAGACGCATAAGATAACGACCCTTCCCCCGGCCTGTTTCGGGGGAAGGGTTTTAGGATGAAGATGATGGCGCTGAAATTCGAACTCGTCACTCCTGCTCGCCTCGAACGATCGAGCGAGGTTCACATGGTCACCGTGCCGGGAAGCGAAGGCGATTTCTCGGTGCTCGAAGGCCATGCGCCCTTTATGGCGACGCTGCGCAACGGCCCTCTGACCATCTATGCCTCGGCAGGTGGCGAGCCGGAAACGATCGAAATCGAAGGCGGCTTTGCCGAGGTCAATGAAAAGGGCCTCACCGTCCTTGCCGAACATATTGCGGGCTAAGGCCTCGCGATATCATGGGATCAAAGGGGCCTTCGGGCCCCTTTTTCATGCGGCGGGCAGCGCCCATCTTGCCCCCTTCGTCATGCCGGACTTGATCCGGCATCCACCGCCCCAGCATCTTTCGTCATTGCGAGGAGCCCGGACCCCGTCCGGGAGCCGAAGCAATCCCCTGCTATCGGCATGGCACGGACAAGGGCTGGAGATTGCTTCGCCCGGCGCTGCCGGGGTCGCAATGACGGAATTGAGAGAGGCGACAAGTCAGCCATCCTCTCGCCTGGTCCACGTCCATAAAGACTCGGGCGCCCTCAGCGCGGCATTAGGAGAATATCAAAGTTTCCAATTTATTCACCCTGTCGACTGGGGGTGGTCGGCATGGGCCGACCTGCCGCCCGGAAGGAAGATCTGAGGGCAGGACCATCATATGAGTGCATTCGGACGTCGACCCGGGACCGCAGGGCGCCCCGCCTTCGGGGTAGCCAAGCCCATGCAGGGTGGTGGGGGCTCCGCCGGCGGCGCGCAATTTCCGCCGATCGACACCCATGCTCCTTCTTCTGCCGAAGCGCCGCCGACCAATCTTCTCGCGCCCACTGAGGGCGCACCCGAACTCGAAGCGATGGACCGGCTGAACGCGCGTTCCACCGCCGAAGCGGTGGAGCCGGAAAAGGCGCAGGGCTTTGAAGCGAGCGTTCACAAGATCAAGGAACAGGTGCTCCCGCGCCTGCTCGAACGCGTCGATCCCGAAGCCGCCGCGACGCTGAGCAAGGATGAGCTGACCGAGGAATTTCGCCCCATCATCCTCGAAGTGCTCGCCGAGCTGCGCATCACGCTGAACCGCCGCGAGCAGTTCGCGCTCGAAAAAGTGCTCGTCGACGAACTGCTCGGCTTTGGCCCGCTCGAAGAATTGCTCGCCGACCCCGACATCAGCGACATCATGGTCAACGGCCCGTACCAGACCTATGTGGAGCGCAAGGGGCAACTGGTCATCGCGCCGATCCAGTTTCGCGACGAACAGCATCTTTTCCAGATCGCGCAGCGCATCTGCAACCAGGTCGGCCGCCGCGTCGACCAGACCACCCCGCTCGCCGACGCGCGTTTGAAGGATGGCAGCCGCGTCAACGTGATCGTCCCGCCGCTTTCCTTGCGCGGCACCGCCATCTCGATCCGTAAATTCTCGGCCAAGCCGATCACGCTCGACATGCTGTGTCAGTGGGGCGCGATGAGCCAGAAGATGTGCACCGCGCTGAAGATCGCGGGCGCCAGCCGCTTCAACATCGTCATCTCGGGCGGCACCGGCTCGGGCAAGACGACCATGCTCAACGCGCTGTCCAAGATGATCGACCCCGGCGAGCGCGTGCTGACGATCGAGGACGCCGCCGAGCTTCGCCTGCAACAGCCGCACTGGCTGCCGCTCGAAACGCGCCCCGCGAACCTTGAAGGAAATGGCGCGATCCACATGGGCGATCTCGTCAAGAACGCGCTGCGTATGCGTCCCGACCGCATCATCATGGGTGAGGTTCGCGGCAGCGAATGTTTCGACCTCCTCGCCGCGATGAATACGGGTCACGACGGGTCGATGTGTACGCTCCACTCGAACAGCCCGCGCGAATGCCTTGGCCGTATGGAAAATATGGTGCTGATGGGCGACATCAAGATCCCGAAGGAAGCCATTTCGAAACAGATTGCCGACTCGGTCGACCTGATCGTCCAGATCAAGCGCCTGCGTGACGGTTCGCGCCGCGTCACCAATGTCACCGAAGTGATCGGCATGGAAGGCGACGTGATCGTCACCCAGGAGCTGTTCAAGTTCGAATATCTCGACGAGGACAAGGACGGCAAGATCGTCGGCGAATATCGCTCGATGGGCCTTCGCCCCTATACGCTTGAAAAGGCACGCCAATTCGGTTTCGACCAGCCTTACCTCGAGGCCTGTCTCTAAATCCTCTGATCAACGGGCATTGCGTAACATGTGCCCCCGCGAGGGCGGGGCCCCGCCTCCTGCCATCGCTCCTCAGCTTATCCCGCCGCCGCCATGCACCCACAGCGCGAGGCTGAGCAGCGCCACCCCCGCCGAGGCAAGCGCGATCCCGCGCCATGGCATGAAGCCGACCTTGTCGACATCGCGGCGGTTGTTGCGGCGCCATTGGGCAATTTCGGCGAGGGCGAACAGCCCCGCCGACGCCGCTGCGACCGTCAGCATCGACACTTGCATCTCGGCCCTTCCCTTCGCACTATGCGCGCCCCAGCGCGGCCGGGTCCTTCGGTGCGCGCCCCTTATCTAAAAGAGGTGCCGATATGCGTCATTTCCGACCCGTTGCAATAGCCGCCATGCTGACCGCCGCCGCCGCCTGCACGGCGCCGTCGCCCAACGCCACCGCTACCGAAGCCGCCGCTTCCGCGGATGCTCTTGCCGCCGCGGTCGCCGCACCGACTCGCAGCGCGGATAACAAGCTGCGCGACAAATATCGCCATCCTGCCGAAACGCTTGCCTTTTTTGGAGTGACGGGCGGGGAAACGGTCGTCGAGCTTTGGCCCGGCGGCGGCTGGTACACCGAAATATTGGCGCCGCTCACCAAGGCGGGCGGCGGCACACTCTATGTCGCCGCGCCCTGGGAGCGCGGGCTCAACCGTATCAAAGAAAAACAAGCCGCCGACGCTGCCGCCTATGGCGCGGTGAAATTTGCCGAGTTTCCGCATGCGGGCGATAATCCCAAGGTTGCCGATGGCAGCGCCGATGTCGTGCTGACCTTTCGCAACGTCCACAACTGGCGCTTCGGTGGCACCGACAACACTGCCAATGCCTTTCAGCAAATCTATGCCATGCTGAAACCCGGCGGCGTGCTGGGCGTCGTCGAGCATCGTCTGCCCGAGGATATGGATGCGGCCCTGGAGGAAAAAAGCGGCTATATGAAGCGCTCCTCGGTGATCGCCTTTGCCGAAGCGGCCGGTTTCAAACTCGCCGATGAAAGCGACATCAACGCCAATCCCAAAGACACGCATGATTATGAAAAGGGTGTGTGGACCCTGCCTCCCGTGCTGCGCGAAGGCGAAAGAGACCGCGAAAAATACCTCGCCATCGGCGAATCGGATCGCATGACGCTGAAATTCGTAAAGCCGGCGGGCTGACGGACGGGCGGGACGAAAGCAGCCTTGTTGTGACCCGTCCCATCGAATCGATCGACCCCGCGCTGCTGCTTAGCGCTTATGCGCAGGGGCTGTTTCCCATGGCCGACGGGGCGGATGACCCGTCGGTCCATTGGGTCGAGCCCCGGTTGCGCGCCATTTTGCCGCTGGACGGCTTTCACCTGTCACGCAGCTTGCGAAAAACCATCGTTGCCGAGCGTTTCCACGTCACCGCCGACCGCGATTTTGCCGGGATCATGGCGCTTTGTGCCCAACCCGCGCCCGACCGGCCAACGACCTGGATCAATCCGCTGATCGCGGCGAGCTATCAGCGTCTTTTTCGTCTGGGCCATGCCCACAGCATCGAATGCTGGCAGGACGGCGCGCTCGTCGGCGGGCTTTATGGCGTAACGCTGGGGCGCGCCTTTTTCGGCGAATCGATGGTCAGCCGCGCGCGCGATGCGTCAAAGGTTGCGCTCGCCCATCTGGTCGCGCGGCTGCGCGCAGGCGGCTGGCGGCTGCTCGATTGCCAGTTCATCACGCCGCATCTGGCGCGGCTGGGGGCGATTGAAATCCCCCAGTCCGACTATCTGGCGCGGCTTTATTCGGTGCTGTCCGAAGGGGCGGGGGAAGGTGCGGCCTTGGGCGCGGGTGCCGATGGCGCCGCCCCTGTCTCGCCGCCCTTTGTCGCGGGCGACTGGGGCGCGCTCGATGCCTTGGGCGCCGATTTGGCGGTGTCGGATGCGGGGGCGGATCGCTCGACCAGTTCGCCGCCCGGATATGTCATCGCACAGCTTTTGACGAACACGTCGTAAATCGGATGCTCGATCACATTGCGGTCGGGCCGTTCGCGGAACAGCCAGCCTGAAAAGACGCGATACCATTGGTCGTCGCGCTGATCCTGCACGGTCAACTGGACGAAAGCGCCAGTTTCTGCCGGACTTTCCCAAGGGGGCGTCGCTTCGCAGGCGCGCAGACGCACGATGGCGCGGCCAACCCGCGTCGATTCGCCGGGCTTCATTTCCAGATCGCGGACCAGCCCGTTGCGCTTGTTAAGGAGGCCCAGCACAGCCACACGCTCGGCCATCGGCGTGACGCCCTCCAGTCCGCCCACTTCGTCGGCAATACGGTCGGACCGTGCCGCCTCCGCAGGGGTGGGGGCTGCCTTCTGTTGGTCAGTCGCGGTATCGCAAGCCGCAAGCCCCGCCGCCGCAGTCAGCGCGGTGAGGATGGCGCAGAGCCGACGACGCGATCCGGCTGCGCTCACTCGGCGCCCGGCCGCCAGGCCTCATAATCGCCGGTGGCCGCGGCGCGCTGTCCGCCGCGCTCCAGCGCTCCCGCCGGGCGATAGGCAGCAGCGCTGCCGGTCAGATTGGGGGTGGGGTCAGCAAGCCAGGGGCGCGGCGCTGGCAGGATTTCTTCGGGCAATTCGTCGAAAGTGCCGTGCAGCCAGCCGTGCCACTCGGGCGGCACCCGGCTTGCGTCGTTCGATCCATTATAAATGACCCAGCGGCGGGGGCCCTTGCGCGCGCGATAATAGCGGTTTCCGAGGCCGTCTTCGCCGACAAACTCGCCATTTTTCCAGCTGTTCAGCAGCGTACCGACGGTTGCGCCGTCCCACCAGGTGAAGATCTTGCCCAAAATGCTCATAGCGTGGGCGTTTACAGCCAGTGGGCGGGGCTTCGCAAGCGTGAAAGCCGCCCTCGTAACGGAAATTAGCGCTCTTCCCAGCGCACGCTCGCGCTTTCATCAAGGCCCAGGCGTGCGGCGGTTCCGCCAGCAAGTTCCAGAACCGCCGCCACCTCGCCGCCGCTTGCCACGGGTTCAAGCGATTCGGGGATCGTATTTTCGGCGATTCGGTCGATGCTGCCGTCGGCGCGGATAAAGATCATGTCGAGCGGGATGCGCGTATTTCGCATCCAGAAACTGGCGATACGGGGCTTTTCAAAGGGAAAGATCATTCCGCCGTCGGGCGGCAGGCTGGTGCGATACATCAGCCCGCGCTCCTGCTCTTCGGGGGTGCGCGCCACCTCGACGTTAAAGCGATGGGTTTCGTCTCCCATGACAATCGCCACCATTGCGGTCGCTTTTTCTTCGGCAGACAAAGGAGCGCCCGTTTCGCATCCGCTCAACGGCACGGCAATAATCAGCGCAAGCGCGGTCAGAATCCGGTTCATCGACAAACTGCCTTTTTGCATGCGACCAGATGGGGTGGAGGCTCGGCCTAATCCCCTGATACGTCTTCGTCCAGCGTCTCCAGCGCGCTTTCGTCGCCGGGGGCAAGAGCCAGGATGCGACGCGCCAGCGCCGGGGCGTGCCCAGCGCGGACAAAGGCGGCGACCTGCCGTTCGCGCCGGGCAGGATCCTCGGGTGCGCTGACGGCAAAGGGGCCCAGACGCCGTCGCCGTGCAAAACGCAGCGCCGCGTCGTTCGCCGCCGCCGTAGCAGTGGCGAGCGCTTCGTCGGCGTCCTCTTGTGCGATTCCGTCGATACGCAATTGCATTTCAACCCGCCGCGGCCCCAGTCCGCGGCGGGTCAGCGCGCTCCCGCGCATCGCGGCATATTGGCGATCATCCAGAAAGGCGAGCCGTTCCATCTTGTCGACGGCCGCCTCGGCCGCCATCATCGGGTCGCTATCTTCAACCCATTCCGATTCATATATTTTTCGGTGAAGATAACGCGCCAACTTGCCTTTTGAAGTCGCATATCGCGCGACATAGGAAAGCGCCAGCTCGTGGAGGCGGGCTGCGTCCAAAGGCTTTCTGGATCGGTCGGATCGAGCGCGGCGGTTGGCCATATGCCATGTTTATGCCACAGTCGGGCCCGATTGAGAACGACCAGAACCGCCATATGGGTCGCAAAGCCCGCAAAATGGCCTGTTCGTTTCAAATAACATAGGGATCGCAGACGGTATCCATGACTCCGAAAGATGACATGATTGTTGCCGCGCGGCCCATTTCCCGGGATCAAGCACCGCTTATGACCGATAAAATCGCACCCGCCGCCGATGCTCTGGCGTCGACGCCGACCCAATGTCCCCAGCCGCGCCGTTTTTCGGACTTCGCCACCGTGGGCGAAGCGCTCGATTATGCGGCCAGCGGAACGCGCGGGCTGAATTTTCATGATCCGCGTGGGCGCCTTGTGCGCGCCTATCCCTATAGCGAGCTGAAGACCGATGCGCTCGACGCCGCCTATCGCCTGGTCGCCGCCGGCGTGAAGCCCAGCGACCGCATCGCGCTGATCGCCGAAACCGGCCCTGAATTTGCCGCGCTTTTCTTTGGCGCCATCTATGCCGGTGCCTGGCCGGTGCCGCTGCCGCTGCCGACCAGCTTCGGCGGGCGTGACAGCTATGTCGGGCAGCTGATGGTCCAGCTGGAAAGCTCTGATCCCACCATGCTCTTCTTCCCGCCCGAAATCGCCGCCATGGCGAGCGAGGCGGCCGAAGCGCGCGGGGTCGCCCCGATGGACTGGAGCGTCTTTGCCGAAAATGCCGCCGTCCCCACGGCGCTTCCCGAACAGAAAAGCGACGAAACCTGCTATCTGCAATATAGCAGCGGCTCGACCCGCTTCCCGCACGGCGTTGCGGTCACCCACGCCGCCTTGCTCAACAATTTGTCGGCGCATTCGCACGGCATGAAGCTGCAGGACAGCGACCGCTGCATTTCCTGGCTTCCTTGGTATCATGACATGGGCCTCGTCGGCTGCCTCCTCTCGCCCGTAGCCAACCAGGTATCGGTCGATTATCTGAAGACCGAGGATTTCGCGCGGCGTCCGCTCGCCTGGCTCGACCTCATCAGCCGTAATCAGGGTACGACGCTCAGCTATTCGCCGACCTTCGGCTATGATATTTGCGCGCGCCGCATTTCCAGTCAGACCAATGTCGCTGAACGCTTTGACCTGTCGCGCTGGCGCGTCGCGGGCAATGGCGCCGACATGATCCGCCCCGATGTCATGCAAAGCTTTGTCGATGCCTTTGCCGATGCGGGCTTTCAGGCAAGCGCCTTTCTGCCCAGCTATGGCTTGGCCGAAGCGACGCTGGCGGTCAGCATCATGCCGCCGGGCGAAGGCATTGTCGTCGAACTGGTCGAGGAAACCGAATTGTCGGGCGGCGATGGCGATGCCGATCGGCCGACACGTTACCGCGCGATCGTCAATTGCGGCAAGGCCGTGAAAGACATGACGATCGAGGTGCGCGACGAAAGCGGCAATGTGCTGCCCGATCAGACGGTCGGCAAGATCTGGTGCACCGGCCCTTCGCTGATGACCGGCTATTATCGCGATCCCGAAGCGACCGAGGCGTGCATGAAGGATGGCTGGCTCGACACGGGCGACATGGGTTATTTGTCCGATGGCTATGTCTATATCGTCGGCCGGGCGAAAGACATGATCATCATCAACGGCAAGAATCACTGGCCGCAGGATATTGAATGGGCGGTCGAACAGCTTCCGGGGTTCAAGTCGGGCGATATTGCCGCCTTTGCCATCACCGCGCCCGGCGGCGAGGAAACCCCCGCGGTGCTCGTCCAATGCCGCACCAGCGACGAGGCTGAACGCGCCGTGCTGCGCGAAGCGATTCGCGAACGGGTGCGCGCGATCACCGGCATGAACTGCCTGATCGAACTGATCCCGCCGCGCACCTTGCCGCGCACCAGTTCGGGTAAACTCAGCCGGTCAAAGGCGCGCGCGCAATATCTTGCCGGGGAAATCAGGCCGCTGCCCATCGCGGCCTAGAACAGGTCGCCATCTTCACATTGGCGACCCATCCTCACCCCACCGCCGCCGGGGGTTGGCGGCATTGGGGGAGGTAAAGGGCGTTAGTTTTCGGCAACCAAAAAGTAATGCGCGGTTACATTCGGGTAACCCGCGCGCGCTAGAGGGACAGGGTGAAGAGCCTGTTGACCGATTCTCTGGCTGCCGATGACATAAGCGTGCCGATGCTGTTGGGATTGCACAAGCACCGCGAAAATCTCGGCAATTTGCTCCAGCTTCAACTCGCCCCCTTGCGCGGGCGCGGGCGGCTGCGCCTGTGGATGGGCGTCGGCATGGCGCTGGTCGCTGCGCTGACCATGGTCGGACGACTGTCACCAGTGATTCTCGGCGGCTGGCTCGCCCTCGCGCTCGCTTTCAGCCTCTGGTCTTATGGGGCGATCCGCGCCTTGCCGCTGGGGGATCCCAAATTTTCGGGTCTGAATCAGGCCCGGCTGTGCAATCGCCATGCCCTTTACAGCGCTGCACTTTGGTCGACGCCCTTCTGGCTCCACGGCTGGACGCCGCCTGTTGATCATGTGCTGTCGATGTGGACCATCGCTTTGTTGATGATGTTGGTTTTGGCCATGGTCGCGCACAGCCTGCCCTTGGCTTGCGCGGCTTTTATTCTGCCCGTCAGCCTGACCGCCTCTTTGGCTCTGGTGCGCGCCGACGCGCCGCAGCTGGCCGCTGTGGCCTTGGTGGCGGGTTTTTTGCTCTGCGCCTTTTGCATTCGCTTTGCGCAAACGCATATCCGCATTCGCCGCGCCGAAGAGACTTTGCGCGAAAAGAGCGAGACCGTCAGTCTGCTGCTGCGCGAATTTGAAGAAACGTCGGCGGACTGGTTGTGGGAAACCGATAATGCCCGGCGGCTGGTTCATGTTTCCCCGCGCCTCGCCCATGCCTTGGGCGCCTCGGCAGAAGCGCTGGAGGGGGTGCCGCTGATGCAGGCCTTATCGGGCGATGCCTGGGAAAGCGGACAGTTCCCCAAGGCGCTGCACGATATCGCCGAAAAGATGAAGCGGCGCGAAAGCTTCTCCAACCTGATCGTTCCTGTTTCCATCGACGGCAAACCGCGCTGGTGGGAATTATCGGCTTCGCCCCGGCTCGACGAGCGCGGGAAGTTTCTGGGATTTCGCGGTGTCGGCTCTGATGTCACCGAACAACATGCCACGGCTGAACAAATTGCGCGGATGGCTCGGTTTGATAATCTTACCGGTCTGCCTAACCGGCTTAGCCTGAATGAGGATCTGGCCAAGGCGCTGAAACAGGCGATTGCCGCCAAGTCGCGCTGCGCGATGCTGATGATCGATCTCGACCGGTTCAAGGCGGTCAATGACACGCTGGGCCATCCGATGGGCGATAAATTGCTGGCGCAGGTGGCGGCGCGGCTGAAGGCGCTGATGGGGCGCGGCATGACCTGCGGCCGGCTGGGCGGCGACGAATTTGCCGTGGTGCTGCACAATATCGCCTCGCCGCAGGAGGCCGAAGCGCTGGGCGAACAGATTATCGAGGCGATCAGCCGCCCCTATGTTGTCGACAATCACCAGCTTTTCGTCGGTGCCAGCATCGGCTTTGCCATCGGCCCGCAGGACGGGGCGACCGTCGAAACGCTGACGCGCAACGCCGACCTTGCGCTCTATAAATCCAAGGACAAGGGCGGCAACCGCGTCGCCGCCTATGTCGCATCGCTCCACGCCCAGGCCGAGGAACGGCGGGTGATGGAACAGGAATTGCGCGGCGCGCTTGAGCGCAATGAGTTCGAACTGCATTACCAGCCCGTCGTCACCGCCGATGCCGGGGTGCTCAACGGGTTCGAGGCCTTGCTGCGCTGGAACAACAAAAATCTGGGCAAGGTTTCGCCCGGCCGTTTCATCCCGCTGGCTGAGGATGCGCGGCTGATCGGTCCCATCGGCGAATGGGTGCTGCGAACTGCCTGCCGCGAAGCGATGCGCTGGCCGTCCAATCTGAAGGTGGCGATCAACGTGTCCGCCGAACAATTGACCGACCCCAATTTCGCCGCGGTCGTCGTCTCCGCTTTGGGACAGAGCGGCCTGCCCCCGCAGCGGCTGGAGATTGAGGTGACCGAAAGCGTTTTCCTGCGCGATGGCGGCGGTGCGGCGCAGCTTCTGAACCAGCTGATCGGCCTGGGCATCCGCCTCAGCCTCGATGATTTCGGCACCGGCTATTCGGCGCTGGGCTATCTTCGCAAGACGCAATTTTCGACGATCAAGGTCGACCGCAGCTTCGTCGTCGCGGCGGCGCAGGGCAGCACCGAATCCATCGCGATCATCCGCGCGGTCGTTGCGCTCGCCGACAGCCTGGGCATGTCGACCACGGCCGAAGGGGCCGAGAATGAGGCAGAGGTCCAAACGCTCCGTGACCTTGGGTGCAGCAATATTCAGGGCTATTATTATGGCCGCCCGATGCCCGCCGCCGATGTGCTGGGCCTGTTCCGCGCGCCGCCCGAACAGATTATCGCCGCCGCCTGATTCGCGTGGGCGCTCAGGCCGCGCTTTCTTCCGCGCGATGAAGCGAAGGCTGCAGGCGGCAAATGGTTGGCGCTGCACAAAAGTTCCGCCGTTCACCGCGCCCGTCCGTCGATTCGCCGCGTGGCGGTGGCGATTGCTACCGTCGGTGGCAAACAGGAAACTGATCTGAAAGACAGGTTGGGGGTCGCCACCATGTTCGCCAATATTATCCGCAGCGTCCTTGCGGCGTCGGCTTTGCTTCTGTCCACCGTGCTGATCAGCGATCCGGCGGCGGCGCGTGGCTATCTGCAGTGCGTCCCCTTTGCCCGCGCCGAATCGGGTATCGAAATTTACGGCAATGCCCGCACCTGGTGGGCGCAGGCGGCGTCCGATTATGGGCGCGGATCGGCCCCGCGCGAAGGCGCGGTGATGGCCTTTTCCGGCACGCGGTCCATGCCCCATGGCCATGTCGCCGTGGTCAAGAAGATAGTGAACGACCGCGAAATCCTGATCGACCATGCCAATTGGTCGCCGATCAACGGGCGCCGCGGCCAGATCGAGCGCAATGTGCGCGTCGTCGATGTCAGCGATGCCGGGGACTGGAGCGCGGTGCGCGTCTGGTATGCCCCGATTGGCGCGCTGGGCCGCCGGGTCAATCCGGTGCAGGGCTTTATCTATGGCGAAGGCGATGCCGCCCCCGAAAACGCCGCGCCGCAGCGCCCCGCGCTTGAGCGGCCGATCTGGACCAAGAATGACTGGAGCCCCGGCAACGGCCTCGAACGCGTCGTCGCCTCGCTCGGCAACTGATCCGGAAAATTATTCGCTTCCGCCCCTCCCGCGCCAAGGGGGGAGGGGGGAAGGGTAAGGCTCAGCCTTCGTCGCCGTCGCCTGTCGCCGCCGCTGCCTTGTCGTCGGCATCGTCGGCGTCGGCCGCGCTATCTTCGAACCAGGCCTCGACCTCGCCCGACAGCTTGATCGTCATCGGCTGGCCGAAACGATCCTTCGACTTGCCCGCCGCCACGCGAATCCAGCCTTCCGAAATCGAATATTCCTCGACATCGGTGCGCTCCTTGCCCTTGAAGCGGATGCCGATACCGCGCTGCAGCACCTCCATGTTGAAATGGGGCGAACGCGGGTTGGTCGACAGGCGATCGGGGGGCGTATCGGTCATAAATCAGCTTTCAACAAAATGATGCCGCGGCCCTAGCGGCGCCCCATGGCCGCCGTCAATATTTAGTGGGGTGGGCGCAGCCCCCATATAATAAAGGCTCAAGGCCGCTTCAGCCTTCAGCGCGCGATCACCGGCGATGAGCGGTGAGGACGGTTAAGATCGAGTTTCCTCCTTGATTCAACCTAAGTGCGTGATGGCTTTCTGACGTTCGGGGACAAGAAAATATTCCATGTCTCGATTCCCGAAAGAAGCTCGATAAATGCCTTTATCTCGCCGAACTGCAAAATGGCCGCGGGCAAGTCATGGTCTTCCAGAATGGAAACCGAAACATATTCGTGCCAGCAATGATCGGCGTCGGTAGGGCTAGCTTGGTCCCAGCGATATAATCGGCCACAAAGAGAGGGCAGACCAAGCTGTTCAGCGATAAAGTATCTGCCGTCATCCAGCTTTTGAAATGCTCTATGCCACGTCTCGGGTGAGGCGCGGCCAGCTAAAGCCACTTGGCCGAATGCCTTGTGATTATCTGCATCGCGATACAGATATTCGAATAGGGTCCAAACCATCGACGCCCCACATTTCGGGAATCCAACACCTTAAAAAAGAGTGTTCCAGTATAATTCCAAATCTGGAACGCCTTCCAAGGATCGGTCCGATCTGGAAGAAATTGCTCACCACGCCTTAGCGCAGCGATGCGCGATAGCTTGTGGGCTGGAGCGCAAGAAATTCTTCCAGCGGCGGTCGCAACTCAAAGCCGCTCGGCTTCGTCGAGAAGTCATGCAACCGCATCAGCCGGAAGGCGTCCGGGCGTTCCTCGCTAAACAAACGCTCATTCTCGCTTACGTAAAACGGCGTTTTGGCAGGTCCATTGGTGGTTTTTACCTCGATTAAGCGAGGCGACCCATTGGCGGCAAAGGACGCAATGTCGTATCCAGCCCCGTCGCCGCGTTCTTGCGAGGTCCATTCGACCTTTCGCGCCAAATCGTCGCGACCCGCCGCAATTAGCGCTTCGCGTTCATGATGAAAGACCATCTCCTCGCCGCTGCGACCCAAGCGACGGTTTCGTTCATCCCGCGCGGCCGGGTCGAATTTCCGGACGAGACGCTCAAGCGCGTCTGTCGTCTTCCTATCTTCTGGCGAAATTGTTGGCGCTGGGCCAATCCACAAAGCTGGACGTGAGCGGACGGCTTCATTGGCTGAGGCGTCGGACGACAATGATTGCGTTTTCGCATCGTTTGCAATGTGGCGCTCGATAGCGGCGATCAAGCTGCCCTGAAAATTGGCAAGAGGTGCATATCCTTTGATGCGCGGGAGGCCGAGGCGCTCAAGAACCGCGCTAATGTTCATATGCTTATACTCGATTGATTTTTTCGAGCGCCCGATCAGCTCGGCTAAAGTTTGATTATGATGCGACTTAACGAACGGTTGGCCAGTCAACTCCTTCGTCAGCATGGCAAAGTAATCGGCAACGACCATATCGTTCTCAGCGTCCGACCACGCTGTGCCTTCCTGCCCCTTGCTCATCCCTCTATCATACTGAAATTAAATCAACGGCAAAGCGATATGCTCACCCAATCTCCCGCCATTCCCCCAACCCCAAATCCCCTATCTCCCATTCCCCTATCCGCCAGCGCACTAGTCGCAGCGTGGGAAAGTCGACTGCCGCCGTCATGCGCCGAACCTGGCGGTTGCGGCCTTCGGTGATGGTGAGTTTGATCCAAGCGTCGGGCACGCTTTTGCGGTATCGCACCGGGGGCACGCGGTCCCATAGCGGGGGCGGGGCGATGCGGCGGGCGGTGGCGGGGCGGGTTGGGCCGTCTTTCAGCGTGACGCCGCGGCGCAGCGCTTCAAGGGCGGCCTCGTCCGGCTCGCCCTCGACCTGCACCAGATAGGTTTTGGGCAGCTTGTGCCGGGGCGATGCGATCCGCGCCTGCAGCGCGCCATCGTCGGTCAGGATCAGCAGGCCTTCGCTGTCGCGGTCCAGCCGCCCGGCGGGATAGACGCCGGGGACGTCGATATAGTCGGACAGGGTCGCGCGCGCCGTCTCGCTGCCGCGATCGGTGAATTGCGACAATACGCCATAGGGTTTGTTGAACAGGAGCAGGCGGGTCAACGGGGGCGTCCTTGGTTGGCGGAAAGCTGGCTGTAGCTGTTGGGGGCGCGGGGAGTCGAGATGGGTGGACGCATGGGGGCGCCATAGGAGGGCGTGGGGGCCATGCGTGTCTCGACTTCGCTCGACACGAACGGGAAGGGGGCTCGCACATCGGGAATGGGGAGGGTGTCGGGGCTGGGGAGGCGCATCTTAGGGCTGGGGCGAGCAAATCAGGCGTGGGAAGCGAGGTGAAGGTGGGGGGACGGTGGGGGCAATTGGTGTGGCTCTTTTGGCAATCACCGTCTGCCTTGTCTTTCGCTGGCGTGTTTTTTGTTTCGCACAAAGACACGAAGCCACGAAGAAGAAGGCTCGTGCCGAAAGGCCCCTTTTCCCTTTCAACGGGGCGGCGGGCGGCTTAGCTCTAAAGGAAAAGCCGCTTCGCGGCCTGTCAGCGATCTTTGTGGCTTTGTGGCTTTGTGCGAAACAATTTTGCGCCGTTCCGGGGTGGGACAGGATCAGGCGGGTCAACGGGTCGTTCCTTGCATGGCCTGTCGCCTCCCTCTTCCTTCGTCACCCCGGACTTGATCCGGGGTCGATGACTTCAGCGCTGTGATGGATCCCGGGTCAAGCCCGGGATGACGAAGGCGGGGAAACGACTGGAACAAGGCGTCAAAAAGAAAGGGGCGACCATCGCTGGCCGCCCCATTGATCTTAGGCCGCTTCCTTCTTGCGGCTGGCTTTTTTGCGCTCATGCGGGTCGAGGATCGCCTTGCGGAGGCGGATGTTCGCCGGGGTCACTTCGACCATTTCATCATCGTCGATATAGGCGATGGCCTGTTCCAGCGTCATGCGCCGGGGCGGGGTCAGGCGGATGGCGTCATCCTTGCCGGTCGAGCGGAAGTTGGTGAGCTGCTTCGACTTCATCGGGTTGACTTCCAGATCCTCGGGCTTGGCATTTTCCCCGATGATCATCCCTTCATACAGCGCCTCGCCCGGCGATACGAACAGGATGCCGCGATCTTCGAGCGGGCCAAGCGCATAGGCGACCGCCTCGCCATTGCCGTTGGAGATGAGGACGCCATTTTTGCGGCCTTCGATCACGCCCTTGTACGGGCCATATTTTTCGAACAACCGGTTCATCATGCCGGTGCCGCGCGTGTCGGACAGAAATTCGCCATGATAGCCGATCAGGCCGCGCGACGGGCCGCTGAAGGTGATGCGCGTCTTGCCGCCGCCCGAGGGGCGCATGTCGGTGAGCTCGGCCTTGCGGATCTGCATCTTTTCAACGACCGTGCCCGAATGTTCGTCATCAACGTCGATGACGACGGTTTCATAAGGTTCGGTGCGCTCGCCATTTTTGTCGGTCTGGAACAGGACGCGCGGGCGGCTGATCCCGAGTTCAAAGCCTTCGCGGCGCATCGTTTCGATGAGCACGCCCAGCTGAAGCTCGCCGCGGCCGGCGACTTCGAAACTGTCCTTGTCGGCGCTTTCGGTGATGCGGATCGCGACATTGGTTTCGGCTTCGCGCAGCAGGCGGTCGCGGATCATGCGGCTCGTCACCTTGCTGCCCTCGCGGCCCGCCATCGGCGAATCATTGACGGCAAAGCGCATCGACAGCGTCGGCGGGTCGATGGGCTGGGCGGCAATGGGTTCGCTGACGCTGGGGTCGGCGATGGTGTTGGCGACGGTGGCCTGGGTCAGCCCGGCGATGGCGACGATGTCGCCCGCGCGGGCTTCCTCGACCGGCACGCGGTCCAGCCCGCGAAAGGCGAGCAGCTTTGACGCGCGGCCGCTTTCGATCACCTTGCCGTCGCGGTCGAGCGCGTGGATCGGCTGGTTGACCTTGATCGTCCCCGACTGGACGCGCCCGGTCAGCACGCGGCCGATGAAATTGTCGCGGTCGAGCAGGGTGGCAAGGAAGCTGAAAGGGCCGTTCTCGTCGAGGCCGGGGGAGGGAACATGGCTGACGATCGTCTTGAACAAGGGCTCCAGCGTGCCTTCGCGCACATCGGGATTGTCGCCAGCGAAACCGCCGCGGCCCGAGGCGTAAAGAATGGGGAAATCAAGCTGCTCGTCGCTGGCTTCGAGCGCGAGGAAGAGTTCGAACACTTCGTCGAGCACTTCGGCGGGGCGCGCATCGCTGCGGTCGATCTTGTTGACGACGACAATGGGCTTGAGGCCGAGCGCCAGCGCCTTGCCGGTCACGAACTTGGTCTGCGGCATCGGGCCTTCGGCCGAATCGACGAGCAGGATGACGCCGTCGACCATCGACAGGATGCGCTCCACCTCGGCGCCGAAATCGGCGTGGCCCGGCGTGTCGACGATGTTGATGCGCGTCGTATCGGCGCCTTCGCCCCATTCGACGCTGGTGCATTTCGCGAGAATGGTGATCCCGCGTTCCTTTTCCAGATCGTTGGAATCCATTGCGCGTTCGTCGACACGCTGGTTGTCGCGGAAGGTGCCGGACTGGCGGAAAAGCTGGTCGACAAGAGTGGTTTTGCCATGATCGACGTGCGCGATGATGGCGATATTGCGCAAAGACATGCGGGATAAGCCTTGATGTTTGGAGTGCGGAGCGATGCGCGCCGCGGAACGCCGCGCCCCTATCAGACAGACTGGTGCAGCGCAACAAAAAGCCGGACGGGGGATAAGGGCGGGGGATAAAGGGGGGGCGATGG
The DNA here is from genome assembly GCF_000763945.1 of Sphingopyxis sp. MWB1. Taxonomy (NCBI): domain Bacteria; kingdom Pseudomonadati; phylum Pseudomonadota; class Alphaproteobacteria; order Sphingomonadales; family Sphingopyxidaceae; genus Sphingopyxis; species Sphingopyxis sp. MWB1. The sequence continues at coordinate 2,257,058 of NZ_JQFJ01000002.1, forward strand.
GGCCGCAACCGCCGGACATTTTGCCCAAGTTCGCGGGCTGGCAAAGCTATGATATGAACCCCTGCATCACCGGGACGCCCTGGCGCCCGCAATCGACGGGGGACTTATATGGACAGCCTCGACCCCCTGATGCTCGCGCGCATTCAATTTGCCGCGAATATCAGCTTTCACATTCTTTTCCCGGCCATCACCATTGCGCTCGGCTGGGCGCTGCTGGGCTTCAAGATCGCCTATAATCGCACGGGCAAGGAGGCGTGGATGGACGCCTATCGCCTGTGGGTGAAGGTGTTCGCGCTCAGCTTTGCGATGGGGGTCGTCTCGGGCGTAACGATGAGCTTTCAGTTCGGCACCAACTGGCCGGGCTATATGGAAAAGGTCGGCAATGTCGCCGGGCCGCTGCTCGCTTATGAAGTGCTGACCGCCTTTTTCCTTGAGGCGGTGTTCCTCGGCATCATGCTCTTTGGCTTTCGCCGCGTTCCCGGCTGGGTGCATACGCTGGCGACCTTCCTCGTGGCGGCGGGCACCACCCTGTCGGCCTTCTGGATATTGGCGCTCAACAGCTGGATGCAGACCCCGGCGGGCTATGAATTACGCGATGGCGTGGTCCATGCGACCGACTGGTGGGCGATCATCTTCACCCCGTCCTTCCCCTATCGCCTCGCGCATATGCTGCTCGCCTCGGCGCTGACCGTCGCCTTTCTGATTGCGGGAATGAGCGCGTGGCGCTGGCTGAAGGATGGCGGCGGCGAAGGGGTCAGGCGCTCGATGAAGGCCGCCGTCTATGCCGCCGCGCTGCTGATCCCGGTGCAGATTTTCGTCGGCGACCTGCACGGGCTCAACACGCTGGAGCATCAGCCGCAAAAGGTCGCGGCGATGGAGGCCAATTGGGAAACGGGCGCGCATGTGCCGCTGGTGCTTTTTGCGCTTCCCGATGAAGAAGCGCGCACCAATCATCTGGAAATCGCCATTCCGTCGGGCGCCAGCCTGATCCTGCGCCATGACCCGGCGGGCGTCGTTCCCGGCCTCAATGATTATCGGGGCGATCACCCGCCGGTCGCGCCGCTCTTCTGGGGCTTTCGTATCATGGTCGGCATCGGGGTGCTGATGCTGGCGACCGCCTGGATCGCGGCGTGGACGATCCGGCGGCGCGGCGTCGATGCGCTGCCGCGCTGGATCGCGCGGCTGCTCGTCGCCATGACCTTTTCGGGTTGGGTCGCGACGCTCGCGGGCTGGTATGTCACCGAAATCGGCCGCCAGCCCTGGCTGGTCTCGGGCGTGCTGCGCACCGCCGATGCCGTGGGGCCGATCGGCGCGGGCATGGTGGCAAGCTCGCTTATCGCCTATCTTGCCGTCTATGCGATATTGCTGATCGCCTATGTCGCGGTGCTCTACCGCCTCGCCCAGCTGGGGAAGGCGGGGCCGGACATAAAGCCGATGTTCCCCCTTCCGCGTGCATTGCATGGCAGCGCGCGGCGGCAGGAGAAAAGCGCATGACGCCCTTTATCGACCCCTGGTGGCTGCCGGTCATTTTCGCCGGGCTGATGGGCCTGTCGATCCTCCTCTATGTCATCCTCGATGGCTATGATCTGGGGGTGGGCATGTTGTCCCCACTGGCAGAGGGGGAGGATCGCGACCTGATGGTCGCCTCCATCGGCCCCTTTTGGGACGCGAATGAAACCTGGCTGGTGCTGGGCATCGGGCTGCTGCTCGTTGCCTTTCCCGTGGCGCACGGGCTGATCCTCACCCAGCTCTACCTGCCCGTGGTGCTGATGCTGATCGCGCTGATCCTGCGCGGGGTCGCCTTTGAATTTCGCGCCAAGGCGCCGCCCGGGCACAAGCCGCATTGGGACCGCGCCTTTTTCGCCGGTTCGCTGCTCACCGCGCTGACGCAGGGCTATATGCTCGGCGCCTATGTGCTGGGTTTTGACCAGAGCCTTGCGGCGGTCGGCTTCTGCCTGCTCTCGGCGCTCGGCCTTGCCGCGGGCTATATTTTCGTCGGCGCCTGCTGGCTGATCTACAAGGCCGAGGGCGATCTGCAGCGCCGCGCGGCGCGCTGGGCGGAGGTGACGCTATGGCTCACCGCGCTGTCGATGGCGATCATCTCCATTGCCACCCCGCTCCTGTCAGAGCGCATCTTCGACCGCTGGTTCCGCCTGCCTGAAATCATCGCGCTCTTGCCGATCCCGATCAGCGCCGCGACCCTGTTCATCGGCCTTGCAATTTTCCTGCGCCGTCCCCCGCGCAAGGATGATGCCCTCGCCTGGGTGCCGCTGGCGGCGGCGGGCATCCTCTTCGCGCTGGGCTTTGTCGGCATCGCCTACAGCTTCTATCCCTATCTGATCGCCGACCGGCTCGATATCTGGCAGGCCGCGGCGAGCGCGGAATCGCTGACGATCATCCTGATCGGTGCGCTGTTCGTATTGCCGGTGATCCTCGGCTATTCGATCCTCGCCCACTGGATATTTCGCGGCAAGGCAACGCACCTCAGCTATGAATGAAAGGCGCCGCCGGGGATCCCGCGGCAAGGATTGAGCCGCCGCACCAAGGGGAGGACAGGCGGGTCAAAGCGCGCTATCACCCCGCCATGCGCGAAAAGGAATTGCGGTTCGCCCTCGTCTGTTACGGAGGGATCAGCCTGGCGGTTTATATGCATGGCGTCACCAAAGAGGTGTGGCGGCTGGCCACTGCTTCGCGCGCCTTTCATGATGGCGAAGCGGTCGATGGGGTCGGTGCCGTTTACCGCGACCTGATGGCGGCGATGCTGGCGAAAAGCGGAGTAAGGCTGCGCGTCCTGGCCGATATTATCGCCGGTGCGAGCGCGGGCGGGATCAACGGCATTTTTCTCGCGCGGGCTATCGCCACCGGCCAGTCGCTCGACCCCCTCACCGATTTATGGCTGCGCAATGCCGATGTCGACAATCTGCTCGACCCCGATGCGCGCCCCTTGTCGCGCTTCACTAAATTCTGGGCGGTGCCCCTCGCCGGATGGATGATGAAAAAGCGCGGCAACAATATCGACCGCACCGTGGGCGTCGCCGCGCAGGATGAGGTGCGCGCCAAATTGTCGCGCTTTGTGCGCGCGCGCTGGTTCGAACCGCCCTTTGGCGGTGCGACCTTTTCAAACCTGCTTCTGGATGCGTTCGACGCAATGGATGCAGGGCCGCGCGGACCGGCGCTCGTCCCGGCAGGACAGCCGGTTGATCTGTTCGTTTCGGTCACCGATTTTGCGGGGCACAGCACGACGCTGCGGCTCAACAGCCCGCCGATTGTTACCGAGCAGGAACATCGGCTGATCCTCCATTTCCAGCAGGACGGCCGCGCCGGCACGCGGATCGACGATGTGCCGGGGCTGGCGACGGCCGCGCGGGCGACGGCGAGTTTTCCCGGTGCCTTCCCCCCTTTCACCCTGCGCGAAATCGACCGGGTGCTGGCGCGGCGCAAGATCAACTGGGCGGAGCGCGATGCTTTCTTGCGCGCCCAAATCCCGGCTGTCCCCGATGGCGAGCGCGCTGACCGGGTTCTGATCGACGGGTCGGTGCTCGCCAATGCGCCCTTTCGCCCCGCCATCGCCGCGCTCAAACAGCGCCCCGCGCGGCGCGAGATCGACAGGCGGTTCGTTTATATCGACCCCAAGCCCGATTATCGCTCGATCAGCTTTGGCCGCCCGGGGGAAGCCGTGGAAACGAGCGGGGAGGGACGCGCGCTCCCCGGCTTTCTGCCCACTATTTTGGGCGCCCTGTCCGAGATTCCGCGCGAACAGCCGATTCGCGAGAATGTCGAGGCGATCGAAGATATGTCGCGCCGCATCCGGCGGATGCAGCATATCGTCGATGCGATGAAGGTCGAGGTGGAGGAACAGGTCGCCGCGCTGTTCGGCACCACCTTCTTCCTCGATTCGCCGACCGCCGCGCGCCTCGCCAAATGGCGGGGCAAGGCGCAGGAGCAGGCGGCGGTGCGCGCGGGCTTTGCCTATGCGCCCTATGGTCACCTCAAATTGTCGGCGACGGTCGAGACGCTGTTCGCGCTGATCGAACGCCTGTCCCCCTCGGACGAGGAGGGGGAGCGCGCCATCCGGCGCCTTCGCCTGTGGGAAGAGGTGCGCGCGCGCGGCCTCGACCGGATATCGGGCAAGCGCGGCCTGGGCGCCAACGAAGAAGCCATCGGTTTTTTCCAGCAGCATGACCTCAGTTTCCGTATTCGCCGCCTGCGCTTTCTGGCGCGCGAACTCGATGCCGTGGAAGCGCGGCGCGAAGGGCAGGACCCCGCGTGTGAGCGGATGCGCACCGCCGTCTTTACCGCACTGGGCCTTTATGCCGAACGCGAGGGCGATAAATGGTTTGCTGATCTGCCGCTGTCCGATCCGGACCAGGCATCGCCCGGCGAATGGCTCGATGCCATCGCAGAGCGGCGCGACCTGTCCCAGGCCGACCGCGCCGCTGATCAATTGCTTGCCGACGCGCTGGCGGCGCTTCCCAAGGAAGATCGGCGCGCGCTGCTGCTCGCCTATCTCGGCTATCCCTTTTACGACATAGCGACTTTGCCCCTGCTTCAGGGCGAGGGATATGACGAGTTTGACCCGATCAAGATCGACCGCATCTCGCCTTCGGATGCGACGGCGATCTGCACCGGTGGTGCGGCGGCGATGCTGAAAGGGATTGAGTTCAACAGCTTTGGCGCCTTTTTCAGCCGCGCTTACCGCGAGAATGATTATCTGTGGGGACGGCTGCACGGCGCCGACCGGCTGATCGATATTGTCGCATCGAGTGTGACGGGCGAAGGCGCGCTGGATAGCCAGGAACGCGCCGCGCTCAAACGCCGCGCCTTTCATGCCATATTGGACGAGGAAGCAGGCCGCCTGCCGCGCATTGCAGCGTTGATCGACGAATTGCGCGGCGAAATTGATCCGGCGGACGAAAGGGGAGCTTGAGATCAGGCGGCAGAAGCGCCGTTCTCCGCCGCTTCCTCTTCCACTTGTTCCGCTTCTTCTGCGGCGTCGGCGGGCGCTCTCTCATCGGCGCTGCTGTTGTAGATGGCGGCCACAAAAGCATCGGCGGAGATAAAGCCGTCCGCCACCTCATAGGGCGCAGCGGGGTTGTCCGCCTGAATCTCGGCAAGGCTGCGGCCTGCCGCCTTCGCCTCTTCCACCGCGCCGATCACCTTGGCGAGCATGTCGCGATAGGCGGTGAGGTCGGCGCGCGTTGCGAGGGGGCCATGGCCGGGGATGATGCGGCTGCCTTCATCGGCGCGTTCCAGCGCCTTTTCGACCGCCGCGAGCAGGCCGCGCGCCGATCCGCCGCTTTCCAGGTCGATAAAGGGGAGGGTGGTTTTGTGGAAGAAAATGTCCCCCATGTGCAGGACATTCGCCCTTTCCCAATGGAGAATGGAATCGCCGTCGGTGTGCGCGTTCGGCGCGTGGATGATGTGGAGATCATCATCGTTGAAGCGCAGCGTCATCGCATCCGAATAGGTGATGCGGGGCAGCGCTTCGTCGGGCCGGGGCAGCACCTGCTTTCCGCGGTGCATCTGCCCGGCGCCAAGCCGCTGGCGCACCTTTTCCTGGGCGATGATCACCGCACCGTTCATCGCAAAACTTTCGTTTCCGCCTGTATGGTCGGCGTGCCAATGGGTGTTGACCAGCCATTTGGCGGGGTCGGCGCCCAGTCTTTCGGTCGCCGCCATCAGCCGCGCGGCGAGCGGCGCGAACTGGCTGTCGACCATCAGCGTCCCGTCGGTTCCATAATGGACGGCAACATTGCCGCCCGCGCCGCTGATCATCGCGATGCCGGGGGCGAGGATCTCGCTTTCGATCGCGACCTCTTTCCAATTATTCTGGGCGATAGCGGGCGCCGCGCTGCAAAGGGTGACGGCGAGAAACAGGCTACGGAGCATCATTTCGCCTTTCACAACAACAGATGGAGCGAGGCTAGCGAAGCGGATGCCGGTTGAAAAGCGGCTCTGGTACGCAATCTCCCGCGACCAGGCGGCATGGGCTGTCATTTGCGAGGCCGCCCGGATGCCATCGGGGCGAAGCCAGTCCTGCTATCATGGGCGCAGGTGGGGGCTGGGGATTGCTTCCCCCGGCTTCGCCGGGTTCGCAATGACATTTGCCGTGGGGAAGGGGGGCGCCCGTTCAAACCGGGATGACGGCAAGGGGAATTTTCGCCACCGTCAGTCGGTCAAATCTTCCCACATATCCTTGATACGCCCGAAAAAGCCCTGGCTCGCGGGGCATTCTTCGCCGGTTTCGGTCTCGCGAAATTCGCGCAGCAATTCCTTCTGCCGCGCCGAAAGGCGGGTCGGGGTTTCGACGTCGATCTGGACGACGAGATCGCCATGGCCGCGCCCGTTGAGCACGGGCATGCCCGCGCCGCGCTGGCGAAGCTGTTTGCCCGACTGAATGCCCGCCGGGATATGGATCACATGTTTCTGGCCGTCGAGGCCGGGGATGACAATTTCTCCGCCCAGCGCGGCGGTGGTGAAACTGATCGGCGCGCGGGTGAACAAAGTCGTGCCCTCGCGCTCGAACAATTTGTGCCGCGCCATGTGGAGGAAGATATAAAGGTCGCCGGGTGCCGCGCCGCGCGCGCCGCTTTCGCCTTCGCCCGACAGGCGGATGCGCGTGCCTTCATCGACCCCGGCGGGGATGTTGACGGTCAGCGTCTTGCGGCGGTCGACCCGCCCTTCGCCAAGGCAGGTGCCGCAAGGGTCGGCGATAACCTCGCCCGCGCCCTGGCAGGTGGGGCAGACGCGCTCGACCATGAAAAAGCCCTGCTGCGCGCGCACCTTGCCATAGCCTGCACAGGTGGAGCAGCGGTTGGTGCTGGTGCCGGGCTTGGCCCCCGATCCGTCGCACGCATCGCAGCGCGCGGCGACATCGACGTCGATCTCGCGGGTGCAGCCGGTGAAGGCATCCTCCAGCCGGATTTCCATGTCATAGCGCAAATCGGCGCCGCGCGCGGGGCCGCGCTGCTGCCGCCCGCCGCCAAAGGCCGAGCCGAAGATCGATTCGAAAATATCGCCAATGTCGCCGAAATCGCCGCCGCCCGGCCCGCCCGCGCCGCCAAAGCCGCCATTTTTGAAGGCGTCCTTGCCGAACCGGTCATAGGCCGCGCGCTTTTGCGGGTCCTTCAGGCAGTCATAGGCTTCGTTGATCGCCTTGAAGCGCGCCTCGCTGTCGCTGCACCCCGGATTGCGATCGGGGTGATATTGCATCGCCAGCTTGCGATAGGCGGACTTCAGCGTCTTGTCGTCGGCGCTGCGGTCGACCTGCAGCAGTTCATAATAGTCGATGTCGAGCGACATGCTTCAAAGCCCCTTCTTCAACCCGTCACCCCGGCGGGGGCCGGGGCCGCTATCGGCCGGGCGGGCCCGTGCCGATAGCGATGCCGACTTTCGCCGGCAGGACGGTTGAAGCCCATTCTTACTTCTTGTCGTCTTCGACTTCCGAAAATTCGGCGTCGACGACATCTTCGTCGGCCTTTTTCTCGCCCGCATCGGCGTCGGGCGAGGCAGCGGCCTGCTGTTCCTTTTCGTAAATCGCCTGACCCAGCTTCATTGCGACCTGCGCCAGCGCCTGCGATTTTTCGGTCATCGCGGCGGGTTCACCGCCTTCGATCGCGGTCTTGGTTTCGGCAACCGCGGCTTCGATTTCCGACTTCAGCGCGGCGTCGATCTTGTCGCCATGTTCTTCAAGCTGGCGCTCGGTCGAGTGGACAAGGCTTTCGGCGTTGTTCTTTGCCTCGGCTGCCTCGCGGCGCTTCTTGTCTTCCTCGGCGAACTGTTCGGCATCCTTGACCATCTGGTCGATGTCGCTGTCGCTGAGGCCGCCCGACGCCTGGATCTTGATCTGCTGTTCCTTGCCGGTGCCCTTGTCCTTGGCGGACACATTGACGATGCCATTGGCGTCAATGTCAAAGGTCACCTCGATCTGCGGCACGCCGCGGGGGGCGGGCGGGATGCCGACAAGGTCGAACTGGCCGAGCAGCTTGTTGTCGGCGGCCATTTCACGCTCGCCCTGGAACACCCGGATCGTCACCGCCGACTGATTGTCATCGGCGGTCGAATAGACCTGCGACTTCTTCGTCGGGATGGTGGTGTTGCGGTCGATCATGCGCGTGAACACGCCGCCCAGCGTCTCGATGCCGAGCGACAGCGGCGTCACGTCGAGCAGCAGCACATCCTTGACGTCGCCCTGCAGCACGCCCGCCTGAATGGCGGCGCCGATCGCGACGACTTCGTCAGGGTTCACGCCGGTATGCGGTTCCTTGCCGAAAAATTCCTTCACGACTTCGCGGACGCGCGGCATGCGGGTCATCCCGCCGACGAGGACAACTTCGTCGATCTCGCTGGGCGAAACGCCGGCGTCCTTGATCGCCTTCTTGCAAGGCTCGAGCGTGCGCTTCACCAGTTCTTCGACCAGCTTTTCAAGGTCCGAACGCGTGATCGTCTTCACAAGGTGCTTCGGCCCATTGGCGTCGGCGGTGATGAAGGGCAGGTTGACCTCGGTCGTCGCGGCCGACGACAGTTCGATCTTCGCCTTTTCGGCGGCTTCCTTCAGGCGCTGCAGCGCAAGCTTGTCGCCGCGCAGGTCGATGCCTTCGTCCTTCTTGAAGGTGTCGGCGAGATATTCGACGATCTTGCTGTCGAAATCCTCACCGCCGAGGAAGGTGTCGCCGTTGGTCGATTTCACCTCGAACACGCCGTCGCCGACTTCGAGGATCGAAATGTCAAAGGTGCCGCCGCCAAGGTCATAGACGGCGATCGTCTTGTTCTCGCTCTTGTCGAGGCCATAGGCGAGTGCGGCCGCGGTCGGCTCGTTGATGATGCGCAGCACTTCGAGGCCTGCGATCTTGCCGGCGTCCTTCGTCGCCTGACGCTGGGCGTCGTTGAAATAAGCGGGAACGGTGATCACCGCCTGCTCGACCTTTTCGCCCAGATGCGCTTCGGCGGTTTCCTTCATCTTTTGCAGGATGAAGGCCGAGATCTGCGACGGCGAATAATCTTCGCCGCCTGCCTTGACCCAGGCGTCGCCATTGCCGCCCTTGACGATATTATAGGGGACGAGTTCCATATCCTTCTTGGTCAGCGGATCGTCGAACCGGCGACCGATCAGGCGCTTGACCGCAAAGACGGTGTTTTCGGGGTTGGTGACCGCCTGGCGCTTGGCCGGCTGGCCGATCAGTCGCTCGCCATCCTTGGCAAAGGCGACGATGGACGGCGTGGTGCGCGTCCCTTCGACATTTTCGATAACCTTGGGCTTGCCGCCATCCATTACCGCGACACAGCTATTGGTGGTGCCGAGGTCGATCCCGATCACTTTGGCCATGAGTCTAACGTCCTTATTGTTTCTACGGCGCCCTGAACAGGCGCGCCTGTCGTTGGCCCCTTAGGAGCTTGTGGGGGCGATATAGGTGCGCTTGTTCTTGGCACAAGGGTTTTCGCGGCTTATCTGAAAGGCGAAATATCCACGCTTTGATGGAGTCTGTCCGAAATGAAACCCATTGCCACCGCCGCTTTTGCAGCTCTTGCCCTTAGCCTTGCGGGCTGCGGGGACAAGCTCAGCGCGCCCAAGCCGCTTAATGTGGTGAGCGGCCATATTGTGATGGGCGCCACCCCGGACCGCCCGGCAGTCGGCTATTTCACCGTGCAGGGCGGGCCGCAGCCCGTTGAGCTGGTCGCGGTCACCGCCGATCTTGCTCAGCGCGTCGAAATGCACGAAACGGTTCGCGAAAATGACATGACCGTGATGAAACCGCTTGAGCGCGCCGCCGTGCCCGCCAAGGGCGAGCTGGAGTTCAAGCAGGGCGGCAAGCATCTGATGATCTGGAACATCAACCCCGCCGCGGTGCGTGCGGGCAAGCTGCCGATGCAGTTTGTCTTCACCAACAATAATAATGAGCGCATCCTGTTCGACATGCCGATCAAGGAAGCCGCGGGCGCGGACGCGATGGATCATGGCGAAATGGACCATGGCGAAATGAACCATGGCGCCAGGGCGCATGACAGCGCCGACGCCCCCGCTGCAGAAGCCGCGGCGAAATAAGCGCGCGTGCCGCCCTTCCACCCCGTCATGGCGAGCGGCAAAGCCGCGCGGAAATCTGCGGCCCGCCGCGCCGAGCAAGGCGGCGGGGCGGAGATTCTCTCCCTCGGTCTTCGTCGGGGTCGCAAGGATGCGGAGGGCTGACATGCCGCGCCACGCCCGCCCCCTGACCGATGGCGAAATCGCGCTGGCGCGCAGCGTGTTCGGCGACGCCATCGACTATGCGCCGGTGCGGATATGCCATCATAAATGGATGTTCTTTCAGCCGCGCCGGGTGGTGATGGCCCCGATGGGGGCGCTGCATTTCCACCCGCATGGCGATTTATATTGCGACGATTTCAGCGCCGCCTCGCAATCGCTCAAGGGCCTCTTCATCCATGAAATGGTCCATGTGTGGCAGGCGCAAACACGCGGGCGCTGGTATCTGGTGCTGATGCGCCACCCCTTTGCGACCTATAGCTACAGCCTCAAACCCGGCTGGCCGCTCGCCCGCTATGGCCTCGAACAACAGGCGGAGATCGTCCGCCATTACTGGCTGCTCACCCAGGGGGTGACGCTTGCAGGCGCTCCGGGGGTCGACGCCTATCGCGCGGTGCTGCCCTTTCGCCCGGCATAATCTTTGCGGTCACAAAGGGACGACCCCCTTGGCGCCATCCCTCCCTCCCCGCCATCCGCCCCCTCCGCGCCATTCGCCCCCTTCATCGTCATCCGCCTCCCTTCTCGTCATCCGCCCCCCTCATCGTCATCCCGGACTTGATCCGGGATCCACCCCGCGCCTCCCCCGCATAAAAAAGCTGTCCTACATCCTCCCGCCCTGCCAGCCTCCCCTCTGGCTCTTTCTCTCTATCATCCGCAAAAAGACGGCCGTCCCGCAAAAGGACCCGCGAAACCGCCTTGTGCACAAGGCTGAACTTTACTGAACTTTGGCGTGGCGCCAGGCAGGAAAAGAACGGCCTAGCCAAGCCTGCTCTGTTCGTTCTATGTTCCCGCCATGGATGGACTATCGCTTGCACTCGCCCTTGCCGCCCTTGCCGTCGGCGCCCTGATCGGCTGGCTGTTCGCCGGGCGGCAGGCGGGCGCGCTCAAGGCCGAGCGCGACGGTTTTGCCGAGCGTTTCAAGACGGCGGTGACCGATCTCGCCGCCGAGGCAGAGGCGCGCAAGACCGCCGATCTTCGCCTGTCGGCGCTGCTGGCCGAGCAAAAGGCGCGCGATGCGGCGCATGATGCACAGATCGCGCAGTTAAAAGACGCGCAGGCCGCGCTCACCGCGCAATTTCGCGAAGTGGGACAGGCGATGCTCGACAAGGCGCAGCAGGATTTCCTTGCCCGTGCCAACGACCGTTTCCGGCAGAGCGAGGAAAGCGCGGGACAGAATCTGAAGGCGCTGCTCCAGCCGGTGCACGAGCGGCTCGCCCGCTATGAAGAGGCGGTCGGCAAGGTGGAGGCTGAACGGCGCGACGCTTTCGGGCTGCTGCAGGGGCAGATTGCCGCGATGCGCGAAGGGACCGAGCGCGTGTCGAGCGAGGCGGCGAAGCTCGTCAATGCGCTGCGCAACGCGCCCAAGGCGCGTGGACGTTGGGGCGAGCAACAGCTTCGCAATGTGCTCGAAAGTTGCGGCCTGTCCGAACATGCCGATTTCCAGACCGAAGTCAGCGTTGCCGACGGCGACGGCGGGCGGCTGCGCCCCGATGTCATCATCAAGGTTCCCGGCGGGCAAAGCCTCGTCATCGACGCCAAGGTCTCGCTCAACGCCTATCAGGATGCTTTCGGCGCGGTCGATGAAGTCGAAAAGACCGGGCATCTCGCCGCCCATGCCGCCGCGATGAAGGCGCATGTCAATGCGCTGGGCGCCAAGGCCTATTGGAACCAGTTTGACGATACGCCCGATTATGTCGTGATGTTCGTCCCCGGCGAACATTTCCTCGCCGCCGCGCTCGACCATGACCATGAACTTTGGGACTATGCCTTCGACCGCAAGGTGCTGCTCGCGACGCCGACCAATTTGATCGCCATCGCGCGCACCGTCGCGGCGGTCTGGCGGCAGGAAAAGCTTGCCGGGCAGGCGCGCGAAATCGCCGCGCTGGGCAAGGAGCTTTATGCGCGCATGGCCACCATGGGGACGCATATCGCGCGCGTGGGCAAAAATCTGGATCAGGCGACCGGCGCCTATAATGCGTTTGTCGGCAGCTTCGAAAGCCAGGTGCTGACGCAGGCCAAGCGGTTCGAAGCGCTCGACATCGAAACCGGGGGAAAGGACATCCCCACCCTGCCCGTCGCGGAGCAGGCCGCGCGCCCCCTCGCCAAACTCGCCAGCGGACCCGCAGCGGTGAATGACGGTGAATAGGCCGGCAAGGCAACAGCTGTCGGACGGCTATCGACCACGGCAGGGGCTGGACAGGGCGCCCACCCCCGATTAAGCGCGTCGCGTCCGATCAGGATCGGCAGGCCTGGGTAGCTCAGTTGATAGAGCATGCGACTGAAAATCGCAGTGTCGGCGGTTCGATCCCGTCCCCAGGCACCATTTCCGGTTCAGGCTGAAATGCGGATTCCTGTCGCCCTGTCTGTCGGGCGGGAGGCGTTGCCATATCGGGCATAAAAAGGAAGGCCCGGACCTGCGGTCCAGACCTTCCCAGTGATATTCCGGCGATTATTCAGACTCGCATGTCCAGAATAACCGCTGTTTCGCCAGAGCTGACACCGCCGGGGCCGGTGACGCTATTGGCGACCGTATAGGAAGCCCGCGCCTGGCCTACCGCCGGACGTCCCTGATCGACCAGTTGGAAGAAGAAGTCCTTCGGTATCTGGAAAACGGTTTCTTTCGCTTCATCGTCCGCTCCGACCGTCAGCGGGAAAGTATAGGGCGTGCCATGTGGCCCTCCCGATCCCGTTACGCCCCAGTAAAGCTGTACGTTCACCGTGATTTTATCGCCCCGCTTCTTGTTGATATAGAGTGGGGTCGAAAGCGGCGTGCCGTTGTCCTGTTCAATCATCGTTTTGCTGAGCGCATTGCGATCGGCGTCGCGTTTGGTGAATTCCGACAGGGGAAGAGGTTGGCCGCCCCCAGGCAGGTCGCCCGTGGTGGTCACCATGACCGTTTGAACCGGACCGACAGCGATGTTGTAGATCGGGGGATTGGCGCTCCCGTTGGCCTGTCGGCGAATGCGATAATGGACCGGAATATCGCCGCTGCGGATTGACACGATCGCTGCGGGTATCGTCACTTCGATCGGCAGACCGGCGGCGATTTCGCCGCTGGTTACGGGACGCCAGCTGTTGGCAACCTGCCCGTCCCACACCACTTCAATTTCATCGCCCAGGCGGAATACATCGCCGCCAGCTTTGTTATGGAAGGGGATGAAGGCTGTTGCGTCGAGTCCGGAATCGGCGGGCGGAATGACATTATCCTGTCCGCTCGCGCCTCGAACCAGCAGCGGTTCTAGCTGGTCGTGGATCGGCGTTTCTGGGTCGGTATCCGGCCCGCCGGGCAGATCCATATTCACCTCTACCGGGGTGGCGGGTGAACTGCCCAGCGCGAGGCCACCGCGATAGACGCTATAGCTGACGTCGACCGGTGTGATCCCACCTGTCCATGACATGCGGATAGTCGAATAAGGGATGAGGACATCGAACAGCGGGTCCTGACCCACATGTCCCGGCCCGACGAGCGCGGGAGGGAGGAGCTGGCCGCCCCAGGAGACAACCACGACATCGCCTTCCTCGATCCGCGCATTGCCGGGAATCTCCACGGTAACGGGCAGGCGCGCGTCGGCGTCGTTGATGATTCCGTCGTCATAGGCGGGAACTTTGGGTCCCAGCAGGTCAGGGATAGCCCCCAACAGCGCCGTGTTGATATAGGTGGGTTCGGCCACGCCCGACCGGTTGCCCGCGCGATCGGTGATCTGATAATCAAAGCGCTTGCGGCCATCGCCTGCGGCCTCCAGCGCGGCGCGGACAAAGTCGATAATGATATCGGCGCCAATCTGGCCCGCCCCGACCTCATAAGGAGGCGAGATGGGCACGCCGTCGATCATGGCGACGATAAGGTCGCCGATTGCCGAGCCATTATAGCTGGGGACTTTTCCTTTCAAAACATCGCCAAGCTCGGTCAGCTTCTGCGATGTCAGGCCATTTTGCTCGATCTCGCGGTCAAATTCCATTCGGCCCAGAAAGGGCAGGCCCGGCGGTGTCAGGTCGACGATCATCTTGACCGCTGGACCCCGGGCGATCTCTTTATCGAAAATGCCACTATAGACACCATAGGTCAGCTGATGCGGGCCTTCGACGCGGACATCGGCCGGAAGATCGAATTCGAGCGGCAAGCCGTAATTATCGGGCGTGATAATGATTCTAGGTTCGAGGGCTTGGCCGTCGAACAGCAGATATACGGCGTCGCCTAAACCATGGTCCACCCATCCGTCCGGAAAGGGAACGATGATCTGAAGTATATCGTCTTTGACCGACGCCTTTAAAAGTCCGTCGGGTGCCGAGCCGACGGGAACGGGGGCCAGGGCGGAGGTGGGAACAATTGCGGGAAGAAGATTTCGTGGCCCTTTGGATCGCGTGCGGGCTAAATCCCGCCCCCGATAATTGTTATATTTGGATGGGTCTTGCATTTTCATTCTCCTGTGCGTCAAGAGCGGCCATTCAAGCGCCATCAATATGAGTAATGACAAAATATTAATGCATATTAACCATTGTGTATTTTTGCATCAATTTTAACATCATATTTAATAATCTGACGATCGATTGGCCTATTATTATCTGCGATTGCAAATCACAGACAGCACAGTTTTGTTTTTACTGTTCTTGCGGGCAAGCGATGACCTGTCCGATGCGGAGCGGAATGTCCGTCTGTCCTGCCGCTGATGGCATTGAGGGCGTTTGCCGCGACAGAAAGTGTCCGTGCGGTTCTGCCGAGGAAGGCAAGGCGGGCGGCGCTTTTGGAAGCGGAGCTCTGTGCGCCCATCGCCCGTAATATCGCAATCCGTTGAGGAAAAGGGCCTCGGCGATGGCCCATCTAGGACCTGCCATATTCTTCCAAAGCGGAGGCATTGGCAGCACTTCTGTCCGCCAGGCCGTCCCTGCACCGGAACGGCGTCGTTGAGTCGATCAAAAAAGAGCGGCCCCGGACACCCTGCCGAAAGGAGCAGGGGCCGGGGCCGCAAGAGGGTGCCGTCAGGACGGCTGTGCTAGTTAAAAGCTGAAACGAGCGCCAAAGCTGATACCCATTTGCTGTTCATAATTTTTGCCCTTGGCGTAATCAAACTCGCCATGGATATGCAGCCCTTCGTTGATCTGCGCTGCCAGGCCGACCCCGACCTCGCCGCGGGCGCCCGACAAATCATTGTTGAACCGCGTATCGTTCACATAAACCGCATTGTCATTGTTGAACTCATTGGCCACGGCCAGCTTCACATAGGGTTGAAGTGTCGAGCCATCGGGGCTTTGGATATTATAGCCGAAATGGGCGCCCAGGCGGGTGACAAAGGAATCCATCGCCCGGTTTTCGACGGCCATGCCATTGTCGAGCCCCCAGTCCTTTTTGCCCGCACGGAAGGAAGCGATCTGGGCAAAGGGTTCAAAGATGAGCTTGTCATTGGCAAGCGAGAAACGCTTGCCGACCTCGATCTGCCCACCAAGGCCGGTGCTCTTGAACTCGCCGACGGTTTGCGTCCCGTCGTTCATCGATGCGCTGGCATCATTGCTGAACCAGTTCTGCTTGATCAGGCCGTCGATATACCAGCCACTATCGAGCAGCCAGGTGCCGTAAGCACCGACATACCAGCTGTCGACGCCGCCTTTCGCCCCCGCGATATGGAAATCGAGGTTCGAATTGCTGTAACCGCCCATCAGGCCCAGGTGCAGATTGCCAGCGGAGCCGGTCGGCACGGCCACATCGGCGCCCAGTGTCAGGCCCCATTGGCGCTGGTCATAATCACGGCCTGCACCGCTTTCGATGCTATATTTGCCGCTATAAGTCCGGCCCCAGATGCCGCTCTTGGCGGTGTCGCCAAGATGCAGGTCGCCCATCCGTGCGCGCAGGGTCGACACTTCGCCATACCAAATGGACGGCGTGGCGCTGGCGATGCCGATGACCGTTGTTGCGCCGGGGGTCAGGCCCTTGCTCGACAAATACCAGTCGCGGCCTTCCTGATTGAGTGCAAATTCAAATGCGCCCAGTTCGACATAGTCGCGATCCATGCGGAAGTTCGCGGAACCGCCGCCGGTCGCGACGACCTTCACCCGCTCTTCACCCGTGGTCGGCGCAGCACCCGAATTCTGGATAAGCAGCAGATGGTCGCCCGATGCATCGCCTGTCACCTGGATCAGGTCGCCCGTGCCGGCCGCCAGATCGGTTCCCATCAAGAATGTGCCATTACCCGACAGCGAACCGAGCGTAAGCGTGTTGAAGGGCGCGCCCGAACGGCCGCTAACTTCTACTACGCCATTGCTGATCGCCAGGCTGCCCGCCGATGAATTGCCCGTCATGCGCCACAGCGAATCGCCGTCGATTGTCATGCTTCCACCCTGGGTCAATGTGCCGACAAAGGTGGCGCCATTATCCAGCGCGACGCGCGAAGATCCGCCGGCCAGTCCGGTAACATTGCCCGTCAGCATCGAATCGTCGACCATCAGGTCGGCGACGCGCGCCACATTGCCGGTGAGCGCCGAGCTGCTGGTCAGCGAGAGCCCGCCATCCAGCAAGGTGATGTCGCCGCTGATTGTCGAGGCGTCGGCCGTGACCGTGGTGGCGCCGCCGATGTTGCCGGTGAGCGTCGAGCCGTTGCTGAGATCAACCGCGCCCGATCCGCCGTCAACAATGACCACGTCGGCGGTCATGGTCGAATTTTCCAGCGTCAATTCGCCGGCGCCCGTGATCGAACCGATCAGGGAGGAGCCATTGGTCAGCGAGACAGCGCCCGCGCTCCCCTCGGCCAGAGTGACATTGCCATTGATGGCGGAAGCATCAACCATCAGCCCCTGAGCGCCGCTGAGATCCCCCTCCAGCGCCGAGCCATTGGCGAAGCTCACCGGATTGCTGCTCGACGCGCTCATCACAACATCGCCGCGGATGGTCGAGGCATCGACGCTGAGGTCGGCGGCATCCGTCAGATAGCCTTCCATCAGCGAGCCATTGGCAAGCGCGACCACGCCGGGGCCGCTTGCCGCCATCAGCGTGTCGCCCGTGAGGGTGGAGGCATCCATCGTCAAGGTGCCGACGTTGGTAAGATTGCCGGTCAGCGCGGAATTGACGAGGTTGATGGTGCTCGCGCGCCCGTCTTCCACCCAGACATCGCCGGTGAGTTCCGAATCGCTCAGCGTGACCGTTTCGACGTTCGACAAATCGCCCGTCAGGCTCGACCCATTATACAGACCCACCGACGCTGTGCTGTCGTCCAGCACCACGACATCTCCGGTCAGGATGCTGTTGTCGACGGTGAGATTGGCTGCGTTGCTGTAATCGACCTGCATGATAATGCCGTTGCCGCCGATCAAATTGCCGCCATTTTGAACGATGACGTCCACTTGGCTCATCTTTGTCGGGATCGGAAGGCCGCCGATATGGACGGCCGCGCCATTTTGCCCCTCAACCGTCGACGCATCGACGATCAAGGTTCCCGTGGCAATGCCATCGTCGCTGAAGCGCAGGTCAGGGGCAAACCAGGCGCCAACACCCTCACCGCGCGCATAGCTGCCATTTTCCAGCGTCATAACGCCATCGCCGATATGCAGCGCCGCACTGCCGCCCGGGGCGGAAGAGGTGGTGCCGGTGGTGTTCACCTCGGTTCCCGACAGCGTCAGTGCGCTGTCACCCTGAACGAGCGCGCCGCGGTTGACCGAGTTGATCACGCTGTCCGTAACAATAAGCGTAGAGGTGCGCGGATCGCTGGAAAAGGCGCGGCGGCCAGCAGTGACGCCGCCCCCTTTGCTATTATTGATCGTGCTGTTCCGGATTTCCCCGGTTCCGCTGTAGATGCCTACGGCATAGCCGGCTTCGCGTGCCGTATCGACCGTGACGCCATCGAGCTGAGCCTCGCCGCCGCTATCGATATCGATCCAGTCGGTCCGCGCGCCGGGTTCGCGCGTCAACAGCCGCGAACCATTGCTCATGGACCATGTTTGATGAGGCGTGGTCGGCGTCAGAAAACGGATCGAACCGTCGCCGACAACTTCGGCAAAAGCCACGCTGCTCGTGGAAAGAAGCAAGGCGACAGTGAGGGGATAGCGGTACGACACTTTTGGATTCTCCTATGAATCAACTAATAATTATTGCCGGAGAGGCATTTACATATAGAAATTGCTCCACCGTATAGTGCCCCACCTATTTTTCCCTATAATTGAAAGTTAGTTTAAAGCAATGACTATAGAGTTTCTTCCTGAAATGGTTAAAATTAAGTAAGCATTGTAAGATATGCCATTTCGTTAATTATCTAATTTCAAAGAATTTTCTCGTTAACTAATCGAAACGAATTAAGAAGTTTAAACCGAAAGTGGAATGAAATAATCCGATTCCCTCTGCAGTCATAGTTGCCGATTTTCTTGCTTATTGGGCAGGGCGGGTGGATTTGCTTGCGCGGCCAGCGTACTCACCATTGCGAGCATCAGCCGCCGGGTAGCGAGAGGCGCCCTTATGCGCGGGTCGTGCCACAGCCGTGCATAAAGGGCGGCGTGGGCGCGCCACCGCGCCGGAACGGTCCGGGGATCGCCAGGCCACCAGTGCGGCTCCATTCGGCAAACTTCGCGCGCGGCCTGGGCAAAAGGAAGCTGCTGGCATTCGCTATCGCGCCAAACTGCCTGGCGCAGCGCCTGCGTTTCCAGCTGGGACGCGGGCTGCTGGAAATGATGCACCAGCCGCGCAACAAGCGGCTTGCCCCGATGCGGGCCAGAGACCGCAAGGCGAAGCGCTACGCTGGTCAGCTGATCTTCGGCCAGCGCCGATTGGGCAAGTCGCTGAATTTGATTGAGGCCATCATCGGCGAGCATGTGCACTCCCTGCGATGCGCCGGGCACCGCCAATATTTCATTGGCGCGGCGCGAGGCGCGGCGGAGCAAGGCAATGAAAAGCGTATCGCAAAATGGGCGGTTCATATTCAGCACCTGGTTGAGACAGAGGAGGCGCGGCTTGGGGCGCCGGTCAAAGCGAGGCGTCAAGCCGCGCGGTGAACGCGAAGACTTTGCGCTGGGCACTGCCGCCCGCCGCAGGAAGGCGATGAGCAGAAAGATGCGCCATAAGGTGCGCGCTCAGGCTGGAAGAAGGGGAAGGAAATGGGACACATCGTCACCCAGGCCCGATGGGCCGCCTCAAGTCTAATCGCTACAGCATCAGCCCCGCTCCCGCCGAATGCGGGCACGGGGCGGCTAGCCTGCGAGGAGCAGGCCTGCCTGATGCGCGAAAAGCCTTGAGAGTATATAGTCCCTCATGCCCCCTATGTGGGACAGGAGTTTTAAAAAGTCAACTATATAACTTATATATTATTCTTTGTGCATATGTAATGAAAAAACAATTACTTATCGATATAGTCCGGGGTGAATGCCATCGCCTTTCCTGATTTCCCTGTCAGAATCATTTTGCCTTCGGCATCAATGTCTATTGTTACCGGCCCCTTCATCATGTCGAGGAAGCGGCGTTCCTGCTCCATGACGGGTGCGGGGCAGGCCTTTTCGGTTATGGTCAGGGGGCCAGGCGTCAAATATTTGCCGTCATGGCGAAAGGTGCCAATGAACTGGTTGCAGCCGCTATGGCCGCTGATCCGCTCACCAGCGAAATGCAGCCTGACTGGGGGAATGACGCTCGATGCGGCCTCATCGCCCCGCACCGACTGCCAGCGTGTATCGTTCAACATCGCCGCCACATCGACTTCGCCGCCGCACCCGTTCAGCCTTTTCCCATCGGCAATCAGGCGCACCGTATCCATATAGAGGCGGTCGCTCATGCCGTCGCTGCACGGGGCGCGGTGAATGGTGACATCCAGCCGCCCCGCCGCATAGTGGGTGCCTCCATCGGCAAGGCGGGCTGCGCCGGGGTTGGGAAGTCGGATTTTCGTCTCGCCATAATCGCCATTATAGTTGAGCCGCTCGGGCGTGATTTCGAGGGTCCAGCCCGGTTCCGTGCCCAGCGCCATATAGGCTCCTTCCGTGGCGGCGGGCTGTGGCGGCCTTTCGGGACTGTCGGGCGCGGTGCCGGCCGGGGCGCAGGCGGCAAGGGCGAGCAGAGCCATAGGGAGGGCGATCAGGGCCGCGCCGGAGGGGCAGGGGGCAAGGGATGGGCGTATGAGGGACATGGGGCAACGGCTCCGCTGATGAACAATGCCCCGGCTTATAACAGGCTTTGCCCCTTATGCCGAAGCCTGTTGCAGATCAGACGCCGCGCCGCTGGTTCAGCACTTCATAAGCCATGACCGCCGCGGCGACGGCGGCATTCAGGCTGTCGGCCTTGCCCATCATTGGCATTTTGACGCGCAGATCGGCGGCGGCGGCATAGGCGGAAGGCAGACCCTGCGATTCATTGCCGATCAGGATAAAGGTGGGCGCTTCATAACGGGCGGCCTGATAATCCAGCGTGTCGTCGCCAAGCCAGGTGGCGACCAACTGCCCCGGTCCCGCGCGCAGCCAGACGTGGAATTCCTCCCAGCGCGTCTGGACCAGCTTTTGCGTAAAGATCGCCCCCATGCTCGCGCGCACGGCTTCGACGCCATAGGGGTCGGTGCTGTCGTCGAGCAGGATCAGGCCGCCTGCGCCCACCGCATCGCCGGTCCGCAGCATCGTGCCAAGATTCCCGGGGTCGCGCAGCCGTTCGGCGACCAGCCAGATCGGCGCGGCCGTGCGGTCGAGGTCAGCGAGGCCAAGCGCGGGTTCGGCATAAATGCCCACTACTGTCTGGGCATTATCTTTGCCCGATAGTTTCGACAAAATGGCAGGGGTCGTGTCGATCACTTCGCCACCATGGGCGAGCGCGGCGTCGATCAGCGCGCGGGCCAGCGGGTGCGCGGCGCCTTCTTCGGTGGCGAACAGCCATTGCGGCAGGATTCCGGTTTCGCGCGCCTCCGTCGCGATGCGCAGTCCCTCGGCCAGAAACAGGCCTTCGGCGCGGCGATGGCGCTTTTCCCGCAACAGCCGCATCCGCTTGATCAGCGGGTTGGAAAGGCTTTCGATGCGGGAGCGGCGCCCGGATGGGCGAGCGGAGGGCGCCATTGCGTCAATCCTCGCCAAAGCTGTCCTTCACCAGCCCCACCAGTTTCAAAAGCGCCGCGTCGGCGTTTTCGCCCTTGGCATGAATGGTGATGCTGTCGCCCTTGGCGGCGCCCAGCATCATCAACCCCATGATCGACGTGCCATTGACGCGCGAGCCATTGCGTTCGACCTCGACGGTCACGGTTTCGGGAAGACGGCTGACGAAGGTGACGAATTTGGCGCTGGCGCGGGCATGAAGGCCGCGTTGATTGGTGATCTCGACCGTCTCGCTGACTTCGCTCAACTACCAACTCCCAGCATTTCGGATGCGACCGAAATATATTTTTGTCCTGCCTCTTTCGCAGCGATGACCGCGTCGCGCAATTCCATTGTCTTGCGCGCGCTTTCAAGGCGGATGAGCATGGGCAGGTTGACCCCGGCGATAACCTCGGTCCGTCCCTGTTCCAGCAGGCTGATCGCCAGGTTCGACGGGGTGCCGCCGAACAGGTCGGTCAGCATGATCACCCCGCGTCCGCCATCGACGGTGCGCACTGCCTGGGCGATTTCGTCGCGGCGCATTTCCATATTGTCATTGGGGCCAATGCACACGGTGGCGATGGCGCGCTGCGGCCCGACGACATGTTCCATCGCGCGGACCATCTCCTCGGCAAGGCGGCCATGTGTGACGAGGACCATTCCAAGGAGCGGCACGGCTTTATCCATGGACATGAAATGCGAGACCCTTGTTATTTTCCGTCGGACCCGGGAGAGGCGGACGGGGGCTTGCCCTCAAGCCCATCTTGCGGGGCAGAGTCAAGGTTGCGATGGGTGACGGTAGGGCGATGACCCGCCGCGCGTAGCGTCTGTGCCACACGGTCGGCGACATGGACCGACCGGTGACGGCCGCCGGTGCAGCCAAAAGCGACGGTGACATAGCTTTTTCCTTCGGCGCGATAGCGCGGCAACAAGGCGAGCAGCAGCGCTTCGATCTGCCCGACCGTCGCATCATAAGCGGGGTCGGCGGCGACATAGGCCGCGACTTCGGGGTCGAGTCCCGTGCCGGGACGCAGCGCCGGGTCCCAATGCGGGTTCTGCAAATAACGCATGTCAAACACGAGATCGGCATTGCGCGGAAGGCCGCGCGCAAAGCCAAAGCTCATTATGTTGAGCACCGGCTCGCCGTCGTCGCTATCGCCAAAGCGCTGGCGAATTTCCTGTTGCAAATCGTTGCTGGAATAATTGGTCGTGTCGATGACATGCTCGGCCGATCGGCGCAGCGATTCCATCATCTCGCGCTCGCGGGCGATGCCATCGGCGGCGGGGCGGTCCTCGGCCATCGGGTGGCGGCGCCGCGTTTCGGAAAAGCGGCGCTCCAGCTCCGCGCCCGCGCAATCGAGAAACAGCGTCTGGATATCGCGCCCGCCGCTATCGCGCAGCTCGGCGAGCTGTTTGACCAGCGACGCGGGGCGAAAGCCTCGGCTGCGGCTGTCGATGCCAACGGCCAGCGGACGACCGGTTTCGCCGGGACGCACCGGCGCGACGATCAAGGCTTCAAGCAGCGCGAGCGGCAGATTGTCGACAACCTCCCACCCCAGATCTTCGAGCACGTTGAGCGCGGTCGACTTGCCGGCGCCCGACAGGCCGGTGACGAGCAGCAGGCGAGACTGGGGCGGCCGGGAGGCTGTGCTCATGCCGCCATCATCCCTTGTTCCAGCGCGATCAGCACCTTGATCGGCGCCGATGCCTCAAAGGCCGACAGGCGCAGCGCGGGCAGGCTGTGCCCTGCGACCGTCTCGACACATTCCGCCTCGGGCATGCGTTCATAGCTGTCCGCCAGCCGCACGGCGAGTGCGAGCGGTGCGGGCGCGGTCCAGGGACGCTCGATAATCCCGATTCCGCGCACTTCCATCTTGCCCGCCAGATTTTCAGGTGGGCGGCACCATAGCTCGCCGCCCTCGGCCCAAATGTCGCACCGGTCATCGGCGACCAGCTCGGCCCCGCGATCGATCAGGCGCAGTGCAAGGTCGGATTTACCCTGTCCTGACGCGCCCAGGATCAACACGGCGCGTCCATCCAGCGCGACGCAGCTCGCGTGAATGTTGACGACCGAAGAAGGGGCTGGGGAGGCGGTCATGGTCGCAGGCTTACCGGCGCCGGTGCGGCGCCGCAAGGCAGCAAAGCGGTGATCTGTTTCCTTTTGGATCGGCCTCGCGCGATTCAGCTCTCTTCGGTGCCATCGCGTGCGGGCAGGGTGACCAGCAGGCTGGCGCCGCGCTGCCCATCTTCGCGGTCGCGTGCGCTGATCGTGCCGCCATGGCCTTCGATGATCGTGCGCGCGATGGCGAGGCCCAGCCCGCTGTGCCGCCCAAAGGCTTCGCCCTCGGGACGATCGCTGTGAAAGCGGCGGAAAATCGTCTCGCGCTGTTCGGCGGGGATACCCGGGCCGTCATCATCGACACGGATATGCACTTCATCGCCCAGCCGGGTCGCCGCGATGCACACCAGCCCGCCGGGCGGCGAAAAACTGACCGCATTGTCGATCAGATTGTCGATCGCACGTTCCAGCCGGTGGCCGTCGCCCATCACAATCGCCGTATCCTTGCGCGGGCGGGCAAAGGCGAGGCGCGGGGCCGCTGCGCGCGCCCCCGGATCGGTCTCGGCGCGCGCGCAGCGGCCTGCGAGCATCGCCTCGATCATCAGGCCGATATCGATGGGCTCGAAATGGGTGCGCGACAATTGCGCGTCGATGCGGCTCGCGTCGCTGATGTCGCTGACGAGCCGGTCGAGCCGCCGCACATCCTCATCGGCGATGGCGAGCAGTTGTGCGCGCTGTTCATCGCTTGTCACCCGCCCCAGCCCTTCGATGGCGGAACGGACCGAAGCGATGGGATTTTTCAGCTCATGCGTCACATCGGCGGCGAAATGTTCGCCCGCATCAATGCGTTCGCGCAGCGCCTGGGTCATGTCGCTCAGCGCGCGGGCCAGCGTGCCAATTTCGTCGCGGCGGCTGGGCAGGCGGGGGACGACCACTTCGCGCGCGCGGCCCAGCCGCACCCGCACCGCTGCCCGGGCGAGGCGACGCAGCGGACGCACGATGGTGCGCGCCAGAAACAGCGACAGCAGAACCGATGCGATCAACACCGTCGCCACCACCAGCGCGAGGCGAAAACGCTCGGCGCGCACCGTCCGGGTAATGTCGCGCGCATTCAGCGTCATCAGCATCACCTGCGGCGTCTCCAGGTCGACAATGCGTGCGGCGCTAAGCAGCGGCGTGCGCTCCGGCGCATAACGAAAGCGGCTGGCTGCCTCCCCCGTGCGCAGCGCTTCCCGCACTTCGGGCCATGCAGCGGCGCGGTCGACGGCGGGCTCTTCAAATTCGGGATAGGAAGGCGCGCCGACGATCCAGTCGATCCCTCGATCCATGGCGCGCGCCGCATCGCGCTTCCATGGCTGAAGGTCGGGGTCGCGCAGCGTATAGGTGGGGGGGGCATCGTCGAAACTGTCGGCGGTCTTCACGCCATCGGCGGCATAGAAACGCAGCCGCGATTCGGTCGCGCGGGTGAAATGGTCGATCAGCTTTTGCCGTTGGTCGGCGCGCGCGGCCTCCAACGCGGTGTCGAGCAGCGACAGCTGATGCTCCATTTCGCCAATGCGGGTATCGACCAGCCGCGCGCGATAGGTGTCGAGATAGAAAAACCCGCCCATCAACAGCGCGACCGCCAAGATATTGACCGCCAAAATGCGCGTCGTCAGCGACCATTTCGCCGACCAGACGAGCGGGCTTTCCTCCTGCTCGGCGATGCTGGCGTCGGGCTTTTGCATCTTAGCCGTCATCGGAAAAACGATATCCCGCGCCATAAAGGGTGGCGATGGCGTCGAACTCCGGATCGACTTCGCGGAATTTGCGGCGCAACCGCTTGATGTGACTGTCGATCGTGCGGTCGTCGATATAGACATCATCCTGATAGGCGGCGTCCATCAACTGGTTGCGGCTGCGCACGATGCCGGGGCGGCTTGCCAGCGTTTCGAGGATCAGAAATTCGGTGACGGTCAGCGTCACGTCCTTGCCGTCCCAGCTGACCTTGTGGCGCGCGGGGTCCATTTGCAGCCGCCCGCGCGTGATCGGTTCGGCCACCGGTTCCTCTTCGCCATCAGGCGCGTTGCGGTTGAGTTCGACGCGGCGCAAAATGGCGCGGATTCGCGCGATCACCAGCCGCTGGGAAAAGGGCTTGGCGATATAATCATCGGCCCCCATGGCCAGCCCCAGCGCCTCGTCGATCTCATCATCCTTGCTGGTGAGGAAAATGACCGGAAGCTGACTTTTCTCGCGCAGGCGGCGCAGCAGTTCCAGCCCGTCCATGCGCGGCATCTTGATATCGAACACGGCAAGGTCGGGCGGATTGTCGAGCAGGGGCTTCAGCGCCGCCTCGCCATCCGAATAAAGGCGCGTGGCAAAGCCTTCGGCCTGCAGCGCGATCGACAGGGATTGCAGGATGTTGCGGTCGTCATCGACCAGCGCAATGGTTGCGGTCATGCTCTTTCCGTCGGAGGGCGTTGCCCCTGCAATTAAACGATCCCGCACGGCGCGACAACCGGGGCGAGGCGGCAAGGCAAAAAGGTGCGGATTTGCGCCCTTATCTTTTGACCTCCCCTCGCGGGATCGCTAACGCAAAATCCATCTACGGAATCGGCGTCACGTCGGCACCCATGTAAATGCGGGCCTGCCCTGTTGTTCGGCAGGATTGCATACCTATGCAAAGGGTGTCGGCTGAAGGAAAGGCGAAGGCAATGACGAAAGTGGTGATCGGTAACAATATCGTCGAGACACAGGCGGATGTGGCCGAAAACTGGGGCACGGCGCAGTTGATCGAGGAAGCGGTGCGTCGGGGTGAGGGGATGCTGGCCAAGGATGGCCCGCTCGTCGTCGCTACCGGCAAGCATACGGGACGCAGCGCCAAGGACAAATTCATCGTCCAGGACGCCGAAACCGCCGACACCATCTGGTGGGGCAAGACCAATGTGCCGATGACGCCTGACCATTTCGCCGCGCTGAAGGAAGATTTCCTCGCTCATCTCGCTTCGCGTGATCGGCTTTATCGCCAACAGCTTTTCGGCGGGTCGCAGCCCGAACATCGCGTTGCGGTGCAGGTGCTCACCGAATTTGCCTGGCACAGCCAGTTCATCCGCACCCTGCTTTGCCGCCCGACGGCGGAGGAACTCGCTGGCTTTGACGCCGAATATACAGTGATTGACCTGCCGAGCTTCCGCGCCGACCCTGCCCGTCACGGTGCGCGCAGCGAAACGGTCATTGCGGTCAATTTCGCCGAAAAGCTCGTGCTGATCGGCGGCACCCAATATGCGGGCGAGATGAAAAAGTCGGTGTTCGGCATCTTGAACTATCTGCTCCCTGCCAAGGGGGTGATGCCGATGCATTGCTCGGCCAATATCGGCCCCGAAGGCGACACGGCGGTCTTTTTCGGCCTCAGCGGAACGGGCAAGACGACGCTGTCCGCCGATGCCTCGCGCACGCTGATCGGCGACGACGAACATGGCTGGTCGGACACGGCGGTCTTCAATTTCGAGGGCGGCTGCTATGCAAAGATGATCCGCCTCTCGCCCGAGGCCGAACCCGAAATTTTCGCGACGACCAAGCGTTTCGGCACGGTGCTCGAAAATGTCGTGATCGACCCGGCGACGCGTGAACTGGACTTTGACGATAACAGTCTCGCCGAAAACAGCCGCGGCTCCTATCCGCTCGATTTCATTCCGAACACTTCGGAACGCAATATGGGCCCGGTGCCGCGCAACATCATCATGCTCACCGCCGATGCCTATGGCGTGCTACCCCCGATTGCCAAGCTGACCCCCGATCAGGCGATGTATCATTTCCTGTCAGGCTATACCGCGCGCGTCGCGGGCACCGAAATTGGCGTGACCGAGCCGGAGGCGACGTTCTCCACCTGCTTCGGTGCGCCCTTCATGCCGCGCCACCCCTCGGTCTATGGCAATTTGCTCAAAGAGCGTATCGCCAGGGGCGGGGTTCAATGCTGGCTCGTCAACACTGGCTGGACCGGTGGCATGGCGACGATGGACGGTATCAAGCGCATGCCGATCAAGGCGACGCGCGCGCTGCTTAACGCGGCGCTCGACGGCAGCCTCAACGATGCGGAGTTCCGCGAGGATCCAAATTTCGGCTTCATGGTTCCCGTCGCAGTGCCGGGCGTCGACACCGCCCTGCTCGACCCGCGCGAAGCCTGGGCCGACAAGGCCGCCTATGACCGCACCGCGCAAATTTTGGTGCAGCAATTCATCGACAATTTCGCGCAATTTGCCGATCAGGTCGATGAAGGCGTTCGCGCCGCAGGGCCGAAGGCCGCCGTCGCCGCTTAAGCCACCCGGTTCTCTTCCGGGTGGCCATCCACCCGGAAGGACCGGAGCATGACTGCCGATTATAGCCCGCGCCTCTTCACGCGCGATTCCGACATCCGCGCGCTGGGGGAGGGGCTGCTCGCCTGCAGCCTGCCGCGCGCGGCATGGACGCATGAGGCACATCTCGCCGTCTGCCTCTGGCTGCTCAGCGAGCGACCCGATATCCACATCGACGCCGAAATTGCGGGCATCATCCGCCGTTTCAACGAAAGCGTCGGCGGCGTGAACGACGACCACAACGGCTATC
Source organism: Sphingopyxis sp. MWB1 (assembly GCF_000763945.1). Classification (NCBI taxonomy): domain Bacteria; kingdom Pseudomonadati; phylum Pseudomonadota; class Alphaproteobacteria; order Sphingomonadales; family Sphingopyxidaceae; genus Sphingopyxis; species Sphingopyxis sp. MWB1. The sequence continues at coordinate 2,284,945 of NZ_JQFJ01000002.1, forward strand.
ATGACAGTGTCACGCGCGCCTATGTCGCCGGGGTGCGGCTGTTTCTCTCCACGACGCGGGAGGCGGGCCTTGCCGCCCGCGTCAACGCGCTGCTCCTCTCGGACATGGGGCGCCGCGACTGGCCGCTGCGCTTCTACAGCCGCGATCGTCTCTTCTCGGTCGCGGCGCGGCGCGGATTCATCGAACCCGACCTCGCGCCCTTGCCAAAGCCTGCGGACTAGCCCCCGCTTTCGCGGGGGCTGCCTATCTCTTACACCTTGGTCCGCGCCACATAGTCGGCGACATTTTGCGCCAGCACGTCGAGCGGCACATTGCCCCCTTCGACGACGACATTGTTGAAATCGCGCAGATCATAGGCATCGCCGAGCGCGGCCCTCGCCAGCCCGCGCTGGCGGACGATCTCGCTATGCCCGACCTTGTAGCCGCAGGCCTGCCCGGCCCAGCTGCAATAGCGATCGACCTCGCTCGCAACTTCCAGCGGGTTGCTGCCATTCTCCTCGACAAAGAAGCGCACGCCCTCTTCGCGCGTCCAGCGTTTGGCGTGCAGCCCCGTATCGACAACGAGGCGGCAGGCGCGAAAGGCGATCGACTGCAGATAGCCCAGCCGCCCGACCTCGAAATCATCATAAAGGCCGAGCTCATCGGCGAGCTGTTCGGCATAGAGCGCCCAGCCTTCCGAATAGGCGTTGAAGGCCAGCATCGTGCGGATCAGCGGCATCTGGTTTGAATATTCGCCCTGCCACACATGGCCCGGAATCGCCTCGTGCATCGTCAGGTCGGGCAGCGAATATTTGCTGTGCAGATCGGTGGTGCGCAGGTTGATCCAGAATTTCCCCGGAATGCTCCCGTCGATCGAGCCTGCCCCGCCATAAGCCGCAGGCGCGCCGGGTTCCTCGGCCAGCGGCAGGCGCTTCACCTCGACATTGCCGGGCATCAGCGTGCGAAAGGCGCGCGGCAGTTCGGCGCGAATCTTGCCGAGCCAGGTCTGGATATAGGTCTTGATCTCCTCGCGTCCCTGATCGCCTTCGGGGAATTGAAAACGCTTGTCCTTGGCGAGCGCGTTCATCCGGTCTCCGACCGAGCCTTGCGTATAGCCAAGCTTTTTGAGGATGGGGTCCATGCGGCCATGAAGCTCGGCCAATTGGTCGAGCCCCATCTGGTGAACCTCATCGGGGGTCATGCGGGTCGTCGTCGATGCACGCAGCGCCCAAGCGTAAAATTCATCGCCGCCGGGACGCGCCCACAGGCCCGCATCGTTGGTGGCGCGCGGGCGCTGCGCCTTCAGTTCGGCAAGCTGGCGTTCGAGCGCGGGGGCGACCGTGCCGCGCGTGATGGTTTCGGCCTGCGCGCCCCAATTGCCCGCGATATTCGCCGCGCGCGTCCGCTTGGTCAGGCTTTCGACCAGGCTACCGCCCTTGCTGGCATCGGCAAGGCTTGCTTCCATCTGCGCGATGGCCTTGTCGATCAGAAAAGCGGGAGCGATCAGCCCCTGCGCGCCCGCCGCTTTCAGTCGCTCGGTCTCGCCGTCAAGCGCGCTCGGATAGGCCGACAGCCGCGCGAGATAGGCCTCGGCGTCGGCGCTGCTCTTGACCGGATGGTCGCTATCGAGAAAGCGCGGTACGTCGAGATAGGCGCCGACATTCTGGATGACGACATAGGGAGTGTTGCGCCACCCGCCGACAGCGACATCGCCATAGGGCTGGGCAAAACCGTCAAGCGCCACGCCATAGGCGCTCTCGACTACATTGAGACTGGTGCGCGTGCCATGGTCCAGCCCGCCTTTGTCAAAGGCGCGCACCCGCGCCAGATCGGCCTTCAGCGTCGACGCCAAGGCGGCCTGACCTGCCGCCGACCGGTCTGACAATTGGCCGCGCATCGCAGCGCGCGCACCGGTATCGATGCCCAGCGAGGTCGCGCCTTCGGGCGAATGCGCCAACAGATTGTCCGCAACCGAATTGAGCAATGCCTGCGCGTCGTCGGGCGCCGATCCGGCAGCCTTGGCGGCGACTGGTCCGGCAAAAGCGAGCGTCGCCGTGCCCGCGCCCAGCATGGCGAGCGTCTGGCGGCGATTGAGCGATGGGGAATAGGCGGTGGACACGGAAAAACGCTCCCTTGCGACATTGTTTCGATGGAAACTGTCTGGAACGCCTGTGCTGTGCGGTCAATGGGGGCGCTGCGCGAAGTTCGATGTTCGGGCCCGCGCAAGGGCGGCGGGGTGCCATCCGACCGGACGGCCCCCGCCTGCCGCGGTCAATCGGTCAGGTCGGCGGGGACTTTCCCGCCATTGGCGGCCAGCTCGCGCATCACCGCCTTGTGCAGCCAGATATTCATTTCGGCGCTGCCGTTCAGTTCGCCGGTATAGCCCAGCTCCTGTGCCAGTTCCTTGCGGTTCGCGAGGCTGGGGTCGATGCCCAGCAATTTCATCAGATCGACGATAGAGCTGCGCCAGTTGAGCGTCTGTCCCGCCTTGGCGGCTTCGGCGGACAATATCGCCTCGACATCGACTTCGCTGATCGGGGTCGGCGCGGCGGGGGCAGCCGCAGGGGCGGCGGCCGGGGCGGTTTCCGCCGACGCTGCCGGCTCGGCGGCCTGTGCCTTTTTGCCGAAAATCGCATTTTTAATGCTGCTGAAAATACCCATGATTGAAGCTCCCGCTAAAATGGGCCGCGCGATATTTCGAAAAGACGACAGACTCGCGAGGCCGGAGGTTAAGCTTAACGCGATGTGTATGACTTACCAATGAAAGTGTCGCGGATATGTAAACGGATGTTATACATATGTCGGCGCGCATAATCCTATTCGCGCGCAGGAAGGGGAAGCATAGTCATGAACCTGACCGATATTCTTCAGCAGGCCGGCGGTATCGAATCCATGGCCAAGGAATTGGGCCTTCCGCCCGCTCTTGCCAAACAGGGTGCCGACGCCTTGTTACCCGCGGTGCTGGGCGGTTTCAAGAAACAGGCGCAAGCAGGCGGGGCCGAAGGGCTGGGCGGTATGCTCAGCAAATTGGGCGGCGGCAATCTGCTCGACGCAGTGGTCGCGCCGCAGCCCACGCCGGTGGAAAAGGGCAATGATGTCCTGGGTGAGATTTTCGGGTCAAAGGACGTCAGCCGCTCGGTCGCAGGTCATGCGGCGCAGCAGACGGGCCTCGATTCGAATGTTCTCAAGAAAATGCTGCCGATGGTTGCGATGATGGTCGCGGGCCAGATGTCGAAACAAGGCGGGGCCCAGGCTCCGGCGGGCGGCGCGGGCGGTTTGGGCGGCCTGCTCGGCGGCGGCGGCGGCCTCGGCGGAATGCTGGGCAAGATGCTGGGCGGCGCTGGCGGCGGGGCGGCAGCGGCAGGGGGCATTGGCGGCCTTGCCCAGATGCTCGACCTCAACGGCGACGGCAATCCGCTCGACGATATCATGGGGATGGCCGGCAAGCTGCGCGGCTAATTTTGAGGCCCTTTGAAGAAAAGCTCGCTCCTGTCAGGGAGCGAGCTTATTCTTTTCGCGCTCAGGCGGCGTGCAGCCGCCACTCCTCGCGCAGCCCTTCGGGCCATCGTTTCGATCGGCGCATATCGCCAAGCGGCCCATCATCATCGTCGCCGTCATTTCCCGCCGCGGCGACATCGCGGGCATATTCGATCGTTGGCGCCGCCTCGCCGCGGCCCAGGCTTTGACGCAGCGCACAGCGTCCAGTCTGAACAAAGCCCAGCTTGCGCAGCACCGATCCCGACGCAGGATTATCGACGAAGTGCGAGGCGACCAGCCGCTTGATCCCGATGGTACGGGCGAGGTCGATCATATGGCGTCCAGCCTCGGTCGCATAGCCCAGCCCCCAATAGGGGCGCGCCACCCAATAGCCGAGTTCGACATCGCCATTGTCCATCGGGTCCAGGCCGATGCAGCCGATGATACGCGGCGCGCTGGCGGTGCGGCGCACCATCAAGAAACGGCTGGGATTGCCTTCGACCCATCCGGCCAGAAAGGCGCGCGCATCCTCTTCGCCATAGGGCCAGGGGGCCCTGGCAAGATTGCGGATGACCATTTCGTCGCCGATTGCACGCGCAAGGGCAGGGGCGTCTTCCTGCCAGCCGGGCCGCAGCAACAGTCTTTCGGTACGCGCAAACATTTTCGTCACTCCCATTTGCTGTCCCCGTGGCGTCAGTTGGTGACGCTTTAAGGACAGTCGATATAGGAGGGAGATGATTGGCCCGATTTTCGCGGCCATCCGCCAAGTGACGGATTTCGGCCAAGAAAAAAGGGAGATCGGGGGTGACCCGTCTCCCTCTTTTCGAACCTTTGTTTCCGCTTTCGGAGCGGAAAGGACAGTTCCGGGTCATCCCTGGTGGACGACCCTGGAAAGATCGTCCCTTATTCGGCGGCTTCCGCCATCGCGTCGACCGACACATATTTGCGGCCAAGCTTGCCGTCGTGGAATCGGACGCGGCCTTCGGCGGTGGCGAAGAGCGTGTGGTCCTTGCCCATGCCGACATTGACGCCCGGGTACACTTTGGTCCCGCGCTGGCGCACGATAATATTGCCGCCGATCACTTCCTGACCGCCGAACTTTTTCACGCCAAGGCGACGGCCGGCTGAATCGCGACCGTTACGCGAGGAACCGCCTGCTTTTTTATGTGCCATGACCTAACTCCTTAATCTCGTTCCGGGCCGAGCCGCGTGTTCCGCGCTCAGGCGTCCTTCTTGGGGGCTGCCTTCTTGGCAGCGGGCTTCTTGGCGGGTGCCTTGTCAGCGTCAGCCTTCGGGGTAGCGGCCTTCTTGGGTGCCTTGGCTTCCGCAGCCGGAGCATCGTCCGTCTTGGGCGCAGCTTCCTTCTTCGGCGCGGCCTTTTTGGCATCGCCCACGGCGGTGATGCGCAGCAGCGTCAACGACTGGCGATGGCCGTTGCGACGGCGATAATTATGCCGACGACGCTTCTTGAACACGATGACCTTTTCGCCGCGCGTCTGGGCGATAATTTCCGCCGACACGGTCAGGCCCTTGGCGTCCTTTACTTCGCCGCCGTCACCGGCCAGCAGGACGTCGCCCAGCGACACGGTGTCGCCAGCTTCACCTTCGATTTTCTCGACGGCGATCTTGTCTCCAGCGGCGACGCGATATTGTTTGCCGCCCGTGCGCACGATTGCGAACATGGTCTTCCATCCAATCAAAAACTAAGTCGCCCGCGCTGCCGGTCACCCGCCGAAGCGGGCGATTTTTCCGTCATGCGGGAAAGTCAGCGCCACTAGCGAGCATGGGGCAGGCTGTCAACCGCCAAATCCCCCGCTTTCCGGCTTTTTTGCCTGCACGGGCGGCGGCTGACACATGCGCGGGCCATGGCGATTCGCCCTTGCTGTCGGCGTCTGCGCTCCATATCAGGGTGCGCGATGAAGCGCATCTTTTTCCCCTTGTCCGTCGCGGCGCTCGGCATGACGCTCTCCGCATGTGTCACTTCGTCGCAGGCAGACGCGCCGTCGCTGGGCAAGCGCGCGGTCGAGGGGCGACTCGATGTAGCGGTGCCGCAGCCTGTCGTTGCGCCGCCGGGGCCGCTTCCCAACGATCTCGCCGGGCGCCTCGCGCGCTGGGAAAGCGATGCGGTGGCCGCGCAGCGGGCTTTTGCTACCGAACGCAATGCAGCGGCAACGCTCGTCGCCCAGGCGCGCGGCGCCGCGGTGGCGAGCGAGGCTTGGGTCGTGGCGCAGCAGGCAATTTCACGCATGGTTGCCGCACGCGCGCCGCTCACCGGGGCGCTGGCGGATATCGACCGCCTCTATGTGTCGCGCAGCATCGAGGAAGAAATCGACGGTATGCCCGCCATTTATGCGCTGCGCGAACGGCTTGTCGAAATGGCATCGGGGCAGGAAGCGGTGATCGCCGCGCTGGCGGCGTCGCTGCCGGGGCAATAAGGCAGGGCGCTGCCTAGTTCAGCCCATGTTTCTTGAGCGCGTGGCGGATCTGGTCATAGCTGAGGCTTAGCGCCTCGGCGGCCACTTTCTGATTATAGCGGCACCGCGCCATGGTGTCGGCCAATATCTGCCGTTCATAGGCGTCGACCGCGGCGCGCAGGTCGTTCACCGGGCTGGAGGGCGGGGCACTCTCTGAAGGCGAAGCGTCCGGCCTGGCCGATGCGTCAGGGGCCTGGCTCTCCGCCCTGGGGGCCGAGGGGGCTGGCTGCCAGGGACTCGCAAAGGGGTCGAAGGTCAGCGCATCGACGGGGCGCGACGGATCGGCCCAGCGGTAAATGGCGCGCTCGATGACATTGCGAAGCTCGCGGACATTGCCCGGCCAGTCGTGCCCCTCCATCGCCGCAAGCGCACGCGGGCCAAAGCCGGGCCATTCTTCCCAGCCCAGCACAGCGGCCATGCGCTGCCCGAAATAATTAGCGAGCACTTCGATATCGCCCTCGCGCGCGCGCAGCGGGGGCAGGGTGATCACTTCGAAGGACAAGCGGTCGAGCAGATCGGCGCGAAAGCGATTGTCTGCAACCAGCGCGGGCAGATGTTCGTTCGTCGCCGCCACGATGCGCACATCGACGCGGACCGGACGTGATGCGCCGACGCGAGTGATCTCGCCATATTCGACCGCGCGCAGCAACCGTTCCTGCGCGCCCATCGACAGGGTCGCCAGCTCGTCGAGGAATAATGTGCCGCCGTCGGCTTCCTCGAAACGGCCCGCCCGGCTGCGCGTCGCGCCGGTGAAGGCTCCCGCTTCATGCCCGAAAAGCTCGCTCTCGATCAGCGTTTCGGGCATCGCGGCGCAATTCATGATAACATAGGGCTTGTCCCACCGCGTCGACAGGCGGTGGAGTCGTTCGGCGATCAATTCCTTGCCCGTCCCGCGTTCGCCGATCACAAGCACGGGCCGGTCGAGCGTCGCCGCCTGGCTGGTGCGTTCGACGGCATCCTGAAAGGTTGCCGATTGGCCGATGAACTGGGTTTCGCGCTCCATTCCCAATCATTGGCAAATTTTCCCGATGAATGGCAAGGCAAATCGGCCAAAATCGCAAGCCGCCGATCCGATTCCACGCTTTTCTGCCGCTTCGGTCAATTGGCACGGCTCCTGCAAAGTTGGGAATGAACCGGCACCATAAAGGGCCGGAGCAGCGAAAAATGAAAGGTTGGATTGATGAAGCCGATTTTTGCCCAGACCGCGACCGTTGCCCTGAGTGCCATGGGTGCGCTGGCGATTCTTGTTGGCGCCATCGACCAGCCCGTCGCCGCCCAGATGGCCGGGTCCCCCACCGGCGCGCTTGTGGCCGCTGCAGCATCCCCGGCGGTCGGCCCCACGGCCTGACTGTTGCTGGTGCCGGGGCCTCTCTCCCCCTTGCCCCGCCCCGGCACCAGAAAAATTCAAAAAAGGGTCTCAAGAGTTTCGACAGGAGTTAAGTAAATGGGTATTTTTTCACGAACCCGCGACATCATCGCCGCCAATGTCACCGATCTGCTTGATCGGGCGGAAAATCCGGAAAAGATGATCCGTCAGATCATCTTTGAAATGAACGAAACGCTTGTCGAAGTTCGTGCCTCGGCCGCGCGCACCATCGCCGACCAAAAGGAAATGCGCCGCCATATCGCCAAGCTTGAAAGCTTGCAGGACAGCTGGAAGGAAAAGGCCGAGCTGGCCCTGTCGAAAGATCGGGAAGATCTCGCCACCGCCGCTTTGGTCGAAAAGCAGAAGGCCGGCGAAATGGCGGATCGCCTGAAGGCCGAGATTGCCGTGCTCGACGATGCGCTCAAGGGCTATGAGGCCGATATCCTCAAGCTGCAAAAGAAGCTCAGCGAAGCCCGCGCCCGCCAGTCCAGCATCGTCAACCGCCTCGAAAGCGCCGAAAATCTCTACAAGCTGCGCGAAATGACCAATGGCGACCGCGTCGAGGATGCCTTCTCGCGCTTTGAAATTCTCGAGCGCCGCGTCGATGAAGCCGAAGGCCGCGCCGATGCCCTGGGCCTTGGATATAAAAAATCGCTCGACGAAGAAATTGCGGAACTTCAGGCCGCCGACAAGGTCGCCGATGAACTCGCCGCACTGAAAGCCGCTCAGGGTAAGAAATAAGGAGCCGGACCGATGGAAGAAATCATTATCGTCCCGATTGTTATCGGAACACTCTTCCTCGGTCTGCCCTGGCTGATCCTTCACTATATTACCAAGTGGAAACAGGCCAAGACGCTGACCGGAGAGGATGAGCAACTATTGGATGAACTTTATGATACGGCGCGGCGGCTCGAAAATCGTCTGCATACCGTCGAACGTATCATCAGCGCCGACAATCCCGATTTCCGCCCTGCGGTACGTAGTGATGACGAATTGGCGCAGCTCGAACTGAACAGGAGGAACTGAGATGTCTGCCAGCCGCACAAAATTTTATCTCGATAAACAAAATGCCAAATGGAGCGGTGTGTGCGCGGGGATCGCGGACTATAGCGGCATTGATGCGCTGTGGGTGCGCGTGGGCGCGGTGCTGCTGACCCTGATGGGCGGCTTCCCCTGGACACTGCTCGCTTACTGGATGGTCGCCTGGATGGCGACGCCCAAGCCGCTGACGCTCTATGGATCACAGGAAGAGGCGAAATTCTGGCAGGGCGTGCGGAGCAATCCCACCGCCTCCACCCGCGATATCAAGTCGCGCTTCCGCGACATCGACCGCCGGCTCGCCGATATCGAACTTTACTACACAAGCCATAACCGCCGGCTCGCCGACGAGATTGACGCGCTGCGCTGATCGCGCGGACGAACAGACACAGGGAGAATAATTATGAACTGGGGCGGCCCGACTTTTGTCCTCGCGATCATCGCCTTGTCGATCGGCGGCTGGATGTTCACCACATGGATCCGCGCCAAACATGGCTACCCCATCGAAAATGAATGGGGCGGGACGGTTCATCGAAACGACGCTGACGCTGATCGAAAAATCGCGCTGCTCAGCGATGATAATGCCAAGCTTGCTGACAAGATTGTTCGTCTGGAAGAGCGCATCTCGGTCCTCGAACGGATCGCGACCGACGCCAATGGGCAGGCGGCGCAGCTTGCCGACCAGATTGATCGCTTGCGCTGACACGGGGGAGAGAGATTGTGGACAAGTTGATTTTCGTAACCGAAATCGCCCCGATCGCCGCGCTGATCGTTGCTCTTGGGGTCGGAGGCTGGGTGATCACCACCTGGCTGCGGATTAAAAATGGTTATCCGCTCGAAAATAGCTGGGGCAAGGCCATCTATCCCCAGACCAGCAAGGAAGCGCTGGAGCGGGTCAAGCTGATCAGCCAGGAAAATGCCCAGCTTCGCGCCGAACTGGGTTCGGTCAAGGACCGCCTCGCCGTGGTCGAGCGCATCGTCACCGATGAAGGCCACCGGCTGAGCCACGAGATTGAGGCGCTGCGGCGTCCGGCGAACTGAGAGGATCGATCCCGTGGACAAGGCTTATTTCATACTCGGCTTCTTTTTCATCGTCGTCGCCATTCCGGTAATTTTCGGCGTGGTAGGCGAAGCCCATAGGCGCCATATGAAATTCAAGGAAAAGCAGCTTCAGGCGATATCGAACGAAACCGCCGAAAAGGCGGCCCAATATGCGGCGCAAACCCAAAGGTTGGAGCAGCGTGTCCGCGTGCTGGAGCGTATCGTGACTGATCGCGGCGCCCATGTTGCCGACGAGATTGAGAAGCTGCGCGACGCGCCGCTCAATTAAAAGAAAAGCGAGAGGATATTCCCCCATGAATCCCTTTGAAATGGTTATCGGCATTGTTCTGATCGTGACGATCGGCAGTATATTGCGTGCCAAATATGGCGTTCGCCGCGACCGCCACGGCAATGAATATACCGCCCCGGTCAATGATGCCGAAACCAAGGCGCTGCAGGCCGAAATTCGCGCGCTCAAAGACCGTATTCAGGTGCTCGAACGCATCGCCACCGACAATAACCGTGCCGTTAGTCTGGACGAGGAAATCGAACGGCTGCGCGACCGGTCCCATCCTTGATGTGACGTGAAAGGAGCCCACTCCATGGCTGCTCTTCCCTCTGACTTCAGTCTGAACCTGTTGTTCGCCGCGGTCTCGCTGAGCGCTATCGCCGTGATCAGCCTAGTTGCACTGCGCGGCTGGCGCGACTGGATCCAGCTCAAGCGTGAAGAATTGGCCGCTTTGCGCGGTCAGGAAATGGCCGATCCTGCGCCCCATCATACGGGCTCGCGGATCGAGATTGCCGACCTCAAGGAACGGCTGCGCAAGCTGGAGGCGATTGCCGCAGGCGTCGATCTTTAACGCGCCCGGACGCCGACAGCATGCACCGCCCCCTTCTTGCGGCCCTATTTTTCCTGCGATAGGCTCGTCCCTCATAATCGGGGCATGAGATGATCGGGGGCGGCAGTGAGTAAAAAATGGATTTATGCCGGGCTGGGCGCGGCCTTTTTGCTGGGCGCCGCCGCTCTCACCTCTCCCTATTATGCGGTGAAGCAGTTTCGCTCGGCGGCGGAGGCCGGGGACGTCAAAGCGCTCGAAAGTGCGGTCGATTTTCCCGCTGTCCGTCGCAGCCTCAAATCGCAGATGACCCTGGCTTTGAACCAGCAAATGGGCGGCGAGTCCCACAGGGCAGGCAATCCGTTCGCAAAACTGGGCAGGGCGGTGGCCCCGGCCTTGGTCGATCGGCTCGTCGACAGGGTTGTGACACCGAAAGGGATGGCAAATCTGGCGAAAAATGGCGGCGTAGGCGAAAAAGTGGGCGCCGCGACCGAGACCCAGCCGCTCCAGGTCTCCTATGGCTACAGCGGCCTCAACCGGTTTCACTTGAAGCTCAATCAAAGCGCGTCCGCCAAAAATGCCGCCACCCTTTATTTCGAACGGGAGGGGGTGTTCGGGTGGAAGGTCAAGCAGGTCGAACTGCCGCTGGGCGCACTGGAATAGCCACGCTGATCCAGGGCCGCTCGGCCCTCGGTGTCGCTGCCCCAGGCCGCACGCCCTCTTCCATCCCGGCGGCACTTCTGCCACTGCGGCGCTATGCGTAGCCTTTCCGATATTTTCGAAGAATATGATTTTCTCGACAGCGATGACCGCTATCGCCTGCTCATTGATCTGGGGCGCGAGCTGGAACCCATGCCCGACGCGCTCAAGACCGACGCCACGCTCGTGCGCGGCTGTTCGGCCAGCGTCTGGGTCTATCCGGTGCCGCAGGGCGACGGACAGGAAGCAGGACGGCTCCATTTCCTGGCTGACAGCAATGCCGCGATCACCAAGGGGATCGTCGCGCTCGTCCTCGCCGCTGTGCAGGACAAGCCCGCCGCTGAAGTCGCCGCAATGGACATAGCGGGCGCCCTCGCCCCCTTCGACCTCACCCGCCAGCTCTCGTCAAACCGAACCCAGGGCGTCCCCAACATGATCGCCCTTGTCCAGCACACCGCCCGCCGCATCGCGGAGGGCTAGGCAAGCGCGCGCGAACCCGCGCCTGCGCCGACCGCTCAAAGCCCCGTAAAAAAGGGCGCGGAAGTCTCCTCCCGCGCCCTGATTTTTTTGCGTGTCGCTGTGGCTTAGAAACCGACGATGATCGAACCAATGAAGGTGCGCGGCGCACCAATTTGGACGAACGGCACCGAATTATTGGCCAGCTGACCATCGAAACCGCCGACGTAAAGTTTGTCGAACAGGTTGGTTACGTTGAACTGGAAATAGGTCTTGTCACCCAGGCCGGCCCATTCCAGGCCCAGCCGCGCGTCCAGGTCGACGAGGGTGTAGCCCGGCGCCTTTGCGCCATAAACGACCGTCTTCGGAACGCCGTTGATCGTTTGATCCAGCGGAGTGTTCTGGTCGTTCACATAACGCGGTCCCGTACGCTTCACCTGCGCGCCCAGTTCCACCGGCCCCAAGATAGCCTGTACGCGGCCACCAAAGGTATAGACCGGGGCACCCGATTCCCGCTTGCCGGCAGTCGGAGCGAAGATCGGATCGCCGATCGCTGCACAATTGGGGCCAACCGCTGGGCAAACGCCATTCTGCACATCGTCCTTGATCTTCGATTTGAGGTACGAACCAAAGGCCGTCACTGCAAATTCGGGGATCGGGCGAACGGCCAGGCTGCCGTCGATGCCGTATTTGTCAACACGGCCAAGGTTACGATAGACGTTACGCTCGGTCTCCGGGTCGAAGGACGAGGCCAGACGATCGTTGAAGATCGTGTACCACAGGCCGACCTGCGCCTGGATCTGGCTGGTCGTATAACGAACGCCCAGATCGAAATTGTCGGTGGTTTCCGGCTTCGGATTGGCCGATTCCGTGTCCGCCGGGAAATAAAAGGCATTATAAAGATTATCGGTTCCCGGGACCTGAACGCCCTTCGAATAATTGGCGAAAAGGCTGACATCGTCGGTGGCATCAAATGTCAGGCCGACGTTCGGGGTGAATTTGTTATACTTGCGAATGCGCTGCTGCGGGCCTTGTACCGGCGCGACGATGTTGCTTGGCGGCGTGGTGGTGCGGTCGATGCCAATCACCACCGTCGGATTGGCAGCGAGCCAGGCGGCGAGACCCGCCTCGTTGGTACCGAAACATTCGACGAAGCCGGTGACGCTCGACGTCGCGCAATAATTGTTCAGCTCGCGCTTGAACATCTTGTACGAACCGCCGACTTGCAGCGTGAGGCGACCGAATTCACCGCGATATTCACCCCCGACGAGGTTCAGGCTGGCGATCGACTTGCGGTCGCGCTTTTGCAGGACATTTCCGTTCACGTCGGTGAGCGGATCATTGACGGGGAAGGGATCGACAGCCGAACCGTCGAGGTTGAGGAAACCCGTTTCCCCCGTCTGGCGATGACGTGCGCGGTCATAGCTGTAAAAGACGCGGAAGGTGTGGATATCCATTTCATAGCGCAGACCGGCGATCAGGCCATAACGGTTGGTCTGCGTCTGGCTCGGTGCAAGAACGCGGACCGAATCGAGAATGTCACCGTCGCCATTGAGGTCGCGGCCATAATAAGGGGAGCCGCCAATATAGCCGGTTTGAAGCGAAACGCCCGGACCGGGATCGACATCGCGGAAACCTTCTTGGCCGACAGCGGTCCCGCCGCCATTCGCTTTCACATATTGAAAGCTGGGATCGACCGTCAGCACCAGGCCTTCGGCGAGGGTGAAGCGCGAATTCAGGCGAACATTGCCCGTGTTGGAAGGGTTCATTCGCTCGTCAAAAGTCGAGCCGCAGCTGTTGGCCGCGTCTACCTGGCCCGGGCGAGCGACGGTGTTGATCTGACAGCGGGCAATACCATAGTCGCGATCTTCCTTGCTCTGCGGGAAGATGTTGGGGACAAAGTTTGACGCGGTATTGTGCAGATTGCGCAGGCCCACGGAACCGAAGAAATTGTTACGGTTCTCATTATAATGGCCCGACAGTGCGACAAAATCACCATCCTCGCCAATGGGCTGATAGATTTTGCCGTTGAACTGCTTCTTGTTGATGCGCCCGCGACGCGATTCAAAGGTCGGCTGGTCGACATTGCCAAAGACCGTGTCGTTCGTTGCGGTGCTGGCCGAGAAGAAGGCGCGGGTGCCCCAGGGCGTCAGGATGCCGGTGTCGACCATGCCAAAGATGCGGAAGAAGTTAAAATCGCCGGCTGAACCGACCATCTTGACGCCAAACTCTTCACCCGGCGTACGGGTGCGATAGTTTACCGTCGATCCCGAAGCGGCGGCAGTCGGGCTGTCGACATCGGTCGAGCCGAGGTTAACATTGACCTGGTCGATCAGCTCGGGGTCGAGCTGCTGGTTCGAGTAGAGGGCGTAATTCCCCGAATCATTAAGGGGGATGCCGTCGAAGGTCTGGTTAATACGGGTGTTGTCGAACCCGCGGATCGTCATCTTGCCGCCCGCCGAGCCAAAGGGGTCGTTATTCTGGAAGCTGACACCCGGCAGCTGGTTAATCAGATCATTAACAGTCTGCCCCGGCGACTGACGCGCGATAAATTCCTGGGTCAATACGACCTTGGCCTTGGGCGTATCCGGCGTAACCACTCCGGCCACGCCCTGGTTGGCGCGCGCGCCCGTGACGATGATCTCATTTTCGAAATCTTGTGAACCGGTCGACTGGGCGAAGGCCGGGGTGGTGAGCGCGAGCGGAAGCAGCGCGGCGCCAGCGGCGAGCGAATGACGTAGGTGCATTTGAGCGTGTCCCCTTGATTGGTAACCATTGGTGGGGGGCGCTAAGGCTTGCGCCGCCCGACCTGCGAGCGCCCCTGACGCCCGCGTGTGGCACGATTGTGACAGCAAATGTGACAGTGCAAGCCAAGCGCGCCGCAGCGGAGGAGGCGAGCCACGGAAAAGCGCGCAATTTCATTGCGCGACCGCTTTTCTTAACCGGCGCGCTTATATTTTTCTCTGCAACTGTTGCTGCAATGCAACATTAAAAAGGCCCGGAGCGGGATTGCGCGCCGGGCCTTTTCGAATCGGGAAAGCGAATCAGGCGGCGTCGCCGGCTTCCTTTGCTTTTTCGGCGTAAACCCGCACGGGCTGCTTGCGCCCTTCGACGACATCCTTGTCGACGACGATTTCGGCGACATCGGCCAGGTCGGGCAGGTCGAACATGGTGTCGAGCAGAATCGCCTCGACAATGGAACGAAGCCCGCGCGCGCCGGTCTTGCGCTCGATCGCCTTTTTGGCGACCGCGATCAGCGCATCGTCGGTGAAGGTCAGCGTGACATCTTCGAGGTCGAACAATTTCTTATATTGTTTGACCAACGCATTTTTGGGCTCGCCCAAAATCTTGACCAGCGCATCGACGTCGAGATCCTCCAGCGTTGCAATGACGGGAAGGCGGCCGACAAATTCGGGAATTAGCCCGAATTTAAGCAGATCCTCGGGTTCGATCTGTTTCAGCACTTCACCCGCACGGCGCTCGTCGGGGCCGGCGACATGCGCGCCGAAGCCGATCGACTTGCCCTGCAAACGGTCGCCGATGATCTTTTCGAGGCCGGCAAAGGCGCCGCCCGCGATGAACAGGATGTTGGTCGTATCGACCTGCAGAAATTCCTGCTGCGGATGCTTGCGCCCGCCCTGCGGTGGAACGCTGGCGGTGGTGCCTTCCATCAGCTTGAGCAGCGCCTGCTGTACGCCTTCGCCCGATACATCGCGGGTGATCGACGGATTTTCGGCCTTGCGGCTGATTTTGTCGATCTCGTCGATATAGACGATGCCGCGCTGCGCCTTTTCGACATTATAGTCGCTGGCCTGCAGCAGCTTCAGGATGATATTCTCGACATCCTCACCGACATAGCCCGCCTCGGTCAGCGTGGTGGCGTCGGCCATGGTGAAGGGCACGTCGAGGAAACGCGCGAGTGTCTGCGCCAGCAACGTCTTGCCGCTGCCGGTCGGACCGACGAGCAGGATGTTCGATTTCGCCAGCTCGACATCTTCACCGCGTCCCGAATTGGCGAGGCGCTTGTAATGATTATGGACCGCGACCGACAGCACGCGCTTGGCGGTGTTCTGCCCGATCACATAGCTGTCGAGATGCTGACAGATTTCGAGCGGGGTCGGCACCGCGCCATCCTTGCGCGCGGCGACGCCGCCCTTGATTTCCTCGCGGATGATGTCGTTGCACAGTTCGACGCATTCATCGCAGATGAAAACGGTCGGGCCGGCGATCAGCTTGCGGACTTCATGCTGCGACTTGCCGCAAAATGAGCAGTAAAGTGTGCTCTTGCTGTCGGAGCCAGAGAGCTTCGTCATAAAATTCCTTCTGACGGCCACAAAAAAATGCCGTCGATCTATCCTAGCCCGCGATGACCCAAATACAATATGGCATTTGGGTGACATGGCGGCACTGTTCCGGTTAGCGACAGGAGGCAAAGGGCACTTCAACAAAAGCGGTTACCGGAACATTGCGGGGTTGCCGCGCGCCCTTGCACCCGCACCCTGTTAAGGCGTGGGGCCTTCGCTCTGGTCGGCGGCCGAAGCGGCGCCTTCCCCGTCGGTCGCGCCCGGCCGGCGATCATAAACATGATCGACAATGCCGAATGCCTTGGCCTCTTCGGCCTCAAGGAAGGTGTCGCGGTCCATCGCCTTTTCAATCTCTTTCAGGCTGCGGCCGGTATATTTGACATAGAGGTCATTCATCCGCCTCTTGATGCGGAGGATTTCCTTTGCCTGAATTTCAATGTCCGACGCCATGCCGCGCGCGCCGCCCGACGGCTGGTGGACCATGACGCGCGCATTGGTGAGCGCGACGCGCATGCCAGGCTCGCCCGCTGCGAGCAGGAAGCTGCCCATCGACGCCGCCTGGCCGATGCACACCGTGCCGACGCGGGGGCGGATATATTGCATCGTGTCGTGGATCGCCATGCCCGCCGTCACGACCCCGCCCGGCGAGTTGATATACATGAAGATATCCTTCTTCGGATTTTCCGATTCGAGGAATAAAAGCTGGGCGACGATCAGCGAGGCCATATTATCCTCGACCTGCCCCGTGACGAAAACGATCCGTTCGCGCAGCAGGCGGGAAAAAATGTCAAAGCTGCGTTCGCCGCGGCTCGTCTGTTCGACGACTACGGGCACCAGGGCGGCTAGCGGATCCATCATCTGAAATTCGTCCTTCATCTTGATATGCGCCGCCAAGGACTGACGGGCGAAGCGTTCCGTCGCTTTACATCGGCGTCGAGCGCGCAGGTTTCAAGGGGAAAACGGCTCCGAAGCCGTCCCTTTGCAGCCTGAATGACAGCGTTAACCACAGCCCGGGCGCTGCCCGCGCATTGTGCACAGGCGCGGCAACCCTTCCGGGGCGCGTGCGGCCAGAAGGCGTGGTTCAGTCGCCTTGGCCGGGTTCGGGCGAGAAGAATTTATCGAACTTGTCGTCGACACCCTTAAATTCATCGGCGTCGGTGGGGCTGTCCTTCTTGACCGTGATATTCGGCCATTCGGCGCTGAATTTGGTGTTCAGCTCCAGCCATTTTTCCAGCCCGCTTTCGGTGTCGGGCAAAATCGCTTCGGCGGGGCATTCGGGCTCGCACACGCCGCAGTCGATGCATTCACTGGGATTGATGACGAGCATATTCTCGCCCTCGTAAAAACAGTCGACGGGGCAAACCTCGACGCAGTCCATATATTTGCACCGGATGCATGCGTCGGTGACAACATAGGTCATGGGTTTTCAGCTCCCTTCGAAGGCGGCGACCCGCCGCATATTCCTAATTGGCCTGCCTCTATGCCGCGCAAAGGCGGCACGTCAACGGTTTCGGACAGTTGCGAATCACTCTCACTGTCCGCCGCTGCTCTAGCGAGGCTGGCGAGCGCCGGGGAGGCAGCTTTTCAACGGACAGACAAAGCGCAGCTTGCCGCGCTTTGCTTAGTCGGCTGGGCTGCTCCTTCACCTTCGATCAGCCTTTTGTAGCAGGCGCGCGCCTCAGGCGGTGGCCCGCGCCGCAGGGGGAGAGAAAGCAGCCGGATCACTTCGATTCGCTCATCCAGCGGCAAAACCAGCGTCTGGCCGCAATGGACCGCACAAGAAGCGCGCGTCACGCGCCGTCCGTCCAGCCGGATATGCCCAGCGGCGATCATGGCCTGCGCGCGGCTGCGCGACCGAGCAAAGCGTAAAAACCAAAGCAGCTTGTCGAGCCGGATCGTCTCGGCCGCGCGCTTTGGGGTCATCCGTCCTTGCGTCCTTGCGCCAAAAGCTTGTCGAGCCCGGCAAAGGGGCTGTGGGGTGAGGGGGCGCGTCGTTGCGCGCCGCGCGCTGCGCGCGTTGCGCCGGCGGGCTCCAATGCCGGATTGTTTCGGCGGTTGGGTTTGCCTCCGCCCTTGCTGCTCCCGTTCCCGCGTCCCTTGGCTTCGCCATTGCCTTTGGCCTTGACGCTGCCGCCGCTCGCTTGGGCGCGGCCCTCGTTGTCCGCCTGCGACTGCGATTGGCGATGCTTGGAATGCGGGCGTTTGCGACGCCCTTTGTCGCGCTTTTTCAGCCCGGCCCAGCGCCAGCGTTCGAGCAAGGGGTCGCCGACGGCGCGAAAGCCAAAGGCTTGCAACAGCGCGCGGCGCGTTTCCTCGTCGAGGCCCAGCGACGTGGCGAGCGCCGGGTCGATGGCAAAACCGGGCGGATCGGCGACGCATATGGCGTCGGGGGTTTCGGCTTCCGCGCCTTGCTCCTCTTCCTGCTGCGCGTCGCCTGCCACCGGCGCGGTGGGCGGGGCGGCTGCCTGCATGCGCGCGGCATGCGCCTGACGCGCCAGCTTTTCGGCCATGTCGATACGTAGCCAGCCCGAGGCACAGCGGCGAAAGCCTGCAATTTCCAGCCCGGCAGGCAGGCCCGCCTTTTGCAGCACCGCGCCATGCGGGGGCAGGGGAGGCAGCGGCGCCGCCTGCTGTGCCGCGATCAGCGCGGCGCGCCAGCGCACCGCTTCGGGCTTCAAAAGCTGCGGGTGGAAAATATCGAGCGATCCGATGGTGAGGCCCAGCTTGCGAAGCTGCGGCCGTTCCTCCGCCGTGATCGCCTGCAGTTGGTCGTTGACCGATGCGCGTGCGATACTCCCGCCGCCATCGACCAATGCCGCCAGCAGCGCGCGAATGCGCGGCGGGGTGAACAAATCGCTGGCGGCGGCCCCCATGGCAGCGAGGGGCGCGGCGTGACGGGCCAATTGGTCGGCGACAAAGCGGTGGAGCCGTTCGGTCATCGCCTGCACCTGCGGCGGGTCGAGCCGGCGCAGCGTGGCATCGACCTGAATTGCGGGCTGCACCAGCGACGATCCCTTGCACAGCGTCGCCACCACCTGACCCCTCCAGCCGAGGCGCGGCGCTTCGTCCGCTTCGCTGATCAGCGCCAGGCCGCTGCCGTCATCTTCGGCCAGCGCCGCCGCCCGGCGGGAAAGCTCACCTTGCAAATGCCGCTCCGCCGCAGCGAGTAACAGCTTATGGTCGCTCGCCCGCGCCACCGGATCGACGCGGAACTGAAAGCCGTGCAGCGTTCCGATCGCTTCGCCATCGACCGCGACCGTGCCGTCGGCGGCAACCGCGACGGGAAGCGCGGCGCGCTTTTGTCCGGCATCGCGCAGCAACAGCGCCAGGCGGCGGTCGACGAAACGCTGCGACAAGGCGGCGTGCAGCGCGTCGGACAATCTGGATTCGAGCGCCTGCGTTTCCTCGGCCCAGCCCGCCGCGCCCGCGATCCAGTCGCCGCGCTGGGCGATGAAACAGAGCGTGCGGACGGCGGCGATGCGGCTTGCGAGCTGGTCAATATCGCCTTCCATCGCGTTCAGCTTCGCCAGGCGGCGGGCGAACCAGTCGGGGTCGATCATCCCGTCGCCCGCGGTGCGCCATTGCCAGAGCTTCAACACGGTGCGGCTGTGATGTTCGGCGCCCAATTGTTCGAAATCGGGCAGGCCGCACACGTCCCACAGGCGCCGGACCGCTTCGGCATCGCGGTCGCGCGCGCGCACCGTCATATCGCCTGCCAGATGCTTGAGCACCGCGAGGTCGACCGCTTCGGGCGCGGGACGCAGCGCCTCATGCGCGGGCGGCCGCGCAAGGTCGGCAAGCAACGTGTCGAGCGTGGCGAAATCGGGGGTGGGATTGCGCCAGAAGAAGCTGTGAAGCGGCGGAAAATGATGCCCCTCGATGGCATGAATTTCCTCGGGCGTGAAGCCGCTCTGCGGCGTGCCGACGGTGCCGAAACTGCCGTCCTGCTGGTGCCTTCCTGCGCGCCCCGCAATCTGCGCCATTTCAGCCACGGTCAGGCGCCGGACGCGCCGTCCGTCGAACTTTTGCAGGCTGGCAAAGGCGACATGGCGGACATTCAGGTTCAGCCCCATGCCGATAGCGTCGGTGGCGACGAGATAATCGACCTCGCCCGCTTCGAACATCGCGACCTGCGCGTTGCGTGTCTTGGGGCTGAGCGCCCCCATCACCACCGCCGCGCCGCCGGAAAAGCGGCGCAGCATTTCGGCGATGGCGTAAACTTCCTCGGCGGAAAAGGCGACAATGGCTGAGCGTTTGGGCAGGCGCGACAATTTGGAGGCCCCGGCATAGCTCAGCGTCGAGAAACGCGGGCGGGTGACAATCTCCGCCTCGGGCACCAGATCGCGCACCAGCCGGGCGGCGCTCGCCGATCCCAGGATCATCGTTTCCTCACGCCCGCGCGCGCGCAGGATGCGGTCGGTAAAGACATGCCCGCGTTCGGGGTCGATGCCGAGCTGTGCTTCGTCGATCCCGACAAAGGCGACGTCGCGCTCGATCGGCAGCGCCTCCATCGTGCCTAACAGATAGCGCGCGTCGGGCGGGATGATTCGTTCCTCGCCCGTTACCAGCGCCACCGCGTTTGCGCCCTTGATCGCTACGACCCGATCATAAACCTCGCGCGCCAAAAGGCGCAGCGGAAAGCCGATCATGCCACTGGCGTGCGCCGTCAGCCGTTCGACCGCCAAATGGGTTTTGCCGGTGTTGGTGGGGCCAAGGACAGCCTTGACCAGATGGGAAGAGGATGGCGCCATTGTCTTTGGCGCTACGCTGGCATGGGCTGCGCCGCCGCGCAACAGCCTATCGCCGCGAAATGGAGGGATGGCGTCTTTTCCTTGCCTGCGTTCCGTCCGTTCCACGTCCATGCCACATCATATCCTGATGAGGCCACGTTTTGCCGCAAGGGGCCGCCGCAGCGCAGCCGTTAAATTGACTTTAAGGGCCTTTGTTTACAGACAGGCAGGACGATTAATGTCGAGCGTCCGGCCAAAGCTTGGGACCGGCCGAGCGGGGGTTGCATCTTGTTTCAACGCCATGAGCCCATAGCGGGGATGTCTGGCAATGCGGCGGCGCTTGCGCTTTCGCAGGCAATTGGGGCGCAGGCAATTGGCCTGCAACCCGGCGATGCCGCGCCCGCCGACGCCGCGCCGACATGGCGCGACCGGCTCGCCAGCCTCGATCTCGTTCCTGACCTTGGCGATAATATCGGGTCCGCCGAATGGTGGCGCGGGCTTGCCACGCTGACTTTGCTGTGCGGGTCGGCGATTGCGACTTTCCCCGGCATGAAGCCGCTCCAAATCGGCGGCGCGCCTGTGCTTGATGCCGCCGATTTCAACGAAGCGCGCGCGCAGATGATCGTTCCGCTTGCCTTCGGCGGCGACAGCGGGCGGCATATGGCGGCGACCGATGCCGTGCGCCCGCTCACCAGCACGCCGGAACGCCCGCAGATCGAACTCACCGCCACCCTGGCGCGCGGCGACAGCTTTGCGCGCCTGCTCGAACGCTCGGGCGTCGGGCGCGACGAGGCGCGGCTGCTCGCCGATCAGGTCGGATCCGCGGTGCCGCTTGGCGATATTGCGCCGGGAACGCGCGTCAATCTGGTGCTCGGTCGCCGCGCCGCGCGCACCATGCCGCGCCCGGTCGAGGCGCTGGCGATGCGTGCGCGCTTTGACCTTCGGATCGAGATAGAGCGGATCGACGGGCGGCTGGTGATGCGCCGCATTCCCATCGCTGTTGATACCACCCCGCTGCGCATTCGCGGCCGGGTGGGTGACAGCCTTTACCGCGCGGCGCGCGCGGCCGGGGCGCCGCCCGAGGCGATCCAGGCCTATTTGCGCGTCATCAGCAAGCAAATCTCGGTCGGCCGCGATATCCGCGCGTCGGATGAATTTGACATCATCGTCGATTATCGCCGCGCCGAAACGGGGGAGAGCGAGACGGGCAAGCTGCTCTACGCCGGCCTGATCCGCGACGGAAAGTCCAAGCTGTCGATGCTCGAATGGACCAAGGACGGGCGCCGGCAATGGTTCGAAGCCTCAGGCGTCGGGCAGCAGCGCGGCGGCATGGTCCGGCCGACCAATGGCCGCGTCACCTCCACCTATGGCATGCGCCGCCATCCGATTTTGGGCTATCGCCGGATGCACAGCGGCATTGATTTTGGCGGCGGCTATGGCGCGCCCATTTACGCCGTCACCGACGGCACCGTCGCCATGGCGGGTCGCAACGGCGGCTATGGCAATTATGTCCGGCTGAACCATGGCGGCGGCCTTGGCACCGGCTATGGTCATATGAGCCGCATCGCGGTGCGCGCGGGCCAGCGGGTCAGCCGGGGGCAGGTGATCGGCTATATCGGTTCGACCGGCCTGTCGACCGGGCCGCATCTGCATTATGAACTTTATCGCAACGGCCGCGCGGTGAACCCCTCCTCGGTCAGCTTTGTCACCCGCGCCCAGCTTGAAGGGCGTGAGCTTTCCGCCTTCCGCGCGCGCATCCGCACCCTCACCGCCATCGCTCCCGGCGCGGCGCTGAAACCCATTGCGCCCAAACAGGCCGAAACCCCGATGCTCGGCTCGCTCGCCGATGTCGCGGCCAAGCGGGCCGAGGGCTCGGCTCCCTGAGCCAGGGGCGCCGCGACCCCAAGGCCAAGGCCCGCCCGCACCGCCCGGACCCACCCACCGCCATTATCCATTTGCCCGGCGGCGAAGCGCGGCTATGCACGGGGCCATGACTCACGCCGCTTTCCCCGCGCTGCGCCTGCGCCGCACCCGCCGCACCGGCTGGAGCCGCGCCATGGTGCGCGAAACCCATTTGTCGCCCGCCAATCTGATCTGGCCCTTGTTCATCTGTGCGGGTGAGGGGGAGGAACAGCCCGTCGCCAGCCTGCCCGGCGTGTCGCGCTGGTCGGTCGATCTTGCGGTTGCGCGCGCGCGCGAAGCGGTGGCGGCGGGCATCCCCTGCCTTGCGCTTTTTCCCTATACGCAGGCCGATCGGCGCAGCGACGACGGGGCAGAGGCGCTCCACCCCGACAATCTGATGTGCCGCGCGGTTGCCGCGATCAAGGATGCGCTGGGCGATGACATCGGCGTGCTCACCGACGTCGCGCTCGACCCCTATACCAGTCACGGGCAGGACGGGCTGCTGGACGAGCGCGGCTATGTGCTCAATGACGAAACCGTCGAAGTGCTGGTTGGACAGGCGCTGAACCAGGCGCGCGCGGGCGCCGATATTATCGCGCCCAGCGACATGATGGACGGGCGCGTCGGCGCGATCCGCGCCGCGCTGGAAGCCGAAGGCTTCGGCCATGTCCAGATCATGTCCTATGCCGCCAAATATGCCTCGGCCTTTTACGGGCCGTTCCGCGACGCCGTTGGCTCGCGCGGCCTCCTGAAGGGCGACAAGAAAAGCTATCAGATGGACCCCGCCAATGCCGAAGAGGCGCTGCGCGAGGTTGAGCAGGATCTGGCCGAAGGCGCTGACAGCGTGATGGTCAAGCCCGGCCTGCCCTATCTCGACATCGTCCGCGCGGTGAAGGAGGCCTTCGCCGTTCCCGTTTATGCCTATCAGGTATCGGGCGAATATGCGATGATCGAGGCGGCCGCCGCGGCGGGCGCGGGCGACCGCGACGCGCTGGTGCTCGAAACCCTGCTCGGCTTCCGGCGCGCGGGCGCGTCCGGGGTGCTGACCTATCACGCGCTCCACGCGGCGCGGCTTCTCGGCGCATGATCGAAAGCGAGCGGCTGCTGCTGCGTCCATGGAGCGACGCCGATGCTGCGCCCTTTCAGGCGATTTGCAGCGACCCCGCCGTCATGGCGACGCTCGGCCCGCCGCTCGACCTTGCCCAGACGCAAGCGCTGATCGACCGGATGCGCGGCATCATGGCCGAACATGGCCATTGCTTCTGGGCGCTGGAGCGACGCGACGATGCCCGCCTGATCGGCTGGTGCGGGATCATTCGCGGCAGCGCCGGACCTGTCGCGGGCAAGGCGGAAATCGGTTGGCGGCTTGCGAGCGACTGCTGGGGCGCGGGCTATGCGACCGAAGCCGCCAGGGCCGCAGTCGCATGGGCGTTCGACAGTCTGGATGACGATGCCCTGTGGGCGATCACCTGGCGCGGCAATGTCCGCAGCCGTGCCGTCATGGAGCGGCTGGGCATGCAATATCAGGCGGGGCTTGATTTCGATCATCCCAAGCTGTCGGAAGGCGATGCTTTGCGCCCCCATGTCACCTATGCCCTGCCGCGCTCGACATGGGATTGTTGATGATCGCGTCCAATTCCCCTCGCCGCTGGCTGTTCGTGCTGACGATCCTCGTCGGCAGCTTCCTCCTCTTCCTCGTCCAGCCGATGGTGGCGCGGATGGTCCTGCCCAAATTGGGCGGCGCGCCGGCGGTGTGGAACAGCGCGATGCTCGTCTATCAGGCGCTGCTTCTGGGCGGCTATGCCTATGCCCATTGGGTGGGGCGTTTCGCGCTACGGCGGCAGGCGCTGATCCATCTCGCGCTGCTGTTGCTCGCCGTCCTGTGGCTTCCCATCGGCATCGCCCATATCGCGCCGCCCGCGCCGGGGCAGGAGGCCCTGTGGGTGCCGCTGCTGCTCATCGCCTCGATCGGCCCGGTCTTCTTTGCCGTCTCGGCGCAGGCGCCGCTCATCCAGCGCTGGTTCGCCGCCGATCCCGCGGCGGGCGACCCCTATTATCTTTATGCCGCCTCCAACCTCGGCAGCTTTGCCGGGCTGATCAGCTATCCGGCGCTGGTCGAACCCAATTTCCCGCTCGCGGCGCAAAGCTGGGGCTGGGCGGCGGGCTATATGCTGCTGCTCGCGCTGGTCGCCGCCGCCGCCGCGTCGCGCTGGCAGGCATCGGGGGCAATGGCGCCGGTCGCCAGCGATGAAAGCGTTGGCGAGGAGCAAGAGGGGGCACCCTCGCTCCGCCGCCGTATCCACTGGCTGCTGATCGCCGCCGTGCCCTCGGGCCTGATGCTCTCGACGACGACGCATCTCACCACCGATATCGTCGCCATGCCCTTGCTCTGGGTATTGCCGCTCGGCCTTTATCTGCTCAGCTTCTCCATCGCCTTTTCGACCCTGTCGCGGCTTCGCGAAATTATCACCTTCATCGCGCCCTCGGCTTTGTTGCTCGTTGGCGGGCTCGCGCTGCTCGGCGCGGGCGGCAGTTCGATGTTCGTCGCCTTTGCCAGCCTGATCATGCTGTTCATCGTCGCGACCGCGCTGCATGGCTATTTGCACTATCTGCGCCCGTCGCCGCGTTACCTTACGCTTTTTTATCTGATCATGTCGGCGGGCGGGGTGCTCGGCGGCCTGTTCGCCGCGCTTGTCGCGCCCTTGCTCTTCGACTGGGTCTATGAACATCCGCTTCTCGTCATCGGCGCGGCGCTGCTGCTGCCGCTTCCCGCGCTCATTCCCTGGGACAAATGGCTGGGCCTTGCGGACGGACGGCTGCGCGTCGCGCTGGGAATATTGCTCGCCATCGCCGCCTTTTGCTGCTGGCATCTGGTCGAACATTGGCGCGGCGTCGCTGATGACGAGGCGTTCCTGTGGGGCGGCGCGCTGGTCGCTATCGGGCTCGCCGTCATTCCCTGGCGCGCCGCCTTTGTCGCGGTGCTGATGATGCTGATGCTGGGGATTGGCGGCTGGAGCACGATCGAGGAAAGCCTGACCGGATCGCGCGTTCGCAGCTATTTCGGCGTCTATACCGTCACCGACGACAGCTATCGCCAGCAACGGCGGCTCGCCCATGGCACGACGCTTCACGGGCTGCAGCGCACCGATGCGGGCCATGAGCATGAAGCGACCACCTATTATGGCCCGCAATCGGGGGTTGGCCTTGCGCTTGGCAAGCTCGACCGGCTGGCGCCAAAGGATGCGGCGGTCGGTATCGTCGGCCTCGGCGCCGGAACGCTCGCCTGCTATCGCCAGCCCGGCCAGACATGGACCTTTTTCGAAATCGACCCGGTGATGGTCGATATTGCGCGCGATTCCGCCAATTTCACTTTCCTTTCCGAATGCGCGCCGCAGGCCGCGATCCGGGTGGGCGATGCGCGGCTGGAGATTGAAAAATTGCCGCCCGCGCAATTTGACATGCTGGTGATCGACGCCTTTTCGTCCGATGCCATCCCGCTCCATCTGCTGACGAAGGAAGCGGTGGGCATTTATGCGCGCGCGCTCAAGCCCGACGGCATTTTGCTCATCCATATTTCGAACCGCTTTTTCGGGCTCGAACCCGTGCTCGATACAGAGGCGCGGGCGCGCGGCTGGGCGGCGGCGATCCGGCTCGATCCCGGGCCGCGCACGCGCGAGTTCACCAATTTCACGGCATCGAGCTGGGTTGCCCTTGCACCCACACAGGCGCGGCTCGATGCCTTCACCGGGGGCACGCGCCCACGCGCGGAAAGTTACGCCGACAATGTCTGGGTCCCGCTTGCGGGCCGGGCGGGCTTTACCCGCTGGACCGACGACTACGCCTCGACCCTGCCTGTGCTCATATGGAAGAATCTTCTGGGGAAACGCGAATGAACTATCCCGATGTCAGCATCATCAGCGTCAACGGAAAGACGCCGCAGATCGACCCCAGCGCCTTTATCGCGCCGGGTTGCCGCATCATCGGCGATGTGGTGATCGGACCCGATGTCAGCATCTGGTATAATTGCGTGCTACGCGCCGATGTCAGCCAGATCCGCATCGGCGCCCGCTCCAATGTTCAGGATGGCAGCGTGCTGCACTGCGACGGGCCGATGCCGCACCGCCCCGACGGCTATCCGACGATCATCGGCGAAGATGTGCTCATCGGCCATATGGCGATGGTCCATGGCTGCACGCTCGATGACCGCGCCTTTGTCGGCCTCAAGGCGACGGTGATGAACGGCTGCCGCATCGGCAGCGGCGCGATGCTCGCCGCCGGGGCGCTGCTCACCGAGCATAAGGAAATTCCCGCGCGCGAACTATGGGCGGGCGCGCCCGCGCGGCGTATTCGTGAGATTGGCGAAGAACAGGCCGCCGGAATGCAGGCCGGGGTCGCCCATTATGTCGAAAATGGCCGGATGCACAAAGCCGCGGTGGAAGGCTGACGCCTGCCCCCTCCCGCAAGCGGGAGGGGAGCGAAGGCCCTAGCTGAAATTCACCATCGCATAGAGCATGGGAATCGACAGCAGAGTGTTGGTGCGCGAAAAGATCATCGCGGTCCGCGCCGCCTTGGCCTTCGCCGCTTCATCGGCTTCGACCAGTCCCAGCGCCTTTTTCTGGTTGGGCCAGATCAGGAACCAGACGTTGAACGCCATAATCAGCCCCAGCCACATGCCCACGCCGATCAGCTGATAGGGCGCCTGCAGGCTCAGCGCCGGAATGGCATATTTGGCATGAAAGGCGATGCCGAGCCCGAAAACCACCGTTAACAGCGCCGCCCAGCGGAACCAGAACAGCGCCGCCGGCGCGATATGCTTGCCCACCGCCGGTTTCAGCTCGGCCGGAATCTTGGGCATCGTCGGCATCTGGACGAAGTTGAAATAATAAAGCAGGCCGATCCACAGCACGCCGAAAAATGTGTGCAGCCAGCGCATGATCGCATTGCCCGCCGCAATGCCATCCTCGAAATTCTGACCGTTCAGACCCAGCATGACGATGACGGCGAGCACCAGCCCCGCCGCCAGCACGGCATGAAGATTTCCGAAAAACCGATCCATCCCTGTTCCCCTCCACTTGCAGGGCGGGGCTTTTGCTCCGCCTAGCAGCTGGTATGCCAGCGGGAGGGGCGCGCATCAACTTTTGTCGGCGGGGCTTTCTTCCGCAATGGCGAGACCGTTTTTCAGCATCACCGGCACCTGCGTCAGCGTGAAGAGGAAGGAAAGCGCGGTAATCCCCCAGACCTTGACCGTCAGCCACAGGTCGAAGCTCATGTCTCCGCGCTGGATCAATTCATACATGACATGGTTGCCGATGCCGAGCGCGGCAAAGAACAGCCCCCAGTTGCGCGACAGAAGCAGCCAGCCTTTCTCGGTCACGCCTTCCAGCGCGGACTGGAGCAGATATTTGAGCAGCGGGCGCCCCGTCCACCAGCCGCCGAGCAGCATCAGCGCAAAGGCGCCATAGATGATCGTCGGCTTCATCACGATAAACCGCGCGTCATGGAACCAGATGGTCAGCGCGCCAAAGCCGATGACGAGCAGGCTCGACATCCACAGCATCGGCGAAATCTTGCCGAGCTTCCATTTCGATACCGCCATCGCGATGACGATGGCGACCATGAAGGCCACGGTGCCCTTGATCGCGCCCGTTGTCGCCGCAAAGGCGCCTTCGCCGCCCGAGGTCAGCTTGTACGCGATGAAAAAGACGAGCAGGGGCCCGAAGTCGATCGCGAAATTCAGCCAGCCATGTTTGGCGGGCGGCGGCGCGGGAACCGGCTCGGGTCCGGCGGGAAGCTGATCGACCGGTGTGTTCATCGGATATTTCCTGCAATAATCCCGGCAATTTCATCGGCGTCAAAGGGGCGCAAATCTTCCATCGTCTCGCCAATGCCGATGGCGTGGATGGGCAGGCCGTGGCGCTCTGCGGCGGCGACCAGCACGCCGCCGCGCGCGGTGCCGTCAAGCTTGGTCATCACCAGCCCCGTCACCCCCGCCACCTCGCGGAAGACGTCGATCTGCGACAGCGCATTCTGCCCGGTGGTCGCATCAAGGACCAGCACCACATCATGCGGCGCGGCGGGGTTGAGGCGGCCGAGCACACGCTTGATCTTGGCCAGCTCGTCCATCAGCTCGCGCTTGTTCTGCAGCCGCCCGGCGGTATCGACGATCAGCACGTCGATGCCCGTCGCCGTCGCTTGTTTCACCGCGTCGAACACAATGCCGGCGGCATCGCCGCCCTCGGGGCCTGCCATGATCGGCACGCCCAGCCGTTCGGCCCAGACCTTGAGCTGCCCGATGGCAGCAGCGCGAAACGTGTCCCCCGCCACCAGCATCACGCCATAATCCTGTTCCTGGAACAGGTGCGCGAGCTTGGCGATGGTCGTCGTCTTGCCCGACCCGTTGACCCCGATCACCAAGATCACCTGCGGGCGCGGAAAGGCATCAATGTCGAGCGGTTCGGCGACGGGGCGCAGCACGGCGGCGATTTCTTCGGCGACGATGCGCCGCAATTCCTCGGTGCCGCCAGCGGCAATGTCGCGGCGTTCGGACAGGCGGTCGCGAATGCGCGCGGCCATCGCCGGGCCAAGATCGGCGGTGATCAGCGCTTCCTCGATGCGGTCGAGATCCTCATCGTCGAGCCGCGCCTTGCCGGTCAGCCCCGACAGATTTTCGCCCAGCCGCTCCGACGTGCGCTTGAGGCCGCCGAGCAGCCTTTCGCTCCAGCTTGCGCCGCTCATGCCGCCTGCTCCTGCACGGCGGTGACATGCAGCCGGTCGCCGTCGCGCGCGCCGATCCGCACCGGCAAAATACTGCCCGGCGCGGCGGGGGCATCCAGCGCCAGCGCCGCAAAATTTTCGGCATGGCCGCTCACCCCGTCGCGTTCGACCAGCATCGCGGCGCGATTTCCGCGCTGTGCGTCGAGCCAGGCGTGACGGCGACGGGCATTGGCCTCGCGCAAGAGGGCGGCGCGCTGCCGCGCCACGCTGCGGCCGACCTGCGGCATGCGTGCGGCGGGGGTTCCGGCGCGCGGGCTATAGGGAAAGATATGGCCGAAGACGATGTCGATATCGTCGATCAGCGCCAGCGAATTGGCAAACATGCGTTCATCCTCGGTCGGAAATCCGGCGATCAAATCGGCACCGATAGCGATGTCGGGCCGCGCCGCCTTCAGCCGCTCGACCAGCCGCACGGCATCGGCGCGGCGGTGGCGGCGCTTCATGCGCGTCAATATCATGTCGTCGCCTGCCTGCAAGGACAGGTGAATATGCGGCATGATGCGCGCTTCCCCTGTGATCAGCGCGAACAGGCGATCATCGACGCGGTCGGGGTCGAGCGAGGACAGGCGCAGCCGTTCGACGGGAAGCGCGAGCAGGGCCTCGACCAGCGCGCCGAGGCTGCTGCCCATATCATCGCCATAGCTCGCCAGATCGACCCCGGTGAGAATGACCTCGCGCTGTCCGCGTTCCAGCGCATTGCGCGCCGCCCGCGCCACCGCCTCGATACTCGCCGACCGCGCGCCGCCTCGCGCGAGAACGGTCGCGCAAAAGGTGCAACTATGCGAACAACCCGTCTGCACCCCCAGAAAGGCCCGCGCATGATCGGCGCCCGAAAGGGCGGGGGTATAGGGGGCAGGGGTAGAGCGCGGGACGGGGGATGCGGCTTGTGCCGCGCCATAGCTTTCCGCCTGTCCCTTGGCGTCATTGGGCACCACACGCGCACCCATATCGGCAAAGCGCTTTGCCTCCAGCTCCGCCGCGCATCCGGTGACAATCACCTCGGCGCCGGGCCGTTCGCGCAGCGCGCGGCGCACCGCCTGCCGCGCCTGCCGCACCGCTTCATCGGTGACCGCGCAGCTGTTGAAGATGATCCGTTCGCGCGCGCTGCCCGGCTGCTGCGCGGCAGCGACGCGCACGGCCTCGCCCTCGGCAATGTTCAGCCGGCATCCGAAATTGACGACCTCGACGCTGTCGCCGCGGCTCATCCGAAATGGGCCCAGTCGGTTTCGCCTTCGAACACGCGGGTCGCCGCGCCGCTCATCAGGATCGGCTCGCCCTCGGCCCAATGGATGACCAGATCGCCGCCGGGCAGGGCGACGGTAACGGGCGACTGCACCAGGCCGCTGCGGATTGCCGCCACGGCGGTGGCACAGGCGCCGGTGCCGCACGCCTGCGTCAGCCCGACGCCGCGTTCCCACACACGCAGTTGCAGGCGGTCGGGGCCATCAAGGCTTGCGACATTGACATTGATCCGCTCCGGAAACAGCGGGTCGGTTTCGATCCGCGGTCCCAGTTCGGCGAGCGGCACCGCATCGGCTTCGGGCACGAAAAAGATGATATGCGGATTGCCGACATTGACCGCGGCGCCATGCTCCAGCTCGTCCCACGCGACGGGCATGTCGCGTGTGTCCATCGGCATGGCGAGCGGGATCGCTTCCCAGTCAAAACCGGGTTCGCCCAGCGTCACTTCGGCGCCGCCATCGGCGGGGGTGACGCGCAGCATTCCGCCCAAAGTCTCGATCACCGCTGGCTTGCCGATCAGCGTCGCGACGCAGCGGGTGGCATTGCCGCACGCCTCCACCTCGCTGCCATCGGCGTTGAAGATACGCATCTTCACCTCGGCCTTTTCGGACGGTTCAAGCAGGATGAGCTGATCGCATCCGATGCCATGGCGGCGGTCGGCGATGGCATGGGCGCGCGCCGGGGTCATCTCGACCGGCGTCTCGCGCGCGTCGATAACGACAAAATCATTGCCGAGGCCGTGCATCTTGGTGAAGCGATCTGCCATAGCCGCGCATGTAAGGGCGCAGGCCCGCGAAGTCTAGCAATGGGTCGTGTCAGGCGCTGTGCCGCAGCGGCTCCGCATCGGGGGCAGCGGCGGCGCCTTCGGGAGTGAGGGGCGCGCGCAGCAGCCCGCGGGAGGCGAGCAGTTTCGCCGTTTCGCCAGCGGAGGCGGCGCGGCCATAATACCAGCCCTGCCCCTTGGCGCAGCCCAGCCGGGTGAGTTCGCGCGCGGTGGCTTCATCCTCGACGCCTTCGGCGGTGATCGGCATCGACAAGCTGTCGCCCAGCCGGACGATGGCGACGACGATGGCCTGTGCATCGGCGCTTTCGCGCAAGGCGGTGACAAAGCTGCGGTCGATCTTGATCCGGTCAAAGGGTAGCGCGCGCAGATGCGACAGCGAGCTATAGCCCGTGCCGAAATCATCGAGGCTGAGCGATACGCCCTGATTTTTGAGGCTGGTGACGATCGAACGGACCAGCGCCAGATTTTCGAACAGCGAGCTTTCGGTAATCTCGACATCGAGCCGGCTGGCGGGAAAGCCCGTTTCGACGAGCAGCTTGGTCAGTTTCTGGCTGAACCAGGGGTCTTTCAATTGGCGCGGCGAAATATTGACCGCGAGGCTGATGGAGGGGTCCCAGTCACGCGCTATATTCATCGCCTGGCGAATGACCTGCAGCGACAATTCACCGATCAGCCCGCTTTCCTCGGCAATGGGGATGAAGCGTTCGGGCGGCACCAGCCCCTGTTCGGGCGAGTCCCAGCGCATCAGCATTTCGAAACCGACGAGGCGACCGGTGGCCATGTCGACCTGCGGCTCGAAATAGGGGATGAACTCGCCGCGCGGCATGCCGTCGCGAATGCCATTTTCAATCTGGTTGCGGACCTGCACCGCCATTTCCATGCCGGTTTCGAACCAGATGTGACGATTGCGGCCCTTTTCCTTGCAATGATACATGGCGATATCGGCCTGGCGGACGACGGTTTCCATCAAGGCATTGCTGTCGCGGGCGAGCGCAATGCCCAGCGAGGCGCCGACCCGGATCTGCTGTGTGTCATGATCGATCGGCTCTTCCAGAGCGCGCAGCAATTGTCCGGCCAGCGCGTCAATATCGTCGCGCGCCGCCGGGTCAAAGGGCAAAAGCGCGACAAATTCGTCGCCGCCGAGGCGCGCTTTCATCGCGCTCGGGGGCAGGGTGGCGGTGATGCGTTCAGCCGCAACCGTCAGCACGCGGTCGCCCGCTGCATGGCCGTGAATGTCGTTGACCGTCTTGAAATGGTCGAGGTCCATCAGGAACAGCGCGACATGGCGCTTTTCGCTCGCCGCCTCGGTCAGCAGCGCCTGCCCCTTGCCGATCAGCGCGCGGCGGTTGACAAAGCCCGTCAGCGGGTCGGTATCCGCCAGATAGCGGGCGCGCTGTTCGGCCTCGGTGCGTTCGCGAATTTCGCGATTGAGGTCTTCATAACGCCGCCAGCCGAACAGGATGAGTGCGATGTTGAGGATCATCGCGGCGGCCAGCGTCTGATCCGGCCCCCCGCCCAGCCCGGCGAGCGTACGGACCGCCGCTTGCATCACCGTGCCGCCCGTGCCGATGAAGAGCAGAATCGCGGCGACGACGATGCCCCCGCCGACGATATCGCGCTGCGCGCTGTCGCGTCGATCCTGCGGTTTCCCGTCGGCCGCTGATTTGGACATCTGGTCATTTCCCCCACTTGACCGCCCCGCTATGGACGGCAAGCGGTGAAATTTGGGTTAAGTCGGGTTAAGACCTGGCTTGCGCGCGTGTCCCCCCGCATTGCCGCTTGTCTTTTGCCGCCAATTTGCGTAAGGGCGCTGCGGTCCGTCCGCATCTTGCGGGCGAACAATCGACATCCGCGACGGAATTTCTGTCCACGGATAGCCGCTGGTTGGCGAGGTTTCGCTCACCGGCGTCTTTTGCGTTGCGGTGTGTCAGAAGGGATTTTTGAGGCGCATGTTCGACAGTCTGAGCAATCGGCTTGGCGATGTTTTCGGAAAGCTCCGCGGTCGCGGCGCGCTGACCGAGGCCGATGTGCGTGCGGCGATGCGCGAGGTTCGCATCGCGCTGCTCGAAGCCGATGTCGCGCTGCCCGTCGTGCGCAGCTTCGTCGATCAGGTCACCGAACTTGCAATCGGCCAGAATGTGTTGCGCTCGGTCACGCCGGGACAACAGGTCGTCAAGATCGTCAGCGACGCGCTGACCGAAATGCTCGGTTCCGAAACTGCCGAGCTGGAGCTGGCCGTCACGCCGCCCGCGGTCATCATGATGGTCGGGCTTCAGGGGTCGGGCAAGACCACGACCACCGCGAAAATCGCCAAGCGGCTGAAAGAAAAAGAGCGCAAGAAGGTGCTGATGGCGTCGCTTGACGTCAATCGCCCGGCGGCGCAGGAACAGCTTGCCGTGCTTGGCACGCAGATCGACGTTGCGACCCTGCCGATCATCGCGGGGCAGCAGCCGACCGAAATCGCGAGTCGCGCGCTGCAAGCCGCAAAGCTTCAGGGTTTTGATGTCCTGATGCTCGACACCGCGGGCCGCCTCCACGTCGATCAGCAGTTGATGGACGAAATGCAGGCGGTGGCGCGCACGGCGAATCCGGCGGAAACGCTGCTCGTCGTCGACAGCCTGACCGGCCAGGATGCGGTGCAGGTCGCGCAGCGCTTCACCGACCAGGTGCCGCTGACCGGCGTTGTCCTCACCCGTATGGACGGCGATGCGCGCGGCGGCGCGGCGCTGTCGATGCGCGCGGTTACCGGCAAGCCGATCAAATTTGCGGGCACGGGCGAGAAGCTGGGCGAGCTGGAGCTTTTCCAGCCCTCACGCATCGCGGGCCGTATCCTTGGCATGGGCGACGTCGTCAGCCTTGTCGAACGCGCCGCCGAAACCATCCAGGCCGAAGAAGCCGAGGCGATGGCGAAGAAGATGGCGAAGGGTCAGTTCGACCTCGACGATCTTCGTACGCAACTGAACCAGA
Source organism: Sphingopyxis sp. MWB1 (assembly GCF_000763945.1). NCBI lineage: Bacteria > Pseudomonadati > Pseudomonadota > Alphaproteobacteria > Sphingomonadales > Sphingopyxidaceae > Sphingopyxis > Sphingopyxis sp. MWB1. The sequence goes on from NZ_JQFJ01000002.1 coordinate 2,319,014, forward strand.
TGCGCCGCATGGGCGGCATTGGTGCGCTGGCCGCGATGATCCCCGGCCTTAAAAAGGCACAGGCGGCGGTGGCGCAGAGCGGCACCGACGACAAGACGCTGGTCCATATGGACGCGATCATGGGGTCGATGACCCCCAAGGAACGCGCCAATCCCGCGATTATCAACGCAAAACGCAAGGTACGCATTGCCAATGGCTCGGGCACCAGCGTGCAACAGGTGAACAAGGTGCTGAAAATGCACCAGGAAATGTCCACCGCGATGAAGAAGATCCGCAAGATGGGCGGGCTCAAGGGCCTCGGCGCGCTGTTGGGGCGCGGCGGCGGCATTCCCGGAATGCCGGGCCTTGGCGGCGGCGGAATGGGCGGCGCGGGCGGGATTCCCGGCCTCGGCGGCGGCGCCATCCCGCCCGACCTCGCCAATTTGATGAATAAAAAGAAATAATTCCGGCAGACAAGTTTAAAGCAAGAAGGACAATATCATGGCTACCTCCATTCGCCTTTCGCGCGGCGGTTCGAAAAAGCGCCCCTATTACAAGATCGTTGTTGCCGATTCGCGCAGTCCGCGCGATGGTCGCTTCATCGAACGCATCGGCAGCTACAACCCGCTGCTCGCCAAGGATAATCCGGAGCGCGTCAAGCTCGACACCGATCGCGCCAAGCATTGGCTGAGCGTCGGCGCACAGCCGACCGACCGTGTTGCCCGCTTCCTCGACGCCGCCGGCCTCAAGGAGCGCGCCGCGCGCAACAATCCCAAAAAGGCCGAGCCGGGCGACAAGGCCAAGGAACGCGCCGAGGAAAAGGCTGCTAAGCTGGCTGAAGCCGAAGAAGCCGCCAAGGAAGCCGCTGCGGCTGAATCGGATGCGACCGGTTCGGTGAAGAGCGAAGAAACCGCCGAAGCGGTTGCCGACGCTGTGGCGGACGAAGTCCCCGCCGATACGCCGGCTGAAGACGCCGCTGCCATCGCCGAAGAAGTCGCCGAAGGCGGCCCGGCTCCGGCCGAAGGCGAAGAAAAGGCCGAAGGCTAAACGCCTTGGCGCATGCCGATCGCCCCGTCACCCTCGCCGCCATTGCTGGCGCGCATGGGGTGCGGGGCGAGGTGCGGCTGAAACTGTTTGGCGAAGGCGCGGACACGCTCCGCGCCTTTTCGCATTTTGACGCCGGGGGGCGTCGGCTCACGCTGCAATCGGTCCGCCCCGCCAATCAGGGCGCGGTGGCGAGCTTTGCCGAGCTCACCGATCGCAATGCCGCCGAAGCCTTGCGCGGCACGCTGCTGACTGTTCCGCGCGCGGCGCTGCCGCCGCTTGGGCCCGGCGAATATTATCATCATGACCTGATCGGCTTGCCCTGCCTCACCGCCGACGGGAAAGCCGTCGGGCATGTGGCCGCGGTGGAAAATTTCGGGGCTGGCGATCTTCTTGAAATCGAAAAGCGCGATGGCAAACGCTTCATGCTGCCCATGAATGCGCAGGCTGTCCCTGCGTGGGATGAAGGGGCGGTGACGATCAACCCCCTCTTTGTTGAATAGGCCGGGCAGGGCGGTGCATATCTGACACGGCCATCGGCTCCGCCCGGCCTCTCCTGCCCGGGCGGTTTAGACAATGGCTTGGTTCAGGGGCGCGAGGCGCGCGGGCGGCGACCGTCCAGGGGGCGCGGCGCACCGAACAGCCGCTCTATTCCGGCGCCGATCCGGCCCAGACCGCGATCCATGTCGCGGCGAAAACGGGGCTGCACCTCGTTCCAGTTCCGCATCCAGATTTCATCCTGCATCATTCTTCTCCTGTCGGCCGGGGCATCGCCTTGTTGCGAGCGGACGAGAGATGCGCGTCTTGCTGCGCTTTCGCCAACAAAAGCTTTGGCATAGAGTATAAGCTCAGCTTATAGAGTGCGGATGACCCGTCTTCCGCCTCTGGCCGCCATTCGCGCCTTTGAATCGGCTGCGCGTCTGGAGAATTTCTCGCGCGCGGCCGAGGAGTTGGGGATGACGCAGGCCGCGGTCAGCTATCAGATAAGGCAATTGGAAAGCCGCCTGGGACGGTCGCTGTTCATCCGGGAAAAGGGGCGCGTACGCCTTTCGGAAACGGGGCAGCGACTGCTGCCGGCCATCAGCAATGCTTTCACCCTGATGGGCGATGCCTTTGCCTCGCTCGCGGGCGATGAGGCCGATGTGCTGACGATCAGCGTCGCCACCAGCTTTGGCGGCACCTGGCTTGCGGCGCGCATTGGCGCCTTCCAGCTCGCCTTTCCCGATCTCGCGGTGCGTATGTCGATGAGCAATGCGCTGGTCGACTTTGACACGGGGCAGGTCGATGTCGCCATTCGCATCGGCCCCGGGCATTGGCCGGGGTTGCGTGCCGATTTTCTGATGCGCCAATGTCTGGCGCCCATCTGCTCGCCTGCCTTTGCCGTCGCCCATGATCTGCGCGAGCCTGCCGATCTGCTGCGGGTCGAACGCCTTGCCCCCAATGACAGCTGGTGGGCCGACTGGTTTGCGCTGTCTGGGGTGGAGGCGCCTGCGCTCCCGTCGCGGCGCGGGGTGGAACTCGACAGCCAGCTTCAGGAAGCGAGCGCAGTGCAGGCGGGTTATGGCATTGCGATGATGACGCCGCTCTTTTGGCACTCGGAATTGGCGAGCGGCCGTATGGTTCAGCCTTTCGAGCCGCTGCTCATCTCTGACGCCTCGCTATGGCTCGTGCACCGCGAGGGGCGTGCGGGGGTCCGCAAGATAGAAAGGTTTCGCGAGTGGCTGCGCGCCACGCTGTATAAGGATCGCCACCTTGGCCCCAAGCAGCTATGGGAGCCCCCATCATGACCTTCACCGCCGTCCCATTGACCCTTTATCCCGACATGTTTCCTGGCCCCCTAGGGCACAGCATGGCGGGTCGCGCGCTCGACGGCGGGATATGGCGCTGCGCGCCCGTGCAGATCCGCGATTTCGCCACCGACAAGCATCGCACCGTCGATGATACGCCAGCGGGCGGCGGCGCGGGCATGGTGCTCAAGGCCAATGTGCTGGGCGCAGCGGTCGATCATGCTGTGGCGGCGCATCCCGGCCTGCCGCTGCTGGCAATGACGCCGCGCGGTGCGCCCATCACCCAGCGCCGCATTCGCGATCTGGCGGACGGCCCCGGCGCGATCATCCTGTGCGGCCGGTTCGAGGGATTTGACGAGCGCATTTTTGAAGCGCGCCCGATTGAACAGATTTCGATGGGCGATATCATCCTGTCGGGCGGGGAGATGGGGGCGCTGATGCTGCTTGATGCTTGCATTCGGCTGCTTCCCGGCGTAATGGGCGCGGCTTCCAGCGGTGATGACGAATCATTTGAAAATGGCTCGCTCGAATATCCGCACTATACCCGGCCCGTCACTTGGGAAGGGCGTATGATCCCCGAAGTGCTGCGATCGGGGGATCATGCGAAGATCGCCGCCTGGCGGAAACAAAGGGCGGAAGAAGATACACGGTTACGCAGGCCGGACCTTTGGGAGCGCCATGAGGGCGCTCGGGACCGACCTGCCTCTGGCGCGCGGCAACAGAAGAAGGACTAGAGGCATGAACCTCATCCAGACGATCGAAGCCGAAGAAATTGCCAAGGCTGGCAAGGAAATTCCGACCTTCCGTCCCGGCGACACGCTGCGCGTCGGCGTGAAGGTGGTCGAAGGCGAACGCACCCGCGTCCAGAATTTCGAAGGCGTGTGCATCGCGCGCTCGAACAAGGGCATGGGCTCCAACTTCACCGTGCGCAAAATGTCGTTCGGCGAAGGTGTCGAGCGCGTCTTCCCGCTCTATTCGCCCAACATCGACAGCATTACCGTCGTCCGCAAGGGCGCCGTCCGCCGTGCGAAGCTTTACTATCTGCGCGGCCGCACGGGTAAATCGGCGCGTATTGCGGAACGCCGCGAATACCGGTCGGAAGCCAAGGAAGGCTAAGGAGAGCTTCTCCTTCCTAAAGGCGAAACATCTTTCCAAAACGACCGGTTTTGCCAAAGCGCAGAACCGGTCGTTTTTCGTTTCAGGAACCAATCAAAGGATTATTTCATGGGCTATCGTATCGCAGTCGCCGGCGCGACGGGCAATGTCGGGCGCGAAGTGCTCGCCATCCTCGCCGAGCGTGAATTTCCCATCGCCGAACTGGCCGCGCTGGCATCGTCGCGCAGCCAGGGGACCGAGGTGGAAATTGGCGATACGGGCAAAACCGTGAAATGCCAGAATATCGAAAATTTCGACTGGTCCGGCTGGGACATGGCGATTTTCGCCATCGGCAGCGACGCGACCGCCGAATATGCGCCTAAGGCTGCGGCGGCCGGCTGCGTCGTCATTGACAACAGTTCGCTCTATCGCATGGATCCCGACGTCCCGCTGATCGTGCCAGAAGTGAATCCTGACGCGATCGACGGCTATACGAAGAAGAACATCATCGCCAATCCCAATTGCTCGACCGCGCAGATGGTCGTTGCGCTGAAGCCGCTGCACGATGCCGCGACGATCAAGCGTGTCGTCGTCTCCACCTATCAGTCGGTGTCGGGCGCGGGCAAGGACGGGATGGACGAGCTGTGGAACCAGACGCGCCAGATATTCGTCGGCGATGAAAAGGACATCAGCAAATTCACCAAGCAGATCGCTTTCAACGTCATCCCGCACATCGACAAATTCCTCGATGACGGATCGACGAAGGAAGAATGGAAGATGGTCGTCGAGACCAAGAAGATCCTCGATCCCAAGGTCAAGGTGACCGCGACCTGCGTGCGCGTTCCCGTTTTCGTCGGCCATTCGGAATCGATCAATATCGAAACCGAAAAGGAATTGTCGGCCGAAGAAGCACAGCGCATTTTGCGCGAAGCTCCCGGCATCATCCTTCACGACAAGCGCGAAGATGGTGGTTACACGACCCCGGTCGAATGCGTTGGTGATTTCGCTACCTTCATCAGTCGCGTGCGCGAGGATTCGACGATCGAGAATGGTCTCAACTTCTGGTGCGTCAGCGATAATCTGCGCAAGGGCGCCGCGCTTAACGCGGTGCAGATTGCGGAACTGCTGGGCCGCCGCCATCTGAAGAAGGGCTGAGGCCCGATCGCCCGCGCCGCCTTGTTGGCGAAGGCATGATGTTGCAAGGAAAGGGAGGAGGACGGGCCCCGTCTTCCTCCCTTTTTGCTGTGATCAATGCCCCATATCGGTGGCAGAGGCAGGCGCGCCGCCGCGTTTAGGCGGGCGCAGGAACAGCACCAGCGGCACCGCCGCCAGCGTCATCCACATCATCGCCCAGAAATCGTTGATATAGGCGATCATCGCCGCCTGCCGGTTGATCTCGGCGTTGATCATGGCGAGCGCCGTTTCGCCCATATCGCCAAGCCGGTCGGCGGTGGACGGGTCGAGGATGCTCGTCGTGCTCGCGGTGATATGGGCCGCAAGGTCGGCATGGCTCGTCTGGGTGCTGGTCGCGAGCAGCGTGGTGACGATCGAAATGCCGATCGACCCGCCAATGCTACGGAACAGGTTGAGCAGGCTCGATCCGTCGGTGCGATATTTGGCCGGGATCGTCGCAAAGGCCATGGTGTTGAGCGGGATGAAGATCAGCCCCATGCCCAGCCCCTGAACCAGTCCGCTCATGGCAATGGGGTGCGCATCCATCTCCAGCGACCAATGGCTCATCTGCCACAGCGAAAAGGCGGCGATGACGAGCCCGGTGCCGACAAGCCAGCGCGCATCGACACGGCCCAGCAATTGCCCCGCAACCGCCATGCTGATCAAGATGCCGACGCCCCGCACTGCCAGCACCAGCCCGGTGTCCACGACAGGCCAGCCGAACAATCGCTGCAACATCGGCGGCAACAGCGCCATCGATGCAAACATGACGACGCCGATCACGACCATGAAGCCCATGGCGGTGACAAGATTGCGGTCGGCGAGCATCTGGCGGCTGAACAGCGGCGCGCGCGCAGTGAACATATGGATGGTGAACATCCACAGGCAGGCGATGCACACGCCCAGTTCGATCCAGATTTCGATGCTGTTGAACCAGTCTTCATGCGCGCCGCGGTCGAGCATCAGCTGCAGTGCGGCCAACCCAAGCGCGAGCATGGAAAATCCGAACAGGTCGAACTTGCGCTCGATCTTGCCCGTTGCGGGTAGAAGCGCCCACATCAGCGCCAGCGTGACAAGGCCCACGGGCAGGTTGACGTAAAAGACCCAGCGCCAATTGGCCTGTTCGGTCAATATGCCGCCCAATACCGGCCCCAATATTGGCCCGATCATAATCCCCATGCCCCATATGGACATGGCGCGCGCATGGCGTTCGGGCGGGTTGATGTCGAGCATCACCGATTGGGACAAGGGCCCGATAAAGGCGGCGCTGATCCCTTGCAGGAAGCGGAACGCGACCATCTCTTCCAGATTTTGCGCCGCGCCGCACGCCATGGAGGCAAGGATGAAGCCGACAATGGCGCCCAGAAACAATTGCCGCCGCCCGATGCGGTCGGCGAGCCAGCCGGTGATCGGCATCGCCATCGCTGTGGCGATGATATAGCTGGTGAGCACCCAGTTGACCGTCTCGCTGGTCGCTCCCAGCGAGGATTGCATGTGCGGAATCGCGACATTGGCAATAGTCGTGTCGAGAATCTGCATGATCGACGCACCCATCACCGCCACCGTGAGCAGCCCGCGATAACGGACCCGCTCGTGCAGCGGGATGGATTCGTCAGCGGGCAGTGCCGTGACCGACGGGCGCCGGGGAAAGGAGCGGCTGGCCATCAGGGGATCCGTTTTTCTCTCGCTTGCTTCCAGGGCGCGGGCGCCAACAGGCGTGCGCCGGTGTCCTGCATCACTGGCTCTTCGCCGCCCCTTGGGCGGTAAAGACGGTGACATCGGCCGACAGGCCCGCGATCATTTCGCGCGCAGGCTTTTCGTCAAAGGCGATGCGCACAGGCACGCGCTGGGTGACCTTCACCCAGTTGCCGGTGGCATTTTGCGCCGGCAGCACCGAAAATTCGCTGCCCGTGCCTGCACCGATAGTCAGGACATGGCCTTTGACTTTCAGCCCCGGATAGGCGTCGAAACGAATTTCGGCGGGCTGGCCAATCCGCATATTGGCCAGGTCGGTTTCCTTGAAATTGGCCTCGACCCACGGATGGGCGGTGTCGACCAGCGTAACGGCGGGCAGGCCCGCGACCATCATCTGGCCGATCTGCAGCCGGTCTGACTGGGCAACGCGGCCCGCGCTTGGCGCGCGCACCTCGGTGCGGGCCAGATTGACCTTGGCCTGATCGCGCTGGACGCGCGCGGCCTCGACCTGCGGGTTGACTCCGCTGGCCGGGCCGACCGCCAATTTGGTGCGCGCCTCGGCGGCGCTGGCTTCGGCCTGACGCAGCCCTTCGCGCGCCTGGGTAAGCGCGTGGCGCGCCGCATCATAGGCCGCGCGGGTGGTAAAGCCGCGCTCCATGAGCGCCGCCTGCCGATCGAAATTCACCTTGGCAAAGGCGACATCCTCGCGTGCGGCATTGATATCGACATCGGATGTGCGCGCGCTCGCCGCCAGATTGCCGACCTGCACCTGCGCCGCGTCGATCGCGGCCGTCGCTTCGGCGACCGACAGGCGATAGGGCTCGCCGTCGATGCGGAACAACAGTTGACCTGCCTGCACCTCCTGGCCATCGCGTACCGCCACTTCGGTAATCCGCCCGCCGATCTCGGCCGCAACCGCAACCTTGTCCATCTGGACATAGGCATTGTCGGTCGATACCGAACCGCCGCTTGTCATCCAGTACCAGCCGCCCGCGGCCACCATGGCCAGCGGCACGCCGAACATCAGGAGACGCTTGCGCCACCCGGGTTTGTCCTGGATGGCCGCGGCGTCCGAACTGCCCGCAGGCGCGGGATCGGGGCGCAGAGAGGCGGGGGGAGCCGCGTCATTATGGGGAAGGGTGATGTCGTCCTGCGGACGGAGGGGAGCTTGTTGTTCCATCAGGCTATCTCTTGTTTGCCGACTTGCTTGGGACAGATGCGGCGCGACAAATTGCCGCGTACGCGCTCGACGAGGCGGGTGAGCTGATCGATTTCCGCAGCGCTCAGGCCCTCGGTGGCTTCGGCGACGAGCGCGTCAGTGGTCGGGGCAATGCTGTTGAGCAATTGCTGCGCGTGCGGGGTCAGATAAAGCAGCCAGGCCCGGCGATCGGTGGGATCGGCGCGCCGCTCCATCAATCCCGCTTCGGCCAACCGGTCTACCATGCGTGACAGGGTAATGGGCTCGACTTCGATCAACTCGGCAAGCGGGCCCTGCCTTATGCCTTCGTGGCGGCGCAGATAGATCATCAGCCGCCATTGCAACGCCGTTACCCCGCTGCCTTTGGTGCGTGCGTTGAAGGCACGCCGGAAAAGCCGTGCCGTGTCATTTAACAGAAAGCCCAGAGTTTCACTCATAGCGCGCTATATAATAGCAATAGCTACTATATCAAGATATTGCGAGGGGTGTTTCATTCGCTGCCAAACTGGCCCTTTCCCCGCGCTGCGCTTGCCTCGCGCCCAAATATGGGCAGGATGTGGGCGTGAGCCTCTCCGCTGATCTTTTCTGGTCCTTCCGTTCGCCTTACAGCTATCTGGCCATCGGGCGTTATCGTGCGCTTGCCGCTTCGCATGCGCTGACCATCAATGTGCGTCCGGTTTATCCGTTGGCCATTCGCCAACCCGATTTTTTTGAGCGCAGCCACCCCAATTGGCTCAGCTATACAATGCGCGACATGGTGCGCGTCGCCCAATTCCACGGCATTCCCTTTGGCCCGCCCCGCCCCGATCCAATTGTCCAAAATATCGCCACCCGCGCGATTGCGCAGGAACAGCCGTATATTTATCGGCTGACCCGGCTGGGGCAGGCGGCCTCGCGGCGCGGACAAAGTCTTGCCTTTTGCGAGGAAGTGGCCCGGCTCATCTGGGGCGGGGTGCAGGACTGGCATCAGGGCGACCATATGGCCAAGGCCGCAGCGCGCGCGGGGCTCGACCTCGCCGAACTGGATGCTGAAGCCGCCAGCGACGCCCAGGCGCTCGACAAGGAAATCGCCGCCAATCAGGTTGCGCTCGAAATCTCCGGCCATTGGGGGGTGCCGACATTGGTGTTCGAGGGGGAACCCTTTTTCGGACAGGATCGGATCGACATGGCCAAATGGCGCATGGAGCAAAAGGGGCTGAAGCCGCGATAGGAGGCAGGGGCTGCGATCGCTCCTCTTTCCTGCTGACCACCCCGAACAATCGTCATTCCGGGCTTGATCCGGAATCCATAGCCGCGCCGTTGGGCTGGATCCCGGATCAAGTCCGGGATGACGAGGACGAGGAGGACAATGTCGGCAATCGATCCTTCGCGGCCCGTCCCCCCTTGCCCGGTTGCATGAGCCCGTACAGAGCGCGTAAAGCAGCAGCATGACGATCGATCCCGAATTTTTCGAAGCGCGCGATGGCGTGCGGCTGGCGTGGCGCGAAATGGGGGCAGCGGACGGCCCGGTGTTGATCCTGCTGCACGGTCTCTTTTCCAGCGCAGAGGTGAACTGGATCAAATTCGGCACCGCGGCGCGCATCGCCGAAGAAGGCTATCGGCTGATCCTGCCCGATCTGCGCGCGCATGGCGACAGCGCTGCGCCGCATGAGGCCGATCATTATCCGCCCGATGTGCTGGTGCAGGATCTGGAGGATCTGATCGCGCATCTGGGGCTCACGGATTTTGACCTTGGCGGCTTTTCGCTGGGTGCGCGGACGAGTGCGCGCGCGGTCGTGGGCGGGCTGAAACCCCGGCGTCTCATCCTTGCGGGCATGGGGCTTGCGGGACTTGCGGGCTGGCAAAGGCGCGGCGATTTCTTTCAGCGCGCCATCGCCGAATTTGACACCGCCAAGCGCGGCGATCCGACCTGGCTGTCGATCCAGTTCATGAAGACGATGAAGGTCGACCGCATTGCGGCCGGTCATTTGCTCAACAGTTTTACCGATACGTCGCCCGATGCCTTGTCGGCGCTCGACATGCCGGTGCTGGTCGTTTGCGGTGAGGATGATCAGGACAATGGTTCGGCGGAGGAACTGGCCGACCATCTGGCCGATGCCCGGCTTGCGACTATCCCCGGCACCCATATGTCGAGCGTGACCGAGGCGGCGCTTGGCGAAGCCATCGCCCATTTCCTCACCGCTTGACCCGGCAGGCCGGGAGCGTCAATCTGGAAGGCATAGCGCGCACGAGCGCCCTGTCATTCTTCAGAGGACCAATCCCCATGAGAGCCATGATTTCCAGCCTGTCGCTCGCCATGTCGCTTGCGCTGGCGAGCCCCGTTCTTTCCGCTGAAAAGGCAAAGGATAACGCGACGTCCAAACAGGCGGCGCCGACGGCCGCCGATGCCGACGCCTTTGTCGCGGCGGTCGAAAAGGATCTGTTCGACTATTCGGTCGAGGCGAGCCAGGTCAATTGGGTCAACTCGACCTATATCACCGAGGATACCGACGCGATGGCGGCGCGGATCAATGCGGTGGGAACCGAAAAATCGGTCCAATATGCACTCGAAGCCGCCAAATATATGAATATTCCGGGGCTCAGCGCCGATACGAAGCGCAAGCTCGACATCTTGCGCACCGGCCTCGTCCTGCCCGCGCCAACCAGCCCCGGCGCCGCGACCGAACTTAATCAGATCGCGACAAACCTCCAGTCGCAATACGGCAAGGGCCGCGGCACGCTGAATGGCAAGGAGATTTCGGGATCGGATATTGAGGCGGAGATGGGCAATCTCGACCATAGCCCCGCCGAATTTGCCGAAATGTGGACCAGCTGGCACGATAATGTCGGCGCGCCGATGAAGGATGATTATGCCCGCATGGTGAGCATCGCCAATGCGGGGGCAAAGGAATTGGGTTTTGCCAATACCGGCGCCATGTGGCGGTCAGGCTATGACATGACGCCCGAGGAATTTGCGCAGATGACCGAGCGTCTGTGGCAGGAAGTCAAGCCGCTCTACATGGCGCTTCACACCTATGTCCGTTCCAAACTGAACGAGAAATATGGCGACGCCGTCCAGCCCAAAACCGGCCCGATCCGCGCCGATCTGCTCGGCAATATGTGGGCGCAGGAATGGGGCAATATCTATCCGCTCGTCGCGCCCGAGGGTGCGGGCGACCTTGGCTATGATATTGGCGACCTGCTCAAGGCCAAGGGGCAGGGTCCGCTTGACATGGTGAAGACGGGGGAGAATTTCTATTCCTCGCTCGGCTTTGAACCGCTCCCGGACACGTTCTGGAAACGCAGCATGTTCACCAAGCCTGCTGACCGCGAGGTCGTCTGCCATGCCTCGGCCTGGGATATCGACAACAAGGACGATATCCGCATCAAAATGTGCATCAAGGTGAACGCCGACGATTTCGTCACCATTCACCATGAGCTGGGGCATAATTATTATCAGCGCGCCTATAAGGCACAGCCGTTCCTTTATCTTAACGGCGCGAACGACGGGTTCCACGAAGCGATTGGCGATTTCGTCGCCTTGTCGATTACCCCGCAATATCTGGTGGATATCAACCTTCTCGATCCCGCCACGGTGCCGAGCGCCGGCAAGGATATCGGCTTGTTGCTGCGGCAGGCGATGGACAAGGTCGCCTTCCTTCCCTTTGGCCTGCTGGTAGATCGCTGGCGCTGGGGCGTGTTCGACGGCACGATCAAGCCCGCGAATTACAATCAGGCCTGGACCCAGCTGCGCCTGCAATATCAGGGTATCGTCCCCCCGGGCGAGCGACCGGCCAATGCCTTTGATCCCGGCGCCAAATATCATATCCCCGGCAACACCCCCTATACGCGCTATTTCCTGGCGCGGATCCTGCAGTTCCAATTTTACGAAGCGGCGTGCAAACAGGCGGGCTGGACCGGCCCGCTGCATCGCTGCTCCTTCTTTGGCAACAAGGAAGTGGGCGAAAAGCTGAACGCTATGCTCGAAATGGGATCGTCCAAGCCATGGCCCGACGCGCTCGAAGCCTTTACCGGAACGCGTGAAATGTCGGGCAAGGCGATGGCCGATTATTTCGCGCCGCTCAAAGCGTGGCTCGACGAACAGAATAAGGGCAAGCCGCAGGGCTGGTAATCTTCACCTGTTCAGAAGCGAAAGGCGCCGGGAGGGGCAATCTCTCCCGGCCCTTTTCATGGATGCACTGGCTTCAGTAAGTGATCAGCCGGTCGTCTGCCGAAACCGCGGCAAGAAAGCTGACGACCCCGCCCGCCTTGATACCGTCGACGATGCGGTCTGCGGTGAGGTTGGCGAGCGCAAGTCCCGATTGGCACACGATAATCTCGACCCCGCTTGCCAGCGCTTCGTCGATCAATTCGTTGAGGCCCGGGAGCCCCATAGCGCGCCGCGCGCCGTCGCCGGCAAAGCCCGCAGGTGCACGCAGCATCGCTGCGGCATCGCCCTGCACGAACAGACGCGCCGACTGCCCCAGCGCCACGGCCGCAATGGCGGTCTCCAGCGCAGCGCAAAAACGCCGCCCCTCTGCCGCTGCAATCATGATATTCATCCCCGGCAAATCGGGCACTCCGCTTCCTTGGAGACGCCGACCTCGCGCCAGCGGCGTTCCAGCATGTCAAGGATAGCGAGGCGTCCCGATAGCGACCGGCCCCAGCCGCTCAGCGCCCGTACGGCTTCCAGGGCAGCCATCGTTCCGACCATGCCGGCGATCCCGCCCATCACTCCCGTCTCGGCGCAGTTGATCCCCGGGCGGTCGGGATCATCGCCGACCAGACAGGCATAGCAGGGCCGGTCAGCGCGCCAGCCTTCATAGAGCGCGACCTGCCCTTCAAAGGCGCCGATGGCAGCAGAGAGCAGCGGGATGTGCAGCGCAACCGCCGCACGATTGACCGTCAGCCGCGTCGCGAAATTATCGCATCCATCGAGGATCAGGGACGCGCCCTTCAGCAGCGCCTCGGCATTGCCTGCCTCTATCCGCTCGATACGCGGAACCACCTCGACATGCGGGTTGATCCGCCGGGCGGCCTCTGCCGCGACTGCGGCCTTCGGTGCGCCGATATCGGCATCGGTAAAAAGGGGCTGGCGGTGAAGGTTGGAGCGCTCCACCCGATCATCGTCGATGATCGTCAGCCCCCCAACCCCGGCGGCCGCGAGATAGGTGATAGCGGGACAGCCGATCCCGCCCGCGCCGATGATCGCGACATGCGCCGCCTTCAGCCTGGCCTGACCGGCGCCGCCAAATTGCGGCAGGATGATCTGGCGCGCATAGCGATCAAGTTCGGCGTCGCTGAGCAAGGGTCAGGAGCGCCGTGTCTTGACCGCGGCAAGCGAGCCCATGGCGGCGGGCGCGCCCATGCCGGTCGATCCGAAGCCGCCTGCGCCGCGCGCGGTTTCATCAAGGCTTTCGACTTCGACAAAGGCCGCGCGCTGAACCGGCGCGGGAACGATCTGCGCGATGCGTTCGCCGCGTTTGATCTCGAAATTCTCCTCGCCCAGATTGGCGAGGATGACTTTCACTTCGCCGCGATAATCGCTGTCGATCGTGCCCGGGGTGTTGAGGCAGGTAATGCCATGTTTGAGCGCCAGTCCCGAACGCGGGCGCACCTGCACCTCATATCCCGTCGGAATGGCGATGGCGAAGCCGGTCGCCACCGCATGGCGCGCACCGGGACGCAGGGTCAGCGTTTCAGCCGCGACAATATCCATCCCCGCCGCGCCCTCGCTGGCATAGGCGGGCAGTGGCAGCCCGCCGCCATTGGGCAGGCGCTGAATGGCGATATCAATCGGTTTCGGGGGGGATGCGTCGGTCGAGCTCATCGGCAATTTTTTCCATCAATTTGCGCGCGACTGCTTCCTTGGGCAGGCGCTTCCAACTGTCCACCCCGTCATGGCTGACGATATGGACGCGATTATTTTCGCCGCCCATCGGGTCGGCGGACACGTCATTGGCGACGATCCAGTCGCAGCCCTTGCGAACGCGCTTGGCCTTGGCATGGTCCAGCACGTCATTGGTTTCCGCGGCAAAGCCGACGAGCAGCGCGGGGCGTTTCGGATGCTCGGCCAGCCCCGCCAAAATATCGGGATTTTCGGTCAGTGCCAGCGGAGGCACCTTGCCGCTGCCATCCTTTTTGATTTTTTGCGCGCTGGTATCGGCGGCGCGCCAGTCGGCGACGGCGGCGACCATGATGGCGGCATCGACGGGCAGGCCGTCCGCGACTTCTTCGGCCATTTCGCGTGCGCTTTCGACATCGACGCGGATCACCCCCGGCGGAGTGGGCAGCGATACCGGCCCTGCGATCAACAGCACGTCGGCGCCCGCCTCCGCGGCGGCGGCGGCAATGGCAAAGCCCTGCTTTCCGCTGGAGCGATTGGCGATATAGCGCACCGGATCTATCGGCTCATGCGTCGGCCCCGCGGTGATGAGGATGCGCCGTCCATAAAGCGGACGGCGCCGCGACGGCGCAAAGTCGGGCTGACCTGCCAGCGCCGGCAGCGGCAGGGGGGTGGCCGTCCGCAGCGCCTCGACAATCGCATCGTGGATCGCTTCGGGCTCAGGCAGGCGGCCGGGGCCAAATTCGCCACACGCCATCTCGCCCACATCGGGCTCCATCACCGTCACCCCGTCGCCGCGCAAGGTGGCGACATTGCGCTGGGTCGCGGGATGCAGCCACATGCGGACATTCATCGCGGGTGCGGCAAGCACGGGCTTGTCGGTGGCAAGCAGCAGGGTGGTCGCCAGATCATCGGCAAGGCCCTGGGCCATCTTGGCCATCAGATCGGCGGTGGCGGGCGCGACCACGACCAGATCGGCCTCGCGGCTGAGCTGGATATGCCCCATCTCGACCTCGTCCTTGAGGTCGAACAGGCTGGTATGAACCTTGTTCTCCGAAAGCGCCGCGAGCGTCATCGGCGTTACAAATTGCTCGCCCGCGCGGGTGAGGACGCAGCGCACCTCATGCCCCGATTTGCGAAGCAGGCGCAGAAGCTCGATGCTCTTGTACGCGGCGATGCCGCCGCCGATGATGAGCAGGATGCGTTTTGCGGCCATCGTCAAACCCCCGTCAGCAGCACGTCGAGCGCGTCGATAATGACAAAGCCGTGATCGCCGAGGCTCACGACGAAGTCGCCCAACTGACCAGCCGGAACGGCGGCTGCAAACTGCGTATACATGACATATTCGGCGTCTTCGATCGAGAATAGCGGATTAAGGCGGCAGGCAATCACCTCGAACTGGTCGGCGGGGAGCAAAGGCACGACGAAGCGCGTGTCGAGATGGTCGAGCAGGTCCGACTGGCAATCGACGACCAGATCGCCGTCAGGCGTGCGCCACACGTCGAATTGCGCCATCAGAACAACCGATATTTGGCGAGTGGCAGGCCATGTTTGCGGACATAGTCATTGGAGGCCTCAATCGCGGCGCGATTTTCTTCCTTCCATTTGTCCCAGCGCGCTTTTTTCACCTCTGCGGCCAAACCGGTCTGGCACGCCTCGCTGACATTTATACCGAGCTTCCGCGCCTCTTCGACCAGCTCGGCGCTCAGCGTAACATTGGTGGCTTTCTTCGGCCCCTCGAATCGCGCTGGACGGTTCATCGCCATTCTCCTTGCGCATAAGCTATGCGCATATGGAGCGATGATCAATGACCGACCATGCCGAGGCTCGCGAACGGTTTTTGGTGCTCCCCATATTTGTCGACCATCGTGGCGCTGGCTTCGTTGAGGCCGGTGACCTCGACCGTTTTTCCCTCGCCGCGCAGGCGCAGGACGATCTTGTCGAGCATGCCGGTCGCCGAAATGTCCCAAAAATGCGCTTCGTGCACATCAATGATCACTGTTTCGATCGCATCTTCGCCAAATTCCATCGCTTCATAGAGCATGTCGACCGAGGCGAAGAAGATCTGGCCGCCGATGACATAACGGCGCGTTTTGCCCTCGACCCGCGTCTCGATGGTCAGCAGCTGCCGCACCTTCCACGCAAAGAAAATACCCGACAACAGCACACCGGTCAGCACGCCGATGGAAAGATCATGCGTTGCGACGACCATCACCACGGTCGCGATCATCACGACATTCGACGGCCAGGGATGGTGCAGCGTTTCGGCAAAGCTTTTCCAGCGGAAGGTGGAGATGGAGACGAAGATCATCACCGCGACCAGCGCGGGCATAGGGATTTGCGCGACCCATGGCCCCAGTGCGACGATCAGGATGAGCAGCATCACGCCCGCGACAAAGGTGGAGAGGCGGCGGCGCCCGCCCGATTTTATGTTGATCACCGACTGGCCGATCATCGCACAGCCGCCCATGCCGCCGATGAAGCCGGTGACGAAATTGGCGAGGCCCTGACCCCAGGTTTCGCGCCGCTTGTCGCTGCGCGTTTCGGTCATATCGTCGACGATGGAGGCGGTGAGCAGGCTTTCGAGCAGGCCGACAGCCGCCATGGCGAGCGAATAGGGGGCGATGATCCGCAGCGTCTCCCACGTCAGCGGCACCTCGGGCAGATGGAACCATGGCACGCTGTCGGGCAGATCGCCCATATCGCCGACGGTGAAGACATCGGCGCGGAAATAGATCGACACTGCCGCGAGGAGAATGATCGCCACCAGCGGCGAGGGAATGGCGGTGGTGAGGCGCGGCAGGCCATAGATGATCAGCAATCCCGCCGCGACCATGGCATAGGTGGTTAGCGTCATCGCCTCGCCGGTCAGCTGCGGCAATTGCGCCATGAAGATCAGGATCGCGAGCGCGTTGACAAAGCCGGTAATGACCGACCGCGAGACAAAGCGCATGAGCAGGTCGAGCCGCAGCAGCGCGGCAATGCCTTGGAAAATACCCATCAGGATCGTTGCGGCGAACAGATATTCGACGCCGTGGTCACGCACCAGCGGCACCACCAGCACGGCAACCGCAGCGGTCGCGGCGCTGATCATTCCGGGGCGCCCGCCGACCATCGCAATGATGACGGCGATGGAGAAGCTGGCGTAGAGGCCGACGCGCGGATCGACCCCGGCGATGATCGAAAAGCCGATAGCTTCGGGGATCAGCGCCAGCGCGACGACGAGGCCCGACAAAAATTCGGCGCGCGGGTTTGCGAGCCAGTCGCGGCGAAAGTCGTTGTGAAGGGCCATGCTTGCTCCGGTACGGATGCGCGCAACGGGCCTGCGAGGCCCGCAACATGCGCTTGGAATCGGGAATGCGCGGCCTTTAGGGGGAGATGGCCGCAAAATCCAGAGCGGACCGAAGGGGCGGCCGTCCCATGGTGCTTCATTTCATCGTCATCCCGGACTTGATCCGGGATCCACTCGCGCAACGCTGGAAAAATGGATCCCGGATCAAGTCCGGGATGACGATGGGGGTCTTGTCTTCGCTCGACACTATTCCGGGCCGAAAGTCCCGGACTAAACCGCGAAACCGCCCCACAGCATTGCGGCGACCCCGGCGGCAGCGCCTGCCAGCGCAGTGAGCGCATAGCGCCAGCCCGTCCGGCGTTCGCCCTTGTCCCACATCAGCGGAATGTCGGGGAGCGGCGGGTTGGGCGGGGCGGCGCCCTTGCGGGGAAGTTGTTCGTCGAGGCGGCGGATGATGTCGGGGATCAGCGCCAGCGTCTTGCCCTGTTCGCGAATCCCGTCGGCGAGCGCGGCTTCGGGGCCAAGCTCGTCGCGGATCCAGTTTTTGACGAAGGGTCCTGATACGTCCCACATGTTGATCCGGGGATTGAGCATCGTCGCGACGCCCTCGACCATCACCATGGTTTTTTGCAGCAGCAAAAGGTGCGGCTGGGTCTGCATGTCGAAATCGCGGGTGATGGCAAAGAGGCCGTCGAGCATCTGGCCGACCGAAAGTTCGCTGACCGGCTTGCCGCGCATCGGCTCGCCCACCGCGCGCAGCGCCGTCGCAAATTCATCGACATTGTGATAATCGGGCACATATTGCGCCTCGAAATGAATTTCGGCGACGCGGCGGTAATTGCCGGTGGTGAGGCCATAGAGAATTTCGGCAAGCCAATAGCGCGCCTGCCGGTTGATCCGCCCCATGATGCCGAAATCGACGGCGGCGATGGTGCCATCGGCGCAGACAAATAAATTGCCCTGATGCATGTCGGCGTGGAAAAAGCCCTCGGCAATCGCCTGCCGCAAAAAGGCGTGGACCAGATTTTCGGCGAGCTTTTCCATGTCATGCCCGGCCGCAACGAGCTGGTCGCGGTGCGAGATTTTGATGCCGTCGATCCAGCTCATCGTCATCACGCGGCTGGTCGTGCGGTCCCAGTCGATGGCGGGCACGGCATAGCTGGGCTCTGACGCCATCGCCTCGCCCAGTTCAGACGCCGAGGCGGCTTCGCGCCTCAGGTCGAGTTCGCGCAGCGTCCAGCGGCGAAAATTGGCGATCACCTGCCGCGGGCGGAGCCGCGTGGCTTCGCCGCCAAAAGCCTCCAGATGCGCGGCGGCCCATTCATAGGTTTCGATGTCGCGCGCAAATTGCTTGTCGATGCCGGGACGGCGCACCTTGACTGCAACCTCGCGCCCGTCGGTGGTCACCGCGCGGTGGACCTGCGCGATCGAGGCCGAACCGACGGGTTCGGGATCAAATTCGGCGTAAAGGCTTTCGAGCGGGGCTTCGAAAACCTGCTCGATTTCCTGTTTGATCCGGTCAAAGGCGACCGGCGGCAGCGCATCCTGCAAGGTGAGAAGATTGCGCACCGCATCCTCGCCGACAAGATCGGGGCGGGTCGCGAGCGTCTGGCCGAGCTTGACCGCCGCGGGACCGATCGCCTGAAAGGCGGCGGCATAGTCGGGATATTTGGGCTGGATCGTTCCCAGCCGCGCGATACGGCACAGCCGCTTCACCCCCGCCGGGGTTTCGGGCGCGCTTTCAATCCCGCGCAGCGCGCCGTGGCGCGCGAGGATGCGGCCCCACTTAAGCAGACGGAAAATATGGGCAACAGGCCGCGTCACCGAACCTCCCCTCCCGCTTGCGGGCGGGGGTGACAATATCGTCCGCTCACGCTTTCCACCCGCTGTGGATCGCGACGAGCCCGCCCATTATTGGTTCGACCTTCACCTGCGAAAAGCCCGCGTCGCGGATCATCGCGGCAAATTCGGGCATGGGCGGAAAGCGGCGGATCGATTCGATCAGATAACGATAGCTGTCGGCGTCGCCCGCGATCAGCTTGCCGAGGCGGGGGACCATATGGTGCGAATAGGCATCGTAAATTTCGGCAAAGCCGGGCCATTCATTGGTCGAAAATTCGAGGCAGAAAAAACGCCCGCCATAACGCAGCACACGATGCGCCTCGGCCAGTGCGGCGGGAATGTCGGTGACGTTGCGAATGCCGAAGGCGATCGTATAGGCGTCGAAAAAATGATCGGGGAATGTCAGCTTTTCGGCATTTTGTTCGGACCAGACGAGGCTGTGGATACCGCGTTCGGCGGCGCGTTCCATACCGACGCCCAGCATGTTGGGATTGATGTCGGCGACCGTGATGCTGGCGCCCGATGATTCCATGCGAAAGGCGATGTCGCCGGTGCCGCCTGCCATGTCGAGAATCGCCTCGCCCGCGCGCGGCTTGACCCGGCGCACGAAACGGTCTTTCCACAAGCGGTGGAGCCCGCCCGACATGGCGTCGTTCATAATATCATATTTGCGCGCGACGCGGCTGAACACCTCGCCCACCATGCCGGTTTTCGCGTCGGCGGGAACCTCGTCATATCCAAAGCTGACGGTATCGGAAGCGGCCATGGCCATGCGCCTTTACGAAAAGGGGAGGGGGATTGTCGGGAGGCCTTTAACGTCCCCTTGCCTGCCGCGCAAATGGCGCGTAGCCGAGAGGGCGAGATGCCCGAGCTGCCCGAAGTTGAAACCACCGTGCGAGGCCTTGCGCCTTTTCTGGAAGGGCAGCGGCTGACCGCCGTCACCACCTTTCGCCCCGATCTGCGTCGCCCCTTTCCGGTGGACCTGGCCCAGCGGTTGACCGGGGCACAGGTCACGCGGCTGTGGCGGCGCGCCAAATATGGGATCATTTCCACCGACCGCGACGATCATATGATCTTTCACCTCGGCATGTCGGGGCGCTGGCGGACCGAGGGGGGCGAGGCGGGCAAGCATGATCATCTCCTGTTGCAGACGGGCGCCGGGCACCGCCTGTTCCTGTGCGACCCGCGGCGTTTCGGTTCGGTCGATCTGGTAACCGGCGACCCGCTGGCGGAGTTCCCGCCTTTCACCGCGCTGGGGCCGGAGCCGTTCGCTGATGAATTTGACGCCGCCTGTCTGGCGCGCGCGCTTGTCGGGCGGCGCGCGCCGATCAAGGCGATGCTGCTCGACCAGCGTATCGTCGCGGGACTGGGCAATATCTATGTCTGCGAGGCGCTCAACCTGGCGCGCATATCGCCGCTGAAACCCGCCGCCGATGTGCCGTGCGCGCGGCTTGACGCGCTGGTGCCCGCGATCAAGGCGGTGCTCGTCTCCGCCATTGCCGCGGGCGGGTCGACCCTGCGCGATTATTTAAGCCCCGAAGGGCAGCTTGGCTATTTCGCCAAACAGTGGCGCGTTTACGGGCGCGAAGGCGAGGCGTGCCGATGCGGCGGAACCGTCGCGCGCGTGTCGCAAGGCGGACGTTCGACCTTCTATTGTCTGAAATGCCAAAAATGACCTCGCGGGCAGAGGGTTTTGCCCCGAAAAATATTGACCTTCCTGCGCCTGCCGGCTATGGGCGCACCCTTCGAGCAGGGTCCGGTGTTCCGGAACCGGCTGTATCCGGACGTTGATTCGCTGCACTTCCCGCGATTCGGCTGCTCCGTTATGGCTGTGCTCCGACCGTTGAACTGATTTGGAAATTTTGAGGATATTATGGCCAATACGCCGCAGGCAAAAAAGCGCATCCGCCGCAACAATGCGCGGGCGCTCGTCAACAAGAATCGCGTTTCGCGGGTTCGCACGCTGGTGAAGAAGGTCGAAGCCGCCGTGGCTGCGGGCGACAAGGATGCGGCCACTGCCGCGCTGAAGGCTGCACAGCCCGAAATGGCGCGCAGCGTGGCGAAAGGCGTGTTTCACAAGAATATGGTCGCGCGCAAATTTTCGCGCCTGACCAAGAGCGTCAAAGCCATCGCCTGACGCTTTTCGCCGTTCCGGCATAAAAGACCCGCTGGCTGATGCTGGCGGGTTTTTTTCGTTCTTATTGTTACGGATCCAAGGCGGAACTGTTGCAGCGCGGTAAGTGGCGGATTTATCGCGATTCGTTGTGACCAATTTGGTTGGAACGGTATAAGCTCATGAAAAATAACGATAAAAATACTATCTGACGCTTTCCCTAGGGGGTCTGCGAGTCAAGGTTTTTATTTCACATATTTTACATGGCCGGCCCTTGATCGACTCGGCATCCGCTGACTAGACAATAGGGGTCATCGGCTCTCGCCGACGACCGCCACATCGACATGTTTCGTATTTTTTCGGACCGTGAGTCCGGGACGGGAAGGCTGTGTCCCGGTCCGGGGTAGCGATTGGCCGGTTGTCCGGCGAGGAGCAGATGGTGAACCAAGGGGGCAAGGCAGCGTGAACATGAGCGGGGATAGCCAGAGGGCGGGGGCAGGCGAGGCGACCGTGACCGGAAGCGATGCTGCCCTGCTCTGGCCGCAGGTGGCCGAGGGGCTGCGCCGCGACCTGGGTGCGCGCACCTTTGACCATTGGCTCAAGCCCGTACGCTTTGCCGATTATTGCCGCCTGTCGGGCGTCGTCACGCTGGAGGCCGCGAGCCGCTTTTCGGCCAACTGGATCAACGAACGCTTTGGCGACCGGCTGGTGCTGGCCTGGCGGCAGCATCTGGCCGACGTGCGCAGTGTCCAGGTCCAAGGGGCTGCGGCGTCCAGCGCGGTGCGCGCGCCGATTGCCGGCGAAGCGCCCAGCGCTCCGTCGCTGTCCGCCGATCGTCTGCGCCCCGCGGTGCAAAGCGCGGGATTTGCGGTGCCCAACGTGACCCCGGTAGGTTTTGCGTCTTTTGACGAGCGGCTGTCGTTTGACCGCTTTGTGGTCGCGCGCAGCAACATCCTTGCGGCCAATGCGGCGCGGCGCATGGCGATGGCCGAGGCGCCGCAGTTCAACCCGCTTTACCTGTGCTCGGGCACCGGACAGGGCAAGACGCATTTGCTGCAGGCAATTGCGCAGGCCTATGCGGCGATCCATCCGACCGCGAACATCATCTTGATGTCGGCGGAAAAATTCATGCTCGAATTTGTCGGCGCGATGCGCGGCGGCGACATGATGGCGTTCAAGGCGCGGCTGCGCGCCGCCGATCTGTTGCTGCTCGACGATCTGCAATTTGTGATCGGCAAAAATTCGACGCAGGAAGAATTGCTGCACACGATCGACGATCTGCTCACCACGGGCAAAAGGCTGGTGGTGACCGCCGACCGCCCGCCGGCGATGCTCGA
The DNA here is from genome assembly GCF_000763945.1 of Sphingopyxis sp. MWB1. Lineage (NCBI taxonomy): Bacteria > Pseudomonadati > Pseudomonadota > Alphaproteobacteria > Sphingomonadales > Sphingopyxidaceae > Sphingopyxis > Sphingopyxis sp. MWB1. The sequence goes on from NZ_JQFJ01000002.1 coordinate 2,341,393, forward strand.
CGGGGTCGAGGCGCGGCTGCTGTCGCGCCTGTCGGGCGGACTGGTCGCCGACATTGAGGCGCCCGAAGATGATCTGCGCGAACGCATCATCCGCCAGCGACTGGTTGCGATGCCGATGGTCGAGGTGCCCGATGAGGTGGTCGCCTATCTCGTCAAGCATTTCACCCGCAATATTCGGGAGCTGGAAGGCGCGCTCAACAAGCTGCTCGCCTATGCGGCGCTGACCGGGGTGCGCGTCGATCTGGCGCTCGCCGAGGACCGGTTGGCGGAAAATGTCCGCAGCGCGCGCCCGCGCATCACCATCGACGAGATTCAGCGCGCGGTATGCGCCCATTACAAGCTCGACAAGGCGGAAATGGCATCGAAGCGCCGGGTGCGCGCCATCGCTCGCCCGCGTCAGGTCGCCATGTATCTGGCGAAGGAACTGACGCCGCGCTCCTATCCCGAAATCGGGCGCCGCTTTGGCGGGCGCGACCATTCGACGGTGATCCACGCGGTTCGCACGGTCGAGGCGCTGCGCGTCCATGACAGCGAGCTGGACGCCGAAATCGCCGCCATCCGCCGCAGCCTGAACGGCTGATCCACAGCCTTTGCCGGGCCTTTCCACGGATTTGTCCACAGGCGGCGTGTGTATGCGCTAATCCTCTGGCGTGGTTTCGGTGGGGAAGCGTGTGGATGCGTGGAGCGGAGCCAGACGCTTCGTCATCCCGGATCAAGTCCGGGATGACGAGGATCAAGTCCGGGATGACGAGAGAGAGGGGCGGTTGTTGGTTGCGGGGCCGATCTCTGCTTCCTCCTCCTTGAACACAAAAAAGCCCGCTCTTCGTGTGAAGAGCGGGCTTTTGCTTTATCTCGGGGGCCTTAGCGCTTTTCGGGTGGGGCCACGGTGATCTGCACCTTTTCGCCGGAATTGCCCGGGAAGTCGGTGAACATTGCTTCGACCAGATTGGGGACGATCTGGGTCAGATCATTGTCACGCGACTGCGCTTCGGCGCGGCCTTCGAACAGGCGATAGCCGTCCGCGGCGCGGCTGATCTGCAGATTGAGGTGGCTGGTGTAAACGGTGTAGCTTTCCACATCATTATAGCCCCAGCGCGGGCCGAAACCGCCCCACATGAAGGGATCGCGCCAGCCATAGACATAGCGGCGGCCATTGGGACCGCGCACGATCACCGGGCGATAATAATAGGGATTGCGATAGCCATACCAGGGGTCATAGCCAAAACCCGGCGTGGAACGGACGCGCTCGCGCCCATTGTCGATGCTGTAATCCATGCGGACCAGCATATCGGGCTGTTCGCCCGGCGCGGCGGGGCGGTAGCCGTAACGGGTCAGCTCCCCCGCGACCAGGCTGGCATAATGGCCAAACTCGATCCCGCCATCGAGCGAGGCATCGGTGGCGGTTACGGTAAAGCTTTGCCCCTGCGGCACGGGCAGCTGGGTTTGAAAACGGGCGACATCGGCGCGAAAAGGCGTGGCGGCGCAACCGGCGAGCGCAAGGGCCGCTCCTACCATGGCGGCTTTTCCCAGCCCGCGAAACTTCATCTTGATCATCGTCATGCTCCGTCAATTCGGTGCGCGCTCATCTGCGCTTATTACCATGACTAACCCAATGCGACTTAACCTTGGTTGAACCCGGTTCGTCGCACTTTCGTTCGCCGATCGTTCTGTCGCTCCCTAGCGACACAGGCCCAGCGCCGCATAGCTGGCATCCAAAGTGGGGGTTGCCAATTCACGTGCGCGCTCGGCCCCCTTCGCCAAAATCGCGTCCAGCGCCGCGCTATCTTCCCGCAAAGCGGTAAAGCGCTGATTAATGGGTCCGAGCTTCTCGACCATCAACTCCGCAAGCGCGGGCTTGAACTGGCCAAAGCCCTGGCCTGCAAAATCGCGCAGCACATCGGCAACCGACTGGTTGGCGAGCGTTGCGTAAATACCCACCAGATTGCGCGCCTCTGCCCGGCCTTCCAGCCCTTCGGGTTCGGACGGGAGGGGTTCGGGGTCGGTGCGGGCTTTTTTCACCTTCTGATTCATCAGGTCGGCATCGTCGGTGAGGTTGATGCGGCTCATGTCCGAAGGGTCGGATTTCGACATTTTGGCGCTGCCGTCGCGCAGGCTCATGATCCGGGCGGCCTCTTTCGGAATGATCGGTTCGGGCAGGGTGAAGACCGGCGCGTCGGGCGCGCAATAATCATTGTTGAATTTCTGCGCCACATCGCGGGCGAGTTCGAGATGCTGTTTCTGATCCTCGCCCACCGGCACATGGGTGGTCTGATAGAGGAGCACATCGGCGGCCTGCAGCACGGGATAGGTGAAAAGCGCCGCCGAGGCGCCCTCGCGATTCTTGCCCGCCTTGTCCTTCCACTGGGTCATGCGATTGAGCCAGCCCATGCGCGCGGTGCCGTTGAGCAGCCATTGCAGCTCCGCATGGGCGGGAACCCGCGCCTGGTTGAACAGGATCGAGCGGTCGGTGTCGATGCCGCAGGCGACGAGCGCCGCCGCCATGGCGCGCGTATTGGCGGTGAGCTGCGCGGGATCATGCGGCATGGAAATGGCGTGAAGATCGGCGAGGAAATAAAGACACTGGCCGCCCTGCGCCGAAATTTCCTCCTGCATCCGCACCCAGTTGCGGATCGCGCCCAGATAATTGCCAAGGTGCAGATTTCCGGTGGGCTGGATGCCCGAAAGGACGCGCATGTGAATTTCCCTATGTTTCATCAATCAAAGCTGGCGCCGGCGGAGCTGGCCGAGCGTGTCGCGGTTGACCACGCCGAAGAGGAAGGCGCAACCGAAGAATGTGACCGCACCGGTCGCGACCAGCGCTGCAAGGGCGGTGATACGCTCGACAATGCTGCCGGTGAAAGCATCGCCGCCATAGGGGAGGACGAGCCACAGGCACGCCCCCATGACGGCGGCGGCGAAGCCGATTCGGACGATGCGGCCCGCGACCTTCGTCGTGAGGTGAAAGGCGCCGCGGCGGTGGAGCAGCGCATAGAGAAGCGCGACATTGCACCAGGCGGCGATCGAGCCCGCCAGCGCCAACCCGACAATGCCGAAGCGCGGGATGAGGAGCAGGTTGAGGGCGATGTTGAGGATCAGCGATAGCGCCGCCGTGACCACGGGGGTGCGCGTATCCTTGCGCGCAAAGAAATTGGGAACGAGCACTTTCACCAGCACATAGGCGGGCAGGCCGACGACCAGCCCGCCGACGACGGCGCCGGTCGCAAGGCCATCGGCGCGCGTATATTGGCCGCCGACATAAAAGGCGCTGGTGATGGCCGGACCCGCGACGAACAGCGCGACGGCGGCCGGAACGGTCAGCAGCATGGCAAGCTCGACCGCATTGCTTTGCAGGCGAAAGGCGCCGTCCCTGTCCTCCTGCGCGATGAAGCGCGACAGGGCGGGCAAGATGGCGGTGCCGAGCGCAATGCCGATGATACCGAGCGGCAACTGATTGAGCCGGTCGGCCATGGCGAGATAGGTGATGCTCTTGTCGGGCAGGGTGGCGATGAAGAACAGGTCGATGAAGCGGCTGATCTGATAGACGCCCGCGCCGAACACGGCGGGCAGGATGAGCACGCCCATTTCGCGCACCTCCGCCGTCAGCCGGGGACGCCGCAGCCGGGGCGAAAAACCCGCCTTGCGAACCCAGTAATAGAGCCAGCCAAGCTGGAACAGCCCCGAGGCTGATACGGCAATGGCAAGGTAAAGCCCGGTTGCCGCCTTGCTCGCTTCATCGCCATTGCCCGTCACCATGCCTGTGAGCAGCGCAGCGATGAGGCAGATGTTGAGGAGGATGGGGGCGGCCGCAGCGGCCGCAAAGCGCGACAGGCTGTTGAGCACCGCGGCGAACAGGGTCGCAAGGCTCATGAACGCCAGATAGGGAAAGGCGATGCGCGCCATCAGCACCGCGCGGTCGAAGGTCGCGGCGTCCGCCTCCAGCGCGTCGCTCGCGAACAGTCCCATCACCCAGGGCATGATGAGCAGGAACAGCGCCGAAAAGACGATAAGGATCGGGATGAGCACCGCCATCACCGCTTCGGCAAAGGCGCGTGCTTCGCTATGGTCGCCTTCCTTCGTCATCCGCTGGTTGAACAGCGGGACGAAGGCGGCGGCAAAAGCCCCCTCGGCAAAGAGGCGGCGGAAGATATTGGGAAGCTGAAAGGCGAGCTGCCACGCGTCCGCGATGCCGCCCGCCCCCAGGATGCGCGACAAGAGCATGTCGCGCGCAAAGCCAAAGACGCGGCTCACCAGGGTGAGCCCGCCGATGGTGCCGACGCTTTTGACAAGGCTGCTCATCGTTCGAGCGGCCCCCGCGCGGCGGGATCAGGCCTGGCCGACAGGTGCCGAGGCTTCGCTCTGGCCTTCATCCTGCGCCGCCTGCACCTGCTGCATGAACAGGCCGTGGAAATCGACGGGTTCGAGGAGCAGCGGCGGGAAGCCGCCATCGCGAACGGCATCGGCGACGATGCGGCGCGCGAAAGGAAAGAGGATGCGCGGCGCTTCGGCGAGGAAGAAGGGCTGAAGCTGGTCTTCGGGCACGTTGCGGACACCGAACAGGCCGGCATATTGAAGCTCGATGACAAAGGCGGTGCCTTCATCGGCTTTCGAGGTCACGTCGATTTTCAGCGTCACTTCGAACAGATTGTCGCCCACACCTTCGGCGGCAATATTGAACTGAACGTCGATCTGCGGGGCCGACTGCCACTGGAAAGCGGCGGGAGCGCTGGGGTTTTCGAAGGACAGATCCTTCACATATTGCGAAATCAGGCCGATGGCGGGGCTGGTGTCTTCGCCATTGGGCTGGGGGGCCGGATTGGTTTCGGGGCTGCTCTCGTCGGCCATAGGTCACGCTTTCATTCGGATGATGAAAAAGGGTCGCGCCGCAGCCCGGTCGGGCTTCGACGGACGGTTCGCCGCGGCGCTTAGCAGCGGCGGGACGCAAGCACAATGGGGGGCGGCCGGACGCTTCGAATCGTTGACCTGCCGCCTTCCTGCGGCCATGTGGATTTGAAACCTTGCTGCGGATCGCCTATATTCGCGTTTGATCCCTTTCTTTCCCGTGCATATTGGACTCTTGCCTGTGACCGCATTTTCAATCGTCCTGCTCGCCATGATCGCCGCTTTCCTTGGGATGCGGCTTTATTCTGTGCTGGGGAAGCGTACCGGGCATGAGCAGGAGCCGGTGCTGCCGCGCGGAGATGACCAGCGGCCGGGCCCCCGCGCCCTGCGCGTCGACCAGGACGCACCCGCTGCCCCCGGCGCTGCCGATACGGATCTGGTCTATCACCCGGAGGCAGAAGTCGGATTGCGCCAGTTGCTGGCAACCGATTCGGAATTTGACGCAGGCCGCTTCATGGAAGGCGCCAAGGCCGCCTATCAGATGATTTACGAAGCCTTTTGGGCAGGTGACCGCGAAGCGCTGCGCGATTTGTGCGATGACGACAGCTATGCCGCTTTTGTCGAAGCGATCGAGGCGCGCGAAGCACGCGGCGAACGGCTGGAAAATCGCCTGATGGGGATCGAAGAAGCCAAGATTGTCGCGGTTGAGATGACGCGCGGCGAAGCGCGGATCAAGGTTCATTATCAGGCCGACATCAGCGCCATAACGCGCGATGCCGACGGCAAGATGATCGCCGGTTCGATGAGCGATGCCGTGCCGCTTAACGATTATTGGACCTTCCGCCGCAGCATCGGCAGCCGCGATCCCAACTGGCTGCTCGACGAAGCCGAAACCGCCTGACGGCGATGATGGGGATGTCCGTGGGGAAAGAGCGTCGCGCACGCGCATTCAAGGCCGCTTTTTTCCTGTCGATCCCGTTTTTGGCGGGATGCACATCGGTCATCCCCGATGCGGGAACGCGGCCCGGTACGGCAGCGCCCGCGCCGCGGCCCAGCCCGCCGGCAAGCGCCGCGCGGCCTGACGCGCCGCCACCCAGCTATCAGCCGCGTCCATCCGTTCCGGGGACTGCCGCCGCCAGGCCGATACCCGCCACGCCGCGCCCGCCGCTTGCCGCAGCTCCCGTTCCGGGCGATGCCGCGACGGCGGCGGCGAGCGGGGTGATCGCCGGGCCTGAATTTACCGAATTGGGCGTGAGCCCCGAAGAAGCGAGCGCCGCGCTCAAGGCGTTTCGCATTTCCTGCCCCTCGGTCCAGCGGCGCCAGGACGTCAGCGGGCTGACCCAGACGGGTGAATGGGCCGAAAGCTGCCGCGCCGCCGCCGACTGGCCCGACCGCGATGCGAGCAATTTCTTCAGCCGCTATTTCGGCACGGTGCAGGTGGGGGCGGGCACCGCCTTTGTCACCGGTTATTTCGAGCCCGAAATCGCGGCGTCGCGCACGCGCCAGCCCGGCTATGATGTGCCCATTTATCGCCGTCCTGCCGACCTGGTCGACGTGGATCTCGGCCTGTTTTCCGAATCGCTGAAGGGCCGGAAAATTCGCGGCCGCGTCGAGGGCAGCAATTTTGTCCCCTATTATGATCGTGCGGCGATCGTGCGCGGCGCGCTGGCGGGGCGCGGGCTGGAAATCGCCTGGGCGGCGGATGCAGCCGAATTTTTCTTCCTGCAAATTCAGGGGTCGGGCCGTCTGCGCCTGCCCGATGGCCAGATCGTCCGCATCGGATATGACAGCCAGAATGGCCGCGATTATGTCGGCATTGGCAAGCTGCTTCTCGACCGCGGTGAGCTTCAGTCGGGGCAGACCTCGATGCAGGGCATTCTCGACTATCTGCGCGCCGATCCGGTACGCGGCGCGGCGGTGATGAATGAAAACCCAAGCTGGATTTTCTTTCGCGAATTGACCGGGCCGGGCCCGCTCGGTGCGCTGGGCCTGCCTGTGACGGGGCGCGTCAGCGTCGCTGCCGATCCCAAATTTGTGCCGCTGGGCGCCCCCGTTTTCCTGTCGCTCGACCGCGCCGAACCGGGGCATTTATGGGTGGCACAGGATACGGGCGGCGCGATCAAGGGTGCCAATCGTTTCGACAGCTTCTGGGGCGCGGGCGAAGACGCGCGCGCCATTGCGGGCGGCATGGCGGCGCGCGGATCGGCGCTGCTGCTGCTGCCCCGCGTCAGCGTCGCGCGGCTGACCGCGCGCTGATCGGGCGGTGCCCCGGCGCCTTGCCCCCGACGAAGCCGCGCTGTGGAAAAAGGTCGCGGCGACGGTCGACCCCTTGCCGGGGCGAGTTCCGCCTGCGGCGCCCACCGCGCCGCCGACGGTAAAGCCGCCCAGTCCGGTGGCCAAGGGCGCCCCCGCTGCCGCGCCAGCTTTACGCCGCCTGCCGCCCGCAACGCTGCCGCCGCCGCGCCGCATCCATGGGCAGGCGACGCTCGACAGCCATTGGGACCGGCGGCTGCGCAAGGGGCAGGTGCGGCCCGATATCAGCATCGACCTGCATGGGCACAGCCTTGCGTCGGCGCAGGCGCTGCTGGACGAGGCCATTGCGCGCGCCTTGCTGCGCGGGGCGCGTGTGCTGCTGGTGGTCGCGGGGCGGCTGCGCCCCGGCGCCGACCGCCTGCCCGCCATGCATGGCGAACGCCGCCCGCGCGGCGCGATCCGTGCCTCGCTTGCCGACTGGCTCGCCGCATCGCCCCATGCCGACCAGATTGTCGCGCTGCGCCCCGCGCATATCAGCCATGGCGGCGCAGGGGCGGTCTATGTGATATTGCGGCGCGGGCGCTAGTCGAGCAGCGCGCGCATCAAAATGCCGCGATAAATGGCGGTGAGCTTGTGGAGGTCGGCGACGGCGACCGCTTCGTCGAGCTTGTGCATCGTCGCATTGGTGAGGCCGAATTCGACCACCGGGCAAAGGGCGTGAAGGAAACGCGCGTCGGATGTGCCGCCGGTTGTCGAAAGTTCGGGGCGGAGGTCGGTTTCGGCGTGGATCGCCTCGGCCACCAGTTCGGACAGATCGCCCGGCGGGGTGAGGAAAGCCTCGCCCGATATTCTGCCGAGGATTTTCGCGCGGGGTTCGACCGCATGGGCAATGGCTTCGACGCGTTCGATGAGATCGGCGCCGCGATGCTGGTCGTTGAAGCGGATTGACAGCCGCGCGCGCGCCGAGGCGGGGATGACATTGGTCGCGCCATTGCCCACTTCCATGTCGGTGAATTCGATGTTCGACGGCTGGAACCAGTCGGTCCCTTCATCAAGCGTGACCGCGTCGATCGCGCTCAATATGGCAACGATTTTGGGAATGGGATTGTCGGCGAGGTGCGGATAGGCGACATGGCCCTGCGTCCCCGGCACGTCGATCCAGATATTGACCGATCCGCGCCGGCCTATCTTGACCATATCGCCAAGCCGCTGCACCGACGTGGGCTCTCCAACCAGGATCATGTCGGGGCGGATGCCGCGTGCGTCCATATGCTCCATCAGCGCGCGGGTGCCAAAGACCGCCGCGCCTTCCTCGTCGCCGGTGATGATCAGGCTGATCGTGCCCGCATCGGCGGGAATGGCGGCGACGGCGGCGACAAAAGCGGCAATAGCGCCCTTCATATCGACCGCGCCGCGCCCATAAAGAAGCTCGCCGCGGATTTCGGGGGCAAAGGCGTCGCTGGTCCAGCCGACCCCGGGGGGCACGACATCGAGATGCCCGGCAAAGCCGAAATGGCGCGGGCCGCCGCCCTTGCGGACCGCGAGCAGATTTTCAACCGGCCCGTCGGGCTCGATCCCGTCGATAAAGCGCTCGACTGCAAAGCCGAGCGGGGACAGCGCGGCTTCGAGCACATCAAAGACCGCGCCCGTCGCCGGGGTGACCGACGGGGCGGCGATCAGCGACTGGGCGAGGGCGACGGGGTCGATGGTCTGGGTCATCGCCTGCCCTTACTCCGCCACGGCGCAGCCTGTCGAGCGGGTTGCGCCGAGCGGATCAGGGGCGCAGCGCGCGGGTGACGAGATCGACGAGCGCATCGGCATGATGGGTCGGCGGTTCGGGGGTGAGGCCGGTGAGCCACGACCGCGCGAGCCACTGGCTCGGCCCGAAGACGAGCGCTGCGACGAGCTGCGGGTCGAGCGCGCGCAGCCGCCCGGCGGCGACATGCGGTGCGCCCCAGACCAGAAAGCGCCGGGTGAATTCATCGTTCAGCGCCTGCACCGGGGCGGCATGGGCGTGCATCCAGGTGGAGCTGGCGCATTCGATCATGAAATTATGGCGGCGCGGATGGCTTTGCTGATAATCGAGCGCGGCGCGCACCGCAGCGCCCAACGCCTCGACCGGATCGCCGTTATGGCGCTCGACGGCGGCGAGGGCATGGTCCCAATAGGCGCGCCGCTCGGCCAGATAGACTTGCAGCGCGACGCCATTTTTCGACCCGAAATGATGAAAGAGGCTGCCATTGGAGACGCCCGACGCCTTGCAAATATCCTGCACCGATACGCGGTCGAGTCCTTGCTCGACGAACAGGGGCGTGGCGGCGGCGATAACGCGGCTTTTGGTATCGGGGGCGGCGGAGGTCATGGCAGGCGCCTTGTTCACATTGGATTAATGATCTAGAGTGATAATCTAATACATCGCTCCGGTCCGAGAATAGGAGGAGTGCCGGGGCGCTGCCAATAAGCTTTTGCATTGAAGGGAGATTTCCCATGAGGCTTATCATCGCCGCGGCCTTTGCCATGGCTGCCATCCCGGCCGCATCGGCGCAATATATCAAATTGAATGACCTCGACGGCGAAGCGCGCAAGAAGCAATGCCCGCCGCCTTCGCCGCAGGCCGATGAAGGCATTAACGGCGGGCTTAATCGCGACCTTATTCGCCGAAGGGGCGGGCCTCCGCCTGAACCCAAGCCCAAGCCACAGGAATCGGCAGCCAAGCCGCCCGAGTTGAAGGCATCGGCTGCACAGCGCCGCGCAACGCGCCCGGCCCAGGCGGCAAGGCGTGGGGACATCACGCTTAAACGCGGTGGCTGCTGAACGAGTCTGCGTCGAGGGGAGACGGGGCGGGACGACCGGACGGGTTATTGACAGGTCTTGATCGAGCGCGAATGTTTCAGGCCCAAACCACGCCGCGCCTTCTGGCCCGGCCCCGGAGAGCCTGATGCCCAAGATCGACCTCGCCGCAATCCCGCAGACCAATGCCACCGGCTATCCGCCGCCGTTCGATGAACCGGTGCAGGGGCGCTGGTATCGGCGGATTGCGCCCGCGACGGGTTTGACCGACTTTACCGCCAGCCATGTCGTGCTGAAACCCGGCGCCTGGTCGTCGCAGCGCCATTGGCATGCGGGCGAGGATGAAATGCTGATCATGATCGCGGGCGAAGCGGTACTGGTCGAAGATGACGGGCGGCATATCATGCGCCCCGGCGATATCGCCGTCTGGCCCAAGGGGGTCGAAAATGGTCATCATCTGATCAACGAGACGGACAGCGACTGCGTCTTCGTCGCGCTGGGCGGCGGCAAGGCGCGCGACACCGGCGGCAGCTATTCGGACATCGACATGAAATTCACGCCCGACGGCTATTTCCACAAGGATGGCACGCCCTATCCGACCAAGCGGATTCCTTGACCGTTGAAGAGGCGAGGTCCGAAAAGCAGCCCTACGCCCCGCCCGGTCCTTCAAATTGCTCGATCACCCAATCTTCGGCCTGCGCGCCGCCGATCCATAGCTGCATGTCCGGGTGGGCGATAACGGCTTGGCAATAGGGGACGGCAAAGCGGGGAAGCGGTATCGAATAGGTGATCAGCCGGGTCACCACTGGCGCGAACATCATGTCGGCGGCCGACCATTTGCCGAACAGAAACTCGCCCGCACCGCCAAAACGCGCCCGCGCCTCGGCCCAGATTTGCAGGATGCGCCGCACATCAGCCTCGACATCGGGTGCGAGGTCGGCGGCGGGATAGATGCGGCGGATGTTCATGCTGTGCTCGCGGCGGAGCGCAGCGAATCCGGAATGCATTTCGGCGGCCATGGAGCGGGCCATGGCGCGCGCGGCGATATCGTCGGGCCAGTATCCGCGGGTGCCGCCGGTTTTCTCGTTGAGATAGTCGATGATCGCGAGGCTGTCCCACACGACGATATCATCGCCGTCCCACAGGATGGGAACCTTGCCACCTGATGGCGCAAATTCATCGCCTTCGCGCCGCTGTGACCAGGCTTCGTCATACAGCGGGACGGTGACTTCCTCGAACGGCAGGCCGCTTTGTTTGGCGGCGAGCCAGCCGCGCAGGCTCCAGCTGGAATAGGCTTTGTTGCCGATGAAGAGTTTCATTCTGAACTCAGCTCCCGATTTCCGTTCGCATCGAGCGCAGTCGAGATGCCCCTCGACCATGCGCCAAACCCATGGGTGTCTCGACTTCGCTCGACACGAACGGACGAGACGTCAAGCGTCAAGCCCCGTCAACTCTCCACCGCTTCCAGAACGGCGGTGCGAAGCTCGGCTATTCCCATGCCCTTTTCGCTGCTCGTCGCGATCACCTCCGGGTGGGCGGCGGGATGTTTGCGCGCCTCGGCGATGGTCGCGGCATGAACTTCGGCCAGTGCGCTCGCTTTCACCTTGTCAGCCTTGGTGAGGACGAGGCGATAGCTGACCGCGGCGGTGTCGAGCATTTCCAGCACTTCGCGGTCGACATCCTTGATCCCGTGGCGGCTGTCGATCAGCACCAGCGTGCGTTTCAGCACCTGTCGCCCGCGCAGATAGTCATTGACCAGAAAGCGCCATTTCTTGACGATATCCTTGGGCGCCTTGGCAAAGCCATAGCCGGGCATGTCGACGAGGCGGAACACCAGGGGATTGCCGACGTCGAAATAGTTGAGCTCCTGCGTCCGCCCCGGTGTGACCGAGGTGCGGGCAAGGCCGTTGCGCCCTGTCAGCGCGTTGAGCAGGGAGGATTTGCCGACGTTCGAGCGCCCCGCAAAGGCGATTTCGGGCGCCGACGGCGCGGGCAGATGCTGAAGCGCGGGCGCCGATTTCAGAAAGGCGATGGGCCCTGCAAACAGCTTGCGCGCGCGTTCGGGCAGCGTCGGGTCAATGTCATCGGTCATATAGCCGTGCCCCCGCGAAGGCAGGGGTCCATCTCCTGTTGTTTAAGGTCGAAGCCACCGGCGATGGCCCCGCCTTCGCGGGGACATATGCCGGTGGCTTCGGCATTACTTCGCCGCCGCGGCCTTCAGCGCGGGATATTTGCGATACATCCACTGCTGCTGACCGATCGACAGGATATTGTTGGTGATCCAGTAAAGGAGCAGGCCCGCGGCAAAGGGCGCCATGACGAACATGAACAGCCAGGGCATGATCTTGAACACCTGTTCCTGCACCGGGTCGGTCGGCGTCGGGTTGAGGCGGAACTGGAGCCACATGGTGATGCCCAAGATCACCGCGAGCAGGCCGATGCTGAGCAGCGACGGCGGGGTGAAGGGCAGAAGGCCAAAGAGGTTGAGGATCATCGCCGGATCCTGCGCCGACAAATCCTTGATCCACAGGATGAAGGGCTGGTGCCGCATCTCGATCGTCAGCATCAGCACCTTGTAGAGGGCGTAAAAGATCGGAATCTGGATGACGATGGGAAGGCAGCCGGCCAGCGGATTGATCTTTTCATCCTTGTAGAGCTTCATCAGCTCCTGCTGCATCTTCGGCTTGTCATTCTTGTACCGGTCCTGCAGCGCCTTCATCTTGGGCTGGACGAGGCGCATCTGCGCCATCGACGCAAATTGCTTTTGCGCGATGGGGAACATGACCAGGCGGATGATCAGCGTCAGGATCATGATCGCGACGCCGAAATTGCCGACCTGTTTGAACAGCCAGTCGAGCAGTTTGAAGATCGGCACCTCGAAAAATTCAAACCAGCCCCAGTCGATGGCGTTCGACAGGCGCGGAATGCCCAGCTTGTCCTGATAGGTGGACAGGACATCGACTTCCTTTGCGCCCGCAAAGATGCGGCTGGTCACGCTCATCTGCTTGCCCGGCGCAATCTGCGAAAAATCGCGCGCGAACAGCGTCTGATAATGATTGGCCGACGGCGAGCTGATCGCCGCGGTCACCCGCTCGCCCTTGGAGGGGACGATGGCGGCGAGCCAATATTTATCGGTAAAGCCCAGCCAGCCCGCCGAATTATAGCGGATGCTGCGCGCGTCGGCATCCTCGACGTCGTCATAATCGACATCGAACACCGACTTGCCGCCCAGAAATCCGGTCGGGCCGACATGGATGGTCCAGCTGTCGGCTTCATGCGGGTCGGTCGGCTTGCCCAGCCGGTCGATCAGCGCAAAGCTGCTCGCCGTCACTGGCGCGCTGCCGGTGTTGGCGATCGTCTGTTTCGCAGTGATCAGATAATTTTCGTCAATGCTATATTCGATCCGAAAGGTCTGACCGCTGCCATTGGCCCAGCTCAAGGTGACAGGGGTGGTGGGAGTCAGCTTGTTGCCGCTGGCGGTCCAGAGCGTGTTCGGGCCGGGCACCGTGATGCCCTGTGCCGACCAGCCGAGGCTGGCGAAATAGGCGCCTTTGGTTCCGGCGGGTGCGAACAGGCGAACGGGCGGCGAATCCTTTTTGATCGTCTGGCGATATTTGGTCAGCGTGACATCGTCGATGCGCCCGCCAACCAGATTGATCGAGCCCGACAGGTCGGGGGTTTCGAGCGGAATGCGATTGCCTTCGGCCAAGGCAGCCTCGACCGGGCGGGTCGCTTGTGCAGGCGCGGCGGCGGGGACCCCGGGGGTTGGCAAAGCGCTTGGCTGGCCGGGCGCAGGAGCAGCGGCGGTGGGCGCAGCGTTGTCCGTGCCGGTTCCCGCGACCGTCGTGGTCACATCGGGCTTTGACGGAGTGGGGAAGAATTTTTCGGCCACGAAATTCCAGCCGATCAAAATCGCCACCGACAATAAAATTGCCGCGATCAGGTTTCGCTTGTCTTCCACGCTCTTCGGTCTCTCTTCAATATTTTCGGGGAGTTATCGCGTTACGGAACCGGATCATATCCGTGCCCACCCCAAGGATGGCAGCGCAATAGCCGCTTTATCGCCAGCCAGCCACCCTTGATCGCACCATGGCGTTGCAGGGCGACGATGGCATATTCGCTGCACGAGGGCGCATAGCGGCAGGTCGGCGGCAAAATGCGCGACGGGCCAATTTGCCAGCCGCGCGCGATCAGGATGAGCAGGCGGCGGATCATGGGTGCCCCCCGCAAAAGAGCGCATTTCCAGCGGTGGGGCGTTGCTTACTGATTTCGTCACCCCGGACTTGATCCGGGGCCCATTCACGCGGCGCCGGATGCGCGTATCCCGGATCAAGCCCGGGGTGACGAGGGGATGGGGGAAGGGCCATCACGAGGCCAATTTCTTGGCGGCGCGGCTCAGCGCCTGGTCGAGATGGCCGGCAAGGTCGGAAAAGCTGATGTCATTACCGCCGTTACGGCCGATCATCACATGGTCGGCGCCGACAATGCCGCGCGCGGGCAGAGCGGCGCGCGCGAGTTCGCGAAACCGGCGCTTCATCCGGTTGCGAGTGACCGCATTGCCGACTTTCTTGCTGACCGTATAGCCAATGCCCGGTGTATCGTCGCCGTCGCCGCGCGGGCGGACGAGCAGGACGAAACCGGGCATGGGAAAGCGAAGGCCGCGATTTGCGGCCAGAAATTCGCTACGTTTGCTGAGCGTGCGCACCAGCCGGGGCGGCGCGCCGGCCGATTAGGCCGACAGCTTCTTGCGACCGCGGGCGCGGCGGGCTGCCAGAACCTTGCGGCCGCCGACAGTGGCCTTGCGGGCGCGGAAGCCGTGGCGACGCTTGCGCACAAGGCGGCTCGGTTGATAGGTGCGCTTCATCGCGTAATCCTCAAATCTCTTCGATCATTAAAGAAAAGGGCCGCCAAACGCGGGCGGCCGCCATTGGGGGCGCGAATAAGGGAGTCGCGCGCGAAAGTCAATCGCTAGTCACGCCTTCCTCGCGCGTTGCGCCGATTTGATCGCGCGCACGGCGCCGCGCCGCGCTGACCCGGCGCAGCACCCGGTCGGCCCAGGCGCCATAGCGCGGATGGCGGCGTTTGAACCGGACATAGCGCCGCTTGGCCCAGCGGCTGTTCTGAAGGCACAGCATCAGCCCCGGCGGAAAAAGAATCAGGAACCCCGGTCCCGGCAGCGGACCGATGATGATTCCCGTCGCCATGAGGAGCAGGCCGAAAAGGAACAAGGCCGACCGCCCCCGCGGGTTCGCCCGAAGGCGCTGGTAGAGGGAGAGTCGTGCCATGCCCGCCCATGTGGGAGGCGTAGGAGCGGGTTGCAAGATTGGCGGCGCCGCCCCGCCGCTGCCATGCGGCGGGACGCGCGAAATTCACTGTTTCAGAGCATGGATACGGCCGTCGAGTGTCGCGATATAGACGATCCCTTCGGCAATGGCAGGGGCGACCGCGACCCCGCCGGTGACATAGCCGTTGATTTTGCCTTGGATTTTGGGCGGAGTGAAGCGCCATTTTTCCTGCCCCGTTTCGGCGTCGACGGCGAAGAAGCCGCGCGCCAGGGTCACCCCTTCGAAATAATGGGGAAAGGCGCTGATCGCCCCGATATAGAGCGTGCCCTTATCATGCACCGGCGTCGCCCAGCTCCATCCGCCGGTGGGAAAGGACCAGAGCTGGCGTCCATCCTCCGCTGCATGCGCCGACAGGGTCAGCAGGTCTGAACTGCCGATATAAAAGCGTTCGTCATGAAGCAGGGCCGAGGATTCGACCCAGCTTCCCTCGGGCACTGTCTGGCTCCACAGTTCGGCTCCGCTTGCCGGGTCGAAAGCGACCAGCTTGGCGCTGCGGCTGCCGATGATCAGCCGCTTTGCATCGACCGCAGGGGTCGATTGCACGATGCCGCCCGTGTCGCTGCGCCAACTTTGCTGCCGCGTCGCGAGATTGATTGCATAGACATGATCGTCCCAGCCCCCGAAATAGACATGGCCATTGGCGATGACGGGGGTGCCGCGGATTGCGTCGCTGGTGCCGAAGCGCCACGCGGCCTTTCCGCTTGTCGCTTCGACCACGAAGAGCGTGCCGCTGAGCGACCCGATATAGACATGCCCATCGTGCACCAGCGGCGAGGAATGGAGGAAATCATAATAGGGGTTGGAGAGCGCCGGTTCGCGTCGGTGCAGATCTTGCGATTCGAGACTGAAGCGCCAGCGTTCGGCGCCGGTCATATGGTCGAGCGCATAAAGATAGCCGTCATCGCTTGCCGCGATTACCAAATCGCCCGCGATGGCAGGTTTGGAGCGCAGCTTGCCGCCGGTCGCAAATTTCCATTTGAGCGCACGCTTCGCCGTATCGAGCGCGTAAAGATGTCCGTCATCGCTTCCCACATAAAGGATGCCGCGATCATGGGTGGGCGGGCTCCATATCGCATCGCCGGTTTGAAAATCCCATAAGGGCGTGCCCGCGGGGACGCCGGGCGTCTCCGCCGCTATCGCTGGCGCGGCGAGACCCAGAAGCAGCGCGCCAAGACCGGAAAGGCCGTGCAGCAGCAGGGCACGCAGCGGCGCCAAAAAGGCAAACATATCTCTCTCCCCCAAAAGGCGGGGCCTTGGCCCTCTGCCATGTCGGCGAGTGTTGCAGCGTCAATTTCGTTCGGCAAGCAGCCAGCCCGCTCTATTCGGCCTGCATAGCTATGGAATGATCGGGGCGAGGGGCGCGCCCGCCGGTGACCGGGCGGGCGGTTCAGTTTAGCAGCGCAAAGCGGGCCATGTCGGCGCGAGTAAGATAGCGCACCTCATCAAAAGGCGTGCTGTTGGTCAGCGCATAAAAGGCGCGCGCGCGGGCGGGGTCCATGCCCATTTCGCGATAGAGCGACAGATATTCGGCATGGACCGGATCGTCGGCCGGATAGTCGCGCGCTTCGCGTCCATATTCATCCGCCCAGCTATGCACGCCAAATTCCGCGTCGGGGGCCGCGCTGCGTTTCGCGCCCGCGAGCCATAGCTCGACCGCGCCCGATCGCACCGATCCGCCGCTTGGAACATGGGTTTCGAGCCCTGCGCGGCGGATCGCGCGGGCAAGCGTCAGATTGGCCTCTTCATCGAGGCTGCCGGGGCAATCAAGCATTTCCAGTCTTTGCAGACCGGGAAAGGCGGCCATCATGGCGGCGAACTGACGCGGCGTGATGCTATCGACATCGCCCGCCATGCGGGCCGTGACCCCGTCGATCACGGTAAAGGGGCCAAAGCGCGCCTTGGCTCGCGGCGCCGTGAGGGCGAGAGAAGGAGTGGACGCCGCATAGCGGCGCACCGCGCTGCGTTCGGAAACAGCATCGCCCTCCAGCGACAGCGTCTCGTCGGCCAGCAGGGCCTGGGGTTCCTCGTCCGGCCAGCCCTGTTCGACGTCCGCTGCGTCAACCTCTCCATCCTCCTCAGCGCTCCAGACCGTGGTGATGGTGGTTATGATCACCATTTGCTCCGCCCGCACGGGCGCAAAGGCCAGGGCGGCAGCAAAAAGGGCGATGGTCGCGGTGCGGACAAAGGCGGAAGGCATGGCCATGCCGCCGCTTGTGCGCGCGGTGATGCTGTCAAAAAGAAAAGCGAGACAGTCAGCGCGGCGTTAACCGAAAATAGGCGAGGGGGGTGATGGACGGCGTGGCAGCGCCTTTCCCATTTGCCATTCCCCAGGCAGCGGCCGCAGGCGGGGATGCTTTACGCGCGCGGCCTATCCGGCTTCGCAGAGCGCCTTCAACTGTTCGGCTACCGCGGTCCATCCGGGGGTGAAGCCCATATCTTCATGCTTTTGCCGAGCCTCGTTGGTCCAGTGGCGCGCCCAACCGGTATAGCGGGTGCCATCGCCATCGGGTTCGATTTCCCAGCCGCCGATCATGAAGGCTTCTGACGGCGCGGGCCGCCCATCGGCATCGAGGATTACGGCATCGGTGGAGACGAAACGGCGGCCGGGGATAACCTCCAGAAAAATCCCGTCGCTGGGCATGGTTTCGCCGTTGGGCCCGTGCATCGTCATCGCGCACCGCCCCCCGGTGCGCAGGTCGATATCGTCGAGGGTAACGCTCCACGGTTTGGGGCACCACCATTCGGTCATGCGCTGCGTCATTACCTCCCACACTTTTTCGGGGGTGGCATCAATGTGGATGCTGATCGAAAGCTGATGATTATCGGACATGATTTGCTCCTGAAAGCTGAGGAGAAGGGGGGGAGGACAGGTAAGGGGTCTACCCTTTCACCGCTGCTTCAATAGCAGCAATGTCGATTTTCTTCATTTCCATCATGGCATCGACGGCCCGCTTGGCGGCCGCCTCGTCGGGACCGGTCACTGCAGCCAGCAGCGCGCGCGGGATGATCTGCCATGAGACCCCCCATTTATCCTTGCACCAGCCGCACATGCTTTCCTGCCCACCATGATCGACGATGGCGTTCCACAGGCGGTCTGTCTCTTCCTGCGTGTCTGTATGGACCTGAAAGGAAAAGGCCTCGCTATGCTTGAAGAGCGGCGGGCCGTTCAATCCGACACAGGGCAGGCCGAGAAGGGTAAACTCGACGGTCAGCGCCGCGCCTTCCTCTGCGCCGGGGACATCGCGCGGCGCGCGGTGGACAGCACCGAGGCGACTGTCTGGAAAGGTCGCGGCATAAAATTGCGCGGCCTCTTCGGCGTCGCCTTCATACCAGAGGCAGAGGGTTACAGGGGAGGTGGACATCTTCTCTCTCCTTATGCTTGCAAGACAAGGTGCGGGTCAGCCCTTGCGTGGGCCGACGAGGCCGAAAATGGCGCCCTGCGGATCGCTGCCAACGACCGAAAATTCGCCGCCGGGGATTTGCATGGGATCGTGCAGCAAGGCTCCGCCTTCGCTGGTCACCGCTGCGACCGCACGGTCGATATCGTCGACGCCGATATAATAATACCAGCCGGGCGCCGGGGTTTCGGGCGTCATCGGCATCACCGCACCGACTCCCTCCTGCCCCTTTTGGACAAAGTGATATTGGCCCATCTCGCCCATGTCGACGCCGCCTTCCTGTTCCCAGCCGAAATGCTTTTTATAAAAGGCGATGGCGGCATCGGGATCGGGTGCGGCGAGTTCGTTCCAGCGGATATGCTGCGCCTCGGTCATCGAAAAGACGCCGCTCACCCGCTTTTCCTTCCCCGCGGGCGGGATGGGGTTCATGAGGTAAAAGACCGCGCCTTGCGGGTCGGAGACCATCGCCATGCGCCCGACGGGCAGGTCATGCGCGCCCATATGGACGGCGCCGCCATCGGCGACGATGGCATCGACGGCTGCATCGACATCGGCGGCATAAAGATAGCCGAGCCAGCCGGGATGCGCGCCGCCCGCGATCATCTCGGCGCCCAGGCGCAGCACGCCGCCCGCATGGCTGCCGTCCCCGCGCACGATCATACGGTAATCGACGCCGCCGGGGGCACCGGGATCGCTGTGCGCGGCGATCGCCCAGCCGATAACCGCGCCGTAAAAGCGCGCTGCTGCATCGGGGTCGGGCGTCATCAGTTCATACCAGATGAAGCTTTCGTCGGATTGGGTCATGAACGCTACTCCTTCGATAAACGGGGGGAGGGGGCTGGTCAGAGGCGGTAAAAACGCAAAGGCCTTGTCGCAGCGCGCGCCATTTGTCCCCGCGCTTCTAGATCGAGCTGTACGCCCTTTTGCCACCAGCCCGCCTTGGCACCGCCCGGAAACAGGGCGTCGGGCAGCAGGGGCAGCAGCTTCGTCTTTATCTCGGCAGCGGTCAATCCGGGCGGGGAAGCCGGAACCACCGCCAGCATCGCATCGCGCATCGCTTCATATTTGGCGCGGTCGACCCGCACGACATGATGGAGGCTGTTGATGTTCAGCATTTCGATCCGGGCATCGTCGTCCTTCATGCGGCGTCTCTCAAAATGCGCGCCATCGGGGGCGTCCGAAAGCCCATGGCGACCCATGCCGCGAGCAGGCGCCACATGAAGCGGGCCGAATGATGCGACAGATTGGGCACATCGTCGGGCAGCTCGATATGCGGCGGCTGGTCGGCGGTCATCGTTCGCAGCTCGACCGGCGGGCGGTCTCCCACTGGCAGGCGATCGCGATAGATGCTGAGCCAATGGCCCTTTTCAAATTCGAGGAACATCGGCGTGTTGCAGCATGCGGCGACCACCCGCCGCGTCGGGGCATCGGGGGACAGGCGATAATCGGCGAGCCGTTCGCTCCCCGCGATACAGCGCACCCGGTCCTTGCGGAACATTACAACGGGGGTGCCGGCATAGTCGTCGAGCGTCGACGTGCCCGTCGCCGCAAAATGCGCGCCCGCTGTCTGGCAGCTTTGGCACTGGCAACTGACCGTCATTATCGGTTCGCGGCTGAGTTCGAACGCCACCTGCCCGCAGGAACAGGCGGCGCGGCGGGGATGTTGATGGACGTGGCGGCTCATGAATATATCCCGAGATGTCAGCGGATCAGCGGTCGATCACGGGCACAAAGCCGCCATAGATGATCCGCATGCCGTCAAAGGGTGTCTTGTCGCTGTCGCCCTGCATCGCTCTCATTTTTTCCCAGCCCGCGGTGCGCGTCGCCTTGTCGGGCCATTCGACCCAGCTGAAAATGGCGACTTCATCGCCGCTTATGTGGAGCGCGCGGGCATAATCGGTAACCTCGCCCGTGGGCACATCATCGGCCCAGCCCTCGACGACACGGGTGGCACCGCATTCGACGAATTTCGGCGCCATCTTTTCGGCAAGCGCGCGATAGGCGTCCTTGTTTCCGGCGGGCACCGGGACAAGATAGCCGTCGGTATAGCCCATGGCGCCGCCGGGGCCCTGGTCGAGCAGCACCGCAAAACCGCCGACGATCATCCGCTTGCCGTCAAAGGGCATTTCGGCGCCCATTTTCTGCATGCGCGGGTCGCTCATCATTTTCTGGGTCGCGCTGTCGCGCGTTGCCTTGTCAGGATATTCGAACCAGCTGAAAACGATGCTTTCGTCGGGCTTTGCCTGTACCGCGCCCCGAAAGTCGTTCACCTTGCCGTCGGGGACATCGTCGCCCCAGCATTCGGCCATTCGCACAACGCCAAATTCGCTGAACAAGGGCCAAGCCGCTTCGGCATGGCGGACATAGGCTTCCTTGTTGGCGGTGGGGACGGCGCACACAAATCCTTCAACATAGGTCATTGTCGCTCTCCTTTGGGCAGGGGGGATATCAGGCTGCGACCGGATTGAGGCGCAGGCTTGCGAGCTGCGCCTCGAGCGCGCGGGTGAAGGCGGGGCGTGCCGTGCAGCGGTCGAGATAGGCTGACAGGTGCGGAAATTCAGCGACCAGCCCGGCCTCGACGCCTTCGCGCAGCACAGTCGCCATCGCGATATCGGCGACCGAGAAATCGTCGAGCAGATAGTCCTTCTCGCCCAGCGCGTCGGACAGGCGGGTGAGGCGGGTGCGGATAAAGTCTATCAGGCCGGGGCGGCGCAGCTTGGCCCACTCCTCATCCTTTGCGAAAATATCGACATTGCCCAGTTCGAACATCATCGGTTCGACACTGTTCAGCGCCGCAAAGACCCAGGCGATCGCGTTGGCACGGCGCTGCGGGTCGGCGGGCATCAACCGCTCATCCTTTTCGGCGAGATGAAGCAGGATGGCGCCGCTTTCGAAAATCGTCACTTCGCCATCGCGCAGCACCGGCACCTGACCCCAGGGCTGGAGCCGATAATGATCGGCGGGCCGCTCCATCGCGCTGATCAGATGCTCGGCATAATCGAGCCCCAACTCCTCGCACGCCCAGCGCGGGCGCAGGTCGCGGACAAAGCCGCGCGCGAAATCGGGAACCCAGTCAAAAGCGGTGATGACGATATCGGCCTGGTCGGTCACGGGCATATTCTGTCTCCTTGCAAAAAAGGGAGGGAGGAAGGGTGCTACGCTTGTCAGAAAAAACCTTCGGGCATGGGCGGCGCTTGTTCGTCGAGAAAGGGCAGGGCCTGCGCCGCGATGGTCGCGGCTTCGGCCATGACGCCGATGTGCGATGTCGCGGGCAGCACCGACAGGCGCGCCTTGGGCGGTGCGGTCATAAAGCCCTGGGTGGCGGTGGCGATATCGCTGCCGCCGCGCAGCCGGAACAGCTTGACCGCATGGTCGAGCGTCAGCCCGTCAGCATCGCCCAAGATGATCATCGTCTTGCCCGGAATGGCGCGCAGGTCGGCATCGCTATAGGCAAAGGGCACCGTATCAATATGCTTGATGGCCTCGACCAGCCGGGGAAAGGCATCGGGGGTCGGCGACAGCCGCTTGTAATCGCGTTCCATCGGTGTCCCCGCAAAAAATTCGGGGGTCAGCGTGGCTATGCCCTCCAGCACTTCGGGCACCCAGCCGTCGAGGCTGGCGCTGCCGGAAATGACGATCTGCTTGTCGATCAGCGCGGGGTGGCGGACCGCCATCGCAATGGCGGTGCTGCCGCCCATCGAATAGCCGAGCACATCGGCGCGCTTCACCCCCAGCGCGGCAAGCACCCCTGCGGCATCGTCGGCCAGTTGGTCATAGCTGAAAGTTCCGGCGATATCGCCAGTGCGGCCATGGCCGCGCGCATCGATGGTGATGACGGGGCGGGATGCGGTGAAGGGGGTGACCAGCGGTTTCATCGCCTCGCCCGACATGAAGGCGCCGTGCAGCATCAGCAGCGGCTTTTTGTCCGACGCCAGGTCGCCATGCACTTCATAATGAAAGCGGGCGCCCTTCACCTCAGCATAACCGGACCGGCTCTTGCTCTTTGCGGTGGTATCACTCGCCTTGGACGCGGGCGACTGGGCGTAAAGCGGCTGCGATGGGGCGGTGAGCGCCGCCATCCCTGCTATCAGAACGAGGGCAGCGGCAAGGCCGGGGTGCCGCCGACGGAGGAAAGGTGCTGGTGAGGGCATCGGATCATCCTTTTTGCAAAAAATGTGGCCAAGGCAGGGGGTCAGCTTCGCTTGCCCTTGATCCACGCGACAATGGTCATGGCGTGGCCATGACCCAGATCATGATCGGCCTTCAGCCAGTCGATGATGGCCCCGGCCTTCACGCCGGGGGCAAGGCCTGTGTCATCGGCCAGCCCTTGTTGCCGGGCCTCGGCATGCAGTTCGGCGGGCGAGCGCCCCGTCCTGGTTTCGATATAGTCGAGATAGCTTTGGAAAGACATGATCAGCTCTCCTTTTCATAAGAGGCGAAGGCCGTTTTTTGCGCTTCAAAGGCACGGGTAAAGGCAGGGCGCGCCGTGGCCCGCGCGACATAGGCAGTGATATTGTCGAAAAGCTCATACAGCCCCGCCCCCTCGATCCGGCGCAACACGCTGACCATCGCAAGGTCACCGACGCTGAAATCGCCGTCGAGCCAATCGGCCTTTCCCAGCCGCCGCGACAAATCGGTGAGCCGCGACCGGATAGCCTGGTCGAGGAGCGGCATGCGCTGGGCGTACCATGGCTCATCCTTTTCCAGATAATGCGCTCGCTCGCGGTCGAGGATGGGCGGCTCGATGGTGGAGAGAGCCGCGAATAGCCAGCCGATGGCGCGTGCGCGGACATGGGGCTCGGCGGGCAGGAGGCCGGGATAGTGGCTGGCGATATGCAGCAGGATCGCCCCCGATTCAAAAAGCACCAGCCCGCCTTCTTCGAACGTCGGTATCTGGCCGAAGGGATGACGCGCCCGGTGCGCGTCCGCCTTCATCGCGGCAAAGGACAGCGGGCGTGTCGTATAGGGCCTGCCCACTTCCTCAAGTGCCCAGCGGACGGGCATATCGCGCGCGAGGCCCCGCCCCTGATCGGGAGAGCGTTCAAAGACACTGATCATGATCCGGGGAGAGGGGAGGCGCGGCATCGGGAGCGCTTTTGGTCAGACCGCGGTTTCGGCGGGCATGTCGCCGCTCGCCGCCGCAGGGTCCATCCACATGATTTCCCAGATATGGCCGTCGGGATCTTCAAAGCTCCGGCCATACATGAAGCCGCCATGATCCTGTGTCGGCGTCGGGTCGGCCTTGCCGCCCGCTACAACCGCTTTGGTAACCTGTTCATCGACCTCTTCACGGCTGTTCATCGTTAGGCACAGCAGCACCTGCGCGCTTTGATGTGCGTCGGCGATGGTCTTGCTGGTGAATTGTGCCCATTTTTCATGGGTCAGCAGCATGGCATAGATGCTGTCGGTAAAGACCATGCAGGCCGCCGTTTCGTCGGTAAAGGCGGGATTATTCGCCGCGCCCACGGCTTCATAAAAGGCCTTGGACCGATCCAGATCGGTCACGGGCAGGTTCACGAAAATCATCTTGGCCATCGTTGTTCTCCTTGGGCTGAACAGATGATTGGGGGATGTTCCTTCTTGGGTCATGGATGCAATTACGCAGCGGGTAATTGCGGTTATCGCTGGCCATCCTTGCCAAAGAGCAGGAGGATATAGCGCTTTAAATGGGTGACGCTGTCGCGTGCGATGGCGGGGTCATTGGTGGTCTTGGCCATGATGAAGGCGCCTTGCAGCACCGCCTGCACATGGTGCGCGAGGCTGATGGCGGACACGCCGTGCGAAATGCCGTGGCGGGTGATAGCGGCTTCGATATCGGGGGCGAGCGCTTCGCAATAGGCGTTGATGCTGCCTTCGCACGCGCGGCGGATCGCGTCGCTGGTTGCAAAGGCTTCCTGCACCATTGTGCCCACGAAGCAGGTGAAATCCTCTACCGGCCCCTCCAGCATCGCCAGCCGGAAATCAATATGGCCGAGCAAACGGTCGAGCGGATCCTCCAGCTTTGTATGCGGCGGCATTTCGAACATGGGGCGGGCGCGCTCGGTCCAGCCTTCCGCTGCCGCAACCGCCAGCGCTTCCTTCGATTCGAAATGATGGAAAAAGGCGCCCTTGGTCACCCCGGCGGCCGCGCAAATCTGGTCGACCGTCGTGGCGGCATAGCCTTGCTTGCGTACCGTCTGATGCGCCGCCGCGATCAGCTTGTCGCGCGCGCTGCCGCGCGGGGTGCGAGAGGAAGGCAAAGGGTGATTCGTCATCATGATCATTTGCATACCGACTGGTTGGTATGTTGTCAAACGGCGCCGATAAGGGTGGAGCCTGCGCAGTGGGCATGAAGGGCGACCGCTCCCTGCACTGCCCCCGCAAGGCAATGCTGCGAGACCGGCAGTAATAGCGCTCGCGCTTCCTCGGACGGCTCGTAAAACAGGCCTCCTGTCAAAGCGGGCGGAGCGCTCGCCGCGTGGGGGCTGCTACATGGTCGCGATCATTTCCACTGTCGCCTATCTGGGGCTGGAGGCGCGCGCGGTGGAGGTGCAGTGCCAAGTGGCGCCGGGCGTTCCCGCCTTTGCGGTCGTCGGCCTGCCCGACAAGGCGGTCGCCGAAAGCCGCGAGCGGGTGCGCGCCGCGCTCTCGGCCATTGGCCTGGCGCTGCCGCCCAAGCGGATCACCGTCAATCTGTCGCCCGCTGATCTGCCTAAAGAAGGGTCGCATTATGACCTGCCTATTGCGCTCGCGCTGCTCGGCGCCATGGGGGTGGTCGACCCCGAAACGCTCGCCGCTTATGTAGTCGTCGGCGAATTGGGGCTGGACGGGCGCGTCGCCGCATCGCCCGGCGTGCTGCTCGCCGCGCTGCATGCAGGCAGTGTGGAACGGGGGCTGATCTGTCCCGTGGCGCAAGGGGGGGAGGCGGCTTGGGCAGGGAATGTGGAGGTGTTGGCTGCGCCGGATATTCTCGCTCTGCTTAACCATTTCAAGGGGCATGCCCCGCTGCTGCCGCCGGTGCCGGGGGTGGTCGAGGCGCCGGTGCGCGGCGCCGATCTGGCGCAAGTGAAGGGGCAGGAAACCGCCAAGCGTGCGCTCGAAATTGCGGCGGCGGGCGGACATAATCTGTTGATGGCAGGCCCGCCGGGCGCGGGAAAATCGCTGATGGCGGCGTGCCTGCCCGGCATTTTGCCCGACCTGACCGCGTCCGAAGCGCTGGAAGTGTCGATGATCGCCTCGGTTGCGGGGCAGCTGGAGGGCGGGCGGCTGATCCGCGCCCGGCCCTTTCGCGCGCCGCATCATTCAGCGTCCATGCCCGCGCTGGTCGGCGGCGGCCTGCGCGTACGGCCCGGCGAAATCAGCCTCGCGCATCTGGGCATTCTTTTCCTTGATGAACTGCCCGAGTTTCAACGCGCGGTGCTCGACAGCCTGCGCCAGCCGCTGGAGACCGGCGAGGTCAGCGTTGCGCGCGCGAACGCCCATGTGACCTTCCCCGCGCGCTTTCAGCTCATTGCCGCGATGAACCCCTGCCGCTGCGGCCATTTGGGCGACCCGTCGCTCGGCTGCAGCCGTGCGCCGCGCTGCGCCGCCGATTATCAGGCAAAGCTGTCAGGCCCGCTGCTCGACCGCATCGACCTGCATGTCGAGGTCGAAGCGGTGAGCGCCGCCGACCTCGCCCTGCCGCCCCCCGCCGAAGGCAGCGCCGAAGTGGCCGCCCGCGTTGCGGCGGCGCGCGCGGTCCAGACCGAACGCTATGCCAGGGAAAAGGCGCGCACCAATGCCGAGATCGACGGCGCGCTGCTAGAAAAAGTCGCAACTCCTGACGCGCCGGGCTGCAAGCTGCTGGCGCAAGCCGCGGAGGCCATGCGTCTGTCGGCCCGCGCCTATACGCGCATATTAAGGGTCGCGCGCACCATCGCCGATCTGGCGGGCGCCGACGCGGTTGGGCGCGTTCACGTGGCCGAAGCGCTTTCCTATCGTCGTCAGCCCCCGCGCGCCTGATCATTTCCGGCTTGTTTGCGGCCGATCCACTGCGCCATGCCGATCGAGGCGGGAGCGGTCGGGGCGAAGCCATATTGGGCGTAGAGGTGATGCGCATCGCCATCGGCGATCAGGCTGATATATGCCTCTGCCGGAGCGATTTCCCGCAGGCGCGCCATCAAGCGCGCCATGATCATCTTGCCTAGCCCGCGCGCCTGGTGCGCGGGTTCGACCGCCATATCGACGATCTGATAGAAAAGCCCGTCGCCCACCGCGCGGCCCATGGCGACGGCGCGGCCCTGGTGCCGCACGACGACACCGACGATCGTGTGGGGGAGCCCGGCGGCGGCGGCGGTTTCGCTGCGCGGGGTCAACCCCGCCTCGGCGCGCAGGCGGCAATAATCGGCGACCGACGGCGTTTCAAAGGCGGCAATATAATCGTCCATGGGCCTCATCCGTTTATTGCGGCGAAGAGCAAGTCTGGCGATGATATAGTGGCCCCGCAAGCGCCGGTCAGGAAGAATACGGATCTTCTTCCCCACCTTTTTTCGGCGCCATGCACACCCCGGCGCGCAAAAGCTTGTCAATTGCTGTTCCGAAATGGCACAGGGCCGCAAAGCCAAAAGCGGGGCAGTAAAGAAATCCCAAGCTTTTGATGCGAGGGGTGAAATATGTGGGTGGGGGCATCTCGGACATATTGGCGCGGCTGCTGGGCTTTGCTGGCGGTCCTGATCCTTTTTGCGCCCTTTTCCGCCCGCGCCACCTCGCTCCACGTCAATGATCCGCTGTGCCATGCTGTCAGTTCGCGAACGCTGACCGATCAGGATTTTTCCACCCTGGCATTTCAGTGCAGCGGGACGCCGCGCGGCTATCAGGAAGAGAGCCTGTGGCTGCGCGCCGATCTGACGGATTTGCCGGAGCATGGGAACACGGTCGCGCTGATGGTGCGGCAGACGCGCACCGACCGGCTGGCGGTCGCCTTTGTCTATGCCGATGGCGCCGTGCACTGGGATCATGTCGCGCAAGGCGCCTTTGGCAATCATTGGCGCGCGGGCGGACAGATTATGTTCGAAGCGCCGGAACGATCGGCGCCGCTTACCCATGTCATGCTGCGGTTCGATGGCCTTGCGGGCCATGAATTTCTGAATGCGCGCCTCTTGCCCCGCGAGGAAGCCGCGATGCAGTCCGCGACGCTGGCGGCGGCGGTCGGGGCGGCGCTGACCTTGCTGCTTGTCGGCTGCATCTATTGCGTCTCGCTCGCCGTGGCGGTGCGCCGCGACTATCTGGCATGGCAGGCGGGATGGTCTGCGACGATGCTGCTGTGGGGCGCCATCTGGTCGCAGGTGCATCTGGCGCTTTTCCCCGGGCTGGCGGGAAGCGTGTCGGCGCAGCTTGCGACTTTTCTTGCCTGCTTGGCCGTCGCGCTCGCCACGCTGAGCGCGGTGAAGGCGGTAGCGGTGGATGCGGCCCCGGCGCCCTTGCGGCTGACCGCGCTGCTGCTTGGTATCGGGGTGGGGCTGGCGGGCGTTCCGCTTGCGATGATGCGCACGGGGGAGCTTGGCCTGCTGTCGCAGATTCTGGGTTTTGTCATTCTGGCCGATCTTGCGATTGTCATCCTCTATCTGGCCTGGGCCTGGCGCCGGGGATCGGTGGAAGCACGCGATTTTCTCGCGGCTTGGGGATTGCCGATGGCGGCGCTCGCCTTTGTTCATCTGGTCGATGTCGGCCATGGATTCTGGGGCGGCGGGTCACAGCTGCCAGTGCTGCTCGCCGCGGCCTGGCAGGCCCTGTGGCTGGCGGCGTCGGCCACAAGGCGCTTTGCCCGGCTGCGCATCGAACGCGACCATGCCCGCGCGGCAGAGGCGCAGGCGCAGCGGCTCGCGCGGCACGATCCGCTGACGGGGCTTCTCAATCGCCGGGGCTTTACCGACAATGTAGCTCCCTTGCTGGACGCAGCCAGTGCGCAGGCGATTCCGGTCGCGCTGCTGCTGGTCGATGTCGACCGGTTCAAGTCCATCAATGATGCCTTTGGCCATGAAGCGGGTGACGAGGTGCTGTGCGGTATCGCCGCCTGCCTTGCCCGGTGGGAGGGGGAGGCATGCACGGTTGCGCGGCTGGGCGGAGAGGAGTTCGGCCTGCTGGTTATCGGCCTGGACGGCATGATGCTCGACGGTTTTGCCGAAAGCGTGCGGCGCGCCATCGCCGAATGCGATCATGGCGCGGTGCTGGGCGAGCATTGCGTCACCGCCAGCATCGGCGTGGCCGAAATTTATCCGGCCAGCGATTTTCAGGGGCTTTACCGCCTGGCGGATGCCGCCCTTTATGATGCCAAGCGCGCCGGGCGCAACCGGGTGCGCGTGCGGCGCGGCGCGGCCTGCGCCGATGGAACCGGCGCGGCGGCGTCGCTGGCAGCGCCCATGGGCGCGCTGGGTTGACGATAGCGGCTGTGGCGGCCCGGAGATAGCGGGCCAGCCTTTTGCCGGGATCAGCTGTTCTGGACGACTTCCAGCGGGGGCGGCAATTTGGCGGTGCCTTCGCCCTGACGGCGGTGGCTTAGCCGGCCTTCGACCTTGCCGCCGGTTTCGATGGTGATGCTTTCATAGGCAACGTCGCCGGTGATGCGCGCGCTGGCGTGAATGACCAGCGTTTTCGCCTCGATCGACCCGTCGATCAGCCCGGCGATCTTGGCGGTCTCCGCCATGACCGCGCCCTTGATCTCGCTCGCTTCGCCCTGCACCAGATTGGCGCATTTCAGATCGCCTTCGATGCGGCCATCGACATGCAGATCGACGCTGGCCGAGACATTGCCGGTGACGACCACGTCCGATCCCAGGATCGAAAAAGTGGTATGATGCGCCCCGGTCGCCATCTTAGCTGGCGCCCCGGGCGACGGAGCCGACGCGCTGGCGGGCGTCTGCTTTGACTTTGAGAACATCGGCTTTTGCCTCCAGAAAACGGCGCGGATTGACCGCGACGCCGTTCAAACGGACTTCGAAATGCAAATGGCTGCCGGTCGAACGACCAGTCGAACCCATTTTGGCGATTTGCTGCCCCGCGCGCACCTGTTCGCCCACCTGGGCGGTAAAGGCGGACAAGTGGGCATAGCGGGTCATGATTCCCTGGCCGTGATCGACCTCGACGACATTGCCATAGCCCGATTTGCGCCCGACAAAGCTCACCCGGCCCGGCGCGGCGGACAGGATGGGGGTGCCGATGGGGCCGCGGAAATCGAGGCCCGAGTGCATGGCGCTCGCGCCGGTGAAGGGGTCGCGGCGATGGCCGAAGCCCGATGACATCATCAGGACGTCGGCGGGATTGCCCGAAGGCACGGCGACAAGCGTGCGTTCGAGCACTTCCATGCGGAACAGCGCGCCTTCGAGCGCGGCAAAGGACGGGCCAAAGGCCTTTGCCTTGCCCTTGCCCTTGCCGCGATAGGGGATGAAAGGACCACCGCGACCGGCCGATGCGTTGCGAACCAGTTCGGTGGGGTTCAGGCCCAGCTTGGCCACGGCGACTTCAGCCTTGTCCGCCCGTTCTTCGACCGCGGAGAGCAGGCGGGTTGCAAAATCCTCCTGCCGCGCGGCAAGCTTGGCCAATATCTGCGCCTCGGGGGGCAGCTTGGGATCGATGACAGCGCTGGTCTTAACCGGCTGGCTGGTGGTCTCGGCGTCCTTGACGGCGCCGTCCGCACCGTCCGCGCCGTCTTCCGGCGCCTGGATCGCACCGGGCTCGACGCCGAAATGCACCTTCGACCATTCTTCGAGCTGCGCCTGCCGCTCGTCAAGGTCGGCGGCCATTTCGCCCACGCGGTTGCGATAGCGGGCAATGCGCTGTTCAGCGGCAGCGGCAGCGGCTTGTTTCTGCGCGACCTCAGCCCGTTCATCGGCGGTCAGCATCTGGTTGACCAGAAAGGCCAAGGTCACGCCGGCCCACAGAATGAGCACAGCGCCAAGCAGCATGGCCGCGCGCTTTTGCAAGCGAGCGCTGATCCGCAGAAAGCGCACTTGCCCGTGCGTGCGGATAAAAATTTCATGGTCCTGAAACAGCGCGGATAAGCGCTGGCGCCACTGGCGCAGGCCCGTTGTTTGCGAAGACAAGTCCCGACCCCGTCTTTATTTTGTAAGGAGCCCTCCGCCCCATGTGGTCAGCGCCAATATCAGGGCAGAGGGGGCGGCGCGAATCTTTGCCGCCCGAGTCGCGGCGAATCGAACCGGAGACGGGGTGAGTGGTGTCAGGGTGAGGGAACGCTGCCGATTTGGCGTTATTTTCCAGCCTCGAATCGGTGCAAATATTATTGACGGCTTGCTTACCATTTTCAGCTAGGGCGTGCCCATGACCGCGACGCAAGACCCTATCGCCCAGGGTGGGCAGCCGGACACTGCTTCCGCCAGCATTCCCGCTACCCGACCCCGCTCGGCTGTCAGCACGGGGGTTGGCATTGCCGGGATCGTCGGCCTTTTCTCCTATCTGCTGCTGGCGCGCTATGCGCCCGAGGTCGCGGCCTTTCTGGGCATCGACTGGGGGAACCGCGGCGTGATGAGCGGGCCCGGATCGGCGGTGGCCAGCGTGCTTGCCTGCGCCATTCCCATGGTGCTCTGGTCGATCTTCATCGACAAGGTGCACCGCAACCCGACCACCGGCATCGATTGGTCGCTGGAGCGGCCCTTTGGCGATACGCTGGATATCAGTCTGACCAAGATTGTCGGCCTGTGGGCGACCTGGGGGCTGATCGCCGCCGCCTATATCGTGCTGCGCTATTATTGGTCGGGCCAATATCTGTTCGCGATGGAATTGCTGGCGGCGGTGGCGCCCTGGCTGCTGCTGGCTTCGGTGCCCTATATATTGATCATCGACCGCCGTTCGGTCGAGCCGCGCGACGGTTGCTATGCCTTTGGGCGCTGGCTGCTGACGGCGGGGGGCGAGGCCGACCGGCGCGCCATCGGCCATCATTTTCGCGCTTGGGCAGTGAAGGGTTTTTTCACCGCCTTCATGCTGTCGATCGTGCCCGGCAATTTCTCGGCGCTGGTCAGCGTGCCGATACGCGACGTGCTCGCCAATCCCTATATGATCGCCATCTGGACGATCAATCTTCTCTATCTGGTCGATGTCCATGTCGCGACGGTTGGCTATATTTTGACGCTGAAACCGCTCGACGCGCATATCCGCACCGCTAATCCCTATGGCATGGCGTGGGTGGCGGCGCTTATCTGTTATCCTCCCTTCATCCTGATGAATGGCGGGCCGCTCGATTATCGGGTGAATGGCGCTGACTGGGGCCATTGGCTGGCAGGCAATGAGACATTGATGATCATCTGGGGCGCCCTGCTCTGCCTGCTGATCGCGGTCTATAGCTGGGCGACCATGGCCTTTGGCCTGCGCTTTTCCAATCTGACGCATCGGGGCATCATCACCCATGGGCCCTATCGCTTTACGCGCCACCCGGCCTATGTCGCGAAAAATCTGAGCTGGTGGATCGGCGCCCTGCCCTTCCTCGTCACCGGTGGCGGATGGATCGAAGCGGTACGCAATGTCGTGCTGCTCGGCCTTGTCAGCGGCGTTTATTATTGGCGGGCCAAGACCGAGGAAAAGCATCTGCTCGCCGATCCCGCCTATGTCGCTTACTGGAACTGGGCGCAGCATCATGCGCTGGTCCCGCGTCTGTTCGCGCGATTGACGGGGCGGAGCCGGCCCCTGATCCGGCTGGAGCCCGATCCGCGCGTCGGCCCGGTTGCCTGAGGCGAAGTTCACAAAAAAGCCCGCCGCCGGATGATCCGGGGCGGGCTTTTTATGGATCATTTGGTGCCTAGCAGACGCAGCGCGGCTTGGGCTTCGCCTTGGGCCGGGGTTTCCAGCTTTTCTTCTTGGCAATGCGTTTGCGCGTGGGCACATTTTCATAATAGGTGCGCGTCGTCGTCTCGACCGTTTCGGTGACCGCGGGCGCGCCGCTGGTGATGGTGGTCACCACCACGACCCCCGGCGAATACCAGCCATAGCCGTAACCGCCGTGATAGGCGCTGGAATATCCACCCTGATAATATCCGCCCGGATGGCCCTGATAATATCCGCTGCCTTGATAATGGGTCGAACGGCTGGCCCACCATTGTTCGCATTTCTTGCGGTCGGCGGCATTGCCGATCGCGGCCCCGGCCAGCGCGCCCACGCCGCCGCCGATCAGCGTCCCGGCGGTGCGATTGCCCTTGCCTGCGATACGGTTGCCGGCAAGACCCCCCACAAGTCCGCCGACAACCGCGCCCCCCACCTGACTGCCATGGCCGCAGCGCCTGGCCATGTCCTGATCTTCCGCCGACATATATCCGCCCGGATAGCCGCCCGGCGGCGGCGCATAGCCATAGGCCTGGCCATGCTCATATCCCGGACGGCCCTCGACCGTACCTTCATAGCGCCCGTCATAGCGGCGCCCGTCGCGCGTTTCGTAGGTGCCGTCCCAAGTGCCCGTCCAGCGACCCTCGGCATCATAGCTGCCGTGGAAGGTCGCATCGGCGGGCGGCGGCGGGGCATAGCTGGTGCCGCTATGCCGATAGCTTTGATGATAGCTTTCCGCGCTTCGATATTCGACTTCGCTCGGCACCCGGTCGGGATGCCCGGTATAGACGCGCGTATCCACCGTGGCGGGCGCCCCATAATCGAGCCGGGGGGCTTGCGTTTCGGTGCCCGCCGCCTGTCCGGCCAGCAGCAGCGACCCGGTGGCCGCGCCCAAAAGCAAGATGCTGCGCATGTCTAACTCCCTGTATCGCGTCCGGCCATAAATCGGATGGGCCGGCTGGTTAACAGTGTGTTAGCAAATATGACCCGTTTGCGCGAATCCGTTAACCTTCCGCCCTGCGTCCCATAATGGGGCAGGGGGTAAGGAAGCGGGGTAAATGGCGGGTGGTGGCAGCGGCGCCGGTCAGCCGAGCGCCGGGGCGATGCGCGCGACCAGCGCTTCGGCCCCTGCCTGATCAGCTGCGCTGAAGCGCGCGGGCAGGGGGCTGTCGAGGTCGAGGACGCCGATCAGCCGGTCATTGACCACAATGGGCACCACCAGTTCGCTGCGGCTCGCCGCATCGCAGGCGATATGCCCCGGAAAGGCATGGACATCTTCGACCCGCTGGGTGGCGCGCAAGTGCGCGGCGGCGCCGCACACGCCCTTGCCCAGCGGAATGCGGATGCACGCCGCCTTGCCCTGAAAGGGGCCGAGCACAAGTTCGGTCCCGTCAAAGCGATAAAATCCTGCCCAGTTAAGGTCGGGAATCGCCTGCCAGATGAGCGCGGCGACATTGGCCATATTGGCAATGGCGTCGGGCTCGCCGGCAACCAGCGCGGCGGCGGCTTCACCGGCTTCGGCCCAGCGCTCGGCAGGCTCCGTCGCCCCAAAGCTGAGGTCATAGGACATGGGGCAACGGCTCCTTTGGTTGTGGACCTATTCGACCGTCAGGCCGGTCCATTTGGCGGCAAAGGCATATTTGTCCGCCGCCTCGGCAATGATCTTGTCGGTCGGCTTGCCCGACCCGTGACCCGCGCGCGTTTCGATGCGGATCAGATGGGGCTTGTCGCCCGCCTCGGCATGTTGCAGCGCGGCGATATATTTGAAGCTGTGCCCCGGCACGACCCGGTCGTCGGTGTCGGCGGTCGTCACCAGCACGGCCGGATAATCCACGCCGTCCTTGATGTTATGATAGGGCGAATAGGTCAGCAGATATTTGAAATCGGCCTCTTTCGACGGATAGCCATAATCATCGACCCAGTAACGCCCGGCGGTGAAGCGGTCGAAGCGCAGCATATCCATCACCCCGACGGCGGGCAGGGCAGCGGCGAAAAGATCGGGGCGCTGGTTGGTCACCGCACCGACGAGCAGACCGCCGTTCGATCCGCCCTCGATGGCCAGCTTGCCCTTGGCGGAAATGCCCTCGGCAATCAGATATTCGCCCGCGGCGATGAAATCGTCGAACACATTCTGCTTGTTCTGCAGACGGCCCGCGTCATGCCATGCCTTTCCATATTCGCCGCCGCCGCGTAGATTGGCGATGGCGAGCACGCCGCCCTTGTCGACCCAGGCAAGGCGCGTCGGCGAAAAACCGGGGGTCAGCGAGACGTTGAACCCGCCATAGCCATAAAGCAGGGTGGGGGCGCCGCCGCTGCGGTCGATCCCCTTCTTGCTCACCAGGAACATCGGCACTTTCGTCCCGTCCTTTGACGTGAAGAAACGCTGCTCGACGTTGAAATCATCGGGGTTGAAGGTCAGCTTGGGCTCTTCAAATATCTCGCTTTTTCCGGTTTCGCTGTTCAGCCGGTAGATGGTGGTCGGGCGCGCAAAGCTGGAAAAGGCGTAAAAGGTTTCGGGGTCGCCCGCCTTGCCGCCAAAGCCCGATGCCGATCCGATCTGGCCGAGCTGGATATCGCCGACCGGCTTGCCGTCGAGCGCGACCATGCGCGCCTGCGACTTGGCATCGCCGAGGTAGGAGAGGATGATACGCTTGCCGACGCGCGAACCGCCAATTAAGGTCGCCTCATTTTCGGCGACCAGTTCGGTGAGCGCGCCGGGATTGGCGATGTCCATCGACACCAGCCGCTGGCGCGGCGCATCCTTGTTGGTGACAAAGGTAAAGCGCGTACCTTCGTTGGTCACATATTCCCAGTTGTTCGCAAAATCATCGACCAGTGTGACCGGCGCGCCAATGCCGCCCTTGATGGGATAAAGCGTCAGGCCATAGCGCTCGTCGGTGCCTTCGGACCCGATGACCAGCAGATACGCGCCGTCATCGGTGACGATGGCGCTGTTGTTGAGCTTGGGCTTGTCGGGGGTGGCATGGACCAGCACATCCGCACTTTGCGGCGTGCCCAACCTGTGGAAATAGACGGTGTGATTTTCGTTGAGCGACTGAAAGGCGGCGCCTTCGTCCGGCTCGGGAAAGCGCGAATAGAAAAAGCCGCCGCCATCCTTGGCCCAGTCAATCGCCGAAAATTTCACCCAGCGGATCTCGTCGGGCAGATCCTTGCCGGTCGCAACATCCTTGACGCGCAGGATGCGCCAGTCGGTGCCGCCGTCCTGCACGGCATAAAGAAGATATTTGCCATCTTCCGACGGCGTCCATTCGGCAAGCGCCGTCGCGCCGTCCTTGGCCCATAAATTGGGGTCGATCAGCACCCGGCCTTCGCCCTTCAGCCCGTCACGGACATAGAGGACCGATTGCGGCTGCAGCCCGTCGTTGCGGCTGTAGAAATAGCGCTTCCCTGCCTTTTTCGGGAGGCCGAAACGCTCATAATTATAAAGCTCGGTCATGCGGCCGGCGAAAATGTCGCGGCCCGGGAGCGTGTCGAGATAGGCGTCGGTCAGCTTGTTTTCCGCCGCGACCCACGCCGCGACCTTGGGATTGACGCGAACATCATCTTCCAGCCAGCGATAGGGGTCGGCGACATTGACGCCAAATTGCGGATCGACCGTGTCGCCGCGCGGCGTGTCGGGATAGGAAAGCGGCAAAGCCATGGCGCTGGTCGCGGCATCATCGGCGGCTGTGGCGGCTGTGGGCAGCGTCATCATCAGCGCGAGCGCCAGCGGCGTACGGAGCAATTTGCGGGGCATGGCTTTGGGGAACATGGCAAGGCGATCCTCATTGGCTTCATTGAAATGTCATTGGATAAGAAATTATCGTGCGCGCCAATGTAAGCATCGTAAGCAGCGCGGCAAGAAGATTTGGCAAGCCCGCTTGCCTCGCGCGAATGGCCGGTCGATCCGCCAAAACAAGAGAGGCGGCCCGCAGGCCGCCTCCCGATAGCGCCTGTAGCGCCTATGATATTTGCGAGGTCAGCGCGCCGCGAGGCGAAGCTGTTGCGCGCGGGCGGCCCACTGAATTTTCTCGCTGCCTTCCATCGAACGGATGAAACAGGGCTGACCCTGTGCCTTCAGCCGGACGCACAGATTGTCGGCATCGGTGCGGCTCGCCAGCCCGTTGACCGTCAGCCGGTGAAAG
This sequence comes from Sphingopyxis sp. MWB1, assembly GCF_000763945.1. Classification (NCBI taxonomy): domain Bacteria; kingdom Pseudomonadati; phylum Pseudomonadota; class Alphaproteobacteria; order Sphingomonadales; family Sphingopyxidaceae; genus Sphingopyxis; species Sphingopyxis sp. MWB1. The sequence continues at coordinate 2,377,945 of NZ_JQFJ01000002.1, forward strand.
GTGCGTCCCTTCACCACCGCAGCATGGCTTGATGCCGGATAATTGGCGAGGACGCCATTGGCGCGCTTCAGCGAATCCCATTTTTCCTTCGCGACCGCCAGGCTGTCATAGGCGCCCAGCTGCACCGCCCAGCCGTCGGGCTTTTTGGCGTTGAAGGCCAGCGCCTTGGGAATGATGTCGGTGGCGAGTTCCAGCGCCTGACGCTGCGCGGGGCGCAGCCGCTCGGCGGGCTTTGCCGCATCTTCGGGCGCCGCGCGATAGGGGGTGTTATCGGCCAGAATGACTTCGGCGGAGGCCGCGGGGGCGGGTTCGGGCAGTTCGGCGACCGGCTCGACGCCGCTCGCTCCGCGTTTCGGCATCGGCAGCTCGACGCTGCGAATCGCGCCCGCGCTCGCCATATCGGCCGGCGGCGGGGGCGGGGCATAGGCTTCGACCGGCGCTGGGTCGGCCATGGCGAACCGCACCGGGGCCGAGGGGGCCTGGCTTTCTTCTGCCGCGCCGGCATCAGCAAAACGGGTTTCAGGGAAATTGGCGAGCGCGAGGCGGATCGGCATTCCGGCGTCATCGCCCTGCGCCTTGGTGCCGATCAGGCTGGCGACGCGGATGCTGCCATCGCCTTGCTCGGCAAGCTTGGCCCATTCGGCCATGCGCGGTTCGACCTTGTCGAGCGGCAGGTCCTGCGCGGCAAGGACGCGCGCCTGGGCCCAGCGCCCCGACAGGGCGAGCGCCAGCGCCAGATTCTGGCGCGTGCGGGCATCGGCGCCCGGGGCACGCGCCGCCTCGGTCAGCACATAAAGCGCGCCGCTATTGTCGCCTGCCAGCGCCAGCGCCAGCCCAAGGTCGGCAGCCGGAATGCTGCGCCGATGTTCGGTGAGCAGATTAACCGCGGCGCGCTGGCGATCATTGGCGATGTGGGCAAGGCTGAGCGCGATGATCACATTATGATCGTCGGCGCCCAATTCCATGGCTTCGCCGAGCGCCGCGCTGGCGGCAGCAAATCGACCGGCGTTGAGATAGGCCTGACCCAGCAACGCGCGATAGGCGGCGTCGCGCGGGCTTGCGGCGACCGCGGCTTCAGCCAGGGCGACGGCCTTGGCGGCCTTGCCCTTTTCCAGCGCTTCGCGTGCCTTGTCCGCCGATTTGACGGCGCTATCGGGCGTGCCGAGCATATTGCTGGGCGCATTGGCCATTTTGCTCATGCTGCACCCGGTGCCGGTGACCCCGATCACCAGGCCCGATACGGCGAGTTTCATCAACAGCTTGCGGTTCACGTTCAGTCCCCCTTGTTCCGTGCGCTCGCTTTGGTCTTGCGGGCGGGCGGAGCCGCAGGAAGGCGGCTCGCCATCGCGTCGATCTCGGGCAGCGAGGCCAGATAATCGTCGAGCAATTCGATCAATATGGTCTGCGCCGACCGGTTGGTGATTGCGCTGGCAAGGCGCAGGCGCAAATGGCGTTCGGCATCGAGGCGCAGGGTAAAGGCGGCCTTGTCACGGGCGCGTTCGCCTCGTCCACTGCCGCCGCCGCGCGCACCCGATTTTTTCGGCGCGGGCGCTTCGGTCGATTCTACCTTGCGCGCCACTGCCGCAACCCGGTCCTTCAGCGATTTTTGCTGGCGGACGACTTCGGGCGGGTCAGCGGCGAAAATATCGGCGCTGGCGGAGCGCGATGCGCGTTCGGCAAGCGCGTCGACCATCGGCGCAAGGCTCGCTGGCTCTGCTGCGGACGCGGGCGCGGAGGCCTGCGGCGCTTGAGCCTCTGGCACCACTTCCTCGCCGGACGGGTCGAGATTGCTGCCAGCCGACAAATCATCCTGCGCCGCCGCGTCGTGCGGCATCATCGATCCCGGCAGCAAAGGTTTCAGATCGACGCGCGTTGCGTCGTCCGAATGCGCGGGGTCGACATCATAGCCCATGTCATTCCAGCCGAGGTCGTCATAGCCCGTCTGGCCCATCGGCACGGGGCCGCTGCCCAGCGGCTGGCGGCGCATGGCAGGACGTGCGCCGCCCTTGCGTGCCAGAAGACCGGCGCTCAGCGATGCGAGGGGTTTGGGTTCGCCCATTGCTCCACGCTCCCTTACTGGCCCGCGATGCGGCGGCCAAAGCCACCGCCCATCGGGCGGACCGCGCCATATCCGCCCTGCGCGGGCATCGGCGCGGCAAAGATGGTGCGGCGGAAATTCTTCTCCAGCCGGTCGTTCATATAGGACCAGAGCTGGCGGACCTCGTCGGCGGAGCGGCCATTGGGATCGACCTCCATCACCGTGCGCCCGTCGATCATCGAGGCGGCATAGTCGGTGCGGTGGTGCAGCGTGACGGGGGCGACGGTGCCATGCTGCGACAGGGCGACAGCGGCCTCGCTGGTGATTTTCGCCTTGGGGGTGGCGGCGTTGACGACAAAGACCAGCGGCTTGCCCGCGCGTTCGCACAGGTCAACGGTGGCGCCGACGGCGCGCAGGTCGTGCGGGCTGGGGCGTGTCGGCACCACGATCAGTTCGGCGACCGAAATCACGCTCTGGATCGCCATGGTGATGGCGGGGGGCGTGTCGATCACGGCCAGCTTGAAACCCTGCTGGCGCAATATTTCAAGGTCGGACGCAAGGCGCGCCACCGTGGTCTGGGCAAAGGCGGGAAGATCGGTTTCGCGCTCGTTCCACCAGTCGGCAAGCGACCCTTGCGGATCAATGTCGATCAGCACGACGGGACCGGCGCCCGCAAGCTGCGCTTGCACGGCCAGATGGCCTGACAGAGTCGTTTTTCCCGACCCGCCCTTTTGTGAAGCCAAAGCCAAAACCCGCACCTTCGTCCCCCTCGGAAATGCCAATAATCGCGGGGGCAATGACATGGGGGCCGCTAAAATTGCGTTAACGTCGCCGATACCATGGTGAATCGATTGCGGAGGAAGATGGTAAATAAAGGCTTTTCCGGACGCTTTTTATCCCTTGTCCCAATATTGGGCAGTTTATGGGGGTAAAGAATGTTGCTAACGCGCTGTTAGCCATTTGAACCTATCCATGCCCGCGACCCTTGGCCGCGTTTCGCGCGGTCTCGCGCCTTTGGAGAATTACGATGCTGCCTGTCCGCGCTGCTGCGACCCTGGCCTTGCCCTTTCTCGCCGCCACCTTGGCTGTGCCCGCCTATGCCGATGTAAAGGCCGGGGTCGATGCGTGGCAAAAGGGGGATTATCAGGCGGCGGTCGCCGAATGGCGTCCGCTGGCGCTCGCGGGTAATCCCGACGCGCAGTTTAATCTGGGCCAGGCCTATAAGCTGGGACGCGGGGTCGCGACCGATCTGGCGCAGGCGGAAAGCTGGTATCGCCGCGCGGCGAACCAGGGGCATCTGCAGGCGCAGGATAATCTCGGCCTGATCCTTTTCACCGCCAATCGGCGCGAAGAGGCGATGGACTATATCATTCGCTCGGCGGCGCGCGGCGAACCGCGCGCGCAATATGTGCTGGGCACCGCCCATTTTAACGGCGATCTGGCGACAAAGGACTGGCCGCGCGCCTATGCGCTGACCAAACGCGCCAGCGATGCCGGGCTGGAAATGGCCTCGGCGCGGCTGTCGCAGCTTGATCAGCTGATCCCGCTCGAACAGCGGCAGCGCGGCCTCGCCATGCTGCCGCAGATGGAAAAGGATGAGGCGCACGCGCGGCTGGCCGCAGTCAATGCCGCCGCACCGCCGCCGCCCGCGCAGCCCGCCTCACCGATCAAGAGCGCGGCGGTGCCGCCCTCGGCACCGGGCACCAGCTATGCGCCGCCGCCGGTCATCGCTTCCGCCACGCCGTCCAGCCCCGCCGCCGCGCGCGCGGCAGAGGCGGCGAGTGAAGCGGCGCGTGCGGCCGCCGCCGTCACCACCCAGCCCGGCACCAGCTATGCCCCGCCGCCGACCAGCGGCCCGCTGCCACCGGCTTCAACGCCTGCCGCGCCCGCGCAGCCAGTTGTCGCGGCGCGGCCCGCGCCCGCGCCTGCACCCGCGCCCGCACCCGTGCCGACCCCCGCTGCTGCGGGGGACAGCCCGTGGCGCGCGCAGCTTGGCGCCTTTGGCGTCGAGGCCAATGCCCGCAATTTGTGGAAATCGCTGGAAGGCAAATATCCCGCGGTTGCGAGCCGCCAGCCCTATCTGGTCAAGAGCGGCAAGGTCACCCGGCTGCAGGCGGGGGGCTTTGCGAGTAAGGGCGATGCCAACAGCTTTTGTGCCGAGATGCGCCGCGGCGGCCAGGCCTGCCTGGTCGTCGAGCGTTAAGGCCGCATAAGCCTTCCTCCGTCGTCATTGCGAGCCCGGCGCAGCTGGGCGACGCAATCCCCAGCCATCGGCCTGCACTGCCGACAGCAGGAGATGGCTTCGTCTCCCGGACAGGTCCGGGACTCCTCGCCATGACGGTGTAGAAGAAGGAGGGGGCTTATTGCGCCCCTGCGCCCGCTTCGCCCCGTTCCTTCAAGAGCCGCGCCTCCAGCCGCTGCTGGGACTGTTCGGCATAGGTGCGGCAGGCGCCGGGGGCGTCGATATAGCGTTTGTCGGCGCCTGCGGGGTGGGAGGTAATCAAAAGGTCGCACGGAATTGTTTTCATCACGGCAAAGCTGTGGGCAAAGCCTGCAACGATGGGCGCACTTTCCGGGGCGCTATAGCGATAATCATCGCCTGACACGGCGTTGAGGCTGGCAGCGAAAACGATGGTGCGGCAGTTGTCGGCCTCGCAGGCGGGCCAGCTCCAGCTCATGCTCGCCATGGTATGGCCGGGGGTTGCATGGGCGGTGATCCGCGCATCGCCCAGCGCCAGCACTTCGCCATCGCGCATCGCGCGGACCGGTGCGGCGACGCCGGGAAAGCTGTGGTCATAGGAAAGCTGCGGATCGTCGGCGTCGAGCCGCCCGCTTTTCAGCGCCTTCACCCCGCGCGCGCCGGTCAAAACGGTCGCGCCCGTATCGCGCGCGAGCGCCGGGATACCGCCTCCATGATCGAAATGCGGCTCGGTGCTCAGAATAAATTTAATGTCTTTGGGGTCAAATCCCAACTTGCGGACATTCGCCAGCACATCGGGTGCAGACTGCGGCATCGCGCCATCGACGAGTATCAGCCCATCGCCCGTGTCGATCAGCGCGACGCTCAGCCCGCCGAAACCGACCAGATAGCTGTTGCCGAATAATTTTTCAGGCGGAACCGGGGCCAGCCATTGCTCTGTATAGGAAGAAGGGACGGGGCGGGTCAGCGGGTCGTCGGCCTGGTCATGGCCATGCCCCATCGCTGCTGTCATCGCGGCCAGTCCTGCCATCATCATTGTCGCACCGAACATCTGCGCCTCCTTCCTTATCTGTTGTTGCTGCCGCAAAATGCCCGGAGGCAAGGCGCGCGACAAAGCATGATTTCTCGACAAAGCCATGAATTTAATTAATGGACAGACTATATGGATCGCGCTCAACTTCCCCTGAATGCCTTGCGCGCTTTTGAGGCGGCGGCGCGTCATTTGAACTTCACCCGCGCGGGGCTGGAGCTGCATGTCAGCCAGGGGGCGGTCAGCCATCAGGTGGCGCAGCTTGAACAAAGGCTGGGCACCCGCCTTTTCCACCGCCTGCCGCGCGGGCTTGCGCTCACCGATGAAGGCCATGCGCTTGTTCCGGTGCTCGCCGAAATGTTCGACCGCGTTGGGGCGACGCTCGACCGTTATGCCGATGGCCGTTTCCGCGAGGCGCTCAAGGTCGGGGTGGTCGGCACTTTTGCGACCGGCTGGCTGTTGCCGCGCCTCGGCGATTTCGCCCGCGCGCATCCGATGGTCGACCTGCGCCTGTCGACCAACAACAACCGGGTCGATATGGCGGGCGAAGCGCTCGACTATGCCATCCGCTTCGGCGATGGCGCCTGGCATGGCACCCATGCCGAGCCGCTGATGGAGGCGCCGATGGCGCCGCTTGCCGCGCCCATCATCGCGCGGCGGCTCGCCGCCCCCGCTGATCTGGCCGCGCAGCCGCTGCTGCGTTCCTATCGCAGCGATGAATGGGCGCGCTGGTTCGACGCGGCGGGGCTGCCCGCGCCGCTGCTGCGCGGTCCCATGTTTGACAGTTCGGCGCTGATGGCCTCTGCCGCCGCCGCCGGGCTGGGGGTCGCGCTCGCGCCGCCGTCGATGTTCGCCCGCGAACTCGCCGCCGAACAGCTTGTCCAGCCCTTTGCGCTCAGCGTCGATCTTGGCCGCTATTGGCTCACTCGGCTGATCTCGCGACCAGAAAGCGACGCGATGCAGCGTTTTCGCAGCTGGCTTTTGGCGCAATAGCCGGACGGGCTTGGGCTGGCCGCCGCGCCGTGCTAGGCGCGCGCCGATGTTGACGATCAACGACCTGACCGTTCGCCTTGGCGGGCGCACCATCCTCGACCGGGCGAGCGCGAGCCTGCCCGGCAAAAGTCGTACCGGGCTGATCGGGCGCAATGGCGCGGGCAAATCGACCCTGATGAAGGTGATGATCGGTCAATTGGAGGCCGACGAGGGCGGTATTGAAATGCCGCGCAAGACGCGCGTCGGCTATATCGCGCAGGAAGCGCCGAGCGGCAGCGCGACGCCCTTCGAGACGGTGCTCGCCGCCGACACCGAACGCGCCGAGCTGCTCGCCGCGTCCGAAAGCGTCACCGACCCCGACCGGCTGGGCGATATTCACGAGCGACTGATCGCCATCGACGCCTATACCGCGCCCGCACGCGCCGCGCGCATCCTGACCGGCCTGGGTTTCGACGAGGAGATGCAGGGGCGCCCGCTCGACAGTTTTTCGGGCGGGTGGAAGATGCGCGTCGCGCTCGCCGCCTTGCTCTTTTCGAACCCCGACCTGTTGCTGCTCGACGAACCGTCGAACCACCTCGACCTTGAAGCGACGATGTGGCTCGAAAGCTTTTTGCGCGCCTATCCCGGCCAGCTTGTCGTCATCAGCCACGAGCGCGACCTCTTGAACAATGTCGTCGATCATATCCTGCATCTCGAAGGCGGGAAGGTCACGCTTTACCCCGGCGGCTATGACGCGTTCGAGCGCCAGCGCGCCGAACGCGCGGCACAGCTTGCGGCGGCGAAGGCGGCACAGGATGCGCAGCGCGCGAAGCTTCAGGATTATATCGCCCGCAACAGCGCGCGCGCCTCGACCGCGAAGCAGGCGCAGTCGCGCGCCAAGCAGCTTGCGCGGATGCAGCCCATCGCCGCCGTGGCCGAAGACCCCAGCCTGGCATTTGAATTTCCCAGCCCCGGCGATGAATTGCGCCCGCCGCTGATCACGCTCGACCTCGCGAGCGTCGGCTATGCGCCGGGCCAGCCGGTGCTGAGCCGGCTCAACCTGCGGATCGACCCCGACGATCGCATCGCGCTCTTGGGCCGCAATGGCAATGGCAAGACGACGCTCGCGCGGCTGCTGGCGGCGCAGCTTAAGCCTCAGGACGGCGCGATGGCGGCGTCGGGCAAGATGCGCGTCGGTTATTTCACCCAATATCAGGTGGAAGAACTCGACGGCAGCGATACGCCGTTGGGCCATATGACGCGCGTGATGGCGGGCAAGACGCCCGGCGCGGTGCGCGCGCAGCTTGGCCGCTTCGGTTTTTCGGGCAACAAGGCGACGACCGAGGTCGGCAAGCTGTCGGGCGGCGAACGCGCGCGGCTCGCGCTCGCGCTGATCACCCGCGAGGCGCCGCACCTCCTGATCCTAGACGAGCCGACCAACCACCTTGACGTCGATGCGCGCGAGGCGTTGGTGCAGGCGCTCAATGGCTTTGAGGGTGCGGTGATCATCGTCAGCCATGATCGCCATATGCTCGAACTTAGCGCCGACCGGCTCGTGCTCGTCGACAATGGCACCGCGCGCGAGTTCGACGGCAGCATCGACGATTATGTCGCCTATATCCTCGGCAAATCGGACGAAGGGGGCGAGGCCCGATCCTCCGCCTCAAAGCCCAAGGATGCGAAGCTTGCGCGGCAGGAAGCGGCCAAGGCGCGCGAGGCGCAGGCCACGCTCCGCAAGAGAGCCAAGGAGCATGAGGCGCGCGCCGCAAAGCTCGCCGCCCAGATTAGCGCCATCGACCGCGCGATGTTCGACCCCGCCAGCGCCGAGCCGGCGCTTGCGAAGCTGACGATGGGCGACCTTGCGCAGCGGCGCGGCAAGCTGGCGTCCGAACTGGAGAGCGTCGAGGCGGCGTGGATGGGCGCGCTCGAGGCGATCGAGACGGCGGCGGCCTGACCGCCTTCCTCCATTAAATCGTCATTGCGAGCCCCGTAAAGCCGGGCGAGGCAATTCCCAGCGGGCGTCCTTGCAAGGCCGATAGCAGGAGATTGCTTCGTCCCCCGGGCGGGTCCGGGGCTCCTTGCCATGACCAGCGCGCCCGGCGAGACGCCCGAAGGTTCGCGCAGAGAGCGCAGAGAGCGCAGAGATTGGGTTCGCGCGGAGAGGAGAAAGAGGAGGGAGGAGATGTGGGCTTTGCCGCCTTCTTGCCACTGGTTCGGACGCCAGCGTCGAATGGACCCCGGATATAGTCCGGGGTGACGAGGGAGGGGCGACGCGGCTATTCTCTCTGCTCTCTCTGCGGCTCTGCGCGATTCCTTTTCCTCCTCCCGCCCCGATTGACTCACGCGCGCCCTTCCATCATAATAGTTACAAATGAAACCATATGAGGAAATGATGCATGGCTGACCTGTTCGACAATCCCCTGGGCCTCGACGGATTCGAATTCGTCGAATTCTCCGCGCCCGAAAAGGGCATGCTCGAGCCGGTCTTCGAGCGCATGGGCTTTACCCGCATCGCGCGCCACCGGTCGAAGGATGTCGAGCTGTGGCGCCAGGGCGACATCAACCTGATCGCCAATTACGAGCCGAAATCGCCCGCCGCCTATTTTGCCGCCGAGCACGGCCCGTCGGCGTGCGGCATGGGCTGGCGCTGCCGCGATGCCGCCAAGGCCTATGCCGAGGCCATCGAACGCGGCGCCGAGCCGGTCGAGGTCAAGACGGGGCCGATGGAACTCCGCCTTCCAGCGATCCGCGGCATCGGCGGGTCGATCATCTATCTGATCGATCGCTATGGCGACGAGCTGTCGATCTATGACATCGACTTCGTCTACGAAGAGGGCGTTGATCGCCATCCGGTCGGCGCGGGGCTGAAGGTCATCGATCACCTGACGCACAATGTCTATGGCGGACGCATGGCGCATTGGGCCGCCTTTTACGAGCGCATCGCGGGCTTCCGCGAAATCCGCTATTTCGACATCAAGGGCGAATATACGGGCCTCACGTCGAAGGCGATGACCGCCCCCGACGGCAAGATCCGCATCCCCTTGAACGAGGAAGGCGCCGGCGGCGGCGGGCAGATCGAGGAATATCTGCGCGCCTATAATGGCGAGGGCATCCAGCATATCGCCTTTGCCTGCGACGATCTTTACGCCGCGTGGGACAAGCTGAAAGCGCTGGGCAATCCTTTTGCGCCCGCGCCGCCCGAAACCTATTATGAAATGCTCGCCGAGCGCCTGCCCGGCCATGGCGAACCGGTCGAGGAACTGCAGTCGCGCGGCATCCTGCTCGACGGGTCGACGACCGAAGGCGATCCGCGCCT